>CBIHRW010000015.1:0-67799 GCA_966212545.1 uncultured Noviherbaspirillum sp.
CTCTGTTTTCTCCCCCCCCCCCCGGCCGCCCCGCGGCGTGGGGGGGGGTTGGGGGCCTCCCTGGCCCCCCCCCCCCCCCCCCCCCCCCCACACCGCTCTAAGTCGGTCAGGTTGTGAACAGTTATTTCCTTCGATTTATTTGACGGAGGTTATGATTCAGAACTCCAGCAGTTTTCCTTACCCAGACCTCGTTAAGTATTTTCCAGCCGTTGCTGTATACGAGCAGACGTCGTGTTAATTACCGTGGAGCCCTGATGTTTTCAGACAAACTTCCGATCACATACCAGCTGGCACAAGTCCTCCGCGCCGGAATTGTTCGCGGCACTTATCCCACGGGTTATCGGTTTCCTGCAGAGTTGCAGCTCGCGTCCGAGTACCAGGTGAGCGTGATTACGGTCCAGAGGGCGTTGAAGACGCTGGAAGACGAAGGCTTGATTGAACGCCATCGCGGAAAAGGAACGTTTGTCACGGAATCGTCCGCAAAACAGGTACGTCACAGGACGCCGACTGCGATGGATTTAATGCTCTCGGAGGAATTCAGTAACGACACGGAAATCCTGGAAAAGCAGGTCGTTGCTACGCCTCCCCACCTGCAGCAACAGTTTGGCGGCATCGGGAAGATCATGATGATCAGGCGCCTTGTCAAACTCGATGCTCAGCCGTGGAGCTATTCGACGCACTATGTACTTCCTGAACTGGGAAGAAAAATGACGACCGCTCAATTGAAACGCTTCCCGATGTTTCGAATCGTCCGGGAATGCCTGGAGATCGCACTGGATAACGTGGAGATGAATGTTGAGGCCGTCACCGCGCCAATTGAAATCACCCGACTTTTGGGAGTTGACCCGCTGGCCCCTGTGCTTCTCTTCACCGGCGCGCTATACGCGGCGGACGGCTTGTTGGTTGATGTCCCCGAAATTTACTACCGCGGTGACAGGTTTAAGTTTCGTTTAAATATGAATCTTGCCAGTGTCTGAGGACGTAACGTGTATTAGTCACGAAATACGCTTCGAATGCGCCGTCGCATACGGCGGCATGAGACCGGACCTCCTCATTGTCCGTGCCGTGACGCTTTCCCAAGACACCTGGCGCAAGCCGGTCGCTGACATCTGGACGATCAACGCGCGCCCGGAAATCGGGATGAATGCGCACAATCCCAAGGTATACCGGTCTCCTTCATTGCTGGAAGAAAACAGCGATCGCGTGTAAACCGTGCCGGAGAGCCTTTGCTCTGCTCGGGCGCGTATTTCGCGATCAATCTCCCGTTTTCAATCAACGCCCGGCAGCCCCGGCATACTCGGGACCGATTGCCGCAGGCGCGGAATCGGTTACTGTGCCGGGCGAATGCACCGCCTCGACGGCCTGCTCCGTGATGCGCTCCATTTCATCCTCGCGCAGGTCCGGCACAGGTTCCGGCGCCGGTGTGCGAGGCGGCGCGACAGGGCGGCGAGGCGCAGGCAGCGGCTCGTCCTTCTTCCAGCCGAAGAACCCGGTCACCTTCCCCATCAGCGATGCGAGGAACGATTCGGGCGGCTTCGGGAAGCGTGCATTGGCTTCGACGAGCCGCGCCTGCAGTGAGCGCCGCGTGAAGTCGCCCACCATAGGCAGCGCGGTATGCGCACCCTGCCCCCAATGGTTGCTGCGCATGGTGATGCGCGCGTCGTTGAAGCCGACCCAGGCACCGGCGACCAGGCGCGGATGCATGAGGATGAACCAGCCGTCGGTATTGTTCTGCGTCGTGCCGGTCTTGCCGGCGACATCGACGCGGCTGCCGACCTGCCACTTGATCGCCCGGCCGGTGCCCTGGTCGATCACCGCGCGCAGCATGCCGGTGAGCGCGTATGCGGTGTCTTCGTCGAGTACGCGCCTGCCGTCGCTGCTGAAGCGGTCCAGCACCTTGCCGTCCTTGTCGAGGATGCGGCTGACCATGATGGGCTTGCGTGCTTCACCGCCGCTGGCAATGGTGCCATATGCGGACACCATTTCCAGCAGCGTGACCGGGCTGGTGCCGAGGGCGAGCGCGGGAACCTGCTCGAGCGGGCTTTGGTTTACGCCGAGACGGCGCGCGAAGTCGGCCACGCGCCGCGGGCCGACTTCCTGCATCACTTGCGCGGTAATCGTGTTCTTGGAAAGTGCCAGGCCTTCGCGCAGCGTCATGTCGCGACCGCTGGGGCCAGACATGTCGGTCGGCTTCCAGACTGTCCCGTCGGGCATCTTGATCTCGACTTCGGAATCGGTGAAGCGCTTGTCGGGCGACATGCCTTTTTCCAGCGCTGCACCGTAGACAAAGGGCTTGAACGTGGAGCCCGGCTGGCGGCGCGCCGTCGCCACATGGTCGAACTGGTCGAGGGTGAAGTCGCGGCTGCCCACCCATGCCTTCACATGGCCGGTCGCAGGATCGATGGCCAGGAAGCCGGTTTCCAACCGTGTCTTGTCCGCCAGCAGCGGAACGACGAATGCCGCGTTTTCCTTGAGCTGTTTCAGCGCCGCTTCCGGGGCTGTGCCGCCCTCGACTGCCTTGCGATACGCGGCCGACTCGCGCACGAAGGCATCGAGCAGGTCGCTGCGCGTTCTCCAGAGATAGCCGGACGGACGCATGGCGGGGTGGATTGTTGAATTCGCCGACATCCGGCGCATTGCCCCTGTTCCCCATTCGCCGTCGGCGACGCCTTGCAGCACCCGCATCTGGCGCGCGACGGCCTGTTCGGCGTAGGACTGCATGCGCGAATCGATGGTGGATACCACGACCAGGCCATCGGAATACAGGTTGTAGTCGTTGCGGTCGGCCCAGTCGATCAGCCATTTGCGGACCTGCACCGCGAGATGGGGCGCGATGCCAACCGGTTCCGGCTGACGCTCGAAGTCGAGGCGCAGCGGGCGCGTCTTCAGGCGCTCGAACTCGGCCTTGCCCAGCACACCGCGCTTGGCCATCTGCGACAGCACGACGTTGCGGCGATCGAGCGCACGTTCGGGACGCAGGACCGGGTTGTAGTAGCTGGTGCCCTTGAGCATGCCGACCAGGGTCGCGCTTTCGAGCACGTTGAGGTCGGCGGCGGACTTGTCGAAGTAGGTGCGCGCGCCCATCTCGATGCCGAAGGCGTTGTACAGGAAGGGCATCGTGTTGAGATAGGTGAGCAGGATCTCCTTCTTCGAGTAGGCATACTCGATCTTGAGCGCGGTGATCAGCTCCTTGATCTTGCGGGTAATGGTGCGCTGGCGTCCGATCTCTTCCGGATAAAGATTGCGCGCCAGCTGCTGGGTAAGCGTGGAGCCGCCCTCCGGGTCGCCCTGCAGGGTACGCAGGATGCCGGCCGCGGTGCGCTTGAGGTCGACGCCGAAGTGCTGGTAGAAGCGGTGGTCCTCGGTCGCAATCAGCGCATTGACCACATGCGGCGAGATCCGGTCCAGCTCGACCCACTCGCGGTTCATGCGCTTGAAGACGGCCAGTTCCTTGCCGTCGGCGGAGACAAGGACGCTAGGCGTTTCCGCCTTGGCCTTGCGGATGTCCGCAATGCCCGGCGTGAAGGGAATCAGAACGATTGCATAGACGACAAGCAGCACGACGCCAATGACACCGCTGGCGACAGCGGCCTTGAACAGCGCGGCAAGCCTTGCGCGCCGGCCCAGTGCGGGATTGATGACGGATTTGAAATAGCCGGCCACGCGGACGGCAAGCTGCATGGCCAAGCGTGCGGCATTTTGCGCGGCGCCTCGCACAAGGGGGGGACGCGGCTTGAGGTCTTCTTCCAACATGGATTCCTGCGTGGCGGCCGTCCCTTTGCGGGAAGGCCATATGGTAGACCTGCTATTTTACCGTCTGGAAATGTCAGCAGTGCCGCAACCGACGTGCGTCAAGGAACGAAGCTGGATGCGCAATGCCAAACAGGCATGCCCGGTATCCCCCGGGATGCTCCTATCGAGGCCACCAATGTCAGGAATTTTTCCGAAAGCGCCGGCGATTGCCTCAACGGAACCAGACACCACGCCAGTTCGCGAGTGGGTGATGCCGGTGCCGAAGCGGAACTTTGCTCGGGTCTGCACGGCGCTGCCTCCCGGCATGCCGGATTGCCTCGAAGTGAGCATCGTGCGTTCGGGTGAAGGCGTCGAGCGGACGACCGCCGTGATCTACGGCAGGCGGGCTTACCTCATCCACTATGAGTTCAAGCCGAATTGAAGGTGAGTCACCCGCTTCGTGCCGGGTTGCTGTTAAAGGCGGTGAGACGTGGATGCGCCGTTGCACATCGTTATCGATGCAACAGGTCGGTACCCGGGATTGAACGCCTCACCGGCATAAGCCTGGACAACAATCAGGAAGAATGTCCTTGGCATATCGCGCGGACTGTAGCCGCTTCCGTGGAGTCAGCGCACGCAACTATCGTGCATAGAACGGCGGCGTGCCGTAAGTAGCGAGCGGTACGGCTTGCCCCACAGGAGTGACCCAGAGGCTCGCATACGACTTCGGTGCGCAGGTGCCGTCATACAGGCGCTCCGACTGAATGGCGACCTGGGTGTAAGTCGGATTCTGGGCGCTGACATTTGCTGTCCACACATCACCTTGCTTTGTCGGCGCGACAAGGTATTGCGATCCGTATGCCGGCGGCGAGTAGTCCGGCCCTGTCGTCGGTGCGGGAGCGCCTTGCGCTGCCGGTGCCTTGGGCGAGGTGCCGATGTAGGCGGTGCCGGTGCAATCGGCCGTTGCGTAGTACACAGGCACATGCTTCCACGTCAGTCCACTGGAAACAGGCCTGCCCTGGGAGTAATCCCAATGCCCTTCCGTATAAATTCTTACAGGCTGGTTGTTGTACGAAATGACTACCGAGTCGCCCTTGTACTGGCCGACAGCCTTTCCTGTCGAGTCGTAAAGGTCGGGCGTAGCCTGCCCCCATGCGAGGGAAGCAGTAGCCGTCATGGCTGTGAATGCCGTCGCTTGAATCAATTTACCCATCATCAATCTCCACTTCATGAAACAAGAAAATAGCGCGCAAACCGCAAGCGCGAGGTTCAGACTAGTAGTTATCGTTCCGGATAGAAGATCAGGCGCATAAGTCGGCTTGAGGTAAGTCAAGCGGGCCGGTGCAGAAACGATGCAAGGCACCATACCGTGCAGGCGGCGCATGCATACAGGCACGGTTCACGAAGGTCCCTCCGAGCTGCAGTCCATCGGTTTCGGCCCCATAGCCGATATCAATCACTGCCCTTCGTTCCGCACGCCATTGTTCACGCTATCGCAGGTTGCCGTTGCCCTGCGCGCCCCTGCTTCGCTACACTTCATCATTTCGACACGGAAGCAAGACAGCCGCCAGGCACAAGCCTGCCGCCATTTCCCCCTTTCACCGACAAGACCATGAAGAAGACGAAACAACCCGCCGCGCCAACCGAGGACAGGGATGAAGTGCTGGCCGACCGCCTGGTCGAACTTGCGCTTGACCTGCGCGAGTCCGGTCTCTACGCCGTGCTGCCGGATGCGCTGCAGAAAGCGCAGGCCGAGATGCGCAAGACGATCCGCAAGTGCCTGCAGCAGCAGCGCGAGCAGGCGCTCGATGAAGCGCTCGAGCGCAGCTTCGACGAAGACGTTGAAGCCTGGAACGTGCTGCGCGAACATGTGGAAGACATGTCCGGCACGATCCTGCTTCACCGCGACGGCACGGAACTGGAGATCAATGCCTTCGTCGTACCGTTCTTCGTGCACACATCGGGCGGCCTGCGCAGTGAACAATGTTTCCAGGACGAGCAAGCCTTCGAGCAACTGCGCGACAGCTTCCAGGAAGACGGGTTGGAAAGCCGCAAGGCAAACGTGGTGCTGGTCAGCCATGCCTACCATCTCGACGAAATCGAACGCATCGGCTATTGCCATCTCAATGAAATGGTGAGCGAGGCCTGCGACGCGATGACCCGCAAGAAGGCCACCTCGGCCGACGCCATCGGCCGCAGCATGCGTGGCTGGCCGCCGTCGAACTTCGCTCCGGATGACAGCGCGATGGAACTGCGTTTCCTGCTCGGCTTCGCGCTGAAGTCGATGGACGATCCCTTCTACCAGGTACCGCAAAAGGAGGCCGCGGCCGATCGCTACTTCGAGGCGCGCGCCGAACGCTTCCGCACGTGGTCTCAACAGATCGTGCCGGTGCTGCAGCGCTGCCTGGTGACGGACGGGCGCGACGCGCAGTTCGACTTCCTGTACCAGGACCTGTTTCATGGCGGGAAGGAAGCGGCGGTGCGGGAGCTGGACATGCTCCGTCTGCTCTCCGACGTACGGCAGGCGATGGAGGAGAACGCCGCCGCGCCGGCGGGCATCCGCGCAGTCGTCGGGCCGACGGAAGCGGATGACGACGCGGTCGTGCGTGTGGCACTGTATGCGGGGGCCGATGAAGTTGCGACGGTCGACAAGACGCTCGGCCGGACCGAAAAGCTTGAAGGCGCGGTTGCGGATATCGCGGACGCGCTGGCGAGTATCGCGGTGGGCGAAATACAGATCGCAAGGAAGTTCGACACGGACGGAGCGCCGGTCAGCGTGCGCCCGTATTCGCCGCGCTAAATCAGGTCACATCCCTCCTTCGCCGGCGCGTGTGGCGCCGGCGATAGCAATCCGAACTCAGCCTCGCGCATGACGCTGCAAGGCGTCCGCCAGTGCATCGAAGGTCGCCTTGCAGCGCGGACTGTGCCGACGGCTTTGTCTTTACGCGCATGAACAATGCCCGGCTATACTCTTACGCACACCGTGTACGTTCACGGATCGAGCGATCCTTTACCATCGGGCATGAACAAGAAACTTTTCCTCGTTGGCGCAGCGGCTGCCGCCGCAATCGGCGGCGCTGCACTCATGAATTTCGGCGGCGACAAGCAGGCACGCGCCTTCATCGACCCTGCCGACCAGACACTGGTGGCACGGGGCAAGACTGTCTACGCCAGTCAATGCGCCGCCTGCCATGGCGCGAAACTGGAAGGACAACCGGAATGGCGGACGCGCCGCCCCGACGGACGCCTGCCGGCCCCACCGCATGACGAGACCGGTCACACCTGGCATCATCCCGACGCCGTGCTCTTCGACATCGTCAAGAACGGCCTGGTGGCCGGCAAGACGGCGCCGGACGGGTACCAAAGCGACATGCCCGCCTACGCGCAAGTGCTTTCCGACGAAGACATCACGGCAGTGCTGGCGTACATCAAGAGCACATGGCCGGCAGAGATTCGCGACATGCAGAAGAACGTGAGCTTGCAACGCGATCACAAGTAAGGCACGGCATCGAATACGCGCCACAGGATTCCAAGGAACATTTACCCGCTCATGCAAGCGAAAACACAGTACTACGCCGCATCCAGCCTCGACGGCTTCATCGCCACACGCGACCACTCGCTGGCGTGGCTGCTCCAGTTCGGCAGCACCGACAACACGAGCTACCCGGCATTCATCCGGGATGTCGGCGCCCTCGCGATGGGCTCCGCGACGTACGAATGGCTGCTGCGCCACCTGGGCGATACGCAAGCATGGCCGTACACCCAGCCGGCATGGGTCTTCACATCGCGGCAGCTTTCCGTCATGCCCGGCGCGGATGTACGCTTTGTCAGCGGCGACGTGCGGCCGGTCCATGCGGACATGCTCGCCGCCGCAGGCGGAAGGAACGTATGGATCGTCGGCGGCGGCGAACTTGCGGGGAAGCTTTTCGATGCCGGCCTGCTCGACGAACTGATCATCCAGGTCGCGTCGGTCACGCTGGGAGATGGACAGCCCCTGCTGCCAAGGCGGATCGATCAGCCGCCGCTGCGCCTGTTATCGGCGACGACCTTTGGCGATTCCTTTGCCGAATTGCGTTACGCGGTGCCGAAGCGAGCGTAACGAGTGGTTCACGGCACCTTCAGTCTGCCGACCACGCGCAAACGCTCCCCGGGACCTGCCGGCGGCGTGACGACGAAAATTTCACCCGACGCCACCGCCTCCCCTGTCAACGCGGTGATGTTGACCTGGTGCGTGACCAGCATCAGGTTCTTCGGCGGCTTGACGTTACCGATAAGTGCCTGTACGTCCGTGGTCTGCTGCGGCCTTCTTTCCGGCGCGTCGAAAAAGGAATTGAGCGGCGGCCACACGGTTGCCGCGCCGAAAGCCAACCGGGCGGTGTCGAGGCAACGGCACCACGCGCTGCTGCGCACTTCATCCAGCGCAATCCCGCGCGCGCGGAATGCCTCTCCCGTGCGCCTGGCCTGCGCCCTTCCCGCTTCAGACAGGTTGCGCTGGGTCTTGCAATCGTCGAGCGAATACCCTGGCGGGTCGCCGGTCCCCTCTACCGTCTGCGCATGCCGCATCAGCAGCACGTAACCGCCCGTGCGAAGCATTTCCCAGACCGCATCCTGAGCGGACGCGCCCGTGCACAGCAAGGAAAGAACCAATCCGATGCCGACGTGTCGCATGATCTCTCCTGTTGGAAACCGGCGTCCTGGCGCGCTTTGTGCCTCGCCTCTGCACGCATGAAGCTATAATCGGGCCAATTCTTTCCCACAAGGTTGCTCTCTTCCATGCGCTTTTCCGTACTGCATCAATATCTGTTGCCGAAACAGGCCCTGACGGCGCTTGCCGGACGAATCGCTTCCTCGGGCAACGCGCTTACACCCCATGTGATCCGCTGGTTCGCAAAGAAGTATGGCGTGAATATGGAAGAAGCGCTGAACCCGGACCTGGCGAGCTATCCGAGCTTCAATGAATTCTTTACGCGCGCGCTGCGCCATGACGCGCGTCCGATCGCCGATGCCGATTTCATCTGCCCGGTGGACGGCGCGATCAGCCAGTTCGGTTCCATCGAGCACGACCAGATTTTCCAGGCCAAGGGCCACCGTTATACGACGACCGCGCTGGTCGGCGGCGACGGTACGCTGGCGGCGCAGTTCGACCACGGCAGCTTCGCGACGCTCTACCTCAGCCCGCGCGACTACCACCGCATCCACATGCCCTGCGACGGCAAGCTCAAGCGCATGATCTATGTGCCCGGCTCGCTGTTTTCGGTGAACCCGGCAACGGCGCGCGGCGTGCCGGGCTTGTTTGCACGCAACGAGCGCGTGGTGTGCGTGTTCGACGGCCCGCACGGTCCGTTCATACTGGTGCTGGTCGGCGCGACCATTGTCGGCAGCATGGCGACGGTGTGGCACGGCGTGGTGAATCCGCCGCGCGGCGGACTGGTGCGCGAGTGGGAATACCTTGACAAGGACATCGTGCTGAAGAAAGGTGAGGAGATGGGCCGCTTCCTGCTTGGCTCCACCGTGGTGATGCTCTTTCCGCGCGGCGTGATCGAATTCAATCCGGAATGGCTGGCGGAGCGTTCGATCCGCATGGGCGAGGCGATGGGGCACAAGCCCTCAGCGTAAATCGAATTTGTTGCCGCAGTACCGCAGTACCGCAATATGGAGGCCAGATGACGCGTCAATCCATCCTCGAGTTTTCCACCGCCGGGCGCGGCACGCGCAATATCACCGAGTCCATCGCGCGCGTGGTTGCCGATTCCGGCGTGCGGACCGGCATTGCGCATGTGTTCGTGCAGCACACCAGTTGCTCCCTGACGGTCACGGAAAATGCCGATCCGGACGTGCGGCGCGATCTCGACACCATCCTCGGCCGTCTCGCGCCGGACGGCGATCCGGCTTACCGGCACGACCTGGAAGGGCCGGATGACATGGCGGCACATGCACGCTCGGTGCTGACAGACTCGGCGTTGACCATTCCCGTCGGCGACGGCCGCCTGCTGCTCGGCACCTGGCAGGGCGTCTTCCTCTGGGAACACCGCACGTCGCCGCAGAAGCGGCGCGTGGTGGTGACCCTGCTCGGCGACTGAACCGGCTAGGCAGTCACGGTTTCCCTGACCAGGTGCAGCGGCGTTGACGCAGCCGGCTGCCCGCCGGCATTTGCCTCTTCGAACAGAAATTCCGTCGCCATGCGGATGATCTCCGGTGATCCGGTCATCTTGTAATGCCCGATTCCCTCAACCTTTTCGAAACGCGCCCCGCGGATGAGCTGCCCGTAGCGCTGGCCATGCGAAAACGGCACGATGTCGTCCGACGGGTTATGGAACAGCAGCACCGGCGTCTTGATCCTGGGGGCAACCGTCTCGACATCGACGTCGGCGAACGTCACGCCGTGCGTTCTTTCAATCCGGCGCTGTATCCCGTCGACCACCTTGCGCGACATCCCGAGCATCGCGCCGAACTGGTCGAGGAACACGCGCGGATGTTTAGGCGGCGCAAGCAATACTGCGCGCATATCGCTCCGACCCGATTCCGCCAGCACAAACGCAGTCGCCGCGGCACCCAGGGAATGCGCGACGATGCCCTTGACCGTGGGGAATGACGCAAACAGTTCGCGCGTCGTATGGATAAATACCGGCAATGACGAGAACTTGCCGTTGCTGCGGCCGTGCGCCACGTGGTCGACAGCCACCACGGCCATACCCTGCTCCAGCAGCGCCGGGACGAATCCCGCAAGCTGCAGGCCCCAGCCATTCCATCCATGCAGGAGCAGCACCACCGGCTGAGACGCCGGGTCACCCCATACGTACGCCGACACGTCGCCGCCGGACAGCGGCAGCGTGCGGGTCAGCGGCGGCGGCAGTGTCGCTTCGGGCGCCAGGCGGGCTTTGCCGGGGCGCATGGGGGTGCCGAACATGCGGAAGCCCTTTTCCACCGCAAGCCGCGGCGCGACGACTGAACCAAGCGCGAAGGCAGTGCGATAGGAAATAAATAAAAACGACCGAACGGTCTTTTTTACGGCAAGCTTGAATGACGCGTTTTTCATGGCGTTCTCCGTCAGGGTTGGGAATGAGCTATGTGGGTCAATTGATCGAAAGCCTGCATCGCGCGGGCATTCACCTGCTTGCGCCCGAGCAGGCGCCTTTCCATCTGCGCAGCGCTGATCAGGCCATGCATCACCATTACAAGGGCGTCAGGTGCGAGCCCTGCAGGCAGTTGCCCGGCGTCAGCCGCCTTGCGTGCCTGGTTCACCAGGTAGCTGTTCCACTCCGCGGTAGCGTGCCGCAGGTGCTCGCGGACCTGGTTCTGTTCGTCATCGAATTCCTGCTGCGCACAGAGCAGCGGGCAACCGCCCCGCAACCCCGCCCTGTCGATCCAGCTCAGCCAGTATTCGAGGATTGCACGAAGGCGCGGCAAGCCGGCCGGTACAGGCTGGGCTGGGATCAGGACGAGCTCACGGAAGCGCCGGAATGCATGATCCAGCACCGCGATCCGCAGACTTTCCTTGCTGGGGAAATGGCGCAGTAGACCGCCCTTCGAACGACCTGCGGCGGCTGCCAGCGGCGCCAGCGTCAGACGGGCGACGCCGGTCATGCTGGCTTCCTGCAGCGCGGTATCGAGGAAGGCTTCGCGCGTCAATTCACTCTTGGAAAGGGTTCTCTGGTCCATACGTCATCTTGCGACCGATTGGTCTTTTTTAGGAGAATAGCACGAAAACGAAAAAGCATGGTCTTCGATGATTTTGATCGAGAATCGGCCGTCATTGAAATGCGGGCTAAAAGGCAGAAACCGTCTCAAAACTGCAGTTCGGAAAGCGAAGATTCAACGCCGTTTTAACCGGCGCGCTTGCGCAACAGTGTTGAAATGCAAGTTAGCCCTCAGATTGCAGCAAGGTTTGTTCACGCCTGACCTTTTGCAAAGTCACCCATTGGATCGAAGATGATGATTTCTTTCGATTGAGAGAACGAGTGAGCCAACAAAATTCTTGCGTACTGAAACCGCTCACCATCGATCCTGCGAACGTAGACGGTTCTCGCGTCCGTGAGCCCGACGAGATGCCCCCGGTTTTCGACGTTACCAAGGTCGTCAATTTCGTCGGACCAAGCAACCGGGATTGATTTGCCCTTTGAATCGTAGACCGTCAAGTCAGTGATGCACGCTTTACGCTTCGACTTGTTGAAGAGAGGAATTTGAAGAACGCAGTCCGAATTCTGGCGCACGTTCAAACCCGGATGACTAACTTTACGAATAAAGATGCGCTCATCGGATTTAGCATCTTCCTGGATTGACTTGGCGAGGAGATAGCTGCGGAACGCAGTTGCGGCAGAGAACACCGCCATGAGCGCCGAAAACGTGGCAGTGGCGATCGATACTGACTGTGCGTCCATGCGAATTCCTTTCTGAGGTCTAACTTCATTAGACGGGCAAATACCGTCCGATTAACTTGGAACCGTGTCCGTATAACTAGGCTGGCACAAACGCCAAGTCATTGACAACAAAGACAATTTCTCACGACTTGATTGGTTAATCATACCTAACCAACCAGGAAATGCGGACAACCAACCCTGACGGGCTGTACCCTTAAGAGACATGAGCCTGACTCCTCAGCCCGAGCTGGACTTCTTCCTTGGTTCAATATTTGCAGAGCTGCAGTGCGAGCAAGGCCAATATCAGGCCCGCGCCCACGACTTTTCACACAGACAAGCACTCAATCCACCCGCGCCTCGTCCTTCACCTTGATCCCGTCCTGCTCGAAGGATTGCTCCAGCGCCTCGCGCGCAGCCCTGGCGATGGAGATGGTTTTCATGTCGTCGCGGAAGTGCGGGAACATCGCGTCCAGCGTCTCCAAGTTGTGCTCCCGGAACTTGACCCGGGCGAGTTCTGCGGTGTGCGGATCGAATCCCATCTGTTCCAGTGCCCTGCGCGCGATGAGCAAAGCCGATTCGAATGTTTCCCGCTCGAACATCTCGATGCCGCGACTGCGCAGCTCGAAGACATGGGGCACATCGCGCGCCCTGCTGATGAGCTTGAGGTGCGGGAAATGCGAGCGCACCAGGTCGACCAGCCTGAGGTTGCTCTCGACGTCGTCGATGGCGTTGATCAGCAGGATTGCCTTGTCCGCCTCCGCCGCGCGCAGCAAGTCCAGCCGCGTGGCATCGCCGTAGTAGACCTTGAAGCCGAAGCGGCTGACGGTGTCGATCATGTCCGGGTCGTTGTCGAGCACGGTGGCTTTAATGCCCGAGGCATAGAGCATGCGGCCGACGATCTGGCCGACGCGGCCGAAGCCGGCGATGATGACGCGCGCGCCGCCGGGTTCGATGGTGTCGGTCTCGCGCGGCGGCGCTTCATGGAACTTCCTGCCCAGCCAGTTGCCGGCGTTTAAAGCCAGCGGCGTCAGTGCCATGGACACGGCAACCACCAGGGGCAGCATGTCGTTCCAGGGTTGCGGGATGAGCTTGGCGTCGCTCGCGGCGGCGAACAGCACGAATGCGAATTCACTGCCCTGCGCCAGCAGTCCGGCAAAGCTCAAGCGCTGGACAGGGGCAATCGGCAGCACGCGCGCGAGCAGGCCGAGCAGCGCCATCTTCAGCAGCATGTAGACCACCGTGACGCCGAGGATGGTCAGCGGCGCCGATGCCAGCAGGTCAAGGTTCATCGACATGCCGACCGAGGTGAAGAACAGGCCGAGCAGCAGGCCCTTGAAGGGCTCAAGGTCGGTCTCCAGCGCCTTGCGGTACTCCGACTGTGCAAGCAGGACGCCGGCGAGGAAGGCGCCCAGACCCATCGACAGGTTGGCCAGCGTCATCAAATGCGCCGTTCCCAGCACCAGCAGCAACGAGAACGCGGTGAAAATTTCTCGCAGCTTGGTGCGCGCAATCAGGCGCAGGCAGGGGCGCAGCATGTAGCGGCCCATGAGGTAGACAGCGGCGAGCGCGGCAGCGGCCAGCAGCCAGTTGAAGCCTTCGCCGCTTGCCGCCCTCTGCGCGCCGAGCAGCGGCACGACGACCAGCAGCGGAATTGCCGCCATGTCCTGGAACAGCAGGATGGCGAAGGCGTTCTTGCCCGCCGGCGTATTCTGCAGATGCTTCTCCTGCATGCTTTGCATTGCGATCGCGGTCGACGACAGCGCCAGTGCGAGCCCGGTGACAAGCGCAGCCACCAAGGGCATCCCGGCGAGCCAGGCCACGCCGGCCAGCGGAATGCCGCATGCCAGCATCTGCAGGGTGCCGCCGCCGAACACGATGGTGCGCATCTCCAGCAGCTTCTTCGGCTGCAGTTCCAGGCCGATGAGGAAGAGCATCAGTACCACACCGATCTCGGCAACATGGCTGATCACCTCGACGTTCTTGACCACAGCCAGTCCCCAGGGGCCGATGAGGCATCCGCCGACCAGGTAGCCGAGCACGGAACCGAGGCCGAGCCGCTGCGCGAGCGGCACGAGCAGGACGGCGGTCAGGAGGAAAACGAGAGGCGTAGGCAGCAGGTCGTGCATGGTTGGTCTTCTTTAGATGCTTGGTAGAGCGCAGGCTAACCGCCGCGCAGCAGTCGCGAGCGCTACTTAGGGCATCGCTTGCGATTCATGGAAAAAACAACGGACTCAACTATTTACCATATTCATGAGTTACCTAAAAGAAATCGCTCTTCTACAGTGCGAGAAGGCGGTGGAGCGTCCTGGCGGTTTGCTTCGTCCCGCCCCGCCCTTGAATAGGGCAGTCCAACGCTTCACCGTCCTGATCGCGCTCTTCACTGCCGGGTTCCTGCTTTACGGTGCGTGGTCCTTCAAGACGCTGGAGGAGCTGAAAGTCAACGGCCCGCTCTACCAGCGCATCGTTCAGTGCAGGAACCTGATCGCCGACATCCTGCCGCCTCCCGAATACGTCATCGAGTCCTGCCTGGTCACCATGCAGATGCATGACGCCGCAGACAAGGCTGAGGTGGATCGCCTCAAGGTCCTGAAGGGCGACTACGACATACGTCATGCGTTCTGGCAAAAGGAAGTCCTGGAGAAGGATCTTGCCGATGCCTTCCTGCGCAGCGCACATGATCCGACAACCGCTTTTTATGGGGTGGCATTCAATGAATTCATCCCTGTCGTGCAGAAGCAGGATAAGGATGTGGCGAACACGGCGAAGGGGCGCATGAAGCAGCACGACGAGGCACATTGCAAGGCGGTCCACCAAGTGGTGCAGATGACGACCCGGCGCTACGAGGGTGACGAGGCGGGTGCCAGGGCGAGCATCGAGTCCAGATGAATTTGACGGGGGTGCATTGATCGAAGAGAAATGCACCCTCCTCTTTAAGGGCAGCCGGCGGGGTGGAAGGTTGGGATGGGGGTAATGAAATCTAGCGATCCGTCTTTGTCCCGCATGCACCACCTCCCGGCTTCACACTCCAGACGCTGTCCTCTCGCTCCCCAGCACCGTATTCAGCAGCAAGGCCAGGTTGCGCGCGGCCGCGGTCAACTGCGCCGTCACGATCGGCTTGCAGCGGCTGTCGTACGCCGCCTTCCCTTCCCACGAGACCTTGTACTTGCCGCCGTCCAGCCTGTCGGTGATGCGCAGGGTCTCGTAGGCGGCGCGCGCATGCAGGAGCGCCGTATTGGCCCACTGCACGCCCCATTGGTCTGGCGGCACGGTTTCCGCGAGGCCGACTGCATCCTCTCCCGTTGTCGTCCTGTTCGCTTCGATCATTTCCAGCAGCTTGTTGATGAAACGCTTCTTCATGTCCGGGCTGGCCGGTTCGTCGCTTCCACCCGCCGTCATCGCTTCGATATTGCCGGGAATGCGGCTGTCCCAGTAGGCATGCAGGCTTACATTGCCGCCGAGGGGCAGGATGAGGTTGTTGCCGCCCTTGTCGTGCGGCAGCCTTTTGCGCAGGATGGTCTGCGGGTCGGACACCAGTTGCGGCATGCCCCCGGATGCATCGATGAAGCCGCAGCCGATGTGCACCGGCTGGTGCACGTCACCGACCAGATGCACCAGCCAGCGCAACGCGTTCAGCTTGCTCATCACCTTAGAGTCGCCCTGCAGCACCCGCACCGTAACCCGGACCATTTCCACCACATCGTCGCTGCGCGTAAATTCGAGGCGCTTCGCCTCGGCATAGCTGGGCACGCCGAGCGGCAGGTTGACGTAGTGCCAGTCCCTGCTTTCCGCATTCGGAAAATCGCGCAGGAATTCGGCGGTGTCCGGATCGACGCTGGATCCCGGCCCGCCGCCCTTGATGCGGTCGGCCCAGCCTGCGATCTCCCTCAGGCTGGCCTCTGTGCCGAGCGGCGCGAGCAGGCGCTCGACCTCTTCGCGGGCGCGCTGGTTCAGCAGGCGGTCGGCTGCACCGGCGATCAGCTCGTGGCGCGAGATGCCCCAGAACTCGGAGGCATACAGAGTGGCGTTCTCCCTGGTCAGCTCGTCGCGCGGTACCGTGCGGCCATAGACCGGCGCCGCGGCGCCGCCGCGCGGCTGCGCAGAAGGATTGTGCAGCGGCTGCAGGCTTTCGAAGGCCGCGCGTACCGCTGCGTCCGCATCGACGCAGCCATGCCCGAAGTAGATGGAATGGCCGTTTTCATCATACGTCTCGGGGTCGCCGACCTTGCGTGCCGTGCTCTGCAGAATCTGCTTCACCTGCCGCGCCGTCAGCGCGGGGTTGACCGACAGCACCAGCGCGCAGATGCCGGCCACCAGCGGCGTGGCGCTCGAGGTGCCGCCGAAGGTCCGGGTGTAGTCGCCGGCCTCGTATCCGGCCTCATACGTCACACCCTGGAACTGGAAGGTGCCGCGTACATCGGAGGTAAGGATGCCCCTGCCACCCGCGCCGCTCGACGGTGCGCAGATAGCGATTTCCTTGCCGAAGTTGGAGTAATTCGATTTTTCGTCGCGGCTGTTGCAGGCGGCGACGGCAAGCACATCGGGATGCGTGGCGAATCCGTCCACGGTGCCGCCTTGCGGATCGTTGATGTCATGATTGGAATTTCCCGCCGCAAAGACCACGACGCAGCCCCGTCCGTTGCGGCCTTCGGTCGCGCATTCGGCAATGGCTTCGTCCATTGCCGTCGACAGGTAGAACTCGTCCGCGGCGACGCCCCAGCTGCAGCTCACTACCCACGCCCCTTGCGTTGCGACGTAGGCGAACTGCCGCCTGATGGTGTCGTCGGAGATCGAGCTGTTCCAGCGCACAGGCATGAAGCGGCAGCCCGGCGCGGCGCCGATGATGCCGCCGGCGCTGGCATTGCCGATCGCCACGCCCGCGCAGGCGGTGCCGTGGTAGTCGCCACGCCGCGAATCGGGATGGAAGCGCCTGGGCGAAGGATTGTCGGTGTTCGTCGTGAAATCCCATGGCGCAACAACTTTGCTGTTGCCCGACAGGTCGGGATGCGACAGATCAAAGCCGTCGTCGATCACCGCGACGATGCACGCCGGCGAACCGAGCGATTGCGCGCGCTCCCATGCGGCGGTGACGCGCGCATCCGCGCCGGGTTTCAGACCCAGCGAACTGCCGAACTGGACGCCGTCATTTTTCAGGTGCCACTGGTCCCGGAGGAAGCTGTCGACCGGCATCTGGAAAGCAAGCAATTGCCCCGGCGTAGCCAGGTCGGGTTCGGCAAGCGCCACCACACCGCCATCCTGCTGCAGCTTCTCGGCAACCTTGAGCGGATTGGGCGCATCGGGCGTCGTCCTCACGGTGAATGTCTCGACAGCGGTGCCGTCAGGTTTCTGCTTGAGCGCCGACTCAACGATTTCGAGGTGATTGTCGTCGAGCACCTTCTGGCGCTGGTCGAAGCTCGATGCCGGCGTGAAGCGCAGCATGATCTTGCCGGTCGGGACGATCGGCGCGGAGCTCTTCGGCGTGTGATAGACGTGCGTGCCGGCATCGACGAGGTAATGGCTGCGCAGCTTGTCGAGGGTCTCCTCCACCTTGTCCTTCGCCGCGCGCACCTTGACGATCTCGAAGCCGCCGATGCTGGATCCGACATCCGTCGTCGAGACCGCATCCGGCACCGATGCCAGGACTTCCGCGACTCCCGCCTGCGATGTCGGCCGTATCGCGATCAGGTCATCGCTCTTGACGAGATTGACCATGCCACGGCCGCGCTTGAGGGTTACCTTGTCCATTGTCGAATCCTTTCCAGAACTCAATTCATAAACAGGAGAGCCGGCGCCCCCCGGCGCCCGCGGTACAAGACGCGTTGCCAGGGCAGGCTCCAGGGCGCCTTCGCGATCTCGCCCGATGCGGCGAACGGCCCCATGAGAAAAGACGCCCAGGGGGGCCCCCAAGGACAGCTTAGCCGGACATTGTCACCGGCCGCTGATCTTCGGCAAAGCTACGCGCCGGAAGGTGGATATGATTTCGATTAAGATTGCCGGCGGCCATAATCAAAAATCACGGGAGACATCATTGAGCACACATACCGGCTGCCTGTTCTGCAAGATCGTGGGGAAGAAGGAACCTGCGGTGCATGTTCATGAAGACGACGTCTGCATTGCCTTCATGGACATTCATCCGCTGGGCAAGGGGCATGTGCTTGTCATTCCGCGCCGGCACGCGCAAAAGCTCGATGAACTCGATACGCGCTCCCGCATGCACCTTTACGCGGTGTGCGACCGCATCGTTGCTGCGCAGCGCCTGGCGGGCTTCGGCGTGAACGGGTCGCATCTGCTGCTCAATGACGGCAAGGCGGCAAACCAGCATGTGCCGCATGTGCACTTTCATCTGATTCCCCGCAGCGGAAGCGACAGTCTCGGATTCTTTTTCCGGATGCTCCTGCACTTCACCGGATTGTTCGGGCTGCGGACGCCTGCCCGGACGCTGCAGTTGCAGGCGGACCTGATCCGCAAGCAGATGCAGCGGGCTGAAGCCGACGAGGCGCTTGCCCGCTCCGCGTAACGGCAGAACAAGAAGATCGACCGTCGAAGGCCAGCACAGTGACAGCCCTGCCTTACTCGATGAAAGTTCGAAATCCATACATGAAGACAAACACTTTCACACCGGTGGACGCGACAGTCGGCCTTACCCTCGTCGCGTTTACAGCATTGCTTGCAGTTTTGCCCCTGGTGATGGAAAGGGGGCAGTTCATATGGGCGCTCTCGGAGCAAGGACCGTTTGAACAGCTTTCCCTTGCCGGTTGGCTGTTTGCTGCCGCCGTCATCCTGTTCCGCGTCCGGCCGCTTGGCAGGTCCGGCCTGGCGTTCGCGCTGCTGTTTACCCTGTTCGCTGCACGCGAGGCGGACTGGCACAAGGCGTTCACCGCCGACAGCATCCTGAAGACCAACTACTACAGGCATTCGCTGGCGCCGATCGCGGAGAAAGTGATCGCGGGTGCGATCGCAGCGATCGTCATCTTGTTGATCGTGTATGTCGGATTTCTGATCCTGCGTTTCCTGTTCCTCCGCGGCGGGTGGCGTACCCGCGCCGGCTTCTGGCTGCTGCTCGCCTCGGTCCTGATGGTTCTGGGCAAAATGCTCGACCGTACGCAGGCGACACTGGCGGAAGACTTCGGCGTGCTTTTGCCGCCTTTGGCACAGCTCTATATGAAAGCCTTCGATGACGGATTCGAGTTGGCCCATCCGCTGCTCATGGCCTGGGCAGTGTGGCTGGGCAAGACAGATGGCCTGTTTGATCGTTAGACCGGCCGCAGAATGAAATGAAAAAGCCACCGAGGGATCGGTGGCTTTTACTTTGGATGACGGCACTGCCGTCACCGGTTAGCGCGATTTTCCAGCTATGACGGAGATCACTTGTAGATGCCGACCGCGAAGTAGATATCGTCCACGCGCTCGACATAGGTGCTCTTCGGCTCGATGGCCTTGGTCACCGGATTAGGCCACTTGTAGTCGACCCAGCCCTTGCCTTCCTTGGACAGCGCGATCTCGATGATCTTCTTGGCGAACGGGAAACCGTCCGCATCCTTCAGTTCGCCCATGTCCTTGCCGACCATGCGCGGGTTGGCGCCATGTGACGCCAGCGGCGAACCTTCCTTGGCGAGACTGCCGAACACGTACAGGTCCTTGTACTTGAAGTCCGGATTCTGTTCATTGATGGCGGCCCAGGTCTTTTCCTTGCCATTGGCCTTGTAGAAGGCGATGACCTTCTTGACCAAGGCCGTCGCGTCGGCGGCCGTGCCGCGGTCCTGGGCGATGGAGGGTGCCGCCGCCACGAAAGCGGTGGCAGCGATGAGCAGACGAGCGAGCAGATGTTTCATGATGAGGTCTCCCGAGGATGTGTAGAAAAAACTTGTTCTTGTTGCGTTGATTCTACAATCCCCGGGCAATTTTAACGTTGCCGATGAGCAACAGAATGCCGCTTAACGATAGAGGAAAGCATTCATATTTCAGCCACTGCATGAATCATGTAGGACGCATTCCGTCACACCGGCTGCTCGCGGTTCCCGCTCAAGGATTCGCGCCGCGACTTTCTGCCCGCTCGAGCTTCTTGGCGAGCCGCTTCAATCCGATTGTTGCGCGCTTCCGCATGACCCGCCGCGCCAGCGGCAGCAACGTGAAGCGGAACACGAGTCCGCGATTGCGGCTGAGCATGCGCCACGTGAGGTCGCAAGATCCGCCCTCGCCCGGCGCGAACTCCACCTCCATGCGCGGCAGCAGCGGCGGGAACTTTCCCTCCGTTGCAAAGAACTGGCACGGCTGCGACTCGCGCACGACGATGCTGATCTGGCGCTGGCCGCGCAGTGGCACAGCCACCGTTTCCAGGTACTCCTTGCCAGTCTGGCCATGCTTGTGCCAGTTGGCCGGCTCGATTGCAAGCACGCCCGGGAACCAGTCGCCGAAGCGCTCCATGTCCGTGACGTAGTCGAACACGTCGGGCACGGGGCGTTTGATGTTGATGCTTTTTTCAGCGAGCAGGTGCACGCTTTCTCTCCTTTTTTCTCTCCTTGACGGCGGGCAGGTACAACCCACCTGCCACCAGCGCGGTGGTGACGATATCGGCTGCCGTGTGGTAGCGCTGCACCAGCATCAGCGCGGCATACGCCAGCAGCGATACCCCGCACCACAAGCGCACGTTTGGCGCGTGTGCGGCAATGAACATCGCCAGCACCAGCGCGACCGCAGTATGCGTGCTGTAGTCCATGCCAAGTGCGGGCCAGAGCTGCAGCCAATTGTCCAGGAACATTAGCCCGTATGCGACGAGCGCACCAGCCGCCAGTCTTGCCATCCGGGCGCCAAGCACTTGCCATTGCAGCCCGCCGGGCGCGCGCAGCAGGACTGCGAGGGCGGCGAGCGCCAGCAGGGGCGTATAGAGGTCGGCAATGGCGTCAAGGGTTTCGTAACTGGGCATGCAGATTCCTGGCATGTTGATGATTGGGCAATCAACGCCTTATACCATCGTGGCGGGGCGGCCGCTTCAAGAAAAGATGCCGCATCGCACAGGCGGACAGCACGTGTGCGACGGAAGGAAGTCAATCAAACCTTGCCGTCTTGCACGATGTGCAATAAGCTCATAACAGGTGGCACCAAAGGACTGCCTTCATGACGACTCCGCTATCGGGCATCGAATCCTGGACCGACTTCCTCGGCGACAAGGAAGCCCCGGTCCTGCGGCGCACCGCCTCTGCCATTGCCGAAGCGCGCACGCGCGCCGACCGTATCAATGTGCGCGAGATCGCCGACATTATCCTGCACGACCCGATGATGGCGGCACGTGTGCTGCGCTTTTCCGCCAGCCATCGCGGACGGCGGCAGCTGCAGGACCTGTCCACGGTCGAGCATGCAGTGATGATGCTCGGCGTCGAACCCTTCTTCCATCACTTCGCGCGATTCGAGATCATCGAAGACCACCTCAAGGCACAGCCGCATGCCCTGCTCGGCCTGCTGCACGTGGTCCGCCGCGCGCAACGGGCCGCGCGCTATGCACTGGACTGGGCGACGTGGCGCTGCGATCTCAACTGCGAGGAAGTGTCGGTTGCGGCGCTGCTGCACGACCTGGCCGAAATGCTGGTGTGGTGCCATGCGCCGGAGCAGGCATTGAAGATTCAGGCTCTGCAGAAGGCCAACCCTGCCATGCGCAGCGCGGATGCGCAGGTGGCCGTACTGGGCTTCCAATTGAACGAACTGCAGGCGCTCGTGTGCAGGAAATGGGAATTGCCGGAGCTGCTGCTGATTCTGATGGACGACGCATCCTGCGAGAAGCCGCGCGTGAAGAATGTGAAGCTCGCGGTCGATCTCGCCCGCCACACCGCACACGGCTGGGATGATCCTGCGCTGCCTGACGATTTCCGCGCGATCGCAACACTGATGAATATCGATGAGGACACGTTGCGCGCGCGGCTTGGTTTGAAGTCATCCGGCGAGGACGATGCGTCGAAGGCCGGCGATGCATCACAATGACAAATCGATATGGATCAACCAGGTTACGCAATGTAACACCTGCGTCAATTTTTCCGTGTAATATCCGGCCCCATGCAGCCATCGGAGTGAGACCCTGGTTTTCAAAAGAACAGGTTGCATCCACCGGAGCTGGCGGGAGGAAAGTAGTACCAGCACCAAATTCGAAGCCCTCCGCACGCGGAGGGCTTTTCATTTCTACCATACGGAAAAGCCAAGCACTGCGATATAGAGCGCTTTGATTGTCAGTGCAAGGGAGGTCAGGTCGGGCCGAGAAGCGCAACCGTACGTGAGGTACGGTGAGCATCGCAGGCACGAGATGCCTCCCTTTCACTGACAGGCAAACCGCTCTATCGGCTCAACTCGCGAAGCTTGCCTTTCACCTCCGCCCACAGATGCGCGTCCTCCGGCGCCGCCTTCCTTTCAATGATCGGACTCCATGCCTCGGCCAGTTCGCGGTTGAGTGCGATGAATTCCTGCTGGTCGGCGGGCACGTCGGCATCCGCGTAGATCGCATTGACCGGGCATGCCGGCACGCACAGCGCGCAGTCGATGCAGTCGTCCGGCGAAATCACGAGGAAATTCGGCCCTTCGCGAAAGGCGTCCGCGGGACAGGGTTCGACGCAATCGGTATGCTTGCATCGGATGCAGCTCTCCGTAACAACATAGGTCATGACCATCCTCCATGTGCAATAGACGTGTGGGGATAGTGTCAGGAGAAACAGCGGTGGTCACAAGCGATATAAATTCGTGACATCATGCGCCGCGGGAATGATCTTCGAAGACACGCGGCTCATCCCTGCGGCGCCAATCATCCGGCTGAAAACCACTCACGAGAAGATCAATGCATGCCTGAAGACCTTCGAGCGGATTCCGGAGATCCTGGAGGCGCATCGGATCACCGGCGAAGACTGTTTCGTGGTGAAGGTGACGTTCGCGGAAATGCCACGGCTCGAAGCCGTGATCGACGCCTTGGCAAAATTCGGGTCGGTTACGACATCGCTTGTGCTGGCGGCATACAAGCCGAAGCCATTGATAGCGCCTGCCGCATGACGTTAGGCGGAAAGCCTGCCCTCTGCGAAAGGAACGGCCTGCCGCAGGTCCTGTACGAAGCGCGCATACGAGGCCTCGCGCGCCTCATCCGGCACGCGCAGCAGGTACGACGGATGCACCGTGATCAGAATCTGCATGCCGGCGGCGAAAGGCATCACCCTGCCCCGGTTGACCTCGATCGGCGTTGCGCGGCCGAGCAGCGCACGCGCCGCCGTCGCGCCCATCGCCACTACGAGCTGCGGTGCAACCAGTTCGAGTTCGCGTTCCAGCCATTGATGGCAGGCGGCGATCTCGGCCTCGCCCGGTTTCTTGTGCAGACGCCGCTTGCCGCGCGGCTCCCATTTGAAATGCTTGACTGCGTTCGTGACGTAGACCCTGTCGCGGTCGATGCCTGCGTCCTCCAATGCACGATCCAGCAACTGCCCGGCAGGACCGACGAAAGGATGACCTTGGCGGTCTTCCTGATCACCCGGCTGCTCGCCGACCAGCATGATGCGGGCATGTTCCGGGCCTTCGCCGAATACGGTCTGCGTAGCATTGGCCCACAGGGGGCAAGCCCTGCAGTCGTGCGCAGCAGTGCGCACATCGTCGAGGTCGCCCGTGTCGGGTGCCACGCGCGGCGGTGCCTGCTTCGAAACGCGCGGTGCGCGTTTTCTTTCTACCGGTTGGTGCGTAGTGGGCATAGGCGTCGCGAAGAATAACGATCGGTAACCATTCTGATTCCTGGAACCGTAATTCGTTCGCAACACATCCTTCTTAGAAGTACTTCTTGACCACTTCGCCGAACGCTTCCTCGGCAGACTTGCCCTGCCTCATCAACTGGGTGATTTCTTCGGTGTGCTGGGAAATGGCCGGCGGCAGAGTGCTCCGGTTATTGCGGTAGTACTCGTAGCGCTGCGCGGCGAACTGCTCGTCCAGCTTGGCGGCGCTGGTGCGCGTGCCGGTGCCGCTGCCCGCACGGACTACGCGCGCCGCTCGCGGCGTCGATGTGCGGGAACCGAGTCCGATGCCGGACACAGCCGCCTTGACCTGTTCGACCGTGAATGCGCTGGTGGCATTGGCGCCGGCGAATTCATGCCCTTCCGGACGCATCAGGTGGTGGTTCCTGTCGAACGCCATGGTCTTGCCGTGCAGGTTGGTGATCTGGTAGCTCGGCTCCGGACCGCCGGTGACCAATGAAAACTGGACGCGTTCGCCGTAGTCGGCCATTTTTTCCATGACGCCTTTGAGGAATTCTGCCGAAAGGGAATCGACGTTCCCGTTCCAACGTTTGCTTCTGGTTACCAAGGTAAGTTGCCTTCAAAAAAGTTGCGGAGATACTGATATTCCGTCGCGCCGGCGCTGCGGCAAGAGGGGACAGGGGCGGAATTATCGCTCATCCGCGCGAGGGATGGTTTGATCAATCAGGAATGCAGCAATGTTTCAGGACATGTTTCGGAATGCCTGGATACAACTCTCACTTTCACCCGGCCAGATAGCGGACGCCATCTGGTCCGTAGCGCTCGGTGAGGGGCTCGCCCGCCTGCGGGTAAACGATGGTCTCGGTCAGCCTTCGGCAAGGACCTGGCGCAAGGCCTGTTCGAATACATCGACCGGCTGACCGCCCGAGATCAGGTAACGGTCGTTAAGGATCACCACAGGTACGGAATGAATGCCCTGTTCGAGGAAGAAATTTTCCTGCTCTCGCGTCTCGGCCGCATAAGCGTCCGAGGAAAGAATCTCTCTCGCGCGCGCGACGTCGAGACCGACCTCGCCGGCGAGTCGCAACAACACGTCGTGTGCACCCGGATTCTCGCCATCCGTGAAATAGGCCTTGAGCAGGGCGTGCTTGAGTTCCTTCTGTTTTCCCTCTTCTGCCGCCCAGAGCAGCAGGCGGTGTGCGTCGAAGGTGTTGTAGATGCGTCCGCGTTTGTCCATGTTGAAGACGAAGCCGACTTCCTCGCCGCGCGCACGGATCATGTCGCGCGTCTGCTGCGACTGTTCGGGCGAGGCGCCGTACTTCTGCGCGAGGTGTTCGTTGATGTCCTGGCCTTCCGGGCCCATTTGCGGATTAAGCTCGAACGGATGGAAGATGAGATCGGCACGGACGTCGTCGCCGATACGCTCGAGCGCCTTTTCCAGGGAGCGCAGTCCGATCGCGCACCACGGGCAGGACACGTCGGAGACGAAATCGATTTTCATCAGTTGCGCCATGGAATTCCTCACTGAATGTTGATCACTCGATTCAGTTTACTCTTTTGCGCAAGCCTCTGCCGGTTCGCGACCGATCTCAGCCCACCAGAAGCCAGGAAAAGGCATGCGCCAGCACGTGCGCGATGATGGCCGACTCCAGTCCGCGCCGCCAGTAGAGTGCCCCGGCGACAACGCCGAAGATGGCATTGCCGGCGACAACGTACAGCGCAGTACCTGCATCAAGCGGCCCGGCGAAGGACGCTGCGGCCGGCAGGTGCATCACGCCAAAAGACAAGGCGCTGACGGCTATGGCAAGCCAAAGATGTGCCGGGGAAGGCTTGTCACCCCGCCCTGGTGTTACGCGCCAGAACAGCCAGGCGAGGAAGCTCATCAAGCCCCAACGCACCAGGATTTCCTCGGTGATGCCACCGTACAGGATGCGCGCCGCGAGCGGCTGAACAACCTGGCCCTGCAACTGCGCGAGCGGCTCCGGCGCAAAGCGGCTGAACGCCCAGAGAAGGGCCGCACCGAACAGGCCGCCAAGAATACCGGGCGCCAGCTGACGCCGCAGCTTACCTGCGTCGTGCCGGGTACCAGCAAGCGGCAGCAGGACCGGCGCCTGGAGGCCGGTCTTTGGTGCGAAGCGAATGCCGGTATACACCGCGAGGGCGAGCAGCATCATGCTTTGTACAGCGCTCGCGGCACTAATGACCCACATCGGTGCGGGAAGCGGCCGGCCGGCCATCAGAGCAGGCAAGGCGAGCCAGGATACGGCGATGATACCGGGCAGGCCGACGGTCCAGAGTGTGAAAAAGCGTTTCATGAAGGCGAATATTAGATCTGTTTGATGGATATGGTGTTGATCCGGTCGCGTCCCGTGCAGCAGGCACTGCAAGAGGCGACGCGACCCGTACGCGCTACTGGGCGTCGATGATCCGGCCGCTGCTGCGGACCGTCATTGTCCGGTAGCCGGGATCGGCGGCGATCTGTGCTTCGCTGAACGGCAACGCGATCCACTGCTTGCGCGAGAACCGCTCGGTCTGGTCGGCATGGTACGGAGAGCCCCGGTTAGCTGACTGCGAATAGGCGAGCAATGCATTGGCCCTCGGCCCGGTGTCGTCAAACGCGACCGACTGTACGTAGGTAGTGCCCGATACCGTCTCGAGCGTGCCATCCTGCGCCGGATAGCCGACGATCACGTTATAGACGCCCAGTTCGTCGAGGCCGCCGTGAACTGGAATAGTCTTCCCGGCGCGGCGCGCCACCTGGATCTCTCCAAGCCGCGCATCCGGCGACCAGCCCAGTTGATTCGCGCGCTGCACTGCCGCCACGAGCGCATCTCGAAGGATGGCAGCCACCATCGGATCGTCGTGCCTCAGGCCGCGCGGCGTATGGCGCGGATCCGCCGGGTTGTAGGGCACGGCCCATACCTCTGGGTTGCCGATGACCCGTTCCATCATCCCCATGAAGTAAAAATAACCCATGCCTGTATCGAGGTTGGCGGTGCGGTCCCATGCTGCGAGGCGGTTGCAACCCGTCGACAATTCGGCCGGCACGCCCTGGCCAGCGGTCCTGCACAAGGCGAGCACATCGTCCATGACCAGTTGCGCCAGGTAGACGCGGTTACCCAGTGCCATGTCCTGCAAGTCCTGCTGGGTCATGCGACGCCGCCCTTGTACGCCGGTGCCGAGCCGGGACTGCAGCTCGGTCAGTCCGAATCGCGTGCGCATGCTCTGCGGTGTACCGTCCTTGCTGATCACAGGAGAGAATCCGGTCAACGGCGCACTTGGGTTGGTCAGCCATGCGCTGTCATTGCTGTTATGCACATAGTCGCTGCGGGTCAGGATGGGCAGCCTGCTGCCGGCAACAATGCCCTGTTGCGGCGCTTCCGCGTCCCGGTCCCAGTCGCACCGGCTGGTATCGCCGGCAAGGACGAACAAGCCTTTGTCTGCATGAGCCCGGTAAGCCTCGGGAATGCAGGAAGCCAGCCGCGCTTCGTTCAGGTTCGGGATGGGCGACACGTTCATGTACAGAGTATTGCCGTCCTTGTCAGCGGCAACGGTGTTGTTCCACGGATTGCCGACGATGCGAGCATTGACCGACTGGAGTTCTTTCAGCGACGCGGCCCGGTTCATCGCGTACCACTGCTCGATCACGCGATGGTTCTCCACGTTCGCATCGCGGATCGCATAAGCGGTCGTGCCAGTCCATTCCAGGCCGGCCTTCGGGAACACCACCACCGGGCCGAAGCGTGTACCGTAGAACTCACGCAATTGCCGGACTACCTTCCCATCCGCCTCCTTGACCTCGACGCTGATCGTCTTGCGCGTCATGTCGGCGACCTGCCCGTCCACCACATACCGAGTCGGGTCCTTGTCGTCTAGACGCAGCGCGTACATGGTGTAGTGCGCCGAGGTGTCGGTGGTATGGCTCCACGCAAAATCGCGGGTGAAGCCAATACCGACAATCGGCAGCCCCGGCAAGGTGGCTCCCATCACGTCGAGCTTGCCCGGAATAGTCAGGTGCAATTGGTAGAAGCGGAACGTGTCCGCCCATGGAAGGTGGGGCTGTCCGAGCAACATGCCTTTGCCGTTGTCAGTCGCATCCCTTCCGAGTGCAAGCGCGTTGCTGGCAGTGACACGCCGGGACAGCGCCTTCGTCAAGGCCGGTTGCGCGGATTCGGCGGCGGGCTTGCCGGCGGCGGGAGGACGCGCAGCCACCAGTCCATCCATGAAGTAGACGGAACTGTTCGCCAACGCCGTGCGGCGCATCAGTTTCATCACGTCGCGCTCATCGATCGCGCGTACCCAGGCTTCTTTCCGGCAGGCGTCCGGGAGACTGGCGGCGCCGGTCTTTTCGAGATAGGCGTTCACTCCGGCGACATATCCCCGGACCAGCGCCTGCACCTCCGCCGGTTGATTCTGCCACGCAGCGGCAATGGTTTCCTCGTCATTGACCAGCCGGAAGAAGTAATCCGAGGTGAGGTTGTCCTTCTGCAGAATGGGCGACTCCGAACTGGCGCCCTCCGCGCCGAAATATTTCGAGCGCTCGCCGTTCACCGTGAGGATCTCATTGGCCAGCAGACAGAAGCTGTCCTCCGCGTAAGCATATCCGATGCCGTAGCCGAGGCTGGCGTCATCGTCGGCCTTGATATGGGGGATGCCAAACGAAGTGCGGCGAATTTCGGCGCTATAGGCATAAGTTGCGCTCGCTTTCGCGCTGCCCGACGTCCCGCCGCCGCATGCGGACAGCAGGACGGCTGTCGCAAGGCCCGCGCGCTGCAGGACGCGCATCGTGATCGATCTCGTCATCAGTGCCCGCCGTTCAGAAGTGGTACTTGAGATTGACGCTCAGCATCGCCGCATCGCTCTTCTTCGATACTGCGCCGATGTTGTCGAGCTCGATGGATGCCGTCGTTTGCGGTGTGAACGCGTACTCCGCTCCAACGCTGCCGAGCGTGACGCTCCGGCTGCTGCGGCGCAGGTCGGCAAATTCGGGGATGGAACTGCTCGCAGACGAGGCATCGGTGCGGCCGTAGGCCAGCATCACCTTCGCGGTCAGGGCAAACCGATCGGAGACAGGCAGCCGTCCGGTTCCCGCCAGGTAGAACGCTTCGGCGCGCCCCTTGAAGTTGCCGGCCGCATAGGTGTTTCTGATATGTCCGAGATTGGCATAGCCCACTTCGGCGCCCCAGTGCTCGGTAAACCGGTAGCCGACAAACAGCTTTTGCGCCGGGCTGGAGCGGTCGCTTGCGGTGCGCGGGGATGAGATCGCGTCAAAGTCGAAGCGGCTGGCGCCGACACCGATGCCGACATAAGGCCCGACGGCGACGTCGGCACGCGCGGCCGCGGCGAGTGTCGTAATGGCCAGAGCAGCCAGGATGTGTTTCTGCATATCGCTCTCCAATTAAAGGTTCGAAAGGCGATTGTGAAAAGTCAGGCTTAAGGAATGCCAAAGGCCGCCTTAAAGTTTTCTTAAACATTCGCTGGTAAAGTGACGGCATGAAAATCTGCCAAATCGAAGACGACCTCGAACTCGGCCGCGCGCTGCAGGCGGCCCTGCAGGATGCCGGCCACGACGTGGTGTGGGTGCGGCGCGGCACCGATGCCCGCGACTGGGTCGGCCGCGAAGATTTCGACGCGATCCTGCTCGATCTCGGACTGCCGGACTGCAACGGCCTGGACTTGCTGCGCCATTTCCGCGCGGCCGCGCAACCGCTCCCGATCCTTGTGATCACCGCACGCGACTCTCTCGACGACCGACTGCAGGGGCTGGACCTCGGCGCCGACGACTACCTCGTCAAGCCTTTTGCCGTCAGCGAACTACTGGCGCGCCTGCGCGCGGTTGCGCGCCGTGTATCGGGCTGGAATGAAGCAATGGAACCGGTGTGGAAAGTGAAAGACCTTGTGCTCGACGAAAAGCGGATGACGGTCACCCGCGGCGGCAAACCTGTGGTGCTGTCCAAGACCGAATTCGCATTGCTCCACCTGCTGATGCGTCGCGCGGATCGCGTGCTTACCCGGCGCGAGCTGGAGGAATGGGCATTGCCCAACAGCGAAAGCCAGGCGCTCGACGTCCACATGTCCAACCTGCGCCGGAAGATCGATGAAGGCTACATCCGCACGGTGCGCGGCGTCGGCTACGTGCTCGAAAAATGAGAGGCCGGCATCGCTCCCTCTTCCTGCGCCTGGTCGCGGGCTTCATGCTGGTAATGTTCGGCGTGTGGACCTGTCTGGTCGGTGCCGTCATCTACGAAGCACTGAACCAGAGTGCGCGGATGGAAGAAGTCGCCCTCGACGCCAGCGCGCAACAAGCGATGCTGCTGATGCAGGCGCTGTCGGACCAACGAGCCGCAATGGCCGTTGCAGTGGCGCAGTTCGAGCTGACGGAAAACAGGCGCCGGGTGTCCTACGACGGCGAGTTCGCACGGACGCTGCATGTGCAGGCATGGAAGGACGGCGCATTTGTCCACGGCGCGGCACATCTGCCCGCCGCCGTACCCGCAGACAGCGGACGCAGCACGCTGCAGGTAGACGGCCGCGCACTTCTCGCCGCCACGCGGTTCGATCCCGACCGCCGTATCGCGGTCCGTGCTGTTGTGGACGACCCCGAATCGGTGCTGTTGCAACCTTCCAGCATCGGCTATTACGTGTTACCGCTGCTGATCAGCTTTCCTTTCCTGATGCTACCGGTATGGTTCACCGTGCGCGCGGGACTGCGCCCGGTGAGAAACATGATCGACGAGATCGAACAGCGCGAAGCATCGGACCTGACCCCGCTGGGCCAGTCGCCGTACAAGGAGCTGTCCCCCCTGGTGTTTGCCATCAACCGCCTGATGGAGCGGCTGAAGGAACGCCTCGAGCGCGAGAAGGAGTTTCTGGCCGACGCTGCGCACGAGCTGAAGACGCCGCTCACGGTGATCCAGGTGAACGCCGAGGCGCTCTGCAACGCACGCGGCGCGGGTAATAACATACGGGCAGGCGAGGCAGAGGCCGGCCTGCAGTCCGGCGTCGTCCGCGCGGCGCATGCGGTGCACCAACTGCTCGCCTATGCGCGCTCCGGCGCCGACAGGGAAAGGACGGGTCTTGCCAACCTCGACCTCGTCGAACTCGTGCGCGGACGCATGGCATTGCTTGCCCCGCTTGCGCTGCAGCGCAAGATCGAACTGGAACTACGCGGCCCGGATCACTGCATGCTGCCGCTGCACCGGGAGAGCACGGTGCTGCTGATCGACAACCTCATCGACAACGCGATCAAATACTCCCCTTATGGCAGTCATGTTGCGGTCCGCATCGAGATCACGCCAGGCAGCGTCCGGCTCGCCATCGTCGACCAGGGGCCGGGCATTGACGAGTCGCTGCGCCGCAAGGTGTTCGAGCGATTCTATCGGGTTCCGGGACAAGACCAGCCCGGCAGCGGACTGGGGCTGGCAATCGCGGAACGGGCGGCGCAACGAAACAAGGCGACGATCTCCTTGGATGCGGGGCCGGCGGGAAAAGGATTGGTCGCCAATGTCGATTTTTCTCGGTCCGGCGAACGCGGTGATATGCTTTAGCCCGCGCGATTTCCAGGCGCAGTTTCAACGCGCAGCATCCAGATTCACAGACTCGGATCACAACAATGAAGCTTGAAGATTTCCTGAAAAAACTGAACGACGCCCCCGCTTCCGTAACCTTCGACGATACGATGGCGGCAATTGCCGACACGTACGAATTCACCCCCGCCGCCTTCACCAATGGCGACACGCGCAATGAAGCCGGCCAGAATTCCGGCTCCTGCAAGCTGTTCGCCTTTGCGATGCTCAACAAGCTGAGCAAGGAACAGACGCTCGCCTGCTTCGGCGCCTATTATCGTGATGACGTGCTGAAGAACCCGGACGGAACCGACCACCAGAACATCCGCAATTTCATGAAGTACGGCTGGGACGGCGTGAAGTTCGACAGCATGCCGCTGGCACCGAAATCCCCAACCTGATCATGTACGGGTCACGCGCTACCCGCCCATCTCCGCCGTCGTCGGGTCGATGACCCCGCGCACCGTCGCGACACTGTTGATCGGGAATCCTCCCCGCTTCGCATGCTCGCGCACAAGCTCCTCGGATTGAGCGATGTAGACGCAATAGATCTTGTCGTCGGTCACATAACTCTCCTGCCACTGGATCGCCGGCCCCATGTTGCGCAGAACGTCGCAGGACTTGGCAGAGATGCTGAACAATTCATCGTCGGACAGCTTTCCCGCATTGGGGAGGTCGCGTTCAATGATGTACTTGGGCATGATGGTCTCCTTGGTTCGTTGACGCGCAGGACGGCAGCGCTTGACACTCACGAACCACCACCATAGGCCCGGACATGCAGCACTGTTTGAGCACGCTCAAACAGTGCCATCCTGTCGCGCCGCTCGTCACATTCGCGTAGAGCAACAAACAGCGCAACCCTGCAGGAAACGATGCTCCAGGTGCACTTCAGGGGCGTGCGCCCGCATCCGGACCGGAGGAGCCCGCCGTCCCGGCAGTACCGCCCGACGCGCCGGAAGCGCCGGCCGCATCGGTGCCGCCAGTTGCGGCTGATCCGCCCGTATTGCCAGCATCTCCTGCGGTACCCGACGCGCGTGCCTGCGCATCACGCTCCAATGCATCCACTGCCGCCGCGCCCGCAAAGCCGGTTGCGGTGCCGGTATCGGATCCCGTCGCGTTGCTCACGCCCGATGCTGCCGGCCCAGCCACCGTTCCCGTGTGCGACGGGGAACGGTCCGGCTCCGCCGGCGTCGACACTTTCTCGACCAGTGGCGCAACGTCCTGCTGTTTGATGCCTTCGTCCGCTTTCGCAGCGAGATCGCCGAGCGACACGATACCGACCAGGCGGTGCGCGTCGTCATGCGAGACCACTGGCACGCGGCGGATCTGCGTATCGGCCATCTGCCGCATCACGTCATCCAGCGGCTGGTCCTCGAAACACCAGCGCACGTCGATGCTCATCACTTCATCCACATGCGCCTCGCCCGGGGAGCGTCCGGCGGCAATGCCGCGCACCGTGATGTCACGGTCGGTGACCATACCGATCAGGCGCTCGCCGTCACACACGGGCAAGGCGCCGACATTCAGTTCATCCATCATTTGCGCGGCGCGCTGCAGGCTCTCGTGGGGCGAGATGAACTGCACATTGCGCGTCATTACTTCTGAAACCATCTGCATGGCTGCCTCCTGTCACTCGAATGCCTCACGCGCCACTGCCTTTGCCCGGATCCCGCGTGCCGGACGTCCCGCCACCTGTCAGTGAGGCAGCGGAACCTGATGGGGTTCCGGTTCCCGTACGCGTATCGCTTGCGCTTGCAGTCTGTCCGAGGCCGGTTCCTCCGGCGGCACCGACTACCTCGGACATGGCGCCGCCTTGGCGCGACGTTGCATTCCCTGCCTCGCCGGACGGACTCTGGCCAGCGGATGCTACCGGCGAGGTGGAATCTTCATCGCCCGACCATCCTTCCGATCCGGCGGCATAGCTCGAGGTCGGCACAGGTGAATTGCGCGGGCTGTCACGGTCGCCTTGCGCAGACCGGATACTTTCCTGCTGGCGGACGTTTTCACTGGCCTGGACGGGCGTGTGATCCGTTTGCCCGCCCGTGACCTGCCCGCCGTGCACTTCGCCGCGCCATGCGCCTGTTTCCGCTCCGCGCCGTTCGACGAAATCCTTGAGCCGCGCAAGGTCGGTCTTCAACCGCTGCGCAAGCTCTTGCTCGCTGTTGCCGGCGTCAGAGCCGGGCACCTGTTGCGGCTCGGATTCAAGCGTGAAAACGACGCGTGACGCCTCCTGGCCGAGCGGCTGGACCTCGACACGTGCGGAGGTCGACGGGCCGCTGGTGTTGTGCCAGGTGATGCAGCGGTCGGGTTCCTGCTCGGTGATCTCCGCATCCCACTCCACCGGACGGTTGGACATCATCGTGCGCCAGTGCAGGTGGGTGTCATCGAGCTGTTGAACGGCTTCGACTTCCTCCATGAACTGGGGATAGTCTTCAAACTGCGTCAGCTGGTTGTAGGCCGTATGAACCGGGACCCGGATGTCGATGGATTGCTGCACGGTTGCCATATTGCATCTCCTTGTCTCTCGTCGGCCGGTTCATATATGAGAACCGGCACATGGTGAGACATGAGAGCGCAAGCCGCGCGACAAGTTGCGGCACAAGTTGCGGCATTTAGGCTCGCAATGGACTCGACCGTGGATGAACCCTAGTTGATGGCAGGCCCGAGGGGAGCGCCGAAGCGATCGGTGCGCGGCAGGTAATACTGCTCCTTGTCGAGCGAGAACGCGACGCGCTTGGCTTGGCCGGTAATCAGTTCGCGACGGACAAAACCGATGTAGCGCGAATCCATGCTGGCGTCCCGGTTATCGCCGAGCATTAGGTAATGTCCATCGGGTACCGTGACAGGGCCGAAGGAGCGCATGGCCGCCCGCTCCGGCATCACGACAATGTGACGCCGGTTGCCGAGAACGCTTTCGGTGAGGATGAGTTGCTGCCCGATGTAGTCGGGTACGAGCTGTGTGGCCACATCACCTTCGGCGAGGCTGTACGAGGCTTTCTCGCCGTTGATGATCAATTCTTCGCCGCGCATTTCAATTACGTCGCCGGGCAGGCCGACAATGCGCTTGATCAGGCGTGTTCCGTCTTCCGGCGAACTGAACGTGACGATGTCGCCGCGCTGCGGGTCGGCAAGATGCTTGACGATGACGTCCGTAAAAGGAAGTTTGACGTCATAGGCAAGCCGGTCCGCGACGACGCGGTCACCGATTACCAGTGTGGGATACATGGAGCCGGAGGGAACGTCATACCAGTCGGCAATCGCACTGCGCACCAGCAACATGCCCAAGAAAAAGAACAAAAAGCCTTTATTGGCTGCGACCAATCTCTTTACGCTCGCGGTTCCCATACAGTCACACCTCCCCTGATGATGAGGCGATCAATATAGCAAAACGCCCCGGCAAGCGGGGCGTTTTGGACTGCGGTACCGAATCGATTACTTGGCGTTCATCAACGCCACAGTGGTATCGAGCATGCGGTTGGAGAAACCCCACTCGTTGTCGTACCAGGACGATACCTTCACCAGACGGCCGGACACCTTGGTCAGCGTCGCATCGAAGTTGCTCGACGCCGGGTTGTGGTTGAAGTCCACGGACACCAGCGGTTCGGTGTTGTAGGTCAGGATGCCCTTCAACGCGCCGCTGGCGGCAGCATCCTTCATGATCTGGTTCACTTCCTCGACCGTGGTGTCACGGGCAGCGATGAAGGACAGGTCGACGATCGACACGTTGATGGTCGGCACGCGGATCGCGTAGCCATCCAGCTTGCCGTTCAGTTCCGGCAACACCAGGCCGACCGCGGCAGCGGCGCCGGTCTTGGTCGGGATCATCGACTGGGTGGCGGAACGGGCGCGGCGCAGGTCTTCATGCATCACGTCGGTCAGCACCTGGTCGTTGGTGTAGGCGTGCACCGTGGTCATCAAGCCATTGAGCAGGCCGATCTTGTCGTGCAGCGGCTTGACCAGCGGCGCCAGGCAGTTGGTGGTGCAGGAGGCGTTCGAGATGACGGTGTCGGACGCCTTCAGCACATCCTGGTTGACGCCGAACACCACGGTCGCGTCCACATCCTTGCCGCCGGGAGCGGAAATGATCACCTTCTTGGCACCGCCCTTCAGGTGCGCGGACGCCTTTTCCTTGGTGGTGAAGAAACCGGTGCACTCGAGCACGACGTCGACGTTCAGTTCGCCCCAGGGGATTTGCGCCGGGTCGCGCTGCGCGAAGACCTTGATCTTGTCGCCGTTGACGATCATGTATTCGCCGTCGACTTCAACGGTGCCCGGGAACTTGCCATGGGTGGTGTCGTAGCGGGTCAGGTGGGCATTCGACTGGGTATTGCCAAGGTCGTTGATGGCAACGATCTGGATGTCTTGCTTCTTGCCGCCTTCGTAAAACGCACGAAGGACGTTGCGGCCGATGCGGCCATAGCCGTTGATTGCGACGCGAATGGTCATGGTTTTCTCCTGAACGTTGTTAAGCTAAAACCGATTTCACCTTGGCGACGACGTTCTCCGTCGTGAAGCCAAAGTGCTTGAACAGCACACCTGCCGGCGCCGATTCGCCGAAGGTGTCGATACCCACTACGCCGCCTTCGAGGCCGACGTACTTGTACCAGAAATCAGTCACACCAGCCTCGATGGCGACGCGCGGCAGGCCCTTCGTCAGCACGCTGGCTTTGTACGAAGCATCCTGGCGGTCGAACAGGTCGGTGCTCGGCATCGAAACGACGCGTACCGGGATACCCTGCTTGGCCAGTTCGTCGGCGGACTTCAGCGCGAGTTCGACTTCAGAACCGGTGGCGATCAAGATGGCCTTGGCGCCTTCCGCGTCGCGCAGCACGTAGCCGCCGCGGTTGATCGCGAGGATCTGTTCCGGCGTGCGTTCGACGTACGGCAGGTTCTGGCGCGAGAAGATCAACGTAGTCGGTCCGTGACGGCGCGCAACGGCATGTTTCCACGCGATTGCCGATTCGACCGTATCGCAGGGACGCCAGTTCTCCAGGTTCGGGATCAGGCGCAGGCTGGACACATGCTCGACCGACTGGTGGGTCGGGCCATCCTCGCCCAGGCCGATCGAATCGTGCGTGAATACGAAGATCGTGCGAATCTTCATCAGTGCAGCCATGCGGATCGCATTGCGGCTGTAGTCGGAGAAGGTCAGGAAGGTGCCGCCGAACGGAATGTAGCCGCCGTGCAGCGTGATGCCGTTCATGATCGCGCTCATGCCGAATTCGCGCACACCGTAGTTGATGTGGTTGCCGGCCTTGTCGGCGCGCACTGCGACGCACTCCTTCCAGTTGGTCAGGTTGGAACCAGTGAGGTCGGCCGAACCGCCGAGCAATTCAGGCAGCGCCGGCGCCAGCGCCTGGATGGCGTTCTGGCTGGCTTTACGGGTAGCAATGGTTTCCTTCTTTTCGACGCAGGTCTTGATGTAGGCATCGATCACGTCGTTCAGCTTGCCCGGCAGCTCGCCCTTCATACGGCGCAGCAGCTCGCCCGCTTCTTGCGGGTAGCGCTCGCTGTAGGCCTTGAACAGCGCGTCCCACTCGCTTTCCAATTTCTGGCCGGAAGCCTTGGCATCCCATGCGGCATACACGTCGGCCGGGATTTCGAACGGTGCGTGAGGCCAGCCGATCGCTTCGCGGGTAGCGGCAATTTCCTTGTCGCCCAGTGCGGCGCCGTGCACATCGTGCGTACCGGCCTTGTTCGGGCTGCCCTTGCCGATCACGGTCTTGCAGCAGATCAGGGTCGGTTTGTCGGATTTTTTCGCGGCTTCGATCGCGGCATCCACGGCGGCGACATTGTGGCCGTCGACGTTGCGGATCACGTTCCAGTTGTAGGCTTCGAAGCGCTTCGGCGTGTCGTCGATGAACCAGCCTTCGACGTGCCCGTCGATGGAGATGCCGTTGTCGTCATACAGCGCGATCAGCTTGTTCAGGCGCAGCGCGCCGGCAAACGAGCAGACTTCATGCGAAATGCCTTCCATCAGGCAGCCGTCGCCGAGGAAAACATAGGTGTGGTGATTGACCACATCGAATCCGGGCTTGTTGAATTCCGCTGCCAGCAGACGCTCCGCGAGTGCCATGCCAACCGCATTGGAAATACCCTGGCCGAGCGGGCCGGTGGTGGTTTCCACGCCGGGGGTGATGTGTACTTCAGGGTGGCCGGCGGTCTTGGAATGCAGCTGGCGGAAGTTCTTGATCTCCTCCATCGGCAGGTCGTAACCGGTCAGGTGCAGCAGCGCATAGTGCAGCATCGAGCCGTGGCCGTTGGAGACGACGAAGCGGTCGCGGTCGATCCAGTGCGGATTCGCCGGGTTGTGGCGGTAGTGCTTGGCCCACAAGGCAACGGCGATTTCCGCCATGCCCATCGGCATGCCGGGGTGGCCGGAGTTCGCCTTTTGGACTGCGTCCATCGCCAGTGCGCGGATCGCATTGGCCATCGTGCTGGTGGGGAGAGAAGAAGTCATGTCAAATCAGGTATGTGGCAGGTCTTGGAGCGGGTTCCGGCTCCACGGGAACCGGAAGATGCAAAGCCCGTTATTTTACCAGACTGAATCAACCGGAATTACAATCGGGGGATTCCCTTTGCCAACCCCGCCGATGAACGCCTGCCCCACATCATGCACTCCCCTGCCGCAACCCGCTTTGCGAGGCAGCAATGCGACGCTATGCATTGCCAGTTTTGAAACAGGATTGCGTCTCCAGAAGCGCCATTCCTGCCGGAATTGAGCATGCCGCGTTTCTATTGCCCCATCCCGCTTGCCATCGGCGCAGTCGTCACGCTGCCGGATGACATTGCGCGCCACATACATGTCCTCCGGCTGACCGTTGGCGACTCGATCACGCTTTTCAACGGTGAAGGCGGCGAATACACCGCAACGCTGGTTGCCGTCGACAAGAAGCGCGCCGTGGCCGAGGTCAAGACATTCTCGCCGCGCGAAGCGGAATTGCCCTACTCCGTGACCATCGCCCAGGCACTGCCGGAAGGTTCGAAGATCGACTGGATCGTCGAAAAGGCCGTCGAACTCGGCGCGGCGGCACTCCAGCCGATCGCCGCGCAGCGCTGCGTAGTGCGGCTCTCTGCGGAACGTGCTGCCAAGAAACTTGAACACTGGCGCGGTATCGCTGCCTCTGCGGCGGAGCAAAGCGGGCGCAACCGGCTGCTTCATGTCGGTGAACCGGTGGATTTTCACGAATGGATAAGCCAACGGAACTTGCACTCGCGCATCATGCTCTCCCCGCGAGCGGAACAACCGTTGTCCGATTGGGCGAGGCACCACCCCCCGCAGGCAGTCGCGCTATTGATCGGCCCGGAGGGCGGATTCACCGAGCAGGAGGAGCAGGCCGCCATCAAACACGGCGTCCAGCCTTTGTCCATCGGCCCGCGCGTCCTGCGCACCGAGACCGCTGCCCTTGCCGCATTAGCGGCATTAAATGCTGTCTGGGGGGAAATTTAACCGCCCTTCAATCCGCATCAAACATCAGGCAGATTCCTCACCGGTATGGCACGGTTTCTTCTATGTTGACGGTTTTACCTGCCGCAAGATGAGGTACAAGATGGGAATACTCGACAAGGCCATTGAAATGCTTGGTGGCAACCACTTGCCGATGATGGATGCGCGAACGAAGCTGATACAAGCAGCACTCTCTTTGCTCGCAAACAATGGCCATGCGGGCGGCCTGAACGGCTTGGTCGAGCAATTCAGTCGCGCCGGGCTCGGAAACGTCATTCAATCCTGGATCGGCAGCGGGGAAAACGTGCCGGTCACGGGTGAGCAAATCCAGCAGGTCCTGGACCCGAACCAGCTCCACCGGATTGCCGAGGATACCGACATGTCCGAGCCGGAAGCCGCCGCCCAGTTGGGCGACATCCTGCCCGACCTCGTGGACAAGCTGACGCCGGCAGGCCACGTGCCGCAGGGCGGATTGGGCAATATGAGCGCGCTGCTCGACCATTTCCTCGGCCGTTACCATTGATGCGATGTTGTGGCGGGGATCAAATATCCGCCACAATGCGCTATGCAATGGCTCAAACAATTATTCAATCGCAGAAAACCGCAGATCCCGGCACCGCTCTGGCAAGACTGCCTTGAGCGGCTGCCCTTTCTCGCATTCCTGTCCGCACAAGACCTGGAGCGCCTGAAGTCTCTGTGCGAAGACCTGCTTGACAGGAAAACTTTCACCGGCGCGGCCGGATTCGAACTGACGGATGAAGTTGCGGTCCTGATCGCCACACAGGCCGCCCTGCCCATCCTGAACCTGACGCTCGACCTGTACGACGACATGGCGGGCATCATCGTCTACCCGTCGGCATTCATGATCCCGCAAAGCGAGATGGACGAAGCCGGCGTCGTGCATGAATGGCATGAACCGGCCTCCGGCGAGGCGGTGCACGCGGGCGGCGCTGTTGTCCTGTCATGGGAAGACGCCCAGGCCTTGGATGCCCCCGGGTACAACGTGGTCATCCACGAATTCGCGCACAAGATCGACATGGCGCGCGACGCGGCCAACGGCTGCCCGCCCTTCCTGGCGCGCTACCACGACGACATCAGCCCGGCGCAGTGGAAAAAGACGTTCTCCGAGGCCTATGAGGACTTTGCCCGGCGCGTGGACGAGTTGGATGCGCAATTGCCGGAAGATTTCGACGACAGCAATCCCAGACACGCGGCGTTTTACGACGAACTGTTCGGCGACCTGCCGCTCGATCCGTATGCCGCCCGGCATCCGGCGGAATTCTTTGCGGTCGCGTCGGAAGCCTTTTTCGTGCTTCCCGATCCGTTGGCCGAGGACTATCCCGAGGTCTTCCGGTTGTTGTCGTTGTATTACCGTCAGGATCCCCTGGGTAGGTAAAACGGCCTCTTGCGACAAAGAAAACCCGTGGAAAGCATTTATAATCATAGGTTTTCCGTTAAAACCACGGATCGACCTGCATGAAGGTATTTCGCGGACTTCCCAACGCCGAGTCGCGGGCGGCATGCGCCCTGACGATCGGCAACTTCGACGGCGTGCATCGCGGCCACCAGGCGCTGCTGGCCCGCGTGCGCGAAGCCGCGACCCGGCTCGGCGTCGAAGCCGCCGTCATGACCTTCGAACCGCATCCGCGCGAATTCTTCGCCCGCCTGGCCGGCGACCTGTCGAAGGCCCCCACCCGCATCGCCAATCTGCGCGACAAGCTGCAGTCTCTGGATAACGCCGGCGTCGACCGCGTGATCGTGGAGCATTTCAATGCCCATTTCGCATCGATGTCGCCGGATGATTTCGTCGAGAAGGTGCTGGTTCAGGGCCTGCATGTGAAATGGCTGATGGTCGGCGAGGATTTCTGCTATGGCTCCAAGCGGGCTGGCAATCTCGCCACGCTGAGAGAAGCCGGCAAGAAGTACGGTTTCCACGTCGAGGCGCTGCCGACCGTGATGAACGACGGCACGCGCATTTCCTCGTCCGCCGTACGCGCCGCCCTCGCCGCCAGCGATTTCGCGCTTGCCGCCCAGCTGCTCGGCCATCCATACGCGGTTTCCGGCCACGTCGCCCATGGCAAGAAGCTCGGCCGCACCATCGGTTTCCCGACCATGAACCTGCGCGTCGCCCACAAGCGTCCTGCCATTTCGGGCGTCTTCGTGGTAGAGGTGCACGGCCTGGCAGACAAGCCGCTGCCGGGCGTCGCCAGCCTCGGCGTGCGGCCCACCATCGAGGATGAAGGCCGCGTGCTGCTTGAAACCTATGTGTTCGACTACAACGAGCAGTGCTACGGCAAGGTGGTGCGCGTGGAATTCCTGAAGAAGCTGCGCGACGAGGAAAAGTACGTCGACCTGCCGACGCTGACCGCTGCCATCGAACGTGATGCGCAGCAGGCGCGCGATTTATTCAAGGCGCGCGAAGCCCAGGCGATTTCCGCGACCGACCGAATTTGACGATCAGACACGTCCCCCAACCTGTTTGATCCACCGATTTTTAAGACTGAAACCATCATGTCCGAGCAAAAAAACAAGTACCCGGTCAACCTGATCGACACGCCCTTCCCGATGCGCGGCGACCTCGCCAAGCGCGAACCCAAGTGGGTCAAGGAATGGCAGGAAAAGAAGATCTACCAGCGCATCCGCAAGGCGTCCAAGGGACGTCCGAAGTGGATCCTGCACGACGGCCCGCCGTATGCGAACGGCGACATCCATATCGGCCACGCGGTCAACAAGATCCTCAAGGACATGATCGTCAAGGCCCGCAACATGGCGGGCTTCGACGCGCAGTATGTGCCCGGCTGGGACTGCCACGGCATGCCGATCGAGATCCAGATCGAGAAGCAGTTCGGCAAGCACCTGCCGACCGCCGAAGTGCAGGCCAAGTCGCGCGCTTACGCGAGCGAGCAGATCGAACGCCAGAAGAAGGACTTCATCCGCCTCGGCGTGCTCGGCGAATGGGACCGTCCGTACAAGACCATGGACTTCGGGAACGAAGCCGATGAGATCCGCGTGCTGGGCAAGATCCTCGAGAAGGGCTACGTGTATCGCGGCCTGAAGCCGGTCAACTGGTGCTTCGACTGCGGCTCCGCGCTGGCGGAAGCGGAAGTGGAATACCAGGACAAGCGCGACCCGGCGATCGACGTCGGCTTCCCGTTTGCCGAACACGACAAGCTCGCCCACGCCTTCGGCCTCGACAAGCTGCCGACCAACAAGGGCTATGCGGTGATCTGGACCACCACACCGTGGACCATTCCCGCCAACCAGGCGCTGAACGTGCATCCGGACCACCGCTATGCGCTGGTACAGACCGAGCGCAACGGCGAGACCATCCTGCTGCTGCTCGCGGCAGAGCTCGTTGCCGCCTGCCTGCAGCGCTACGGCCTGGAAGGCAAGATCATCGCGACCTGCGGCGGCGAAGCGCTGTCGATGATCAAGTTCAAGCATCCGTTCGCGGACGCGGACAAGGGCTATGACCGCCACTCCCCGATTTATGTCGGCGACTATGTGACGCTCGACACCGGTACCGGCATCGTGCACTCCGCACCGGCATACGGCCTGGACGACTTCGTGTCCTGCAAGTCGCACGGCATGACCGACGATGAAATCCTGAAGCCGGTGATGGGCGACGGCAAGTACGCGTCCTGGCTACCCTTCTTCGGCGGCATGACGATCTGGGAAGCCTCCAAGCCGATCTGCGCGAAGCTGGAAGAAGTCGGCTCACTGTTCAAGCTGGTGATGTTCGACCATAGCTACATGCACTGCTGGCGCCACAAGTCGCCGATCATCTACCGCGCGACCTCGCAATGGTTCGCCGGCATGGACGTGACGCCGAAAGATGGCGGCAAGAGCCTGCGTGAAACCGCACTGGCCGGTGTCGAAGCGACTGCCTTCTACCCGAGCTGGGGCAAGGCCCGCCTGCACGGCATGATCGCCAACCGCCCGGACTGGACCCTGTCGCGACAGCGCCAATGGGGCGTGCCAATGGCCTTCTTCGTGCACAAGGAAACCGGCGAACTGCATCCGCGCACGCCGGAACTGCTCGAAGCCGTGGCCAAGCTGGTTGAGAAGAGCGGCATCGAGGCCTGGCAGGCGCTCGATCCGAAGGACCTGCTCGGCGCCGATGCCGAGATGTATGTGAAGAACAAGGACACGCTGGATGTGTGGTTCGATTCCGGCTCCACACACCAGACCGTGCTGCGCGGCTCGCATGCCGACGAGTCTCATTTCCCGGCCGACCTCTACCTGGAAGGCTCGGACCAGCACCGCGGCTGGTTCCACTCCTCGCTGCTGACCTCGTCCATGACCGATGGCCAGCCGCCCTACAAGGCGCTGCTCACCCACGGTTTCGTGGTTGACGGCGAAGGCAAGAAGATGTCCAAGTCCAAGGGCAACGTGGTCGCGCCGCAGAAGGTGTCCGACACGCTGGGTGCGGAAATCCTGCGTCTGTGGGTGGCTTCCACTGATTATTCAGGCGAACTGTCGATCTCCGACGAGATCCTCAAGCGCGTGGTGGAAGCCTACCGCCGCATCCGCAATACGCTACGATTCCTGCTGGCCAACACCTCCGACTTCGACCCGAAGACGGATGCGGTGCCGGTGGCCGAACTGCTCGAGATTGACCGCTACGCGATCGCGCGCATGGCGCAGCTGCAGGGCGAAATCCTGCAGCACTTCGAAGGATTCGAGTTCCATCCGGTGGTCGCCAAGCTGCAGATGTACTGCTCGGAAGACCTTGGTGGCTTCTATCTCGACATCCTGAAGGACCGTCTCTACACCTGCGGCACGACCTCCAAGGCGCGCCGCTCCGCCCAAACCGCGATCTGGCACATTACGCACGCGCTGCTGCGCGTGATGGCGCCGATGCTGTCCTTCACGGCGGAAGAGGCATGGGCGGTCTTCGCAGGCGCGGAAGGTTACTCGGAAAGCGACGAAACCATCTTCACCCAAACCTACTACACGCTCCCGGAAGTAGCGGACGGCGCCGCACTGCTGGACAAGTTCTCGGCACTGCGCGAGCTGCGTGCCGAAGTGACCAAGCAGTTGGAGGAAGTGCGCGTTGCCGGGGGCATCGGCTCGTCCTTGCAGGCGGAAGTCGAGATCAAGGCCAGCGGCGACAAGTTCGCGTTGCTCGAAAGCCTGGGCGAGGACCTGAAATTCGTCTTCATCACCTCGCAGGCAAAGGTCACGAAGGTTGCCAGCGAAGCGGAAGAAGGCGTCGTCGTCACGCCGTCGTCGCACCAGAAGTGCGAACGCTGCTGGCACTATCGCGCGGATGTGGGCACGCATGCCGACCATTCGGGCATTTGCGGCCGCTGCGTGAGCAACCTGTTTGGTGAAGGCGAAGCACGCCAATTTGCTTAACCGTATCATCACTCCCGCGCAGGCACGAAAACAGCGGCCGTCGGCCCAGTTTTTCTGCCTGCGCGGGAGTGACTTTTATAGAAGACCCCATATGGCAAAGCAAAAGAGTTTCAAGAACCTGTCCGCGAGCCCGAGCAACAGCATGGCCCCATGGCTCGGTATCGCTGTCATCATCGTCCTGCTCGACCAGGTCACAAAAGTCACCATCGCCCGCATCTTCAGCTACGGCGAATCGCTGGCGGTCACGTCGTTCTTCAATCTGGTGCGCGCCCACAACAAGGGGGCAGCATTCAGTTTCCTTGCCACCGAGTCCGGTTGGCAGCGTTATTTCTTCACTGGCATCGCCATTGCTGCAGTCGTGTTCATTCTCTACCTGCTGAAACGCCACGCCGGACAGAGGCTGTTCTGCTGGGCGCTCGCGCTGATCCTCGGCGGCGCCATCGGCAACCTGATCGACCGCGTGCTGTATGGCTACGTGATCGATTTCCTCGATTTCTACGTCGGCAGATGGCACTGGCCGGCCTTCAATGTCGCCGACATGGCGATCGTCGGCGGCGCCGGGTTGTTCATCCTGGATGAATTACGGCGGGTCGGGAAATAAGTCCCGAACGCAACTGTTACACTAGCGCGGTCAAATCAGGAGGCCCCATGGATCTCGCCGGAAAAAAGATCGTCCTCGGAATGACCGGAGGCATCGCCTGCTACAAGGTTGCGGAGCTTACCCGCGGCCTGACCAAGGCGGGCGCAACAGTGCAGGTCGTCATGACGCAGTCGGCAACACAGTTCATCACGCCGATCACGATGCAGGCCTTGTCAGGCCGTCCCGTCTATACCGACCAATGGGATGCGCGCATCGACAACAACATGGCGCACATCGACCTGACACGCGATGCCGATGCAGTCGTCATCGCGCCCTGCTCCACTGATTTCATGTTCAAACTGGCCCATGGCGCGTGCGACGACCTGCTGTCGACGCTGTGCGTGGCGCGCCCCATGACCATGCCGTTGCTGATCGCCCCCGCCATGAATGTGGAGATGTGGCAGAACCCGGCAACACAGCGCAATCTCGCGCAAATCAAGGCCGACGGCATTGCTGTCCTGGGTCCGGACGCGGGCGACCAGGCTTGCGGCGAAACCGGCATGGGCCGCATGCTGGAACCGGAACAGTTGCTGGAAGAAGTAATTGCCTCGTTCCAGCCCAAGCGCCTGGCAGGCAAGCGTGTCCTCGTGACCGCAGGCCCGACCTTCGAACCGATCGACCCGGTGCGCGGCATCACCAATCTCTCGTCCGGCAAGATGGGTTATGCCATCGCCCGCGCGGCTCGCGAAGCCGGTGCGGATGTGTGCCTCGTATCCGGTCCGACAGCCCTGGACGCACCCTACGGTGTCCATCGCATCAATGTGCAGACCGCGCAGCAGATGCATGACGTGGTGATGTCGCACGCAAGCGGACAGGACGTCTTCATCGCGGTCGCTGCCGTCGCCGACTGGCGCGTGGTCAACGCGAGCGAACAGAAGCTGAAAAAGAACGGCCAGGGCGACGTGCCGCAATTGCAGTTCGAGCAGAACCCCGACATCCTCGCGTCAGTCGCCGCGTTGCCCAAACGCCCCTACTGTGTCGGCTTTGCCGCCGAATCGGAGAACCTGCTGCAGTACGGGGAAGAGAAACGCAAGAAGAAGGGCATTCCACTCCTCATCGGGAACATCGGCCACCAGACCTTCGGCAAGGATGAGAACGAACTGGTGCTGTTCGACGACAAAGGCAACCGGCGCATCGCGCGCGCAGCAAAGCAGAACCTTGCGCGGCAACTGATCGCCGAGATCGCCGCACGACTCTGATCTGTATCTTTTTGTAATGCCCGTCCTGCATGGCGGGTGCATCACTTTATCCTTATCGCCAATGAAACAAATCGACGTCAAAATCCTCGACCCACGCATGAAGGAACAATTGCCGGCCTATGCCACCAGCGGCAGCGCCGGACTCGATCTGCGGGCCTGCATCGATGCGCCGCTGACCATCAAGCCGGGCGAGACCCACCTGGTTCCCACCGGACTGGCAATCCATATCGCCGACCCCGGCTATGCAGCGATGATCCTGCCGCGCAGCGGCATGGGCCACAAGCACGGCATCGTGCTGGGCAACCTGGTCGGCCTGATCGACTCGGACTACCAGGGCCAGCTGATGGTCTCCACCTGGAATCGCGGGCAGACGGAATTCACGCTCAATCCGATGGAACGCCTGGCGCAACTCGTGATCGTGCCTGTCCTTCAGGTCGGATTCAATGTCGTGGAGGAGTTTGACAGCAGCGAACGGGGTGCCGGCGGTTTCGGCAGCACGGGCAAACACTAAACGAGGGAGATACGGATGTCGGGCATTTTTCGCAACGAGCTGATTCAACTGACGCGGCAGGCCGTGCAGAAACGTTTCATGTTGCTGCCAGCGTCGCTGCTGATGGTTGCATGTGCCACACCTGTTTCCCCGCCCTCCGGCGACGCACCGTCCACTGCACCGGCAAGCCCTGCGGCTGCGCCGGCCAAGCCATCCGCCACCGGCGCGGAGCAGCAGGCCCTGCAGACCATGGTATCGATGCAGGACCGCTTGTATCGCGTCGCCGCGCCGCTATTGGTCAATAACACCGAACTGTGCAAGAAGAACGCACGCAACCTGCTGGGCTTCACCGCAAAGAACCGCTATTCCTATTCGGGCGAGTTTGCAAACGCTGCGCAGAAATCGCTCGGTCTCGACGACCGGCTGCAAGTGATGGGCGTTCTCGCGGGCGGGGGCGCAGCGCGCGCGGGGGTGAAGCACGGCGACATCCTGCTGGCGGTCGATGACAAGCCCCTCCCCAAGGGAGAAACCGCGGAGCGCGACGCGGCGGCCATCCTCGCGCCGATGATGAGCGGGCGCTCGAACATCGCACTGACTGTCCTGCGCGACGGATCACGCGTGTCGCTGAACGTGCCGCTCACCTACGCCTGCGCGTTTGGCATCGAACTGGGCAATACCGACAACGTCACCGCCTATGCGGACGGCCATCGCATCCTCGTCACGCGCGGGATGCTGAATGCAACGCGCACGGATGACGAACTCGCTTACGTGCTGGCCAAGGAAATGGCGCACAACGCGCTGTCGCACGCAACGAAGCAACGCACCAGCGCGACCATCGGCGGCATTATCGACAACCTCACGCGCATCCGTCCGGACATGAGCACGATGAGCGGAATGGCGGGCTTGCGTCCGATGCCGCAGGATCTCGATGCGATGGCGGACAAACTGTCGATCTACATGCTCGCGCGCGCCGGCTACAACATCGACCAGGTCGCGCCGTTCTGGCAGCGCATGGCGAGCCAGTATCCGGCTAATGTACTGAATGGTTACACCGCGCTCCATCCGTCCACCAATTATCGTGTCGCAGCGATGGAAAAGGCGATCAAGGACATTCGTTCCAAGCAGGCGCGCAAGAAGCCGCTGATGCCATGATCGCGTCTTCTTTCCTTTCGTAATCGTTTTGATGAAATCGCGGTGTGCGAAGATCGCACGCCGCTTCCCCCCTCGATCCAGCCGTACGATTCGTATCGCTCCAGGCTCGTTGCCAGCCCGCAAGTCAATGACTATAAGGTCTTCGTAAGCCTGCTGGTGATAATCTCCCACTCAGACCTCCTCTCCGTCCGCACAGCCGGACGGACTCTGTTCTACGGTGAACAAGTGCGTTTGCAGTTGCGGAGCAGACGCTTCACCTAGAGCGGTTTGCGGGTCAGTTGAGGGGGCGCGCTTCGAGGACTTCATTCGCATCAACGCCCTGCGCGGCGAATGCGGTCCCAGCGATGTGGATGCCCAACTGACTGGATCAGCCGCCGGCGCTGAGCGCCGTTTCGATATCGGATCGTTTCAGGCCGGGTGCGAAGCGCAGGATGAATTCGTAGGTATACGCACGCAGGTAGGCGCCGCGCCGCACCGCAAGCCTTGTCACGTTCGGCGCGAACAGGTGCGACGCCTCGATTGCCCGCAACCCGCCGGCAAGATTGTTCTCCACCGCCATTGACGCCACGATGCCCACGCCTAATCCGAGCGATACGTACTGCTGGATCACGTCCGAATCCATCGCGGTCAGCACGATATCGGTGGCAATGCCTGCCTGCGCGAAGGCGTCGTCGATATGGCCGCGGCCGGTGAAACCGACGTCGTAGGTGATCAGTGAATGCGCTGCGAGATCCGCGAGCGACACCGAGGTCAACGCCGCCAGCGGATGCCCTTCCGGCACGACGATCATGTGGCTCCAGCTGTAGCACGGGAAGGACACCAGGTCCTCGAACTGGCTCAGACCTTCGGTGGCGATGCCGACATCGGCCTTGCCGGAGATGACCCACTCCGCGATGTGTTCCGGCGAGCTCTGCTGCAGGGCGATGCGCACATCGGGAAAGGAGGCGCGAAATGTCTGCACCACTTTCGGCAGCACATAACGCGCCTGCGTATGCGTCGTGGCTACTGCCAGCGTGCCGCTACGCTCGCCGGCATATTCGCGGCTGGCCTGGCGCAGGTTCTCTGCTTCGAGCAACAGGCGTTCGATGATATGCAGGATGCCCTTGCCTGGGTCGGTGAGGCCGGTGAGGCGCTTGCCGTTGCGCTCGAAAATCTCGACGCCAAGTTCTTCTTCGAGTTCACGGATCTGCCGGCTCACGCCCGGCTGCGAGGTGAACAACACATTGGCCACCTCGGTCAGGTTGTAGCCGCGCCTGGCTGCTTCGCGGACCGATCGCAATTGTTGAAAGTTCATGGCGGTCTCCGCTCAAACCGCTTCGTCGACGAACACGCGCAGGCGCTTCGGTCGAACGATGAGTGTTTCGCCTTCCTGCAGCGCGAGTTGCGCGTAGCGCTCGGTGGAAATCACTGCCTCGATCATCTGCGCGTTGTCCGCGCGCTCGAGTTCCAGTTGCGCGAGCGGGCCGATGGCGTGGGCGCGGCGCAGGCGGGCGATGATGCCTTCCGCATCGGCGGTGTAACGCTCGACCTCGATGTCGTGCGGGCGGACGAAGCCGATGCCTTGCGCATCCTTCGCCTCCGCATGGTCGGGCGCTTCCAATGCGAAGCCGCCCGCATCCAGCACGCCTTCATGCACACGGCCGTGGAATAGATTGACGTTGCCGAGGAAGCCATAGACGAAAGGCGATGCAGGCTGGTTGTAGACCTGGTCGGGTGATCCGATCTGCTCGACCTTGCCCTTGTTCATCAGCACGACCTGGTCCGCCACTTCCAGCGCTTCTTCCTGGTCGTGGGTGACGAAAATACTAGTGACATGCAATTCGTCATGCAGGCGGCGCAACCAGCGGCGCAGCTCCTTGCGCACCTTGGCATCGAGCGCGCCGAAGGGTTCGTCCAGCAGCAGTACGCGCGGTTCGACCGCCAGCGCGCGCGCCAAGGCGATGCGCTGACGCTGGCCGCCGGAAAGCTGCGGCGGATAGCGGTCGGCCAGCCAGTCGAGCTGCACCAGCTCCAACAGCGACATCACCTTCTTGCGGATCTCGGATTCGGACGGACGCTGGTTGCGCGGCTTCACACGCAGGCCGAAGGCGATGTTCTCAAACACGCTCATGTGCTTGAACAGCGCATAGTGCTGGAACACGAAACCGACCTGGCGTTCGCGCACATGACTGCCCGACGCATCCTCGCCGTCGAGGAAGACCTGGCCGGCATCCGGCTGCTCGAGGCCGGCGATGATGCGCAGCAGCGTAGTCTTGCCGCAGCCGGAGGGTCCGAGCAAGGCGGTGAGTTCGCCCGGCGGGAAATTGAGCGAGACGTTGTCGAGCGCGACGAAATTGCCGAAGCGCTTGTTGATGTTCCTGACCTCGATGCCCATGATTACTGTCCTTCGTGTAGCGGTTGTAGGTTGCTGTCCTGCGCGCGCCATTCGACGAAGGTCTTGAGCGCCAGCGTGACGAGTGCGAGCAAGGCGAGCAGTGATGCCACTGCGAACGCCGCCGCGAAGTTGTATTCGTTGTAGAGGATTTCAACCTGCAGCGGCATGGTGTTGGTCTCGCCGCGGATGTGGCCGGACACGACCGACACCGCGCCGAACTCGCCCATGGCACGGGCGTTACACAGGATCACGCCATACAGCAGGCCCCACTTGATATTGGGCAGCGTCACATGCCAGAAGGTGCGCCAGCCGGAGGCACCGAGCACCAGTGCGGCCTCTTCCTCTTCCGTGCCCTGCGATTGCATCAGCGGGATCAGCTCGCGTGCGACGAAGGGGAAGGTCACAAAGACGGTCGCCAGCACGATACCCGGTACGGCGAAAAGGATCTTGATGTCATGCTCGCGCAGCCATTCGCCGAACCAGCCCTGCGCGCCGAACAGCAGCACATAGATCAGACCGGAGATCACCGGCGACACCGAGAACGGCAAGTCGATCAGGGTAAGCAGCACGTTCTTGCCGCGGAAGTCGAATTTGGCGATGGTCCAGGCAGCCGCAACGCCAAACACCAGGTTCAGCGGGACGGCAATGGCCGCCGTGATCAGCGTCAGTTTGATGGCGGAGATCGCATCCGGCTCGACGATGGCCGCGAGATAGGCGTCCCAACCCTTCTTCAATGCCTCCGAAAACACTGCGACCAGCGGAATGAACAGGAACAGCGTCAGGAAAGTGAGTGCGATGCCGATCAGCAGCGCGCGTACCCAGACGGGCTCGACAGTGGCCGCGCGGGCGTACGCGGGTTCTGCACGCGGCGGGGCGGAAATCGGTAGTGTTGCAGCAGCTCCGGCCATGATCAGACTTTCTCTGCCCGGCCGCGCCTGCGGGTCCAGGCTTGCAACAGGTTGATGGTCAGCAGCAATACAAACGACACCAGCAGCATCACCACGGCAATCGCGGTGGCGCCGGTGTAGTCGTACTGCTCCAGCTTGGTAATGATGAACAGCGGCGTAATCTCCGACACCATCGGCATGTTGCCGGCGATGAAGATCACGGAGCCGTACTCGCCGGTGGCGCGGGCAAAGGCCAACGCGAAGCCGGTCAGCAGCGCCGGCAGGATGGTCGGGAAGATGACCTTGATGAAGGTTTGCAGGCGGTTGGCGCCGAGGCTGGCGGCGGCTTCTTCGAGTTCTCGCTCGGCTTCCTCGAGAACCGGTTGCACGGTGCGGACCACGAAGGGCAAGCCGATGAAGGTCAGCGCAACGATCACGCCGAGCGGGGTAAACGCGACCTTGATCCCGAGCGGTTCGAGATAGCGGCCGATCCAGCCGTTGGACGAGTACAGCGCGGTCAGGGCAATGCCGGCAACCGCGGTCGGCAGCGCAAACGGCAGGTCGACCAGGGCATCGATGATCTTCTTGCCTGGGAAACGATAGCGCACCAGCACCCAAGCCACGATACCGCCGAACACGACATTGAAGGTCGCGCCGATGAGCGAGGCGCCAAAGGTCAGCTTATATGACGCCACCACCCGCTCGTTTGTCACGGCCGTCCAGAAGGCATCCCAGGTCATGGTGAATGTCTTCAGGAAAACCGCCGACAGCGGGATCAGGACGATCAGCGCCAGGTAGAACAGGGTAAAGCCCAGCGACAGCTGGAATCCCGGTATGACCCGGGACGCGCTGTTGCGTCCTCCTGTTTGTGCGATTGCGTGTGCGCCCGCCATGGAAACCCCCTCTTTATTACAAATTCAGCTATTGAGGGGCAATAATTGCATTCAAACGTTATAAAAAGAACGATTATTTTTGCATGTGCATAGTACGAATTCAGATATTGCTTCCCTTACATGGAAGGCAGCTGGATGGCTGAACACAATCCATGAACGACTCTTTTCCCTATAAAACAAAGCATTACGCAGCCCATACCACTTATTGCCGCGTGTAATAACTTTGTTCTACCGCGGACTTAAGGAATAACTTCGTTATAACCGTATCTACTTTGTTATAACTTGTATGCACTCAAGTCGACGGCGTCCGGCGTGCACGACTTCCTTCCGCGCCGTCGCCGCAATCGATGCGTTCGGCAAATCCCACAGGAAGCCCTGCGCATGGATGGGCAGGCCGCTCACAGAGGCGATGCGGTTCAGCGCATCCAGCGTGTCGGCATGCTCGACGCGTTTGAATATCACGCGCACATTGCTTGCCGCGCACTTTTCCAGCAGCCGCAGCGCGGGACCGTCATGGACGGTCTGCCGGGTATCGACCTTGACGACTTCGGGCCGCACCCGGTCGACCAGCGCGAGCGCTTCCAGCGAATCGACGGCATTGACCGCGATGCGGAAACCGTTGCGGCGGTAGTTATCCGCCACATAGTTCGCCAGCCAGCCCTGATGGTCGACGATCACCGGCAACTGCAGCACGACACGTTCCTTCGGCAGGTCGAGCACCTTGAGGATGCGGCTGAAGGCCGTCCCATGATTGCCGTCCACTGCCGCCAGCAGGCGCGCATGCACGCTGAGATAGAGGTCGCTGCCTGCCGCCTCCGGCTGCCTGAAGAAGTTGATCGAATGCAGCATGCGGCATAGCCGGTCGAGTTCGACCGACTCGTCGTCATTGGCCGCATGGTCGAGCAGCCTCCACAGGCACAAGCCCTGGTCGGTTTCCGAATAACTGCGCGCGAAGCCTTCGTAGCCGATGATGCGGTCCGTGCCCAGCAAACGGATGGGCTGGAACGCGCTCGTCAGTGTGGAGTTGAAGTAGCGTCCGGTCGCACGTCCTTCGGCATCGGCCCACACGCGCATACCGGCTTGGGACGTGCTGTAGAGATGCGCGAGATACTGTTCCAGTCCGGCGTAGGGAACGCTTGCTGAGTTTGCAGCGGGCATGGCAGCGCCTCCATTCCTGTAGAACTCAGATCTTGGCGATCGAGACTTCCGTCGCCTTCACCAACGCGACCACTTCGACGCCCGGCTCGAGACCGAGGTCGCGTACCGAACGCGTGGTGATGACGGACGTGACGATGCCTGCCGGGGTTTCGACATCGACCTCGGACACGACCGGGCCGTCGATGATGGCCTTGACCTTGCCGCGGAACTGGTTGCGTACGTTGATTGCCTGGATGCTCATGGTTTCTCCTTTAGGTGAGCGGATTAAAAAAATACTAGATCGCCCATGCGACCTGGTTCACGGTTTTCAGTAGGGACACATCGCCCAGCGATGTATCCGGTCTGGAAGCGGGATGCTTGAGCACGCGCGACAGCACGTATTCCTCGAGCTGGGCAAAGGCGGCGTTGCCGCGTGCGCGCGGACGCGGCAGGTCAATGCGCTGGTCGAGTGCAATCTGCCCGTCCTCGATCAGCACCACGCGGTCCGCAAGTGCAATCGCTTCCTGAACGTCATGTGTAACCAGCACGGCGGTGAAGCCGCGCTCCTGCCATAGCGTTTCAATCAGTTGCTGCATCTCGATGCGGGTCAGCGCGTCGAGGGCGCCGAGCGGTTCGTCGAGCAGCAGCAGTTCCGGTTCGTGCACGAGGGCTCGAGCCAGTGCGACACGCTGACGCTGGCCGCCGGACAGCACCGCCGGCCACTCCTTCGCGCGGTCCTTGAGGCCGACGTTCTGCAATGTCGCCAATGCCTTGTCCTTCGCGCCGTTCAGGCCCAGTGCCACGTTGTCCAGCACGCGCTGCCACGGCAGCAGACGGGAATCCTGGAACATCACCCGGATCTCCGGCGTGCGCGGCGCTTCGTACTGCGAACCGAAAGCGATGCGGCCGCTGTCCGGCGATTCGAGCCCGGCAACGAGACGCAGCAGCGTGCTCTTGCCGCAACCGCTGCGCCCTACCACCGCGACGAATTCGCCTTGTTCGATATGCAGGTCGACAGCCCGCAGCACATGTCGTCCGGAATAGGATTTCCACAACCCCTGCACCCCGACCTGCACGCCGCGCGCGGAGGCGGTCTTTACTTGCTGATGTTCTGTCTTGTCATTTTTCATGTCGGCACCTTCAAGATCATTGATAACCCGGATGCCAGCGCAAGGCCGTGCGCTCCACGGTGCGGGCAAGTACGTCGGCCAGCTTGCCGAGCAGTGCGTACAGCAGGATGCCCACCAGCACCACGTCCGTCTGCAGGAATTCACGCGCGTTCATGGTCATGTAGCCGATGCCTGATTGCGCCGAGATGGTTTCCGATACGATCAGCAGCACCCAGACCAGCCCCAGCGAGAAGCGCACGCCGACCAGGATCGACGGCAGCGCGCCGGGCAGGATCACGTCGCGGTACAGCCCCCAGCCCGACAGACCGTAGCTCCTGGCCATCTCGATCAACCCCTTGTCGACCGAGCGGATGCCGTGGAAGGTGTTGAGATATACCGGGAAGAACACCCCCACCGACACCAGGAACAGCTTGGCCGCCTCGTCGATGCCGAACCACAGGATCACCAGTGGAATCAGCGCCAGCGCCGGGATGTTGCGGATCATCTGGATGGTCGTGTCGAGCAGGGTTTCCGCCTGCCGGAAGGTGCCGGTCAGCAGCCCAAGCACGAGGCCGAGGCCGCCGCCCACCGCGAACGCGGACAGGGCGCGCCATGCACTAACCCTGACGTGCTCCCACAGCTCGCCCGACTCGGCCAGCGTCCATGCGGCCCGCAGCACGGCGAGCGGCTCCGGCAGGATGCGGCTGGACAGCCAGCCGAGCTGCGCGGCGAGTTGCCACACGATGACGAGCGTGGCGGGCACGATCCATGGTGCGATCTTCGACAGCGCCGCCTGATTCCAGCCGGGGGATTTGGCAGCCGCCTGAGTGGCCGCCATCTCGAGATCTGCAGATGTCACTGACATGCGTTCCTCCTCAGCTCTGCGCCACTTTGGGCAAAAAACCGTTCGCCACCACTTCGCCGAACGGTCCGGTCAGCGAAGCGCCTTGCTCGCCCGGACGCGCCTTGCCCAGCAGCGGGAAGACGAGTTCGGAGAAGCGATACGCTTCTTCCAGATGCGGATAGCCCGAGAAAATGAAGGTCTCGATGCCGAGGTCCGCATACTCCTTAATGCGCGCCGTGACCGTTTCCGGATCGCCGACCAGCGCGGTCCCCGCACCGCCGCGCACCAGCCCGACGCCCGCCCACAGGTTGGGCGACACTTCCAGCTTGTCGCGCTTGCCGCCGTGCAGCGCGGCCATGCGGCGCTGTCCGACCGAATCCATCTTCGCGAACGCAGCCTGCGCCCTGGCGATCACGCCATCATCGAGGTGGCTGATCAGTTCGTCGGCAGCCTTCCATGCGGCCTCATTCGTCTCACGTACGATCACGTGCAGGCGAATACCGAACCGCACTGTACGGCCATGCTTCGCGGCGCGCGCACGGATGTCGGCGATCTTCTCCGCGACGGCAGCCGGCGGCTCACCCCAGGTCAGGTAGACGTCCACTTGTTCCGCCGCCAGCTCGTGCGCCGCCTCCGACGAGCCGCCAAAGTACAGCGGCGGATGCGGTTTCTGAACAGGTGGGAACAATGTCTTCGCGCCCTTGACCTTGATGTGCTTGCCCTCGTAGTCGAAGCCGGCATCCCCACCCTCGCCCGCCAGCGCCGCGCGCCACACGCGCAGGAATTCGGACGAGATGTCGTAGCGTGTCTCGTGATCGGCAAACAGGCCGTCCGCCTCCAGCTCGCCCTGGTCGCCGCCGGTGACGACGTTGACCAGCAGGCGACCGCCGGAAAGGCGATCGAAGGTCGCCGCAGTGCGTACCGCAAGTCCGGGCGTGCTCAGGCCGGGACGGATCGCAACCAGGAACTTGAGGTTCTTCGTCGCGCCGATCAGGCTGGAGGCAACTACCCACGGGTCTTCGCAGGAACGTCCGGTGGGGATCAGCACACCGTCATAGCCATTGGTGTCGGCAGCGACGGCAATCTGGCGCAGGTAGTCGAAATTCACCGATCGCGCGCCGCGTGTGGTGCCCAGGTAGCGGCTGTCGCCGTGGGTGGGCAGGAACCAGAAGATGTTCAGACTCATGAAAATTTTCCTTTCGTCGTCGCTGTCAATTCGATTTGGCTTGCTGCACGGGCGGCTGCCAGAACACATCCTTGACGCGGATCTGCTTCGGGATCAGGTTCTGGCGCAAGAAGGTATCGGCAATCACCTGCTGCTCGTCGCTCATCGGCGTCGTCAGGTAGGCGACCGGGGAACGCGGGCGGCGCTTGATATAGGTGTTGATCGTCGCCAGGTCCAGCCCGGTGCTTTCCGCGACGATGCGTACGGCGTCGGCATGGTTGTGCTTGACGAAGGTATCGCTCTTCGTCAGTTCCTCGAACAGCACGTGGATCACGTCGGGATGCTTGTCGGCGAAGCTGCGGCTGGCAAGGTAGAAGGTGTGGTTGCTCACCAGCCCGCGGCTGGTCACGAGCACGCGCGGGGAAACCGCCTTCTCGACCGCGGCCCAGTACGGGACCCAGATCGTCCACGCATCCACACTGCCGCGCTCGAAGGCGGCACGCGCGTCGGCAGGCGCGAGGTAGACCGGCGTGATGTCGCTCCATTGCAGACCGCCCTGCTGGAGCGCTCGCACCGTGAGGTAATGCGCGCTCGATCCCTTCTGCAAGGCAATCTTCTTGCCCTTGAGTTCAGCCACGGACTTGATCGGTGAATCCTGCTTCACCAGCAGCGCACTGTTGTCCGGCTTGGCAGGCTCTGCGCCGACATACACGAGGTTGCTCCCTGCTGCTTGCGCGAAGATCGGCGGCGGATCGCCCGTCATCGCGAAATCGATGCTGCCCACGGACAGCGCCTCGAGCATCTGCGGCCCGGCGTTGAACTCGAACCAGCTCACCTTGACACCCGGCAGTCGCTGCTCCAGCCCCTTGCGCTGCTTGAGCAGGGTGAGGTTAACCGAACTCTTCTGGAAGCCGACGCGCAGCTCCTTGGGCAGTGTCGCCGCGCGCGCCTGATCCACGCTCCACAGGGACAGGCCGACCGCGGCGATCGCGCCGGCGACGAGATTCAGGAAGATGCGTCTTGTCTTGGCAGGAATGGTCATCGCATCACCCTCACAGCTTCGCCTGCAAGACGGCATCCTTGACGACGATCTTCTTCGGAATCAGTTTCAGGTTCGCGAATACGTCGGCGATCTTCTGCTGCTCGGCGAGCACGGCATCGCTGACCGGCTTGACGCCGTAGGTGTAGCGCGACGCCGCAAGCTCGACGATTGCCGGCTCGAGGCCGATCTGCGTCGAAAGAATGCTGGCCACTTCCTTGATGTTGCTGCGGCCCCATTCATCCACCTTCACCAGCTCTTCGAGGATGATCTTGACGACCTCCGGATTCTTTTCCGCATAGGGGCGCGACGCGAGGAAGAACTGATGGTTCGCGACCAGCCCCTTGCCATCGGCGAGGATGCGTGCACCCAACTGCTTCTCTGCGGCGGCGAGGAACGGATCCCAGATCACCCAGGCATCCACACTGCCGCGCTCGAAAGCGGCACGGGCGTCAGACGGCGGCAGGAAAACGGTTTCCACGTCCTTGTAGTCGAGGCCGGCTTTCTCCAGCGCCTTGACCAGCAGGTAATGAACGTTCGAACCCTTGTTGAGCGCAACCTTCTTGCCCTTCAGGTCGGCGACGATTTTCAGCGTCGAGTTCTTCGGCACGACGATGCCCTCGCTCAGCGGTGCCGGCGGCTCGTTGGCGACATAGACCAGGTTGGCGCCTGCGGCTTGCGCGAAGATGGGCGGTGCTTCGCCGACGGTGCCGAAGTCGACGCTGCCGACGTTCAGTCCTTCCAGCAACACCGGGCCGGATGGGAATTCCGTCCATTTGACCTCGATGCCCTGCGACGCGAGGCGTTTTTCCAGCGTGCCGCGGGCCTTCAGGAGGGTAAGCGTGCCGTACTTCTGGTAGCCGATGCGCAGCGTGCCTTTCGACTGTGCGAACAGGGTCTGCGGCAACGCCGATGCGACGGCCACGGCGGACAGGATGCCGAGGGTACGGCGGCGGATGCTGCGTTTGTCATTCGAATTCGTCATGTTGATATCCTTTTTCTGTTTGATGGCGACAGGGAATGCGAACCCCTCCGATGCAGACCTCGGATACGGAAGCCGCAACAACGCGGCTTGTCTCAAGCGGAAGGGAAAATCAGGGTGTTACGACACGGACCGGGAGCGTGCGCTCCCGTCAGACGCTACATCGCACCTGGGAAAAAGGTACGGGCGTGAACTCGGTGAAACGTGTAGTGCGAAGGGCATGCAGGTTGGCGGACAAGTGCTCCACGCCATCGCTGACGCGCTGGGCAATCGCAGGATCGAGCACGAGGCCGTTGTCCGCATTCCAGACAACTTGCGAGTCGGTCGCGTAGATGCTCGGCAGCACATGCTTCGCGCCGAGAGCCGACAGCACCGGGCGCAACGCGTAATCGAGGGCAAGCATGTGGGACTGGCTGCCGCCGGTGGCAAGCGGCAGCACCAGCTTGCCGGCAAAGCCATCCTGCGGCAGCAGGTCGAGGAAGGCCTTCAGGATGCCGCTGTAGGCCGCCTTGTACACCGGTGTGCCGATGACGATGGCGTCGGCCAGTTCGACCTGCGTCTTTGCCGCCTTGACGTCGGTATTGTTGAAGTCGGCCTGCAACAATGCCTGCGCCGGCAGGTCTAGCACGTGCAGCTTGCTGCTGCGATGGCCGAGCGCCGCGAGGCGCTCGCCAACGTGATGCAGCAGCCGCGTGGAGCGGGACGGGATCGACGGACTGCCGGCGAGCAGGAGGATGGACATGATGGTTCCTGGCGTGATCGGTCAGGTGTTTACTTCTTGCCCGGCTGGTAGATCTGGTCGAAGGTGCCGCCATCGGCGAAGTGTGCCTTCTGCGCCTTGGTCCAGCCGCCGAACACGTCGTCGATGGTGAACAGCTTTACCTTCGGGAACTGCGCGGCATACTTCTTCGCGACCTTGTCGGAGATCGGGCGGTAGTAGTTCTGCGCGGCGATTTCCTGGCCTTCATCGGTGTACAGGTATTGCAGGTAGGCTTCCGCGACCTTGCGGGTGCCCTTCTTGTCCACGACCTTGTCGACCACGGCGACAGGCGGCTCGGCCAGGATGCTGGTGGCCGGCGCGACGACTTCAAACTTGTCCGGACCGAGTTCCTTGATGGCTAGGATGGCTTCGTTCTCCCAAGCGATCAGCACGTCGCCGATACCGCGCTCGACGAAGGTGGTGGTCGATCCGCGCGCGCCGGAATCCAGCACCGGCACGTTCTTGAAAATCTTCGCCACGAAGTCCTTGGCTGCGGCGTCGGAACCGCCCTGCTGCTTCAGCGCGTAGCCCCAGGCAGCGAGATAGTTCCAGCGGGCGCCGCCGGAAGTCTTCGGGTTCGGCGTGATGACCGAAACGCCAGGCTTGGCGAGATCGCTCCAGTCCTTGATGCCCTTGGGATTACCCTTGCGCACCAGGAATACGATGGTCGAGGTATAAGGCGAGCTGTTATGCGGGAGACGCTTCTGCCAGTCCTTCGCAAGCAATCCCTTGCCGGCGATTTCGTCGATGTCATACGCCAGTGCCAGCGTAACGATGTCGGCATCCAGCCCGTCGATCACCGAACGCGCCTGCTTGCCGGACCCACCGTGCGACTGCTTCACGGTCACGTTGTCGCCACCCTTGGCTTTCCACTGGGCCGAGAAGGCCTTGTTGAAGTCCTGGTACAACTCGCGCGTCGGATCGTAGGATACGTTCAGCAGCGAGACGTCGGCGGCAAAGGCCGGGGCGGCCAGTGCAATTGCCAGCGCGGACTGAATGAGTTTCTTGAGCAACATCTGTCTTCTCCCCTGAGAAATCTGGTTTCGGAAGTCGACAGGTTAATAAAGCGCTTATGGAAAAAGAACGAATACTTTTGCGCTTCTTTATGCGATACGCATATATGGAGAGGGCGGCAGGCAAGAAAAAAGCCGCATTTACACGGCTTTCATACGAAATAAGGGATTCGCTACTTGCCGCAACCGCAACCGCCTGAACCCGGCAGCTTTTTGGCAAGAGATACGGCATCGGTACCGAAGGCAGTCCTGGTCGAACCGCAGTAGTCGAAGCCGTTGCGCTCGTAGAAATTGCGCGCCGACAGGGTGCTGGCCACCTGGATGGCCCGCAGGCCCCACTCCTTCGCCTGCGCCTCAAGCGCCTTCAGCAAGGCCTTGCCGGTACCGGTGGAGCGGACTTCAGGTGCTATATAGAAAAGGACAATACGCCCCTGGCGTGTCAGGATGGCCACACCGACCACCGTATCGCCCGTGCAGGCCACGATGGAATGATGCGCGGCGCATTCAAACCAGGAGGCGACATTTTCCGGCGTCTTGTTGCCCAGCCAGGCGGCAAGGACGGCGGCATCGTTGCGGTGGTCTTCCGCACAACATTCTGAAATCGAGCGGCACAACAAGTGGCAGGCCGGGGCGGCATCCGCTTGGGTGGCGGCTCTGATGACTGCATTCATTCCAGCACCAAACAATACTTCTGTTACTTGGAGAGGCCGGCGTGTTCGCCCTGCCCCGGTTTTCGCTGGAGGAAAGTATAGCAGTGAACGGAAGAAAGCCTTCCGGGGCGCAAATTCCAGCTAGTTCAGCCGTCCGTTGACGCCGCCCAGGCTGTATCGCCCGGCGCCGAGCAAGGCAACCGCGATGGCGGAGAACAGGAACATGCCCTGCAACTCCAGCGCCCAACCGCCGGTCTTGGTCAGCGTCAGCAGCTCGTCCATATGGACCAGTCCGATGGCGACCACCATGTTGCCCGCAACAACAAGCGCTGCCAGCCGCGTCCATGCGCCGATGAGGATCAGGATCGGGGCAAGCACTTCACCGACGAGCACGAGGTAAGCAAACGCCGGCGGCAGGCCGATCTTTTCCAGCATGCCGGCGATGTGGCCTACACCGCCGCTGAGCTTCGCCACGCCATGGAAAAGAATCAGAACGGCCAGCGTGACGCGCAGGATCAGCTTGCCCAGGTCCTCCGCTGTGCTGCTTGCTATGGCATTCCTCATGATCGCTCCTTTGGATGTTGTCGCCGGCGTCCTGGGCGTTTGCCGGATAGTCTGCGCCACCGGACCAGCCTCCGTATTGCGCATGCTTAACATTGCTGCGCGTTCCTACCGATGGTGGCGATGCAACTTCACGCATATCGATATACGGCAGCACCACGTATCCAAACCCGAAACCAACCGCTCCTTCGCAACCGTCTTCAGCGACAGCCATGCGCGCGGGATTTATCCCCGGCTTTATTTGAAAGATGATACGTATGAGCAGGAACCTGTCAGCGGACGACCAGCGGTCCCGCGATCAGCAGCCATGTGAGCCCTGCCAGCGACAGCGCGAGGAATACCGCGGCGCTGCCGAAATCCTTGGCGTTCTTCGACAAGGGATGGCGCTCGAAGGAAATGCGGTCGACCACCGCTTCGATTGCGGAATTGATGAGTTCGACAATCAGAACAAGAATCAGCACAGCAATCAGCGCGATTTTTTCGAGTGCGGAAACCGGCAGAAGCAGCGCAACGACCACGCCCGGGATCACCAGCATCAGCTCCTGCCGGAACGCATGCTCGCTCTTCCACGCCATGCGAAAACCCTGCATGGAATACAAAAAAGCGGCGTAAATCCGCTTTACGCCGCTTTTGCTTTTGAACTCGCTTACCTGTTGTTGGTGCTCTGTCATCGTCGCTGTTTATATAACTCGCGGAATGTCTTGCCGTTCGGCGCAGGCATATCACGATAATCCGTCCATCCGCCGGCGAACGGGAGGCTCGAAATGGTCTTCCCTTTACCCGCCATCATGCGCAGAAAGCGTACACCGATTTTGGTGGCGAGTCGATAAAGCGCCGGCCGTTTGGCCACGAAGGCCCAAACCTTCAACCCCAGCCGCTCGGCCGCCGGACGCAGGTGCTCTTCCACCTGCTTTTCCCGCAGCTTGCGCAACAGGTCGGGAAGCGGGATCTTGACAGGGCAAACAACATGGCACTCGCCGCACAGCGTCGAGGCCTGCGGCAGGTCGATTGCATTTTCGATGCCGGCGTAGGACGGCGTCAGCACGCTGCCCATAGGACCCGGGTACACCCAGCCGTAGCTGTGGCCGCCGATCTTCTGATACACCGGGCAATGGTTCATGCACGCGCCGCATCGGATGCAGCGCAGCATGTCCTGGAATTCGGTGCCGACCAGGCCGGTGCGGCCGGCATCGACCAGCACGAAATACATGTGCTCCGGACCTTCCGCGTCACCGTCGCGCTTCGGTCCGGTGAGCAGGGAAACGTAGTTCGTGATCGACTGCCCGGTCGCCGAACGCGGCAGCAGGCGCAGCACCGTGGCGAAATCTTCCAGCGTCGGCAGCACCTTCTCGATGCCAGTCACGACGACATGCACCTTTGGCGGCAAGATCGTGCACATGCCTTCATTACCTTCGTTGGTGACGATGGCAACCGAACCGGTTTCGGCAATCACGAAATTGCCACCGGTGACGCCCATGTCGGCCGACAAAAATTGTGGGCGCAGCATCTCTCGCGCCTCGCGCGTCATCTGGGGGATGTCGGTCAAGCGCGGGCGGTTGTGCACGCGGGCGAACAGATCGGAAATTTCTTCCTTGTCCTTGTGCACCACCGGCGCGACGATGTGCGACGGCGCCTCGTTGTTGTTGATCTGCAGGATGTACTCGCCCAAGTCGGTCTCGACCGCCTGCACGCCGGCGGCTTCCAGCGCCTTGTTGAGCGCCATTTCCTCGGACACCATGGACTTGGACTTGGTGACCTTCTTCACGCCGTGCTTCTTCGCGATTTCGACGACGAGGCGGGAGGCGTCTTCCGCGCTCTCTGCGTACAGAACCGTCGCGCCCTGCGCCGTTGCGTTCTTTTCGAAGGTGTCGAGCCAGACGTCGAGATTCTCGATCGCGCGCATGCGGCGCTCTATCGCCGCGTTGCGCGTGCCTTCGAAGTCGTCCAGTTCCAGGATGGCGGAGGCACGTCCGCTGACCCACTTGGTGGACAGTTTCTTGAGGTTCGCTTGCAGGCGCTGGTCCGCCAGCTTTTCACCCACGCGGGCTTTGAAATGCATCGAATGGATCTGCATCACGCGTCCCCCGCCAGGACTTGTGCGACGTGCAGCACGCGGGTGGTATTGTCGCCGGTGCGGCGCAGGCGGCCTTCGATGTTGAGCATGCAGCCGAGGTCGCCGAGCACGACGGCTTCCGCCCCGGAATCCTGGATGTTCTTGCACTTGTCGTCCACGATCGCGGCGGAGACGTTGCCGTACTTGAGCGAGAAGGTGCCGCCAAAGCCGCAGCACTGGCGATGGTCCTTCATTTCCGTCACGGTCACGCCGGCTTTTTCCAGCAGCGCGCGCGGCTGCTTATGCACGCCGAGCTCGCGCAGGCCGCAACAGGAATCGTGGTAGGTCACCGGCCCCTTGAGGCTGTTCTTCCCTTCCCCGGGCAGTTTCTCGATCTTCACCACGTTGTACAGGAAGTCGGTCAGCTCGAAGACGCGCGGCGCGAGGCGCTCCATGCGTGCCAGCCATGCCGGGGCGTCGGAGAACAAGTCGCTGTAATGCGTCTTCACATGGCCGCCGCAGGAGCCGGAAGGGATGACCACGTAATCGAACTCTTCGAATTCCTCGACGAACTTCTCGGCCAGTGCACGCGCCGCCTTGCGGTCGCCGGAGCTGTAAGCCGGCTGTCCGCAGCATGTCTGGTTTTCCGGCACGACGATTTCGCAACCGGCGGCCTCGAGAAGTTTGATGACGGAAAAGCCGATTTCCGGCCGCATCATGTCGATCAGGCAAGTATGAAAAAATCCGACGCGCATCACGCTGTCCTCAGGTTTGCAAGGGCTCCATTATGTGTGCCGATGCGCGTCAAAAAGTCCTCCGCAACGGATGAAATAATTTAGAGACTTTCTCCAAATATTTTCCGCACGACTTTTTCATTTTTTCACAATGTGGTATAAAGAACCTTATTGCAACGCATCAACCACGATATGAAACCTGAACAGACTTCCGAGAACAGTCAAATTTCGATCCAGGTGATCGAACGCATGATTTCGCTCTTGGATGCGCTCGCCCAATACCCTGATCCGGTGAGCCTGAAAGAACTGTCAACCGTGACCGGCCTGCACCCATCCACTGCACACCGCATCCTGAACGACCTCGTCGTCAAACGTTTCGTCGACCGCGCCGAGGCCGGCTCCTATCGCCTCGGCATGCGCCTGCTGGAGCTGGGCAATATCGTCAAAAGCCGCCTGAACGTGCGCGAAGCCGCGCTCGATTTCATGCGCGCGCTGCACCGCAAGACCCACCAGACCATCAACCTGTCGGTGCGACAGGGCGACGAAATCGTCTACATCGACCGCTCCTTCTCCGAACGCTCCGGCATGCAAGTGGTGCGCGCCATCGGTGGCCGCGCGCCGCTGCACCTGACCTCGACCGGCAAGCTGTTCCTGTCGGCCGATGACCCAAAGCAGGTGCGCGCCTATGCCACCCGCACCGGACTGGCCGGGCACAACAAGAATTCGATCACCGACCTGGCGAAGCTGGAGCGGGAATTGAGCCTGGTCCGTGCACGCGGCTATGCGCGCGACAACGAAGAACTGGAACTCGGCGTGCGCTGCATGGCCGCCGGCATCTACGACGATTCGGGCAAGCTGATCGCTGGCCTGTCGATTTCGGCGCCGGCCGACCGCCTGCAGGAAGAATGGGTGGAAGACCTGGTGAGCACCGCGAATCAGATCTCGGCCGTGCTCGGCTATGTCCCCCAGGGCACTGCCGCCTGAAAAACAAAGAGAGCGCAGGGACGTTCCGTGCGCTCTCTAGTCCATTCGCGTACCGTCTACACAACCCGCCGGTACAGTCCCTGCCCCTCCGCAATCGCCTTGTAGCGCGAAACAAAAGGCGCAGCATTCAAGCCTTCGTCGCTGTCCACGCTCAGGATGCCGAACACGGGCATACTGTCGTAGAACAGCTGCAAGGTCCGCCTGTACAATGCCGAGCCGAAATCGGAAAGCGCATTGCGGCAAACGATCAATTGGAACTCATTGAACGACGCATCGGTCGCCAGGCTGTACTGGGCCCAAGTCACGTTGGCGCGCAGTTCCTTGCTGAACACGCCCTTGCCGTGGTCTTCGTGGCAATAACGGGCGAAATCCGACTTGCCGCCGCATTTGCGATAGTTTTCCGCGTACTCCGGCCAACGGTCGAGCGCAAACTCTCCGGCCCTCGCCTCTTCCAGCAGCGACTCGTTGGCAGCCGTGGCGAAGATCTGCGTCCTGTCGTACAAACCCTCTTCCGCCAGGAAGATCGCAAGCGCACACACCTCTTCGGGCGCCACGCATTCCGCCACCCAGATCCTGGAAGACGGACAGGAGCGCAGCCATGGCACTGTCACGTCGCGCAATGCGTGGAAGTAGGCAGGGTCGTCGAACAGGGCCGCCGGCTGCATGCTCAGCGCGCGCAGCAATACCTCCCCCGCCGCCGGATCATGCATGACCTTGTCCTGCAAGGACGACACGGTTTTCAGCCCCGCGCCGCGCATCAGCGTGTGCAACCGGTGCCGGATACTGTCCCGCCGGTACCCGCGGAAATCCTGCCCGAACAGGCGATACACGCCCTCGAGCAGGAGGTCGATCTCCAGGTCCTCGACGTTTTGAAACGGTTCAATCACGGCATTACCTATTGGTGCAACCATACCCGCATCAGCGACAGCAACTGCGACACGTCCACCGGCTTGGTGATGTAGTCCGATGCACCCGCCGCCAGGCATTTGTCGCGATCGCCCTTCATCGCCTTTGCGGTCAGCGTGATGATCGGCAACGACTTGAACTTCGGGATGGCACGGATCGCACGCATCGTGTCATAGCCGTCCATCTCCGGCATCATGATGTCCATCAGCACGATCTCGATGGTCGGATCCTTCTCAAGGACTTCGATGCCGTCCTTGCCGTTTTCCGCGAACAGCACTTTCATCTGCTGGCGCTCGAGCACCGAACTCAGTGCGAAGATGTTGCGCAGGTCATCGTCGACGATCAGCACCTTGCGTCCCGCCAGGCCGCCGTCTTCGACGTGGATGTCTTCCAGCATGCGGCGCTGCAGCTCCGGCAGGCTGGTCGGCGACTGATGCAGGAACAGCGCCGTCTCGTCGAGCAGGCGTTCAGGCGAGCGTGCGTCCTTGACCACGATGGTCTTGGCGATCCGTTTGAGACGAGTGACGTCTTTGCGGCTCAGGTCCTTCGCGGTGTAGACAACCACCGGAAGGTCACGCAGCGTGATGTCGTCGCCAATCTTGTCGAGCAGGTCGAAGCCGGTGATGTCGGGCAGGTTCAGGTCCAGCACCATGCAGTCGAAATGCATTGCGTGCAAGTGCTCCATTGCCTCCTTGCCGGTGCCGACAGCAACGATGTTCACGTCGCCGGGACCAACCAGGTTGATGATGGCGTCGCGCTGCATCAGGTCGTCTTCGACCACCAGCAGGCTGCGCTTGCCGCGCACAAGGAACTGCTGGATGCGGGTGAACTCCTCCTGCAGGCGCTCGCGGCTTACCGGCTTGTGCAAGTAGGAAATGGCTCCCTGCCGCAGTGCACGTTCGCGCTCCTTCAGGTTGGTCATCACATGCACCGGGATATGCCGCGTGCTCGGGTCCCGCTTCAACCTCTCGAGGACGGTGAAGCCATCGATATCCGGAAGGTCGATATCGAGCAGGATGGCCGCAGGCAGATAATCGCGCGCCAGCGTCAACGCCGAGTCACCGCTGTGCGTCACGATGCCCTTGAAGTTCTTTTCCCGCGCCTGTTCAAGCAGGATGCCGGCAAAGCGTATGTCATCCTCGACGATCAGCACCGATGGGTCGCCGGGCCCAATCAGCCCACGGTCGTCGGAAGTCCCTTCGTACTGCACCTCGTCCGCTTCGATCACTTGTGCAACCTGCTGCGCACCGGTCTCGCCAGTCAGTGGGCCGACCGGAACGACGGTTGACTTGACCACCGCCGTCTTGCCCGACGGCTGCTGCAGGTCGTAGTTGACGAAACCGGAGCGGTTGTACGGCAGGAAGAGCGTGAAGGTACTGCCTACGCCGACTTCGCTCTCCACGCGGATTTCACCGCCAAGCAGGCGCGCCAGTTCGCGGCTGATCGACAGGCCCAGGCCGGTGCCGCCGTATTTGCGCGCGGTACTGCCGTCGGCCTGCTGGAAGGCCTCAAAGATCAGCTGCAACTTGTCGCCTGGAATACCGACGCCGGTGTCCCTCACAGAGAATGCGAAGACGGCGTCGGCCTGGTTAAGGTTCGGGTGGTCGAGTGTCCATCCCGACGCGGCCATACCAATTGTCAGTGAGACCTCGCCGCGGCTGGTGAACTTGAATGCGTTCGACAGCAGGTTCTTCAGGATCTGCTGCAGGCGCGTCGTATCGGTCATCATCGCGACCGGCAGGCTTTCGTCGAGGTCCACCTTGAAGTCGATCTTCTTCGCCTCTGCCATGTGGCGGAAGGTGCGCTCGACGTAGCCCGACAGCGTACGGAAGCGGTATTCGCTGACTTCCAGCGTCACCGTGCCCGACTCGATCTTCGACAGGTCGAGGATGTCGTTGATCAGCGTCAGCAGGTCGCTGCCGGCGCCGTAGATGGTCTTCGCATATTCAACCTGGCGTTCGCTCAGGTTGCCTTCCGGGTTGTCGGACAACTGCTGCGCCAGGATCAGCAGGCTGTTCAGCGGCGTGCGCAACTCGTGCGACATGTTGGCCAGGAACTCCGACTTG
>CBIHRW010000016.1:0-67232 GCA_966212545.1 uncultured Noviherbaspirillum sp.
CTGAAAAAGTCCGTCACAGCGACTTCTTATTCGCTACTCAGGGGGATGACGGCAATAGGACCGAATTTGTTTGATGTCGGTTGAGTATTGTCCGCCTTATTCCGGATCGAAAAGGCACCTGAACTGTTTTGCCGCTCATGGGGAGAGTCATAATCTGCCCGATTCCACCAGCGCAGTGCCGGCACGTCTGGCGGCTTCAATGGCGGCTTCGTAGCTGGGAAAAGGGTGGTCAGCGGCGCGGTGCTTCTCGAGCACGCGCTTGAAGTCCTGCTCTTCGTCGTCGAAGCGGAGGATGGAGACAAACGGATCCCATTCCCCTGTGCCGGGCAGTTCGAGTGCGATGAGATGGATTTGATACCTGCCGATCGTTTCTATCTGCATTCGTTTTCCTTATCGATTCAGCGTAGCAGCAAGCCGGCATGCGCTACTTGAGGACGATCATGCAGGGAATTGCGGCAAGGAGGTGACACATTCGCTCAACTTGTCGGTCTTGATGTGGAACAAAGAACCGTGTCGGGGGTCTAGGGAATGCCCTATCTGTATTTTTCTTTGGAAACAATATGACAACATTCCGACCACATAATGACGAACTTACTGCGTTGCGCCGGCTCGAGCAGGCGGTGCGCGCTTGCGGACTGCCCACGATGATGGTGTCCGGTCAGGTGCAGCTCGATATGCTGGCGGAAGCGCTGAAGGCGGTTGTCGATGCGAGAAAGGCTGTCGCGAGTACGACGCAGGGAGTCGTCGTTTAAGCAACTTGAGCTGACTGCACAAATTTGGTGTCGGCCGCTACCGGCGCAGCCTCCGGCCAGTCAGTAATCCCCATACGCTAGTCGCCGCTGTTCCACCAGGACCCGAGCAAGCCGGTGACATAGGTTGCGCTGCCGATGGCAATTGCAACGGTTGCTGCGATCGGAGAGTCGGCGACGGCCGCGATGACGCCGGCGATGACTACGCAGGCTCCCAGCAGCTTTATCAGCTTGTATTCCATTTGTGCTGCCTGCAAGTCCTTGCCAGTAGCCGGCGCAGTGCCGTCACTGGTGACCGGATATCCGCATTCGGCACATGCCTCGGCTTGCAAAGGAAGGCGTGAATGGCATTCCGAACACAAGACCGGCGACTTTTTTTCCTTGCTCCACATAACTGGCTGATCGACTGGCTAAACGGGGAAATCCGAGATGCGCAATTAAACACTGCCGTCATCGGCGAGCCTAGCCATATATATGGGAGACCGTCAGATTTTTCCTAATGGAAATGCCTAGTTTTGGCGCGGCACGCATTTTGCTGGAGAAACATCATGGTTGACGCGCAGCTATTTGGGCTAAACGCGTAACGCTCGTGTAACGGCAAATACGTGACGGATGGAAAGGTTTTCATTCGGTCGTCATAAAGCTTGTTCACACTGTGAAGACAGGAAGTTTTCGAGCGCTGAACTAGGGAGGTGAATCGTGAAGGCACGCATTACAGACGAAATGCTGGATGCAGCAGTGAAAAAAGCAGTCGAGGCAGGTCTGCTACCGCGCCACGCTTGCCGGGAGGACAATTCGGGCTATCAGGATTTGATTCGTTACGTCTTGCAGGCTGCGCTTGAGGCTGCACCGGCCGCGGACGCGTTGCGCAAGCACGGTGCACGCGCAGGCCGCAGCACAATGCGCGAGAGGTTCTCCGAGGTGCGCGACATGGCGAACTGGATGCACAGATATGCCCAACAATAGGGCAAGAGTGCATATTCCGGCCGGTTGCCTGCTTTTGCTGCATTCGCCCGGCCGCAGTGCGGCGGTTGACCCGCCGTCAACTGCGCTTAGCGTTTTGCGGTAATGTCAGAGAAACTTTGCGTAGTACAAAGCCGGGAACGATACCGTTGTCCAGTATTCGATTGCGGCCTTGATGAAGTATTCGTTGAACGAGACTGCGGTATTGTACTGTTCGATCTGGATGTTCATGGTGTGCTCCTCCCAAGCTGATCATGCAATGTAACAGCGGAGTTCCACGAACCGATTGAGCCGGCTCAACAAGAGTGCATGACCGCATACGGCCCCCGGATTTAGAAACTCATGATTCGCCCGGCCTGCTTTCGTGGATGTCGGCGCGCAGCCGGGGAAGGTACTGGGGATAGTCGCGCTGAACGAATTGCACGAGGCCTTCCCGCACCCTGCAACGCAGATCCCAGGCACGTCCGGAATCGCTGGCGCTGACCAATACGCGTACCTGCATCGCACGATCGCTGGTATCGACTATCTGGGTAATGCATAGGCGCCCGTCCCACTCAGGTGCATTCCGACAGATACGGTCGGCTTCCTGCCGGAGCGGTTCCAGGGGCAGGCCGTAGTCGACCCAAATGCTGACCGTGCCCAGTATCTCCGAACTCGTCCTGGTCCAGTTCTGGAATGGGTTTTCGATGAACCATTGCAGAGGCACGATCATCCTGCGTTGGTCCCAAATCCGCACCACGACATAGGTGCCGGTGATCTCCTCGATCTGCCCCCATTCATTCTGGACGATGACAACATCCTGGAGCCGTATCGGCTGTGTCAGCGCAATCTGCATGCCGGCCAGGAGATTGCCCAGGACGGGTTTGGCGGCAAAGCCGACGACAAGCCCGGCGACGCCCGCAGACGCGAGCAGGCTGGTGCCGAACTGGCGCAGTCCGGGCAGCGTCATCAACGCGGAGCCACCGCCGATGACAACGATGAGGACGATCGTGCTGCGCGCGAGGACCTTCGTCTGCGTCTGGATGCGGCGCGCTTGCAGGTTGTCAGGTGAATCCGCCGGGTTGCGTTCGACGATCGTAACCGCCAGGGCACGTACGCAGCGCACGCCGAGCCAGGTCAGCGACGCGATCAGGAGCAGCGTATTCAGGTGCCGTGTGAGTTCGAGGCCGGGCAGGATATTGGGGGCATTGCGCAGGATGACCTGCGCGATCAGAAGGAATATCACCATGCCGGCAGCACGGTTCCCGTACTGTACGAGCTTGCGGGAAAACGGGAGGTTGGCGGTCACGCGAGTGAGAAAGATCCTCGCAGTGTGATGGGCGATTACTACTACCAGCAGCGCGACCAGTAACTGCCCGATGACCGCGATCCAGGGAACATGATTAATTAGGATGACCCACGGCATCGTGGCATACGCCAGGGTTTCCAGCCAGTCCGGCGTACGCTCGATCATTCGGCGATCATGGTTGCATTCGGCTTCTGCATGTCAAATGCATTCAGGGATTGCTGCTACAAGGGAAAAGTGTCGCGCATGGCGATGTCGCATGCCGTGTCGTTTGCTGAAGCAAGTCGGATGCGGTGCTCTGTGACCTAACGTGCCCGCCATTCCGCTGATTTGCGAGGAGCCGGCTTTCCTACAGGATTGTGATCGGGCACTGGTTCCTGATCGGGCGTCGGGTGTTGCTCCGGCACGGGCTCGTCGGCGGGAACCGGCTCCGGTGGAACCTGGTGCTCATTGAATATCGACATCTCATGCTCCGGTTGTACGGTGATGCTACCCCGCGCACAGCCGGTCTTATTGAGCCATGTCATGTGTGGCGTGGCCGTGTTGCGCGCAAGCTTATACATGCAGGATATGACGAGTATTACGAAATTGAAGGGGGCGAAGCGTGGCGGCTCCGATATAGTGAACCTGTCTCCGCCAGATCTCCTGACTGGATTCCGCCCGCATGCCGGAAGGCTTGCGGGTTTTTATTGGGGGAATGTCGATCCGAAACTTGCGGAAGTGTGCAAGTCCAGGCAAATATTCGCCGTACTCGCGATCTTCACAAATAGAAATGACGTAACGAGCCACGGGTCGGTGGGACCCGGGCTCGTCAAACTTTCATGTGGGCGATCCGCTAAATGACCGGGCTGCCGAGGCTCCGTTCATAACGGCCGTCCGGCAAATTTGGCCACGTCTGCGTGACCGATTTTGCCGGATGGCCGAGATGCTGCTTGCTCAGGACGTGGAGCTTGTCGAGTTGGAAGCAGGAGACTTCGGCTTGAACTGCTTGTCGCTGATCCGGAACTTGGTGCGGCGGTCACCCATCAGGTGGCGCAGGTCACGTATGCTCAGCTGCGAGACTTCATGCATGCGGATCAACAGCGAGGCGCCAACCGGGAGACGACGATGGCGGATCTTGCTGATCAGCGGCGGAGCGACTTCAAGTGCGCGCGAAAGAGCTGCGTCGTTCTTGAGATTCAACTTCTCAATCAGCGACTCCAGCAGGTTGTTGGGGTCGTATTGATACTGCTCTTGCGCGTTTGACTCTTTGGTTTCGTTCATCTGGCTTTTCCCCGTTTCTGGTTCGAACTGGATCTTATTCTGACCAATCGTGCGGATGTATTTTTGATAATTCTCAGAGATGCTTATTTCTGTGCCGTCAGCCGCGATAGTGTGTACTTGCCTTTAGATCACATCGGGGCAGCCTGCTTCGGCCGCAAAAAACATCCTGCATGGAAGGTCTTGGGTTGGCGTGGTTTGCTTACGGCTGCTTCCTTCAGACGAAGTAGGCGGCTCCGAGCACCAGCGGCGAACCGCTGACGCCGGCGACGACCAGGCGGCGCGCGACACTGTGTATCTGGTCTTCGAATGCACGATACGTTTCCATGAAATCGAGCTGGCCGCCTTTCATGCGCCGCAGGTGAGCGAGCGCATTTTTCGAGACGAGGCACTCGCGGTCGACGAATCCGACTTCAACGGTAAAGGTCACGCCGTCGTCTGCAACACGTGGTTCTGCCGTTCTGATCATGAGGGTGTCTCCGTTTTTGGAATCAAGAATGGAAATCTCTTTGTGCTCTTGATGGTAATGAGGCAAGAGGCCATCGTATTGACGGTGGTCAATTTCGTGAGGCATGCGAGCAAGGAGATTCGACCTTCCGCAACATCGCGCCAGCGGCAGGTTTTTACAGTGTCAGCGATGCGGATCGGAGGCCTGGTACATGGTCAGTTCCCAGTCGAGGGAAGCGGGCGTGAATCGAAGGATGCACACCGAGTCATCGCTCGTATGCACCTTGAAGTAACTGCATTCGTCTGAAATCCAGCGGTCCGCAATGTGCAATACTTCGACGCGCCGGCCACCGAACCGGAAGGCAAAAGGCTCCCTGTCACCATGGGGTCCGGCGCGGGATTCGACTTGCAAAATCATGCCGATTCGGCAGGTGGATGCTTGTTTTGTTCCCGCGCCGGTACGGCGAGCGAGGGTAGCAATGCCATGCGCATGCAAAAATATGTCGCCTCATTCACCTGCTGGAGATGCACGCCGCCAAGGGAAACAATACAATGCGTAGGTACGCAGCAACAATGGAGACCGAAGCGATGTACCTGGACCATCCAAAAATCAGCGCCACCAACAGCGGTACCGAGCCGGACCGGATCGAGCGTCTCAACCGGGTTTACGGCTATGCGGTCGCCTTGGCGGATACGGCCGGCGACAAGAATTTTCTCGGAAAGTTGTCGCATCTGCATGACCACAAGGGGACACTGATCGTGGTCTGGTTCGAAGAACCCAGCGAGGCTCAGAAGGAATTTTTCGTCGGCGCCTGGAAAAGCAAGGTCGGCGATGAAAGCGCAAATGTGGAGCATGAGATCAAGGCGCCGGGAGGCTGATCGCAGAGGAAATGAAGCGGCGCCTATTGCCTGCCTGGGCATTGCCGCATGAGCTTGTTTGGGAGACCCGCTTGTACGAACGTCAAGCGGGTTTTTTATTGTCGGGAGCGATTATTTGCTCGGCGGTACCAGCGTAATGACATTGCCGTTGGAAATTTGATCCTGGATCTGCTCGATTTCTGCAAGAAGATTCATCAGGGCGCGCAGCCATGGATACCGGCTGTAGCGAGTATGCTTGTTGGTCGCCTCCAGCTCGTTGACGAACGCCAGCGTCATGATGTGCGGATGGCGCGTACTGCACACGCCGCCATGCAACTGCGCCCGTTTTCCCAGATAAGCCAGGGCGCAGGCGCGCTTGTACTCGGTAATGCTGCCGTAGCGATCAAGTATCGACTTGTCTTCCTTGGCGCGTGCAAGGCAATGCAGATAGGCCTTCCAGTCTCCTTCGCGAATTTCGATGGCGGCCGATTTGGCCGGAGCAATGCTGGAAACTGTCGTTTCTGATTCTTGAACTGCTGACACACTACCTCCCGGGCGTAGCGATGTGTGGGTGTTGATCGATGGACTTCTTTGACGCAGTGCCTTCGGGAAAAGTTCAGTCAGGAAACACGGCGTGGACGAATCTTGCAAGTGTCCGAAAAGAGTGTGGCGAAGGTGAGCGTTCACGACCACATCGTGGCAGGCGGGGGAGCTTGGACGACGAAGTCTGTGTGACCGCAAGTCGATTTCCTGGCCCACGTGTTCCAATGTCGGAGGCGCGCATGCTTTCCGCGTCAGTGTTCCTTCCAAGGTTGAGAGATTCGCCCGCCGCCCGCAAGGCCGGCGGGCTTTTTTCTCACTCATTTCCTGCAGGTTGGCTGCGGAAAGCAAGCCGGCGTTTTTTTTGCCATACTTTTCAACTCGTCCGCGGTTCGGACTATACTTCTCGCAATGCACTCTGCGGTGCAACTGCACAGGGGGGATCGGCAGCCAGGGCCATGCGCCAGGCGCGCATGTCCGCTCCAGTACCTTTTGATGGCGGCTGAATCATGAATGATGCAGACCAGATAGACGATCGTACTGACCCTGCCGGGCAGGCTCGTGCCGCGCCGACCAGGAGCTTGGCCGATCTGAAGCCCAAGGGGGCATGCTGGTACTGCAACCAACCTCTCGATAATGTACGGCGCTTCTGTAGCAAGACTTGTGCGGACGATTACCGCATCGAAGAAGAAGCCTTCAACAATCCGTCGCGATGAACTTCCATCTGCACGTGAGCCAATGCTGACGCGCGACAAACTTTTCACAATGCTTGACCCGTGACAATAAGGCCGCATGTTGAATGTCGGTTACCTCAGTATGTTGTCTGATATTCAGGGCTATTTTTTCGAGAACACTGTCCAACCGCATGACGCCTCCTTGATAGGCGCAGGAGCAGGAAATGACACCTGAAGAAATAGTTACCGAAATCAATACGCGTAACCGCGAGACCCTTTACCGGCGCAACGATTACCACAACCTCACCCACGAGCAGGTTCTCGCGCTCATGGATTCGGCTGCCATGCAAGGTTTCAGGCTAGGCAGCAATCTTGCGCTGTCGATGGTGAAGGGGGCATTGCTGGTGCAACTAACACGCAACATGGGAACACGCAGGGATACGCCGGTTTAAGCATGCTTCGCACCGTGGGCCTGGCCTACTTAGCAGGCCTCTGCCAGCCGTCGCTGCTACCGATACATTTCGTTACTTTTTTCTGTAGTTCATTTCCGCCGCTCCCGCGTTTACAGCTTGCCACCATTCGCGTGGCAAGTATCGGGAGATTACAAATGAAGAATATGCGAGCGGTTCTGCTGGCATCCCTCGTTGGTTTCGGCGCAGCGCCCGTCGTGCATTCGGCGGAATATGACGACTTTGCGCGGGTGACAAGCGTGACGCCGCAGTATGAGCAGGTCAACTATCCGCAGCAGGAATGCCGCACTGAATATGTGACCGTGCAGCGTCCGCAGCAGCGCGGGGTGGGCGGATCCATCCTTGGCGGTGTGGCCGGCGGTATCATCGGCAATCAGGTCGGCGGCGGCAATGGACGTACGGCCGCTACGGCGGCGGGCGCGATTGCCGGGGCGATTGTCGGCGACCGCCTTGAAAACACCGATGCAGGCGTCGTCACCGAGCACCAACCGGTGCGCCAGTGCCGCACCGTAGACAATTGGCAAAGCCGTCCCAACGGTTATCTGGTGTCCTACGAATATCACGGGCGCAGTTATACGGCAGTCATGCCGCATGATCCGGGCGAACGCATGCGAGTGCGCGTGTCCGTCGCGCCGCGCTGATACCGCCTGCGACGATGTCCCGACTGCCGATCTGGCTATCGGCCATGTTCCTGGCCGGCTGCGCTACGCTTACACCCGAACAATGCCGCAATGCAGACTGGCGTCAGATCGGTTTTACCGACGGCGCCGGAGGATACAACGCCGGCCGCATCAATGACCACGCAAAGGCCTGCGCGGAAGTGGGCGTGCGGCCCAACCTGGACGACTATGTCGACGGGCGCGAGCAGGGGCTGCGCAGTTACTGCCGGGCGGAGAACGGGTTCGCGATCGGGCGGCGCGGGGTGTCTGCGAACGTGGCGGACTGTCCGGAAAACATGAAGCTCGCCTTCATGGAGCAGTACCAATACGGGCAGCAGATCCATCTGATCGAAGAGGATCTTGCGCGTCGCCGTTCCCGTATCCATCAGAACAACACCCGCTTACACCGCAATAACGAACGCATCGCAACGATCCGCGGCGATCTGGCTAGAAAGGACCTTCCTGACGACCGCCGTACCGCGCTGCTGAACGAATACGATCGGCTTGTCGAGCAAAAGAATATTATCGGGCGGGAGAACGCCTATCTCGTTGGGGAGGCCGATCGCCTCCAATTTCACCTCCAGCTGAAGCTGCGGGAATTCGGGTTGTGGCGTTAGAGGGGGGGGGGTGATCAGTAGTCTATGGCGCCGATCTTGAGCCTGCAGTACTAGGGACAACCATGGTTCCTGTCCGCGAACCGGCAACTGGCTCCAGACGGTACGACTGGCTAATCGGCTCGATCCAAGACGTCGCCCTGAGTCTCGTACCCGCCCAAGGACAAAGCACGGCGCGCGGCCTCACACTGGTTCCTGCTCGGCACCGCAACACTTCTTGAACTTCTTCCCGCTGCCGCAAGGGCAGGGGTCGTTACGGCCCGTCTTGGGTGCGTCGCGTTGCACCTGCTGCACGGCCGACTTCCGATGCGGCTGCCAGAACTTGTGGATGTGCGGGATTGCCGCTTCCAATTCCACTGCCAGCTTGTGGCGCTTGACCGGGTCGTCGACCAGCGCCATTTCCTCTTCCTCGATTTCCTCGGCGCCCAGCAGGTAGACCGGCTTCACCATGCTGGCAATGTTGGAAGTCCAGATCGGCTCCCACGCATCCGCACGCAGGTTCATGCCTTCCCAGAATCCCCAGGCCCAGGCATCGCCGTCGAGCAGGGTGCGGCCTTCGTACTCGTGTTCGCAGAACAGCGGTTCAAAGTCCTTCGGTGCGACTTCAAAGGTGATCGCGATTTCATTCATGAAGCGGGCGATCAGCATGGTGACGCGTTCCGCTTCCTTCGGGTTCTTGAACTTCGGTCCGTCCTTGTCGAAGGATCCCCAGACCCGCGGCAGCCATTCGGCCATCAGGACTTCCTCCGGACCGATCGCCAGCGCGGTCAGGAAGCCATGCAGCGAATCCATGGTCATGCCGTCGTCGGCGCAACGGTCGGAGAGGAGGAATTGGTCGAGTTCCTTGAATTCCTTGTCGGAGAGGGGTTCGTCGAGATGCATGAAGGGCCTGCTTGAAATGTCGGTAACCGGCTAGTGTACCCTGCGCCGCCTGTTTCAGTCTCAGGGTGCTTGCAATTGCGGCAAGGATTCAAGGTGTGGCAAATTGTTGCATGCGGGAACCGTTAGTGCGCCGGTTTGTGCCGCTTGTCGGATGGTTACGATCCGTTTATTCAGTTGGATTAAAGTAACTTTACTGAAAAGGAATAAAACACCATGGAAAATCGCTTCGCCTCCTCGCCCTTCGACGCCAAGGCAGCCGGATTCACCCTGATCGAACTGATGGTTACCGTTGCCATTGTATCCATCCTTGCAGCGATCGCGGTACCGGCATACAAGGCGCACGTCATGACCGGACGGGTTCCGCAAGCAACGTCTAATCTCGCCAGCATGCGCGCGAAGCTTGAGCAGCATTTCCAAGACAACCGGACGTACGTCGGTGCGTGCGCAGCGGGTACGGTCGCGCCGCTGCCGGCTGCCGATTCCTTCACCTACAGCTGCCCGACCCTGACGGCAACTACCTATGTCGTACAAGCCGTCGGTAATGGGCCGATGGCCGGTTTTACCTACACCATTGACCAGGCGAACAACAAGGTGACCACTGCCGTCCCGAGCGGTTGGGGAACGGCACCTGTTTCATGCTGGGTCACCAAGAAAGGCGGCGGGTGCTGATCGTGAAGCAGCGTGGCGTCACTCTGGTCGAACTGATTATTGGCATCGCCATCGTCGCGGTGGCGATCGCTACCGGCATGCCCAGTTTCGTGTCCTTGCTCCAGAGCGCGCAAAATCGCGCTGCGGCGGAATCCGTCTTGAATGGGCTTCAGTTGGCTCGCAATGAAGCTGTCAAGCGCAATACTATCGTGCGCTTCAACCTTACTGATGGAACCGGTCGGGTGACATGGAGCGTCGGCTGCGTCAACGTGACGGCGGAGTGCCCGGCTACGATCCAGATCCGGCGAGCCGAGGAGAGCGCGGTCAATGCACGGGTCGGTATCAGCCGGGATGACATCCCGATGCCGACGCCCGCCGGCCATTTCGGGACTGCCATCAGTGCCGGTAGTGGTCTCGACGCGGGGGTGAGCTTTAACGGCATGGGCCAGCCGGTCAATGGAGTGGAGGACATCCAGCGCATCGACGTGACCAATGCAGCGAGTGAGGACGCAAGGCGGTACGTGGTGGTGATCGGTAAAGGCGGTAATGCCCGCATGTGCGATCCTGCGCTCGCCTTGGCGAGTAATCCGCAAGGCTGTAGCTGAGAGGACGCGACATGAAATACCGGAACACGCGACAGAACATGCAGAATCAGCGCGGCATAATTTTGCTGGAGGGGTTGATTGCGGTTGTCATCTTTTCCCTCGGAATACTGGCCCTCGTCGGTCTCCAGAGTGCGTCGATCAGGAACACGACCGACGCCAAGTACCGCGTCGATGCGAGCTTCATCGCGAACCAGGCGATCGGGATGATGTGGACCAAGCGCTCGGATTTGGAGAGCTTTGAGGGGGCCAGTACGGTCGCCGAGCTGCCCAACGGTACTCGGACGATCGACGTGGATGGTAATGACGTCACGGTGACGGTCACCTGGCAGTTGCCAGGTGAGGCCGCTGCGCACACGCATACGGTCGCAGCCCGGATCAATTGATGCAACAAGGGACAGGCAAATGAACCAGCGTCAGAAAGGCTTCAGCCTCGTTGAAATCATGGTGGGACTGGCGATGGGTATGATCGCCATGATCGTCGTCATGCAGGTGTTTACCGTCTTCGAGGGGGATAAGCGTGCGACTACGGGCGGCGCTGACGCGCAGACAAACGGCGCCATTGCCCTGTACACGGTCGAGCGGGATATGAAAATCGCCGGTTGGGGGATGGATTCGCGGGTGTACCGGAGGTGTAACAATACATTTTCCTACTGCGACGGCAGTCCGAGTTGCGGTGGTACGGTCGGGCCAATCGCCGGATTGACTATGGCGTCGGTACTCATCACCGACGGAGGGACTGGTCCCGATGCGATCGCTGCGCAGTATTTTACGGACCCGGCCGCTGCCAACTTTAGCTTTCCCGGCAGTACAACCCTGCGAGGGACGATGACCGGGCCTGGTGACACGCTCAATGTCACCAGTATGTCCGGTTGCACTCATGCCGATCCTACGGCTACTCCGCCCGAACTCGGCGATCTGGCATTGGTGGAAAATGGAGGTACCTGTACCTTGATGAGACTCACGCCACTTACTGATGAAGAGAAGGATGCGGGCAACCCCATCCTGAAACATGAGTCGACTCCAACTGGGGACTATAACCCGCCTCTCGCATACATGACCGCGAACAACTGGCCGGTTTATGCCGCCGGCTCGACGGTCGCCTGTTTTAGGGCAAGTGCAACCGGACCGCTGACTCAGCGCAGTTATTCAATCGACGCCAACCGCCAATTGAGCCGCCAAGGCGGCGTCCAAAACGACGTCGTTGCCACTGATATCATGGATCTGCAGGCAGAATACGGAATCCTGCCTGCGGGTGTCACCGATATCCAATGGGTTCCTCCCACTGGCGCATGGGCTAATCCAACTCCTGCGAACCGCACGCTGATCAAGGCAATCCGCATCGCACTGGTTGCCCGGAGTACTCAATACGAAAAGCCGGAAGACGGCGCAGCGTGCGCAGCTACGACGCCTGCGAAGGTTGCCGCATGGTCGACATGGGCGACTTTCAACACAACGAATTATCCGGCCGATTGGCAGTGCTACCGCTACAAGGCTTTTGAAACGGTTGTTCCGTTACGCAACATCATTTCGGGTGATGAATGATGAGCACCACAGTCTCCGTCCGGCAAGGTGTTTGCCCCTCCGCGTGCAGCGGAGCACAGTTGCAACGTCAGCGAGGCCTGGTATTGATACTTGCGTTGATCGTGCTGGTGGCGATGACGCTCGCCAGCGTGGCGATGGTACGTTCGGTGGATACCTCGACCATCATTGCCGGCAACCTGGCATTCAAGCAGAGCGGAGCTGCGGCAGGCGATGTCGCCATTGACGAGGCCATCGAATGGCTGGTCGCCAACAACGGTGAGAACCTCACATCGGACAAGGGGAGCAGCGGCTATTACGCGACGAGCCAAAAAAACGTAGACATTACGGGCAATCAGTCGCCGGACAATTCCGCTGACAATCTTGATTGGCACAACACCGGAACGGTGAAAGCGCTTCCCGTCGATCCGGTAACAGGCAACCAGATGTCTTATGTTATTCACCGTATGTGTGAAGGGACTGGCGCGATCCACGCCAGCAGGTGCGCCACCGATACAAGCGTCGCAGGCGGAAACAGCCAGGGAGGCAAGCAGCAGATGCTCACCTACCAGCCCGGCGGCTGGGACACCGTTGCCAATCGGGCCTATTACCGCATCACTGTTCGGGTCAGTGGCCCGAGAAACAGCGTCAACTTCGTGCAAATGATCGTCGCGATATAGCAGGGAGCGCGCCTTTTTCCCATATCGGTATCGAGCAGCTGGCGGCTTGCGCCGGATGCGGCAGCGAAGAAAATCACAGGAGGATCGTCATGACACCGAATTCCAACCAGAACAAGAGGTTGCCGGCCGTGCTGTTGCCTTTGGCTGCGCTGTTGGCCATGGCGGCAGGTGTGGCCGATGCAGCGACGGATCTCGCCAATGTCCCCCTCGCCAATGCCAACACGCTCGTCATCCATCCCAATATCGCGTTCGTCCTCGACGATTCGGGCTCCATGAACGAAGAGAACATGCCGGATGACGGCGATACGAACGACGATCAGTTTTGCTACAAGTGGTACAAGTACAATACGCTCGCCTACAATCCGGCGATTACCTATCCCCCTCCGATCAAGGCTGACGGCACGCGTTTCCCGAATTCGACCTTCTCCAATGCACTCAAGGACGGTTATTTCGGCGCCACCGCCAAGCAGTTCGATGGCGTTACGACAAACGGCTACACCAACCTGAACTCGATGAGCGGAACCGTGACGACATCGGCAACGATCAAGTTCAACGACTTCGGAAGTACCAAATACAACGTGTCTTCAGTGAAGGTAACGCTGCTGGACGGCTCGACGATCGAGTTGATGAAAACTTCGCCGGAACCCGATGCCGGCGGCACCACTAACGTGGACGACCTGGGCACGCAGGTCAAGGACAGCATCAATGCCAATACGTCTGTACACGGGTTTTCGGCGACTTATTCCAACAGTTCCAACAACCTGACCATCAAGGCGCCGGCAAGCCAGTTCGGACTGACGGGGCAGCCGGCGATCACGCGCAACAAGAAAAATACGGGCTCGGACAAGAACGTAACGATCACCAATTTCAATTCGACTGCGACGTCGTTCTATTACTCCACGCACAAGACAGATCCGAATAGTACCGACTGCGATCCGAACAACGACTATTCGCTGGCTCTCGTTCCGTCCGACATTGCCGCTCCCGGCGTCACCGCCGGAAGCGCCGCAGCATTGACCAACTACGCCAACTGGTACACCTATTACCGGAAACGGATCTTCCTTGCAAAAGCCGGTGTCGGTGAAGCGTTCGCGCAGCTGGACCAGGACAAGTACCGTATCGGTCTGTTCTTCATTAACAGTATCGAATCCGGCCATAGCTTTTCGCCGAGGAACCATGACCTGGAAATTGCCGGCTTCACCGGCAACACCGCAGGCACGCACCGTGCGACCTGGTTCGACCGGTTGTATGCGACGCGTTCCGGTGGCAGCACGCCGCTGCGCCGGTCGCTTTCACGGATGGGGCGCATGTACGCAGGACAGATCTCCGGCTGGGATCCAGTGCAGTATTCGTGCCAGCGCAACTACACCATTCTGTCCACCGACGGCTACTGGAACGATACAGTCACGCCAAAGAAGATCGACGGCACGAACATCGGGGATCAGGACAGCACCGCCGACGCGCCGGAAAAGGACAAGTTCAGCGCCGAGAACACATTGGCCGACGTCGCTTACTACTACTACCATACCGACTTGCGCCCCGGTTCGTGTGCATCTCCTGACGTTTGCACCAACAATGTGCCGGGCGTGGGGCAAGAGAAGGATGGGGACGACTTCGCGCAGCACCAGCACATGACAACCTTTACCGTCGGCTTTGGCGTCAACGGAAGTCTCACATACACGACCGGGTACAAGACATCCATGACTGGGGACTTTTACGACATCACGCAGAGCACAAAGCACTGGCCGCATCCGACCGACGGTTCGAATGACGACGCTAACAAGATCGACGACTTGTGGCATGCCGCGGTCAATGGCCATGGAACCTACCTGAGTGCAAAGGATCCTGAAACGCTATCCGACGGCCTCACGAGTGCCTTGAACGCAATCAAGAGCGCCACGGGAAGCGGTGCGGCCGCTGCAACCAGTAACCTGCAGCCGACGCCCGGCGATAACGCCATCTATATTGCGACCTATCGTACGGTGCACTGGGATGGTGAATTGAACGCGTATTCCGTGAACCTGAAGGACGGCGTCATTGCCTCGACGCCGACGTGGGAGGCATCCCCATTGCTTAATGCGAGGATCGGCACGAGCGGTGACAGCGATACCCGTACCATCTATACCGCTGACGGCACAACGCGTACCTTGTTCAAAGCCGGTGCTGGCGGGCTCACGGCGGCTCAATTGGCCTATTTTGACAACACCAAGCTGCCGCAGTATTCCGATTGGGATGCTGACATGAAGGCGGATGCCACGCCCAGCCTGCTGGTTGACTACCTGCGAGGACAGGACCGCCATGAAGACCTGGACCGCGGCAAAGGTTATGGCGCTTACCACCGGTTGTACCGAGACAGGGAATTCGTCCTCGGCGACATCATCCATGCGCAACCGATCTATGTGAAAGCGCCGCCGTACAATTTCACAGATAGCGGTTACTTCGCATTCAAGTCAGGCAACCTCAATCGCGCGGGTACCGTATATGCGGCTTCGAACGACGGCATGTTGCACGCGTTCGACGCGGAGACAGGGGAAGAGCGCTGGGCCTATGTGCCGCCGCTGGTGCTGCCCGAAATGTGGCGCCTGGCCAGCACCAGTTACGGTTACGGCGACAATCACCGCTACTTCCTGGACGGCCCGCTGACCATGGCTGACGCCGTCATCAACGGAGGCTGGAAAACGGTTCTCATCGGCGCACTGGGCAAGGGTGGTCGCGGCTACTACGCGCTCGATGTGACCGACCCGGCTGACCCGAGGCCTTTGTGGACCTTTTCGGCGGATAACGATCCTAACGTCGGTTACTCCTTCGGCATCCCCATTGTTACCAAGCTTGCGGACGGTACTTGGGTCGCGCTGGTCACGTCCGGCTATAACAATGTGCCCGAAGGGGCCAAATATGCATCTGCTGACGGCGTGGGACGGCTTTTCGTGCTTAAACTGTCGGATGGCACGGTGATGAAGACCATTTCCACCGGCGCAGGATCGGTAGCCGATCCGAGCGGGCTGGCCAGGATCAATATCCGCGTGCATGATTTCTCGACCAACAACACCGCGCTCGCGGCTTATGGCGGGGACCTGCTGGGGAATATGTGGCGCTTCGACCTGGAGGCCGGGACGGCCACCAAGCTGGCATCGTTCGGGAGCAACAAGCCGATCATGGCGGCGCCGGAGGTGGCAGAAATCAGCGGCACCAAAGTTGTCTACTTTGGTACGGGGCGTTATCTGGGCACCAGCGACCTGGAGGATTCCTCCACGCAGTCGATCTATGCTGTCAAGGATGACGGTTCCACGACGTTGACCGGCACATCGAACCTCATCAGGCAAACGCTGACGACCAGTGATGACATTCGAAGCGTCACCAAGCATGCTGTCAACTGGGGCGACAGCGCGGTCTTCGGCTGGTACATCGACCTGCCTGACGCTCGTGAACGGATTGCCCTGGATCTGCAGCTCTATGCCGGAACCCTGGTGGCGACAAGCGTGGTTCCGAAAGCTTCGGAGTGTTCTCCCGGCGGCTACAGCTGGCTCTACCAACTCGATTACAAGACCGGCGGTTACGTGGGCCAGACGAGTGCGCCCGCTGCCACGCAGTCGACATCGCCGTATGTCGGGGTGACAGTTTCTAAACTGCCCGGCGGAACACCGGTCATCTATCCGATCAGTGCGGACGGCAAGATCACGAAGCCGGTCGAACTTAGGCTGGATCACCCAACCGCAATTGGTGAGGCCCGGCGTGTAATCTGGCGTGAACTGTTTGATTGATCTTGAAATTTGAGCGATACCTACTACCGGCACTGCTCATGTCAGTGACGGCGCATATCGGCGCCGGATTGGCTGTCGCTACGAGCATTGGAGCATGGGAGGGGCGTGCGACGGGCGGTGCCGCACAGGTGAAACCGATGGAGGTTTACCTGTCGGCGCCGACTTCTGCACAGCCGGCCCTGCAAGTCGCCGGGTTATCGAATCGCCGAGTGAAAGCGCAGGCGCCAACACGACAGGCCCGGTCTTCGCGCCCGACTGCCGCCGAAGCACCGCCACCGCCATTTCCTGTCCAGCCACCTCCCGAACCACACTACTTCCGATTGAGTGAACTGACGGACAAGCCGCGAGTCGCACAGGATGTCGCTTCCGGCCTGATCCTGGTTGTGCACGACATTCCGTCGCAGCCAGTTATCCTGCGACTGTTTGTCAACGAGCAGGGCGGTGTCGATCGGGTAGCTATCGAAGACTCGCAGTTACCCGAGAAAAACGAGCGTCAGATCATGGAGGTTTTTTCGAAGCTCCAGTTTCAGCCGGGGAAGATCGAAGAGCTGGCAGTCAGGAGTCAATTCAGGGTCGAAGTTCTGCTGGAAAGAGCGGTGCCTAACGGCTCATCAGGAGAGGAAGGCCAGCCCGAGCAATAGTCGGGGCCGGACGTGTTGCACAGTTACGGTGCCGCCTTGAATCCCCGTACAATGCCAGTCATGGATACCTCTGCTGAAATCCCTTTTGCCGGTCTTACGCCGGATACCGTTCTTGATGCATTGGACAGCATCGGACTGCATGGTGACGGCCGCCTGCTGGCGCTCAACAGCTACGAGAATCGGGTGTACCAAGTCGGCATGGAGGACGGACCGCCGCTTGTCGTCAAGTTCTACCGCTCAGGAAGATGGCATGATGATGCAATCTTGGAAGAGCATGCGTTCCTGGTTGAACTTGCGTCGCAGGAAATTCCCGTTGTGCCAGCTTTATCCTTTGACAGCCAGGGTTCACTGTTGAAGTACGGTGGATTTCGGTTTGCCGTGTTTCCCAGGCATGGGGGACGAGCGCCGGATCTGGAAGAAAGTGCCACCTTGGAGTGGATGGGGCGCTTTATCGGCCGTATCCATGCCGTCGGAATGCTGCGGCCGTTTCATGCGCGGCAAGCACTTGATGTGGCGACATTCGGCGAGGAGCCGGTTGCCTACCTCCTGTCGACCGGAATGGTTCCGACTGACTTGGTCGACGCTTACCGTAGCGTTGCCATGCAGGCTGTGGAAGGGGCGCGGCGCGCATTCGACCGCGCGGGCGAGGCTCGCGCGTTGCGCTTGCATGGCGACTGCCATTGCGGCAATGTGTTGTGGACCGATTCTGGCCCGCATTTCGTCGATTTCGACGACAGCCGCATGGGACCGGCAATCCAGGACCTGTGGATGCTGTTGTCGGGCGAGCGAGCGGACATGGCAAGGCAGCTTGCCGATCTCCTTGTCGGATATGAAGATTTTTCGGAGTTCAATCCGCGAGAGCTATACCTCATCGAGGCGTTACGGACGCTCCGGTTGATCCATTATTCTGCCTGGCTGGCTCGCCGCTGGGACGACCCGGCATTTCCTGCCGCCTTCCCCTGGTTTAACACTCAGCGCTACTGGCAAGACAAGATCCTCGAGCTGCGTGAGCAAATTGCACTGATGGATGAGCCGCCACTTTGGCCTGCTTAAACATGACGACGTACGAGTCTGCAGCAACCTTCTTGCCGCAGTGAGCGAGCAAAAATTCTCGAGCTCGAGATCGGCTCGTTCACATTCGGTTCCTTGGAGAAGCCGACCCGGACGATACCAATGTTCAGACTATCTACGGTATCAAGGATGACGGCTCGACCACAATCGCGAGTGCGTCGCAGCTGGTCAAACAAATCGTGCCTGCCTCGGGGGCGGCATGAGTCATTTCGATTAATTCCGTGGACTGGAGGGCGAAGTTCGGTTGGGACGTCAATCTTCCAGGAAGCGGTGAAAGCGGCTGGTTCTATCAATAATTGTTCTGAGTTTGTTGATTAGTGACGAAGGGGATCTCTACCACGCCGAGGTTGGAGACTCGCATTTCCCCGGGCACGTCGAATCGGTGATTGTTCGCGCCTTTTAAAACATCGGGTATGTGCTGGGACGGATTGAAGGCCTTGCCGTACTAAGCCAACTAAGGATTGCACATGGTAACTGCAACTTGGGTTCGAACGCTGGCGGTGACTGTTGCTCGAAGGTATCAAACCTTTTGCGCTGAAGCCGCCAACTTATCCAGATTCTCGATTACCTTGTCGGTCTCGGCGTCACTATTCGAAATCAACACTGCGCGTTCGATCGCCTCATCGCGGCCGGTTTTGGAATAGTAGTTCAGCAAGTAATCGGCATTTTCCATTCCGGGCAGACCGCGCCCGCCATCTTTCGACAGCTTCCTCACGTACCACACCGCATAGCCGTTCGACTCTTCGCAACAATACACTTCAGCGGAGTGAAAGGGGCCGAGCGGATGCAAATCGGGATCGGTATGCCAGATCACTTTGCGCCACAAATGGTTCTTCTTGCTTTCGGGGATGGAATGCATCGCATAACTCCTTGATGTCTCGCGCAGAGTCTAACCAATCCAGCCTCAGCTAGACAGGACTCCGGTCAATTCTCTTGGTCAAAATGATCGAGGTCGACGTTTGCCGTACGCCGTCGAGCGCCCCGATCTGGTCGAGCACATGATCCAGTTCGCCCGTGGACTGGCAGCGCAGGGTCAGCATGTAATCCACCGGACCGCTGACGGCACACAGGGTTTCCACCTCAGGCATTTTTTCCAGCAGCTTCACCAGCGCCGAAGCGCGACGCGGATCGACGGCGATGCCGACATAGGCGCGTACTGCCGGTTGATATAGCTCCTGATTCAACCGCACGCCGTAGCCGGCGATGATGCCGCGCTTTTCCAGGTTGCCTATCCGTGCGATCGCCGTGGTGCGCGCGATGTCGACCCGTTTGGCGATTGTCGCGACCGGCATGCGGGCATCGTCCATCAACAGCGCGAGGATCTTGTTGTCGATGTCATCGAGTGAGGGCTTCATTTTGTACAGCTTGTCCGGTTTTTTCGACGATATGTAGTGGAATCATACAGTATGACGACTCTTTGCTCTCTATTTTCTGACAACGCCCGGCCTTAGACTTTTTGCATCGTTACACCACAACTAGAGAGCACAAAAATGAAGATCAAACTGATCCTCCTCGGCGCCGGCAAGATCGGCGACGCGATCCTGAATCTCCTCTCGCACGCCGGCGATTACAAGGTCACGGTGGCCGACCGTGACCCGCAGCGGCTGGCGCATGTGCAGGCCATGGCCTTTCCCGACGTGACGACCGCTCATGCGGATATCTCGGACGCCCAGGCCGTGGTCGACCTGATCGACGGTCATGACGTGACCTTGTCCGCCTGTCCGTATTTCCTGACGCCGGTCATTGCCGGCGCGGCGAAGAAGGTGGGCTCGCATTACTTCGATCTGACGGAGGACGTGGAAAGCACGCGGGTCGTCAAGCAGCTCGCGGAGGACTCCGGGACCGCCTTCGTGCCGCAGTGCGGTCTGGCGCCGGGTTTCATTTCGATTGTCGCCAATGACCTCGCCAGCCGTTTCGACAAGCTGCGCGATGTGCACATGCGCGTTGGCGCACTGCCGACCTTTCCCAGCAACGCATTGAAGTACAACCTGACCTGGAGCACCGACGGGCTGATCAATGAGTATTGCAATCCGTGTGAAGCAATCGTTGATGGCCAGTTGCGCGAAGTGTCGCCGCTGGAGGAGGTGGAGCACTTCTCACTGGACGGCATCGACTACGAAGCCTTCAATACCTCGGGCGGACTCGGCACGCTGTGCGAGAGTCTTGCCGGCAAGGTGCAGAACCTGAACTACAAGACCGTGCGCTATCCGGGCCACCGGGATATCATCAAAATGCTGGTGCGCGACCTCCAGCTCGGCCTTCTCGATCGCCGTCCCATTCTCAAGGAAGTGCTGGAGTCCTCGATTCCGATCACCAAGCAGGACGTGGTGCTGGTGTTTGCCAGCGTGTGCGGCATGCGGGAAGGGCGGCTCGAGCAGGAGACCTATGCAAAGAAGATTTACAGCCAGCATGTGAACGGCCAGCTGTTGTCCGCGATCCAGGTGACGACTGCCGCCGGCATCTGCACGATGGTCGACCTGGTCATGCAGGGCAAGTTGCCGAAGAAGGGATTGATCCGGCAGGAGCAGGCGAAGCTCGAGGATTTCCTGGCGAACCGTTTCGGCCGCTTCTATGCTGCTTGAATGAGGGAAAAAAGGATGGAGACCGTACAGAATCTGTTATCCGCGCTGGGCGTGGACCTCGCACATTACAAGGGCAATGACATCCACAGCCGGACGCCGATTACCGGCGAGACGCTGGCCAGCCTGCATGCCGATACACCGCATGCAGTGACGGAAAAGATCGCGCGTGCCGACGCGGCGTTTTGCCAGTGGCGCAACGTGCCGGCGCCGCGCCGGGGCGAGCTGATCCGCCTGTTCGGCGAAGAGCTGCGCGCAAACAAGGAAGCGCTCGGCAAGCTGGTGACCATGGAAGCCGGCAAGATCCTGCAGGAAGGCCTCGGCGAAGTGCAGGAAATGATCGACATCTGCGACTTTGCAGTCGGGCTGTCGCGCCAGTTGTACGGCCTCACGATCGCATCGGAGCGCCCGGGGCACAGGATGATGGAAACCTGGCATCCGCTGGGCGTGGTGGGCGTCATCTCCGCGTTCAACTTCCCGGTCGCCGTGTGGTCGTGGAATGCGGCGCTGGCGTTCGTCTGCGGCAACAGCGTCGTCTGGAAGCCTTCCGAGAAGACGCCGCTCACCGCGATCGCCGTGCAAGCCCTGTTCGAAAAGGCCGTTGCCCGTTTCGGCAGCGATGCACCTGCGGGCATTTCGGAACTGATCATCGGCGGGCATGAGCGCGGCCAGATCCTGGTCGACGATCCGCGTGTGCCGCTAATCAGCGCGACTGGTAGCACGCGCATGGGCCGTGCCGTTGCCCAGGCCTGCGCGCAGCGTCTTGCGCGCACCATCCTCGAGCTGGGCGGAAACAACGCAATGATCGTTGCGCCAAGCGCCGACCTCGAGCTGGCAACGCGAGCGATCGTATTCTCCGCAGTGGGCACGGCGGGGCAGCGATGCACCACCTTGCGCCGGCTGTTCGTGCATGACAGCGTGTATGACGGGCTGGTACCGCGGCTGAAGAAGGTCTATGCCGGACTGCCGATCGGCAATCCGCTGGAAAAGGGAACGCTGGTGGGCCCGTTGGTCGACGGCGGCGCATTCGACGCAATGCAGAACGCGCTGGCGAAGGCGAAGGCCGACGGCGGCGTCGTGGCGGGCGGTGAACGTGTCCAGGTCCCGGACTGCGGCAACGGCTTCTACGTGAAGCCGGCGCTGGTCGAGATGCCGTCGCAAACGGCGATCATGCACCACGAAACCTTCGCACCGATTCTCTACGTCGTGCGCTACCAGTCGCTCGAGCAGGCGATTGCATGGAACAACGAAGTCCCGCAGGGTCTGTCGTCCAGCATCTTCACCACCGATATCCGCGAGGCGGAGCTGTTCATGTCCGCAAGCGGCAGCGATTGCGGCATCGCCAACGTCAATATCGGCCCAAGCGGCGCCGAGATTGGCGGTGCATTCGGCGGTGAAAAGGAAACCGGCGGCGGACGCGAATCGGGGTCCGATTCCTGGAAGGCTTACATGCGCCGGGCGACCAATACGGTCAACTACAGCCATGCGCTTCCGCTGGCGCAAGGGATCAGTTTCGATCTCTGACAGCCTGCCAAGGCGTTTCAATTCATTCCTGTCTTGTCGCAGAACCGCGCCTGATTCCAGGCGCGGCGACGTCTGCCGCCTGCATGCGCGACGGACATTACCTGATGAAAGGATCATGCATGGGATCGCACCAAAGTAATCTCTTCAACCTCGTCGAGCAAACAATCGGGCCGGACAACACGGAATGGGTGATGCGCCTGATGACGATTCCGTCCGGTTTCAGTGTCTGGGAATGCGGCTGGGTGTGGCGCAAGGAACTGGCGCAGGCGCTGAACATGGTGCTCTTCTTCGACCTGCTGTCCCGTGTGCCGACAGGACGGATGTACACGGAGGAAGTGGCTGCACGTGGCGGCAAGGTTTTCCACGACCACGGCGCCTTGCGCACAGTGCGCTGGATGCAAAACGGCGCCTTGCCGCCCGGCGAAGCGGCGTTTACACGCATCCTGGAGCCGCTCGGTTACCGCTTGAACGGTGTCTTCCCGCTGGACCGGATCGGCATGACCGGACGTTCCTACGCGCATGCGGATAACCCGGAGGAGATCGCACAGTTCTTTGTCAGCGAACTGCATCCTGAGCGTTTCACGGCGCGTTTCCAGGATGTCGTGACGCGCGTTCTGTCGACATCGAAAGATCCCTTGTCACCAACTGCGCAGTGTCTGCTGAATGAACTGGCGCGGGAGGGGCGTCTACCGTTTGCCGACGCGGCCGAGTTGCTGCCGCAGCTGAAAGCCTGCTTCGGTCGGCAACATGACATCCCGGCGCTAGCGGACTACGAAATCCTCCGCGCGGAATCCGATGAAATGGCATGGATCGCCACGGAGGGCAATGCATTCAACCACGTGACGGATCGTGTCGACGACTTGGAACGCCTGACGCGCGAGCAGGCGGCACTTGGACGCCCGATGAAGAAGGCAGTCGAGGTTTCGCAAAGCGGACGCATCCGCCAGACGGCATTCAAGGCGGATCCGGTGCAGCGTCCATTCCTGGATGCACAGGGTAACGTCGTGCATCGCGAGGTGCCGGGAAGCTTCTACGAGTTCATCAGCCGCGACCGCATCGCAGAAACGTCGACCGAGGCGGGTGTGCTCGACCTCGGGTTCGATGCCGGCAATGCACAGGCGATCTTCAAGATGACCGCCGCAGCGCAATGAGCGGTTTGCGTCGATAATAAGCGCCCTTGAATTTTCATCACGTTGTGAAACGATGCCGAAACATCTACAAGGCGTACTGGCGCTATTGATCGTCACCGTCGTATGGGGCACCACCTTCCCGGCGATGAAGGACCTGTCGGAGCATTTCTCCGCGGTCTGGATTGCCTTCCTGCGCTTTTCGCTGGCCGGTGTGCTGCTTGCGCCATTCCTGCTGCGCGCAAGCAAGCAGGATTGCGTTGCCGGCGGCGTGCTGGGACTGGTTCTGTTCGCCGCCTTCATGTTTCAGGTCGAGGCCCTGGCGACGATGAGTGCGAGCCGAAACGCCTTCATCACCGGGCTGAACGTGCTGATCGTGCCGCTGCTCGGCGTGCTGGGCGGACGCATGCCGGAAAACCGCATCATCATTGCCGTGTTTCTGTCGATGGCGGGCTTGTTTGCGATGTGCTGGGACGGCGGCGCGTGGAGCAATGGCGACTCGCTCGCACTGGCCGGGGCGCTCTGTTTTGGCATCTACGTCAAGTTGATGGAAACGTTGACGCGGCGTGCCGACAACATGATGGCGCTCACCGCGGTGCAAATCATCGCCGTCGCCGCATGCGCCGCGCTGTGGATCGCGATGTCGGAACCGCAAGCGATCGATTGGCAACATGTCGAAGAACGGATTCGCGGCAATCTATACAACCTGCTGTATCTCGGCGTGTTTGCAACTGCTGCGATCATCTCGCTGCAGACCTGGGGGCAGCGCCATGCCAGCGCCAACGAGGCCGCCATCGTCTATGCGTTCGAGCCGGCATGTGCAGCAATCGCCGCCTATTTCTGGCTGTCCGAAACAATGACGGTGCGTAGCGTGGTGGGCGGCTTGCTGCTGATTTCCGGGATGATCGTCAGCCAGTGGCGGCCGCCTGCGCGGATAGCGCAGACCTGACTTGTTTAAAAGCGACGGAGTCTTTTGGTTTTCCGGCAAGGCTATTGGTGCCGGGACGATGTTGGATGACAATGCACATGACGCAAAACAATTTCGGTCATCCATGCCATTTTCCAGCCTAGCCAGCCTCGGACAGGAAACGCCGCTGCGCATTCTCGTGGTCGATGCGGGCAAAGGCATGTCGATTGCGCTTGCCGGCGTCGTACAGCCGTGGCAAACAGCGGCAAGGTTGCTCGGGCCGGGGCGTCTGCTGGTCGAGGTCTTGCCGCTGACGGCCGTCCTCGCCGCAGGGGCGCTCCAACGCCAGCACCATCACATCGCGCTGATCGTGTCGGACGAAGAGTATGTGCCGCTGGCGCCCGCACAGCTGCGAGCACTCATCGAGTTTTGCCAGCAATCGAAGGCATGGGGTGCGGTGGGCGCGGCCGTGCTGTGGCTGGTCCGCGCCGGCGTGATGGATGGCTTGCGTACCGCGCTGCCGTGGTCGCTGTATGCAGAGACCGGCGAAGCCGCGGAGCGCGCCATCCTGACGCCCAACCTGTTCGAATTCGATGGCGACCGGTTCAGCAGTTGCGGGGGCGCTGCCAGCATCGACTTCACATTGACGCTGATCTGCGCGCTATACGGCACCGACGTGCAGGCGCAGATCAAGGAAATCCTCTGCATCGACCGCATCCGCACGCAGTCCGACCGCCAGCGTGTCGCCCTGCAGGCGCGCTTCGGCGCGCTGCAGCCCAAGTTGTCCGAGGCGGTCGCGCTGATGGAAGCGAACATCGAAGAACCGCTGTCGACCGACGACATCGCCAACCTGGTGGGTATCTCGCGCCGGCAGCTGGAGCGCCAGTTCAAGCAGTACCTGGGCAGCGTGCCTTCGCGCTACTACCTGGAGCTGCGCCTGCAGCGCGCCCGCCAACTGCTCCTGGATACCAATCACTCCATCGTGCAAGTCGGCCTCATATGTGGTTTCTCATCGGGGTCGCATTTCTCCACCGCCTATGGCGCATTGTTCGGCATTACGCCTCGCGAGGAACGCCAGCGCAAGCTGCGGCCTTCATCGGGCACAGGCTCCACGATATGAATGGATGCAAATTTTGAAAGTTTGCGTCGCAGTTTCAAAGGCCGTCCCGTTATTCCGTTCTTGCAATTCCTCCCCGGCATTGGCCTTTTCCAAAGGGCGTGACCAAGGCGTCGGCCGATCGTTTCTGAGCGGTTATCCATGAAGCAGACTGTACGAATGGGAGGTCTGTGGCTGCGCTTGTTAAAGATGTCGCACAAGGCGCATTGGTCGCTTCCCGGAGCAGAAAAACCTGCAATGACTTCTGCCGTATCATGCATTCATGACAACGTACGGGCCGCGATTTTCTGAAATTCCGCGTCGCAGATTGAAAAGAGTTTTGCCGGCCCGGTTCCTATAATTCCATTATCCAAGACAGACGGAGCACGGAATGAATTCGATTCAGCGAGTTGACATGACTGCAATTTCTCACGCGGAACCGGTTGCCCGCCAGACCTTCGACGAGGTAATGGTGCCCACCTACGCCCCGAGTGCCATGGTGCCCGTGCGCGCTCAGGGACTTTACCTGTGGGACCAAAGCGGCAAGCAGTATCTTGACTTTACGGCAGGCATCGGGGTGACCAGTTTGGGCCATGCCCATCCGGCAATCGTCGACGCACTGCGCGCGCAGGCTGAGAAGCTGTGGCACGTGGGCAATGGCTATACCAACGAGCCCGCGCTGCAACTGGCCCGCGCACTGACCTCGGCCACCTTCGCGGACCGCGCCTTCTTCTGCAACTCCGGCGCCGAGGCGAATGAAGCCGCCTTCAAGCTCGCTCGCAAGTACGCGCACGGCAAGTTCGGCTCGCACAAGTCGCGCATTGTTTCCTGCGTCAACTCCTTCCACGGCCGCACGCTGTTCACCGTCTCCGTCGGCGGCCAGCCGAAATACACGGAAGGTTTCGAGCCGCTGCCCCCGGAACTGCAGCACATCCCATACAACGACATTGAAGCAGCCCGTGCTGCGATCACTGACGATGTCTGCGCGGTCGTGGTCGAGCCGGTGCAGGGCGAGGGTGGCGTGGTGCCGGCCGATGCCGAATACCTGAAAGCGCTGCGTGAATTTTGCGATGCCAAGGGTGCGCTGCTGATCTTCGACGAAGTACAGTGCGGCATGGGCCGCACCGGCAACCTGTTTGCCTACATGGGCTATGGCATTGCTCCCGACATCCTGACCTCGGCAAAGGCGCTTGGCAACGGCTATCCGGTCGGTGCCATGCTGACGACCGAGGCGGTGGCAAGCGCCTTCACGGTCGGCGCGCATGGCACCACCTATGGCGGCAATCCGCTCGCCGCGGCAGTCGCGCTGAAGGTGCTGCAAACCATCAACACGCCGGTTTTTCTCGCTCGTGTGAAGGACGCATCGCAGAACCTTGTCGCCAAATTGGAAGCCGTCGCCAGCGATTACCCGCAGGTGTTTGCGAAGGTGCGCGGCAGCGGCTTGATGCTCGGCATGGTTCTGGCCGACGCCTGGCGCGGCAGGGCCAAGGAAGTCGCCAAGGCGGCGGAAGCGGAAGGGCTGATGCTGCTGATTGCTGGCCCGGACGTGGTGCGTCTGCTGCCCGCGCTGCTCGTGTCGGATGCACAGATCGACGAGGGAATTGCACTCCTGCGCCGCGCACTGGAGTCGATGCTAGCTGCAATGAAGTAACCAACAACAGGATTGGAGAAACCTATGTACGTCGTCCGGCCTGTGGAGACGTCCGATATCGCGGCACTGGAGGTCCTGGCAAGCGTTGTCACGCCCGGCGTGCACACCTTGCCGCGCACGCGTGCGACCATCGAGAAGGCAGTCGAACGCTCGATCGCGTCGTTCAAGGCGCAGCCCGACCTGCCGACCGAGGAATCCTACTTCTTCGTGCTGGAATCGACTTCCGACAAGTCGATCGCCGGCATGGCGGCCATTTCCGCCACGGCCGGCTCGAGCGGGACCTTCTTCTCTTTCCGCAACGATGTCCTGAACCAGGTCTCGCGCGACCTGAACGTCAGCCACAACGTCCATGCATTGACCCTGTGCTCGGACTTGACGGGTTATTCGCAGCTGTCCAGTTTCTACCTGCGCAACCGCAGCGAGGCTGGCGATGAGGCATCGTTGCTGTCGCGGGCCCGGCTGCTGTTCGCAGCCGTCGCGCCTCAGCGCTTCAGCGAAAAATTCTTTGCATCGATGTCCGGCATCACCGACGCCAACGGCCGCTCCCCGTTCTGGGAAGCGCTGGGCCGCAAGTTCTTCCAGATGGACTTCCTCGAAGCCGAACGCATGATCGAAGGTGCGCGCAACCGCACGCTGATCGTCGAACTGATGCCGCATTACCCCGTCTACGTGCCGCTGCTGCCCGGCGAGGCGCAGGCTGCGATGGGGCAAGTGCACGCGGAAGGTGAATTGCCTTTCTCGATCCTGTCCGACGAGGGTTTCGAGCCGGACGAGTACATCGATATCTTTGATGGTGGTCCCATCCTGCAGGCGCACAAGAATGCCTTGCGTTCCTTCTCGCAATCGACGTTCCGCAATGTCGTTGCGCCTAGAAATAACGATACGCCGTCGGCGCCATGCCTGGTCGCAACCACGCGCGACGATCGCTTCCGCGCGATCGTGACCGAATGCGCGGCGCCCGACCTGTCGGACGCGGTTGTCCTGGGTGAAGATGCCAGGCGCGCGCTTGAGGTCACGTCCGGCGATTCCGTGCTGTGTGTGAAACTGTGAGGCCGCCGATGCTAGTCGTACGAGCAATTAGGGAACAGGATTTGGACGGGCTGATGGCGCTCGCCGAGAAGGTCGGCTCCGGCATGACGACCCTCAAGCCGGACAGAAAGACGCTGGGCCAGCGCGTGGAAATCGCGTGCGCGTCCTTCGCCGAGCAGATCGCGCCGCCGCAGCGCGACTACGTCTTCGTGATGGAAGATACGGCCATCGGCAAGGTCGTCGGCGTGTGCGCGATCAAGAGTTCGGTCGGTCTGGAAGAGCCGTTCTACAACTACCGGATCGGCACGCTGGTGCATTCCAGCAAGGAGCTGAAGGTGTTCTCGCGCATGGACACGCTCTACCTGTCCAACGACCTGACCGGCTGCGCCGAACTGTGTTCGCTGTTCCTGCATCCGGATTACCGCCATGGCACCAACGGCAAGCTGCTGTCGAAGAGCCGCTTCATGTTCATTGCGCAGTTCCCGCACCTGTTCTCGGAGAAGCTGATTGCCGAGATGCGCGGTTACCAGCGCGCGGACGGACGTTCTCCATTCTGGGACAGCCTGGGACGTCACTTCTTCAAGATGGAATTCGACCACGCCGACGACCTGACCAGCCTCGGCAAGAAGTCTTTCATTGCCGAACTGATGCCGCGCCATCCGCTCTACGTCGCCTACCTGCCGCAGGAGGCGCAGGACGTGATCGGCCGGGTCCACGTCGATACTGCGCCCGCGCGCAGGCTGCTGGAGCAGGAGGGCATGTATTACGAGGGCTACGTCGATATCTTCGACGCCGGGCCCGTGCTGCAGGCGCGCGTGAGCGAATTGCGCGCGCTGCGCGAGAGCGATCTCGCCATCGTCGATACCGGCCTGACCTTGGAGCGCGACGATCAGCCCGCGCTGGTCTCGACCACGCGCATGCAGGACTTCCGCGTGATCACTTCGCAGACACATGCCCATCGCAGCCGCATCGCGCTGTCGGTGGACCAACAGCAACTGCTGGCCTGCCGCCCCGGCGATGCCGTACGCGCCATGCCGCTCAATTCAAAGAAAACGAGTCATGCATAGTCATTTCCTGAATGGCCAGTGGATCGCGGGCGAGGGCCCGCAACTGGCTGCCTATGATCCATCCACCGGCCGGGAGACCTGGAGCGGCCACGCGGCGACCGCCGCCGAAGTCGCCATCGCCTGCAAGGCAGCACGCGCTGCGTTCGAGGCGTGGGCTTGCGAGCCCCTCGAGGTTCGCGTCGGCATCTGCAACCGTTTCCGCGACCTGCTGAAGGAGCACAGCGAAGACCTGGCAGCGCTGATCTCGATCGAAGTCGGCAAGCCCCTGTGGGAAGCGCGTACCGAAGTCACCACCATGGCCAACAAGGTCGACATTTCGGTGCAGGCCCATCATGCGCGTACGGGAGAGGCGCTGACGAAAGTTGCGGATGGCGACGCCGTGCTGCGCCACCGGCCGCACGGCGTGTTCGGGGTGTTCGGCCCGTACAACTTCCCGGGCCACCTGCCGAACGGCCATATCGTCCCGGCACTCATCGCCGGCAACACCATTGTGTTCAAGCCGAGCGAGTCCGCGCCGCAGACCGCCATCCGGACCGTCGAGTTATGGGTCAAGGCGGGACTGCCTGACGGCGTGATCAACCTGGTCAATGGCGCGCGCGATACAGGCGCGGCGCTGGCCGCCCAGCCGGAACTCGACGGCATCCTGTTCACAGGCAGCCACCAGACCGGCGCGCTGCTGCACAAACAGTTTGCCGGTCAGCCGGGCAAGATGCTGGCACTGGAAATGGGCGGCAATAACGCGCTGGTGGCATGGGACGTCGGGAATGTGGACGCTGCCGTGCATCACACGGTTTTCTCGGCCTTCGTCAGCGCGGGGCAGCGCTGTACCTGCGCGCGGCGCCTCATCGTCGAGGATTCGCCGAAGGGCAAGGCATTTGTCGATCGTCTCGTCGAGGTGGCGTCAAAGATCACCATCGGCAGGTACGACGCTGCGCCAGCGCCGTTCATAGGACCGGTCGTATCGGCGCAGGTTGCGCAAAGGCTCGTACAAGCGCATGACGGCCTTGTAGCCCGCGGCGGCAAGAGCCTGCTGCCGATGCGGCAGATCGAGGCGGGCACTGGTTTCGTCTCGCCCGGCATCGTCGATGTCACAGGCATCGACGACATACCCGATGAGGAATGGTTCGGTCCCTTGCTGCAAGTGATTCGTGTGTCCAGCTTCGACGAGGCGGTGCGCGTGGCGAATGCGACCGAGTACGGTCTTGCAGCGGGACTGCTGAGTGACGATCAGTCGCTGTGGCAGAAGTTCCTGCTCCGCGCACGGGCCGGCATCGTCAACTGGAACCGGCCGACCACTGGCGCTGCAAGTACGGCACCGTTCGGCGGTATCGGCAAGTCCGGCAATCATCGCCCGAGCGCTTACTACGCTGCCGACTACTGCGCCTATCCGGTCGCATCGATCGAGAACGGCACGCTGGAGATGCCAAAGCAACTCTCGCCAGGACTCGCATTCTGAACGGGAAACCGACAAGGATAAACATGATCACCGCACGCGAATTCAACTTCGACGGCCTCGTCGGCCCGTCGCACAACTACGCCGGCCTGTCGTTCGGCAACGTGGCTTCCTTCAACAACGTCAACAGCGTGTCCAATCCGAAGGAGGCGGCGCTGCAAGGACTGGCGAAGATGCGCGCGCTGGCATCGCGCGGCTTTGCGCAAGCCTTGCTGCCGCCGCAGGCGCGTCCGAATTTCCGCCTGCTGCGCAGCATCGGTTTTACCGGCACCGATGCCGAGGTGATCTCCCGCGCTTACAAGGAGGCGCCGGTCATTCTTGCCTGCGCATATTCCGCCTCGCCGATGTGGACAGCGAACGCCGCGACGGTCAGCCCGTCCGCCGACACGGCCGACGGCCGCACCCACTTCACGGTCGCCAACCTCAACAACAAGCTGCATCGCTCCTACGAGCACACGCAGACGGCGCGCACGCTGCGCGCACTGTTCAGCGATGAAAGGCATTTCGCGGTGCACGATGCGCTGCCGTCCACGCCCGCTTTCGGCGATGAAGGCGCGGCCAACCACACCCGCCTGTGTGCCGCTCATGGCGCGCCCGGCGTCGAAATGTTTGTTTACGGCCGCGTTGAATTCGAGCCCGACGCGCCAGCGCCGAAGCGTTTTCCTGCACGCCAGACTCTGGAAGCCAGCCAGGCCGTTGCACGCCTGCACGGGCTCGACGCGAAGAGGGCGGTGTACATCCAGCAGGCGCCCGACACGATCGACCAAGGCGTGTTCCATAACGACGTGATTGCGGTCGGCAACGGCAACGTCCTGTTCTACCACGAGCACGCATTTGTGAATGAAGCAGGCACCCTCGACGCCCTGCACCAGGCATTGGCAGGCGTGCGCGCCGAGCTGCGCGCAGTCCGCGTCGACGCAAAGGATGTGTCGGTATCGGATGCGGTAACCAGCTATCTCTTCAACAGCCAGTTGCTCAGCAAGCCGAACGGCAAGATGGCGCTGGTCGTCCCGCAGGAGTGCCAGGAGAACCAGGCCGTCGCGAACTACCTGCAGGGCCTGATCGCCAGTAGCGGGCCGATCGACGAGCTGATCAGTTTCGACCTGCGGCAGAGCATGCGGAATGGCGGCGGTCCTGCCTGCCTGCGCTTGCGCGTGGCCTTGACCGAAGTGGAGGCGGCGGCGATGCATCAAGGCGTCGTCATGACCGATGCGCTCTGTCACAAGCTGGTTGCGTGGGTCGACAAGCATTACCGGGACCGCCTTGCGCCGGACGATCTGGCAGATCCCTTTCTCGCACTCGAAGTGCAGACGGCACTGGATGAATTGACAACGATTCTTGGCCTGCCGGGCTTGTACGAGTTCCAGAGCTAGACAAGCCGATAACTTTTCGGCCGCTTCTACGCCGACCCGGTTCGCTGCATTTGCAAAATGCGCGAACCGGGCCGAGACCCGCATCCATACTGGCTTTCCCAGCACCCCGGGAAACGCGTCTCGCCCCTGAAGGGCAAAAATAGGTCGATTGACCAAATTTTCTTTTTTTCGGCCGCTTCACTTCCGATCTTTCTTCGCGCACCCGCACGGTAAGATCGCGCGCCTTTTTCGACATCGGTACACCGCTGAATCGATGTCGCATTTTTTCAAGAACCCGTCGCGATGCTGGTTTGGCCACTTTGCTTTAACTGGTCCAATACGACACGACGAAAATTCGTCTTGAAAAAGAAATCCTATAAATCCTATCCACCTCGGAGGACACACATGAAGAGCATCAAATCCCTGCTGGTTTGCGCCAGTGTCGCGATTGCAGGGCTGGCCGTCGGCATGACGGCGCAAGCCCGCACATTCGATGAGATCAAGGCGAGCGGCAAGATCATCGTCGCTACCGAAGGCGCCTACCCCCCATTCAACTTCTTCCAGGGTTCCAAGCTGAGCGGCTTCGAAGTCGAACTCGCCGAAGCCATGGTCAAGAAGATGGGCCTGGCGATCGAGTGGAAGGCATTGTCCTTCGACGCGCTGCTGGCCGGCCTGCGCCAGGACCGCTGGGACATGGTGATCGCCTCCTTCGGCATCACCGACGAGCGCTCCAAGGCTGTGACCTTCACCAACCCGCACTACTGCAGCGGCGGCGTGATCGTGTCGCGTGACGGTTCCATCCGCACGCCGGACATGCTGGCCGGGAAGGTTGTAGCAGTGCAGACCGGTTCCACCTACATGGAAAACGTGAAGAAACTGCAGAGCGTGAAGGAAGTGAAGAACTTCCCGCAGGATACCGATGCCCGTGCCGCCCTGATGAATGGCCGCGTCGACGCCTGGGTCAGCGACCGCTTCGTGGTCAAGAACGCGATCGAGAGCAATCCCAGCCTGCCCCTGAAGACCGGCGGCTACCTGTTCGTCGAGAAGGTGGCGACGGCGGTCAAGAAGGGCAACACCTCGCTCGCGGCCGCGGTCGACAAGGCGCTGGCGGAAGTCATGGCGGACGGCACCTACAAGACGCTATCCGAAAAGTACATGAAAGAAGATATCCGCTGCCAGTAACGCAGTAACCGATATCGAGCGAGGAGACAGCGGTGAGATCAGCAATCAGTTTGTTACCGGCGGATTGGTCGCGCGAGAAGCGTAGCGCGGTGTCGATCGCCATTGCGGTGGCGGGCCTGTTCGCCTTCCTGTGGTTGATGGCGATTCCTTTGAGCTGGATGCCGGAACCGATCGGTTCCAATGCGGAACAGTTCGCGGAGGGAGCCAAGACCACCATCGCGCTGACCGTGGTGTCGGGCATCATCGGCATCGTATTCGGCGTGTTGGCCGCCTTGGGCAAGCTGTCGAAGTTCATCCCGCTTCGCCTGGCAGCCGACTTCTACATCTGGGTGATCCGCGGTACGCCGCTGCTGGTGCAGGTGCTGTTCGTATTTCTGGCGCTGCCGGCGCTGGTGCCGGGCCTGCAACTTTCGGACTTCAATTCGGCCGTCGTGGCACTGGCGCTCAACGTCGGCGCTTACAACGCCGAGGCGATCCGCGCCGGTATCCTGGCCGTGCACAAGGGGCAGGCCGAAGCCGCACGCTCGCTCGGTCTAACACCTTTCATGACCTTCTGCGATGTGATCTTTCCGCAGGCATTCCGCGTCTCGCTGCCGCCGCTGGTGAACAACATCGTGTCGCTGCTCAAGGATTCGAGCCTGGCCTACGTGATCGGCGTGGTCGAGTTGTCCAACATCGGCAACCGCATCCAGTCGGCCACCTTCCAGCCGATCCCGGTTTTCATTACGACCGCAACCATTTACCTGCTCCTGACCACCGTGCTGACGCAAATCTCCGGTGCGATCGAACGGCAACTGGATGTGGAACGCCACCATTGAGCGGGGTAGAGGGGATGAACATGTCAGAAGCATCGGCAAGCACGCAAGGCGTGCTGCGTCCGGAAACAAAGGAACCGCTGATCATCGCGGAAAACATCAACAAGCACTTTGGCCAGTTCCATGTGATCAAGGACGTGTCGACGAAGTTCTACCAGGGTGAGGTGACCGTCATCATCGGCGCTTCCGGCTCGGGCAAGTCGACCTTCCTGCGCATGCTGAACCGTCTGGAGACGCACGACAGCGGCCGCATCGTCATCGACGGCATCGTCCTCGACGATGACATGAAACACATCGATGCAGTGCGGCGAGAAGTCGGCATGGTGTTCCAGAGCTTCAACCTCTTTCCGCACCTGACGGTGATGGACAACGTTACGCTGGCGCCGCGTCGCCTGCGCGGCGTGAGCCGTGCCCAGGCGGAAGAGACCGCACGCAAGCTCCTCGCAAAAGTCGGCATGGAAGCGCACTCGCACAAGTATCCGCACCAGCTCTCGGGCGGCCAGCAGCAGCGGGTGGCCATCGCGCGTTCGCTCGCGATGCAGCCCAAGGTGATGCTGTTCGACGAGCCGACCTCGGCGCTCGACCCGGAGATGATCAAGGAAGTGCTGGACGTGATGAAGGACCTTGCACGCTCCGGCATGACCATGATCATCGTCACGCACGAAATGGGTTTTGCACGGGAAGTTGCGGATCGCGTGATCTTCTTCGAGAAGGGACAGATTCTCGAGGAGGCGCCGCCTGCCGAATTTTTCAGCAATGCACGCAACGAGCGAATCCGCTCGTTCCTTGGACAGATTGCATACACAGCAAGGTAAGAACAGACCGAAAAATCCTTATAAGGGAGGAAACAACAATGAATTTCAAACTGACGACCCTGACCGCATCCATCGCACTGATGTTTGCCGCCGCCATGCCGGCGCAAGCACAGACCGCGAAGGAATTCGAAGAACTGCGCAACGAAATGCGCAAGCTGCGCGCAGAACTGGAAGCGCTCAAGAGCCGGAAGCAGGAAACCTCGAACGCCGCGCTGGCCGACCGCGTGGAGCAGGTGGAACTGCGCACCAGGGACGCCGTCGTCCTGGGCGACATCCCCAATTCTTTCCGCCTGCCGAATTCCGACACCTCGCTGCGCATCTATGGTTTCGCCGAACTGAACATGGTGCATGAGTTCAAGGGCGACAACACCGACGTCGATTACGCCAGCTTCCTGCCCTATGTTCCGCTCAAGGGCTCGCCGCAGGCCAACCGCAGCGGCCGCAACTTCGTCCATGCGCGCACCTCGCGTATCGGCATCGAAGCCAGCACGCCATCGCCCTACGGCCCGATCGGCATCAAGATCGAAGGCGACTTCAACAATGACCCGCGCACCGGCAACTCCGCCGTCTACGGCACGATTGGCAATATCTACACCCAGCAGGCGACCAACAGCTACAACTTCCGCCTGCGCCAGGCTTACGGCCAGGTGGGCGGCTTCCTCGCGGGCCAGACCTGGTCCACCTTCATGGACCTGGACAACTCGCCGGAGACCGTGGACTTCAACGGCCCCATCGGCTCGACCTTCATCCGTCAGCCGCAGATCCGCTATACCTACAAGACGGCGAATATGGGCGCATTCACCGGCGCGGTCGAGAACTCGGCCAGCTATGTGCTCGACAGCACCGGCACGGCCACGACCAATGGCTTCTCGCATGTGCCTGACCTGGTCGCGCGCTGGGACAAGGCATTTGACTGGGGCGCTGCGAGCGTACGTGCGCTTAGCCATGAGCATCGCGTGAAGGACGGCGCCGGCATCAACCAGTCACGGCGCGGCTGGGGCTTGGCTGCAAGCGGCCTGGTCAAGACCGTGGGCGACGACTTCATGACCTGGGGCATCACCGGCGGCAACGGTATCGGACGCTACTTCAACTACATCGAAGGCGCGTTCTACGACGCTGCCGCCGACCGCATCCTGATGGAGAAGTCGCTCGGTATCGTGCTCGGCTACCAGCACAAGGCATCCGACTCGCTGCGCTTCAACCTCGCGCTCGGCGCCCAGAAGAACTACGAAAACGAGTACACCCGATTCGCGCGTGCCAACGGCCTCGACAGCGGCCGATTCGGCATTAACGAGAAGCTGTGGCAGACGCACCTCGGCTTCATCTGGAATCCGGTCAAGGGCGTGGACATCGGCACCGAGTACATCTTCGGCCGCCGCACGACGCTGGCTGGCGAGGACGGCGACATGAGCCGCATCAACCTGTCGGCGAAGTACAACTTCAATTGATTGATCGGGAGGGCGCCGGCCCCGTACGGCGCCTTCTCCTTTGCCTTGGCCCCGGTGACGGGGCCTTTTTTTTGCTCGGGCTGCTTACATCAACAATTCAGCGATAAATTATCAGCAAATTGTTATTTTGTGCATATAATGATTGAAAGCCTTTCCAGCCTTCAAAAATCGGCCCGGCACGCCACGAATAAGCTTCAGCACATCGCACAAATAAAAAATATCTGACGGCGAAGGAAAAACTAAGATCAACAAGGAGAACATTCTGCTGTCCGTGTACAGGGGAAACAGATAAAGGCGTGATTCGGACCGGAATTCGGACCAAAAGAAAGGGCACTGATGCACTGTGGACAGCGCCCTTCCTTTTGATTCGATCGTGCGGGCCTGTGCCGTCTCGATGTAAATCCGCGTCGCGTCCCAGCAAGACGGCGCACGCCGGACGGCGCAGACTACCTGCATACCATTGGAGAAGCGTATGAACCGACAATCACAAGACCTCCGAACCCAAACCCTTGAACGTGTCCTCGCCGGCGTGAAGAACCCGGCTCCCGCCACCGAATCGCTGATCCGCGCGTGGCTTGTTTCCCTGGAAGAAGAAGACCTCGTCGGCATCACCTTCGATTGCCTGGCGTCATCGCTGTGGGAAGGTTTTTCCCGGCTGACGAAATGGACGCCGGCGGAAGGCTGCCGCATCGAAACGCTGACATACTCGGACGATCGCGGCGCCAGGGCGACTGCGCTGCTGATCCTGAATCCGGACATGCCTTTCCTTGTCGATTCGATGGTGATGGCCATGCGCCGCACGCGCACACCGTCGCGTGCGGTGTTGAATGCCGTTCTCTCGGTCGAACGTGCAGCCGACGGTTCCATCGTCCGCGCCGACAAGGTCGGCAACGGCGGCGCGGCGGAATCCTACGTGCTCTGCCTGTTGGCCGAGGAATTGAACCCGCAGGACCTGAAAGCATTGACTGCCAGCATCCGCATGGCAGCGAGCGACGCCGCCTCTGTGCGGCAGGATGCGGCCGCCTTGCAGGCCAAGATGGCCGAAGTGGGCGAGTCCGCAGCCGTGCGTGACGCTACCGGGCAGGAGGTCGCTGCATTTCTCAACTGGGCGCGCAGCGAAGGTTTCGAAGTATTCGGTTACGCCCGCTATCAAGTGGTCTCCGGTCAGCGCGAGCTGGTGCGCGAGCCGGGCAGTGCGCTGGGCGTATTGAAGGACAAGAGCCATCCCGTCTACGGCAATTGCCTGGCCGGCATCCCCGGCGACTTCGACACGCTTGCCGCGCGTAAGGACACACTGTCCGTGGTCAAGGCCGATGTTCAGTCAACCCTGCACCGCGACCAGCAGCTCGATTTCATCGGCGTGCGCGATACTGACACTCAGGGCACGATCCTCGGCGAGCATTGCTTCGTCGGCTTGTTCGCGCGCGCTGCGACCGCCAGTACCTTGCCGCAGCAGCCTTTTGCACGCGTACGCATCAAGCAGGTGCTGACCCTGGCGGGCGTGCGCTCGGAAGGTTTCCGCGCCGAGAAATTCCTCGAGATCCTGGAATCGCTGCCGCGCACCGAAGTGATGGAGGCCGAGCCGGCCTGGCTGGCAAGCGTTTGCGGCGCAGTGGTCGCGCTGTACAAGCAGCCGCGCGCCAAGGTTTTTGCGCGGCGTGACGTTTACGGACGTCACCTGAATGTACTGGTCTACATGCCGCGCGAGCGTTACGGCGCCCATTCACAGGAAGTCCTGGCGCAAACGCTGCGCACGATTTCCGGCGCACGAGATGTGCGCGTGCAAACCCTGCTGGCTGACGGCCCGCTGGCGCGCGTCTATATGATCGCCAATGGCGCCAACATGGCGCTCGACCTCGACACCGATGTCCAGCAACCGCTGCTTGCCGTGCTGGAAGGTTGGCACAACACGTTCGACGGCCTGGTCGACGCCACGGAAGACGCGGAACTGCGCCGCGCCTTGCGCAAGCTGCGCGCCAGCCTGACCACGGATTACATCAACGGCGTTTCGCCGCAGGTCGGCTACCGCGACCTCTGCACGTTGCTCGGCAATCCGCAGCCTTCGCGCGTCAAGGTGCGCATCGAGATCGGCGCAGGAGACGCCGTCACGATTCGCCTGCACTCCGTCAACACGGTGCCGCCGCTGTCGGCCATCCTGCCGGCGCTGCAGAACGCCGGCGTGTCGATCCTGCGCGAGCGAACGCACGCGATTCATGCTGCGGACGGAACGCGTTACTTCATATCGAGCCTGTCGGTGGACGCACAGAGTGCGGTAAAGCTGGCGCAGCCCCAGGTCGCCGAGGCAGCGCAAGAGCTGTTTGAATCGCTGTTCAACGATGAGGCTGAAGACGGCCGTATGAACGCGCTCGTGATCGAAACCGGCCTGCGCATGAAGGAAGTGCAGTTGATCCGCGCCTACGCCAGCTATTGGCGCCAGGCCGGCTGCCGCTTCAGTCTGCGCTACATGGCCGAACGCCTGAAGACCCAGTCCGCGCATGTGCGCACGCTGGTCGAAAGCTTTATTGCACGTTTCGACCCGTCGCGGTCGGCGGAACAACGCGCCTTCGGTACCGCCACGCTGTCGACTTTCAAGCAGCGTCTCACCGACATCAACCACGCGGACACGGAAAACATCCTGCGCGCCTTCGCCGACCTGATGCTGGCGACGCTGCGCACCTCCTATTTCCAGTCCGCGCAGGCGGGCGACACGATCATTTTCAAGTTCGACAGCAGTCAGCTCGCCCTGTTGCCGCAACCACGACCGTATCGCGAAATCTTTGTCTTCTCGCGCCGCTTCGAAGGCGTGCACTTGCGCGGCGGCCCGGTCGCCCGCGGCGGCCTGCGCTGGTCCGACCGGATGGAAGACTACCGCACCGAAGTACTTGGCCTGGTCAAGGCACAGATGGTCAAGAACGCCGTCATTGTCCCGGCGGGCGCCAAGGGGGGCTTCGTCTGCAAGATGATGCCCAAGGACGCGACACGCGAGGTCATTGCGGTGGAGGGCGAATCCGTCTACCGCCTGTTCATCTCCGGCCTGCTGGATGTAACCGACAACCGCGTGCGCGGCGAAGTGGTGCGTCCGGTTGAGACGGTCTGCTATGACGACCCGGATCCCTACCTGGTGGTGGCGGCCGACAAAGGCACCGCAACCTTTTCCGACATCGCCAACGGCATCGCGGTCAAGCGCGGCTTCTGGCTGGGCGACGCCTTCGCGTCGGGCGGCTCCAACGGCTACGACCACAAGAAGCTCGGCATCACGGCCAAGGGCGCATGGGAGGCGGTCAAGCGCCATTTCTACGAGATGGGTCACGACCTCAACACGACGCCGATCACGGCAGTTGGCGTCGGCGACATGTCCGGCGACGTGTTCGGCAACGGCATGCTGCTGTCGCGCCAGCTGAAGCTGGTTGCGGCCTTCGATCACCGCCATATCTTCATCGACCCGAACCCGGATACCGAAAAGTCCTTCAAGGAACGCCAGCGCATGTTCGCGCTGCCGCGTTCGTCCTGGGATGACTACGACAAGAACCTGATTTCCGAAGGCGGCGGCGTCTGGGCGCGTACCGCGCGCACCATCGAGTTGTCGCCGCAGGCGCGTGCCGCACTCGGCATCGAGGCAACCAGCATGACGCCGGAGGAACTGCTCCACGCCATCCTGCTGGCGCCAGTCGACCTGTTCTATAACGGCGGCATCGGCACCTACATCAAGGCATCATCCGAAACCCATGAACAGGTGAAGGACCGCGCCAACGACGCGATCCGCGTCGACGGCAAGGAACTGCGCTGCAAGGTTGTGGCGGAAGGCGGCAACCTCGGCGTGACGCAGGCTGGCCGCATCGAGTTTGCGATGAAGGGCGGCCACATCTTCACCGATGCCATCGACAACTCCGCCGGTGTCGACTGCTCCGACCACGAGGTGAACGTCAAAATCTGGCTCGATGCCGAAGTGAATGCAGGCAAGCTGAGCGCCGACGATCGCAACCGCTTGCTGAACGACATCACGCCCGACATCGTGCGTCTCGTCCTGCGCGACAATTCCCTGCAGACGCATCTGCTGGTACGCGAAGCGCAGGCACAGTTCGACCCGGTCGTCCACGACAGCTATGCGGCGCTGATCGCCAACCTCGAGGCGGAAGGCGTGATTTCCCGCAAGCTGGAACAGTTGCCGATGGAAGCCGAACTGGTGACGCGCAAGAACGAGGGGCGCGGCCTGACCGCGCCTGAACTCGCCGTTGTCGTCGCGCATGTGAAGAATCGCTACAAGCGGATGCTGTCCGAATTGAACCTGACGCAGCTTGCCTGGGCAGGGACCTTGCTGAGGCCGTACTTCCCGCACGCGCTTGTGGCAACCCGCGATCCGCTCGAACATCCGCTGGCCAATGCCATTCTCGCTACTGTGCTTGCGAATGAATCGGTGAACCGCTGCGGTCCGGTGATGCTCGCCGAACTCGCCGCCGCACGTGGTGTCAAGGAAACAGATGTCATCTGCGCATGGGCGCAGGCCTCGGCGGCGCTGAACCTCGCACCGGTGTTCGATACGCTCGACGAGCATGCACTGCACGTACCGTGCGAGGTATCGCTTGCGGTCGACCGGCATACCCGTGCCTTGCAGAAGGCCGTTATCCAGGGAGTGCTGTCTGTGCCTGAGCAGCAGCTGCGTGAAACCGGTGCGTTCACCGAACTGACCGCACTGTTCAGCCAGCCGCAAGCGGTGCAGGAACTGGCACCTGCCGCGCCGTCGTCGTTGCCGCTGCATGGCATGCCCGCGCCCTTCGTGCAAGCATGCGAGACCGTGGAGGCAATCGAAGGCATTGCAGACTTCCTGTTCGCCGGTTTGTCTGTGCCACGTCCGGACGGCATGAGCCTGACGCAGTTCCTCAAACTCGGCATGGCCTTGCGCCGCCAGGCAGGTATCGACGGCCTCGAACGGGTGCTCATGCATGCGCCGGCGAGCGTCACGCAGCAGCCCTTGCGCGACCATGCGCTCCAGGCCTTGCGCCGTGCGCAGCAGCGCCTGCTGATGCGCGTGTTGCAACAGGCGCCTGCGAACACCCGGCCCGAGGACCCGGCTGCGGTGGTGGCGGCCCTCATCAACAAGCTCAAGGTCGGCGCGCGCATGGCGAGCGCGGGCAGCCAGCAGAATCTTGAATTGGCCGTGCTCGATGTCTGGGCGCTGTCGGAGGCGGCTTCTTCGACGACGGACGTAATGTGACGCAGGTAGTGATGGAACAAGCAGTTTCAGACAAGGTGCGTGCCCTGGCGAAAGCGGACTTCACGCACATCGCCGACAGCTTCGCCAATGCCGGTTTCAAGGTGCGCCTGCCGGCGCGCGGCATCCTGCAGGTGACTTCCGCCAGCCATATGCTGCGACGTCCGCGACTTTTGTTGTCAGTGGGTATCCACGGTGACGAATCGGCGCCGATCGAAATGCTGGCGCACCTGCTCGATGCTCTTGCCGAGGAGCCGCATGCATTGGCCATCGACCTGATGGTGGTGGTAGGCAATCCTGCCGCGATTGCCGAGGGCAAGCGCTTTGTCGATGCCGACCTGAACCGCATGTTCAGGTCGGATCGCGGCGACTTGCAATCGGCCGCCGAGGCCGAGCGCGCCGACGCCATCATGCGCGCGACCGCGACCTTCTTTGCCGGCCCCGACGCGAATAAATGGCACCTCGACCTGCATACCGCGATCCGTCCGTCGCGCTACCCAAGGTTTGCGGTTGTGCCCGCGGTCGTCACCGGACCGCGGCGCGACGCGCTGCTGGGCTTGCTCGGACAAGCAGGGATCGAGGCAGTGATCCTGAACACGAAGCCGGCGGGCACATATAGCGCCTACACGGCTGAGACGTTCGGCGCGGCCGGTTCAACAGTGGAACTGGGGCAGGTGGCCGCTCTCGGCAGTAACGAGCCCGACATAGCCGCCACGACTGGGGCAATCCTCGACCGTTTCATGCGGACCGGCCGATTGCAGCCAGGCGACGAGCGGCCGAAGGTGTTCCGCGTTACGCAGGAACTGATCAAGTACTCGGATGCATTCCGCATGGCCTTCGGCCACGATACGCAGAATTTCACACCCATGCCAGCCGGCAGCGTGATTGCCGAGGATACCGGCATCGTGTATCGCGTGGGGCAGGAAACCGAGTACGTCGTGTTCCCTAATCCGGATGTCAGGGTCGGGCTGCGCGCCGGCCTGATGGTCGTGCAGGAAGAATAAACGGCGGATGTCCCGGTTCAACGCTTCTGCTTGAGGCAGTTGTCGATCGCTTCGACCACTTTGGTGGCATTGAAGGGCTTGACCACGAAGCTGCTGATGCCGAGCTGCAGCGCCTTCTGCACATTGTCCATGGTCGGGAGATTGGTCACCATGATCATCCCGACCTTGGGCGAAGTCTGCTTGATACGCTCCGCGGCAGTGTGCCCGTCCATCTTCGGCATATTGATGTCGAGGAAGGCAATGTCGGGCTTGTGCACCTCGCACAATTCCACCGCTTTTTCGCCGTCATGTGCCTCGGCCACCACCTTGTGGCCATGCTCGCGCAACAGCAGCCGCAGGACATGGCGGGTCGTGCTGTCGTCGTCGGCAATCACAATGTTCAGTTCTTTGCGCAGGGCGATCATGTGTATTCCTTATGGCTTGAGCAAGGATTGCAACTTGCTGCAGATGCGGGAGTATTCGGTCTCGATGGCCATCATTCGCCGTTCGAATTCGTCCAGCGATCCGGCTTTGGCCGCGGTTTCGACTTCCTTGCACAGCGCGGACAAGCCGGTTGCGCCGATCGACGCGCTACTGCCCGCCAGGGCATGCGTGACCTTGGCCACTCGCGCGCAGTCGCTAATGGCGTAGGCTTCGCGAATCGCCGCTAACCGGGGCGGACCGTCATTCTGGTAGAGCACCGCAAGTTCCCCGAAATCGGTGCCAAACATTTCCCGTACCGCCTCCAGTTCGTCGCTGCAAGTTGCCGCGGGGGCGCCGTTGGCGGCTGTAGTGCCTTGGGGCAGCCAGCGCGCAAGCAGGTCGCGGAGCGTTTGCGGCCGGATCGGTTTGGACAGGAAATCATCCATGCCCGCAGCGTTGCACTGTTCCTGTTCGTCTGGTCCGGTGCAAGCCGTCAGCGCGATGATCGGCGTGCGATGTGACGCTTCGGCTTCCCGGATGCGCCGCGTGGCCTGCAAGCCGTCGAGCACGGGCATTTCGCAATCCATCAGGATCAGGTCGAAGGGGCTCGACGCGTGCATCTCGATCGCCTGCTCGCCGTCCGCTGCAAGCCCGCACAGGCAGCCAAGCTTCTCCAGCATGCGCGCCGCCACCTGCTGGTTGACGGGATTGTCGTCGGCGACGAGGATCCTGAAGCCGGAGAAGGGGAGAGCGTTATCGTTTTGCAATGGCATGTTTAGGCTGACAGGACGGGCCGGCGCCGACGCTTCTTTTGATGTGTAAAACAGCCGTACGAGAGTCGATTCGATCGAGGAGCGCTCGGCGTCCTTGATCAGGCATGCTGTGAAGTCCTCGTGCGCAAGCCTTGCGGAATCGGTGCCATTGGTGTCTTCAAGCAGGACAAATGGCGTTTCCTTATAGGCAGGATTCGCCTTGATTGCAGCAGAGAGTACCGACGCGTCCATGCCTTGGACGTGTCGCCCAAGCATGATGACTCGGTAGGGAGAAGGCCCACCGGCGGCTGCGGAAACAGCAGCCAGGGCCCGCACGGCGGAATCAAAAACCTCGACTTGGATACCGCGGCAGGCAAGCGGCTGCAGCACCGATTGCCATCCGATGGCGTCCGCCGATAGGAGCAGCCCGCGTACGCTATCGATGCCACCCGGTCGGGCGGTGTTTTCCGCCGGACCGCTCTCGTTATTCAATTGCATGTCTCTTCCATTGATGCTCCGGCTGTCCAGTGACGCAGGGGGGGCAACTTGTCTTTCACTGGTCACCATCATATCGGCCTGGCTGCTTAATGTAATGTCATCGGGCCGCGTTTGTCGCGTTTATGAATCATTTGCCCGGTAGTGACATGATTGTTACATCGTTATTGAAACGCTAATTCCTACCCATCGCTACCCCATAAACATGGGAGACCGCAGGTTTGGTTCCCATTTCATGGAAATGGCTCGCATTTGTCCTTCTGTTCGGGCGGCTGGTTTGCCGCCAGTGTGCTGATAATGCAAGTTAAGGAATTCCGGCCCAGCGCGCACCAAGAACAATGCCGGATTCGCTCATCCAGCGGGAGCAGAACACATGGACACCAAACAGGCGATGCACAAGAACCCCGGCTTTCAAGGAACGACCCTGGAAGACGAGGACGTCGAAGGCGCAGGTTCGCAATCAGGCGAGCATCGATCGCGCGTCGGCGGCGTCGACCTGAAAGCGATCCGCGAAGCGATTGCCCGCGTCGAAGCTGAGGCCAAGGCCACCGTTGCGGCAGAGAACCGTGCGCACGCCGAAGCTCGTGCCCGCGCCTTAGCCGAAGACCGTGCAAAGCTGGAAGCCGCCGCCGCTGCAGAGGCATATCAAAGCGCCAAGGCTGCCGAAGAAGCCATCGAAGCCAGCCGCGTCCGCCTTGAGGCCGAGCGCCAGGTCCGCGAAGCAGCCGAAGCCCGTGCCATTGCCGTCAAGAAGGAAATCGCCGAACTGCGTGCCCGCGCCGAGGCGGAAGCCGAAGCCAAGCGCATCGCCGAAGAGCGCGCCCGCGCCGAAGCCGAGGCACGCCAGCGCGCCGCCGAACAAATCGCAGCCGAAGCCGAACTGGCGGCCCGCGCCGCCGCTGCGGTCGAAGAACTCGCCCAGGAAACCGAACTGGCTCGCTGGCAGGCGGCGCAACGCGTCGCTGCTACCCAAGCCGCCAAGCAAGAAGCGGAAGCGCGTGCGCGTGCCGATGCCCGCATCACCGAACTGGCTCGCGAACAGGAACGCCGGGAAAAGGAAGCGCGGATTTCGGCGGAAATGCTGGCGAAGGCGCGCACCGAGACGCTGGAAATCGCTCGCGAGCGTGAGCGCGCCGAGGAAATGGCGCTGCACGCCGCATTGAGCCGCGCACCGGCGGAAGTCCGCGCTCGCGAGGAAGCCCGCGCCCGCGCACTGGCCGAACAGGAACAGGAAGCCACCGCCCAGGCTCGCATCGAACTTGAGCGCAAGACTGCCCAAGCCCTGACCATCCGCCTGCAGGCCGAATCCGAAATGCGCGAAGCTGCGGCCCGCCGCGAGTACGCCGAGTCGGTCGCCGCCGCAGCTGCCCAAGCGCGCCGCGACGCTGAAGAGCGTATCCGTCTTGCGACCGAAGCGCGCATCCGCGTCGAGCGCGAGCTCCAGGAAAAGGCGCTTGCACGCATCGAGGCCGAGCATCACGCCGACGTTCAGGCCCGTGCCCGCACTGCAGCCGAAGAGCGCGCAATCCAGTCCGCACGCGAGCGGGCCGCCGCCGAGCAGAAGATTGCCGAGGCGGCAAAGGCGCGCACGGAAGAAGAACAGCGCGCCCGCCAGCTCGCCGAGAAGCGCGTCGAAATCGAGCGTGCCGCGGCACGCATGGCCGCCGAACAAGCCGCGGCCGAACAGGAGGCCTATGCGCGCGCAGAAGAGCACGCCAAGCTCCAGCGTCAGGCTGCCGAACTGGCTGCAACCAAGGCGCGCGAAGCAATGGAAGCAGCTCGCATCGAGCGCGAGCGCGCAGAGGCCGAACAGCAGGCAGTCGTTGCATTGCAGGAAAAAGTCCGCGCTGACGAAGCAGCGATTGCCGCAGCAAGGTCTCGCGCCGAAGCGGAGAAGCAGCATGCCAACCTGCTGCGCGAGCAGGAGCAGGCCGAACATGCGGCCCACGTCGCGAAGGAGCAGGAATGCGAGGCCGCCAAGCTGACTCTCGCCAAGGCCATGGAACGCGCCGACGCCCAACGCGAGGCTGCGCAGGCAGCACTGCTGAAGGCCCGCGAAGCGGTTGAGCTGGCCCGCGTCGAGCGGCAGCGTGCGAAGGACGAACAGCTCGCCCTGGAGGCGCTTCAGCAAAAGGTCCAACTCGAGCGCCAGCGCGCCGAGGTAGCACAGAAGGCCCTGAAAGCCGCCCAGGAAAAACTCGCCGCGGAGCAGGCAGCCTATGCGGAAGCCGAGGCACGCCTGCGTGCCGAAGAGGCGCAGACCGCCGCCCTGCGCGAGCGCGAGGAAGCCGACCGCGCATTACGTGCCGCCCGCTTGGCGGAAGCCACCGCGGAAAAACACACCGCAGAACAGACCCGTGCCGCCGCCGAACTGCAGCGCAAGGCCGCCCAGGCAGCATTGCTGAAGGCGCGCGAGGCGACCGAACTCGCCCGTGTCCAGCGCGAGCGCGCGGAAGCCGAACAACGCGCTGTGCAGGCCGAGCAGGACCGCCGCCAGGCCGAAGAGGCCGCCCGCAACGAAGCAGAAGCGCGTGCACGCGGCGAAGAGGGCTACGCCGAAGTGCTGCGTGCGCGCCAGGAAAAAGAGCTCGAAGAGCGCCGATCCATCGAGGCCAAGTGCGCAGCGGAAAAACTGGCACTCGAGCAGGCCGGAAAGCGCGCCGAGCTGGAACGCCAGGCAGCCGAAGCGGCCGAGGCAAAGGCGCGCGAAGCAGTGGAACTCGCAAAGACCCAGCAGGAACGGGCCATAGCCGAACAGCAAGCTCTTGAAGCAATCGAGAGCAAGCGCGCCGCCGAGGAAGCCGCCCGCAACTACGCAGCCGAACGCGCCCGCGTCGAAGCCGCGCTTGCCGAAACCACCCGCGCACGCGAGCAGGCGGAGCAAGCCGCCCGTGATGCAGCCGTGGCCAGGCAGGCGGCGGAGAAGCAGGAGCGTGAAGCGGCAGAGCAGCAAGCCGAACTGGCCCGCCGCGCCGCAGAAGCAGCCGAAGCCAAAGCCCGTGATGCAGTCGAGCTGGCCCGTGTGGAGCAACAGCGCGCCGAGGCCGAGCAGCAAGCCCTGGAAGCGGTACAGCAGCACCTCGCAGCCGAACAGGCATTGAAGATCGAAGCCGAGTCACGCGCCCGCGCCGAAAGCGAGTACGCGGAAACGATCAAGGCGCGCGAACAGGCCGAGCAGCTTGCCCGCAAGGCAGTCGAAGCACAGCTGATGGCGGAAAAACAGCAGATGCAAAAGGCAGCCGAACGTGCCGAGCTCGAGCGCAAGGCTGCACTGGTCGCATTGAAGAAGGTCCGCGAAGCCGTCGAACTTGCCAAGGCAGAGCAGGAACGTGTCGTCGCCGAACAGAAGGCGCTCGCCGCCATCCAGGCCAAGCTGGAAGCTGAAAAGAAAATGCTCAGCGAAGCGGATGCACGCGCCAAGGCCGAGCAGGAACAGGCAGTGGCGATGCGGGCGCGCGAACAGGCGGAGCGCAGCGCGCGCGAGGCGGCAGAAGCGCAGAGCGAAGCAGAAAAACAGCTGCTGGTGAAAGCGGAAGAGCAGGCCGAATTCCAGCGCAAGACGGCGGAAATTGCGATCGCCAAGGCACGCGAAGCGATCGAGCTGGCGACTGCCGAGCGCCAGCGTGCGAATGCCGAACAAAAAGCCTTTGCCGCCCTCCAGGAACAGCTGCGCGCGGAGCGCGAGCGGACCGTGGCAGCGGAAAAGGCACTGGCTGCAACCGCGATGAAGCTGGCCGCCGAAAAGCAAGCCTGCGAAGATGCAGAAGCAGTCGCCCGGATCGAAACCGAGCTTGCCGAAATCACCCGCGCCCGAGAAGCGGCTGCGCGTACCGCACGCATTGCCATCGAAGCAAGAACTGCCGCCGAGAAACAGTTCCTCGAGAAAGCCGCCGAGCAGGCTCAGTCGCAGCGTGTCGCCGCTGAAGCCGCCGAGGCTAAGGCACGCGAAGCCATCGAACTGGCCCGCCTGGAAAGCGGCCGCGCCAAAGCCGAGCAGGAAGCGCTGGCAGCAATCCGGGAAAAGGTGCGCGCGGAAGAAATCGCCCACGCCGAAGCGGCAAAGCGCGCCGCCGCGGAACGTGAAGCGGCCGATCTCGCCACGCGGCGCATGACCGCCGAAACGGAGGCCCGCGCCGCCGAAGAAGCCCGTGCCGAAGCCGAGCGCCGCGCCCTGGACGCTGCCCGCCGCCAGAAGGAATACGCAACGTCCACCACCGAGCAGGCGGATGCACTGCGCGAGAAGTGTGAGCGCGAGCAGGCTGAAGCGCAGGCGCTGGCCCGGGACCTGTTCGACCGCATGAAGAACAAGAGCGAAGCCGTCGGTCAGTGGCGCGAGCGTGCCCAAGCCGTGCTGGCCGAGTCGCCGGTCCCGGCTGCCAAGGGCATGTACAGGCGTCCGCTCGCCGCTTTCCTGGGCGGCGCCGTCCTCGTTGCCGGCATAGCCGTGGCAGTCACGTTCACCATGCAGGGCAGCCAGCCGACATGGTCGCTCAACCAGGCGCCTGCCGCCGCAATGAATGTTTCGACGGGCGTTGTCGCGCCGGCGAAACTGCAAATGTCCTATCAGCTCAGCATGCCCGCCCAGCCCGCCGCCGGTGAACAGCCCGCGCAGGCCGGAAGCGACGGCGAGTGATGTCTGTTTGTTATGCCCGGCGATCCGGCAAGACTGCCCCGATCGCCGGCGTATTCCGCAAGCCTCCCTCCGGTTGCCCGATTGGTACGCGAGGTGTTCCAAAATGGCGTAATTGAGCCAGTGCGGTTAGAATGCATTGGTTTCAAAATGCGGCTGAGGAGGCATCCGCTGCCCCGCCTGCAAGCGCCCGGATCCCTGCCGAAGAGGGCAGTTGCCGCAAGATAAACCAACCATAACTCCATGACTGTTACCACGCGCCGCATGATCAAGCTTCGTTTGCGCCCTGCACTGAACAAGACCGTTGCACTATCCGGCCTCCTGGTTGCGCTGTTCGCGCCGCCGGTGTTCGCCGACGACTATTCGGACGTCACCAAGTTCATGCGCGCCGGCCAGTACACGGAAGCGCTCTCGCGCGCGGACGCGTTCCTGGCCAGGAATCCGCGCGACGCGCAAATGCGTTTTCTCAAGGGCGTGATCCTTACCGAGCAAAACAAGTCGTCCGAAGCGATCGCGGTCTTCACCAAGCTGACCGAGGACTATCCGGGCCTGCCCGAGCCGTACAACAATCTCGCGGTGTTGTATGCGGCGGCCGGACAGTATGAAAAGGCGCGCGCCGCACTCGACTCGGCGATCCGTACCAACCCGAGCTATGCGACTGCCTACGAAAACCTGGGCGACGTGCATGCCAAGCTGGCAAGCCAGGCCTATGACAAGGCGCTGCAGCTCGATTCCGGCAACGCCGCTGCGAAGTCCAAACTGACGCTGGTTCGTTCGCTGGTAAGCAACATGAACGGCGCCAACGCGAAGGCGCCTGCCGCAACACCTGCGCCGGCACCGGCCCCGACCGTCGTCGCGAAAGCACCGGAACCCGCACCTGCTCCGGCGGCGAAACCGGCCCCGGCACCCGCTGCGCCCCCGGTAGCTGCAACGCCTGCTCCTGCAGTCAAGCCGGTACCCGCCCCGACTCCGGCCCCCGCGCCGCAGGTCGCGAAAGCCGAACCCAAGCCGGAACCTGCCAAGGTCGAACCGAAGCGTGCGGAGCAGGATGACGAGCGCGATGATGTGCTCAAGGCCGTCAATGGTTGGGCAAGGGCGTGGAGTGCGAGGGATGTAAAGTCTTACCTGAACTACTACGGCAACGACTTCCAGGTTCCCAGCGGACAGGCGCGCAAGGCTTGGGAAGAAGACCGCCGCGCGCGCATCGTTGGCAAGGGCAGCATCAGTGTCAAGGTCGAGGCGCCGCAAATCTCGATCAACGGCAATACCGCGACGGTGAAATTCCGGCAGGTGTACATTTCCGATCGCCTGACGGCCAACACCCGCAAGACGCTCGTGCTCGCCAAGCAGGGCGGCCGGTGGCAGATCAAGCAGGAGACCACGGGCAGCTGATGTTTCGCTTCCAATTCAATAACGGTTATACAGGAGTCCGCTCGCAGCGGGCCTTGCTCCTGATGTTGCCCTGGCTGGTTGCAGCTGGTGTTTCCACCGCACCTGCATTCGCCGCATCGAAGAAACAGGCCGCCAAGGCGCAGGCCCAGACACCTGCGCCGGTTGCCGAGGCGGCGGATCCTGAAGTCCTGCTGATCGAGGTCTACAAGGCGCTCGGTGCCAATAACCTGCGCAAGGCCCTGGCAAAGGCGGACGAGCTGGTGAAAGACTTTCCGACTTTCCGGCTTGGTCACCTGATCCGCGGCGACCTGCTGCTGATGCAGACCCAGCCGGTCAAGACGCTCGGCGCAATCGATGGTCCCGAGGACAAGCTCAAGAGCCTGCGCGAAGAGGCGATGGTGCGCCTGAAGTCCCTACGCGAGCGTCCCGATCCCGACCTGGTGCCTCGCCTGGTGCTCAAGCTGCGCGAAGACCAGAAACACGTTCTGGTGGTCGATGCCCGTCGTTCACGCCTGTATGTCTATGCCAACCGCGGTGGCCAGCTGAAGTTCGTCACGGACTACTACATCAGCCAGGGTAAATACGGCGTCAACAAGATCAAGGAAGGCGATCAGCGCACGCCCGTCGGCATCTACTACATCACCAGCCATCTTCCGGGGGCTCGCCTGCCGGATTTCTACGGTTCCGGCGCGCTGCCGATCAACTATCCCAACGAGTGGGACAAGATCAATGGCCGCAGCGGCTCCGGCATCTGGCTGCATGGCACGCCGTCGGACAGCTTCAGCCGTCCGCCGCTGTCGTCCGACGGCTGTGTGGTGCTGACCAATCCCGACCTGCACAAGCTTGCAACTTCGGTGGAAATCGGCAAGACGCCGGTGGTGATTGCCGAAAGCGTCGACTTCGTCAACAAGACGAAGTGGGAAAACGATCGCAACCTCGCTGCTCGGCTGGTCGAAGGCTGGAAGCGTGATATCGAAAGCCTCGTGCCGTCTCGCGTCGTGGAAAACTACTCGCGCAAGTTCAAGTCCGAACGCGGTGAAGGACTCGACACCTGGCTCAGCAAGCACCAGCAGTTCATGAGCGGTGTGAAGGGGCTGTCGGTTACTCTGCGCGACATGACGCATTTCTTCTATCCGGGACGCGAGGACATGATCGTCAGCACGTTCACGCAGGAGTCCCAGTTCGGGAAGAACAAGACCTCGATCCGCAAGCGCCAGTACTGGGCCAAGGAAGGCCAGCAGTGGAAGATCGTGTACGAGTTGAATCTCTGACACACCTGAAGATTTCATCGAGACGGCTGCCTTTGGGCGGCCGTTTTTGTTTGCAGCGATCAATCAACAGATGCATGGAAACATTGCATTCGTGCAGCTACGACCTTGCATGATCCGAATCAATCACTGATCGAATTGATCGCTGCAAGTGTGGGAGCGAGGGTGTTGTCGATCTATTCTGTTGAACTTAGATCTACTGCCGACGGTCATTCATTTGTGCAGGCAACTGGATGTCCTGCGCCAGTCCGAAATGCAATGCCCAACTTGCGGGACGGACAATCCGGGTCTGATCGGGGTTTGCGTCTCATGTCACCAGCCGCTTCATGTCGGAAGCGCACCTCAAGCGCAACGACAGAAGGGATACGCATACGCCGGTTACATCAGCCCCGGTGACCGTTCTTATCTGCAATCCAACGCACGCACGCGGGCAATAAGATTCAGGAGGACGCGTTACTTGACCGGTTCTACTTCAGCGAGGCCGCCCCAATCCGGCACGCACACCTACACAAATAGACAACCAATGCAGGGGGAAACGACACATCGGCACATGCACGCGGAGCCGCCGGCGCGCGACTCGCATGCCGGCATGACGCATCCGCGTATCGAGCCAAACATGGACGATCCCGGCATGCCTCGGCCGAACATCGGTTATGAGCAGCTTCACGGCCTGGGGCCGGATTTCGGCGAATACCGCCCGCCCGGCCGGTCGCGCCTGCGGCGTATCACCACAATGCTCGGCGTGTTTGTCATCGGTGCGGGCGTCGGATTGGCTGCGGCGTGGTGGCTACACCATTCCACTCCCAGTCCACAGGTCGTCTCAACACCCGTAAGCCCCACGCGCGTGGCGCCAGCCGCTTCGGCCGTCGACAGCAAAAGGTCTTTGGCAGTCCGCGGCATCAGTTCCAGTGAACTTCCCTATGACGGTGCGCCTCCTCCGCAACCCGCAGAGCCGTCGCAGGCAAGGGTAGAGCCGGTTTCGCCTGCACCTTCGGAGGCGCCGGCAAATATCACATCTGGCGGGTCTGCCGTTACCGAATCAGAGAGCGGCGGTGGCGAAAAGCCTGCCGCGAGATCCGGCGAGCAGCAGGTATCCACCGAGGAAGCCGCCTCTCCGGTTGTTTCGGGCAAAGCGCCGAAGGAACCCGCGGCAGCTGACGAGGATGACACTCCCAAGTCGGCAAAAGCAAACAAGCAATCCGGCGCCAGCGTGGCTGGCGCGGCGCCCAAGCGCAAGAGCGTGCCGCGACTGAGCGACCGGGAAATCGAACGCATCCGCCGCCAGGTCGACGAGGAGCTAAAAAAAAAGTCTGAACACGGTCGGGCGCCAGGCGATTTCCGCGACGGCGCCAACCTGACAAACAGCCGCGAAGGCACGCGCAAGGTCGCAGCCGCTTCGCCATCGCGCGAGACATCGACCCGGGCCATGCTCATGCGATGCGAGCGCAACACCAACATCTTCCGCCGCGAGTACTGCCGCTGGCAAGTCTGTAACGGCTCGTGGGGGCGACGCGGCTGCCCCTCATATCAGCCGCATACGCCGAACTATTGATCCGAATCGGCGGGGATTGGCGGGTGACATGGCCATGCTGCGGCAACTTTTTTTCGCCCCCCGGTCTCCTAAGCTGCTGCACCTGCCAGTGTTCATTTTTGCCTTCTTCATGGCAACGAGCAGGTGAATCTCACCTTCTTCGCCATCCATTTTTCATCTTCCTCGGCGTCTGCTTCGAGTGCGCGGGATAGCCCTTTGCCGACATTTCTAATGTTTAATCTTAACAATATTTCTTAAACAACTTTAATTTCGGAAGTACAATGTTTTTACAAAGTTCAAACATTGCTGCTTAGTTCCAACATTGTTCTCATAAAATATTTGCCATTAGGTAAGTATGTAGTACTATGTTGTAACATTCTGTTAGAGGAATATCTATGAAGACTGCCATCCGCAAGATGGGTAACTCGCAAGGGGTCTTGATCCCCAAGCCGTTCCTGTTACAGACCGGTCTTGATATTGGCGAGGTCGAAATCGAGGTAGAGAACGAGGCGATCGTGATTCGCAAGCCGAAGCGGAAGTCGCGGGAAGGCTGGGCGCAGGCATGCCAGCGTCTTGCCGAAAAGGCCACGGCGCAGGCGATCGCATGGCCCCTGATTGCTAATGATGCGGATGCAGATTTTTCATGGTGAAACGTGCAGAGGTGTGGCTGGCCGATTTCGACAAGCCTGTCGGCAGCGTGACGCAGCAGCGGTGGCCATGCGTGGTGGTCTCGCCCGAGGAGATGGACGAGTACCTCAGCACGCTGATTCTTGCCCCGATGAGTACGCGTGAATTGCCGGCGCCGTTCAGGATTCCCGTGCAGTTCATGGGCAGGGAAGGGCTGATCCTGCTGGATCAGATTTGTACGATGGAGAAGTCGCGGTTGATAAGAAAGCTCGGAGCCATTGACGAGGGCACGATGGCAAGGGCTCTTGAAGTTCTGCAGGAAGTTTTTGCTTACTAAGATAAGGACCGACACATGACTAACGACTATTTGGCAGAAATCCGCGACGTCAACCTCAGCTACCTGATGATCGCGCAGCAGATGATCCGCCATGACCGCGCAGAGGCGATTTTCCGCCTCGGTATCAGCGGCGAAATCGCCGACCTCCTGGCGGGCATGAGCAACGCGCAGGTGCTGAAGCTGGCAGGCTGCAATGTCATGCTCTCGCGTTTTCGCTTCAACGACACCGAGATCCTGTCGACTCTTTTGCGTGACAAGGCAGGTGCCTCGACCGGGCACGTGCACGCCTCGATCATCATGTCGTCGCAGACGCCTGAAGTGATTCTGTAATACCGCCGGTAACGATATGTTCATCCCAACTCACCATGCCGCGGTGTCCGCGGAGCGCGCAGGTCTTGTGCTGCTATGGCCTGCATGCGCGGAGCGACACGCGTTGACGGGGAAGGGATAACATGCACGCGCTCGAACTGCGAGACAACGCGCTGCAATGGGAGAGCGAGCGGCAGAACCGCATCCTGCAAAGTGCGGCCGAGCAAAAGAAGAAGCAACAGCGCCTTGAGGCCGTCCAGCGCGAACAGGGAGCGGCGACCGGTCCCGAGCAGGCGCCCGCCATTCAGCTGAATGAATGGATCGACAAGGTCAATGCGATCCCGGACATACGCTCTGCATTGATCCCACTCGATGACGAGAATGGCTGGAGCAAACCGTTTTCACTGGCCAAGGCCGACATGGAGCCTTGGCTTTCGTATTTCAAAGGATACCGGCAGTCACGCCTGTTCGTGCATCCAGGATCGCAGGCGGCCGACCTGTCTGATCAAGCTGCTGCAGCAAGCGTCGACTATCCGGTGCGCGCACTGCTCGAGCTCAAGCGTGCCGGTGTGCAGCTGGTTACAGAGCCGCCGGTGCAGATCAATGGGCAAGTAGAGTATTTTGACACGGAAGGGGCATTGAATTCAGGAGGGGATTCGGCGCAATTCAGGGCGATGTTGAGGAGTGCTGTCCTCACGCACGACAAGCAGTTGAAGCTGGCGGAGGAAAAAGGTCGTGCGATGGGGGATGCGCTATATGACGCCTTGATGGGCGAGGGGCATGCCAATCTCATTCGAGCCTGGGAAAAGGTATTCCAGCGCAAGCCTTCGGTTGAAGAGTTGCATCAGATGCTGACGTCGGGCCGTGTGCGGTCGATTGCCGAGAGAAAGCCCGTGGCAAGCGAGCGCAAGCCTGCCGTAAGCGAAGTCGCGCACGCGGTTGCGCCAGCAAGGCCGGCTGCCGAAAAACGCCCGGCACCGTCGAAGGAGCTTCCGGTGCAGCCTGAACTGGTGCCCCCGGAAGTTGACGGGGATGACGATCCTATCGTCACCTTGACCTCGCAAAAGCCGCAGGACGGTAACAAGCGCCCCGGCAAACTTCTTTGGACTGCCCTCCACGCGACCGTCGCCTGTGCGGCACTTGCCGCGTATATCCTCTGGTTTTGAATAACGATCGCCTGCCCGGCCATCGTCTGAATTCCGGATCCCGCTTGCTGCTTGTATCGACCGGGCGTAGTTGCGTTGCGCCTCAAGTGGAGATTTAGACTTAATTGCCCTGAAAATGAAAACGGCTCCCATCGCTGGGAGCCGTTATTTTTAGGGGATGGCGTGCGGGACTCGAACCAGCGACCAACGGATTAAAAGTCCGCTGCTCTACCAACTGAGCTAACGACCCGAAAGACCAAGATTATAAGTAAGGTTCATGCTGCCTGTCAAATCACTCACGTCAATTTTTTGAGTAATTCTTTCCAAGAGATCTATCTGGAAATTGCGGCAGGCAGCCCACGTCGCGTTTACTTCAGGACAGCCAGTCTTTCCTTCGCCGTTTGCGCCGCAGGGGTTTCCGGGTATTGGGCGATGAGCGTATCCAGCGTTCTTTTCGCAGCGGCTTTGTCCTTGAGTTCCATGTGGCAGCTCGCGATGTTGAGCAGGGCATCGGGCGCCTTCGGGCTGTCCGGATAATTCTTCACCACCACCTGCTGCGCGGTAATGGCATTCTTGTAGTCACGCTGGGCGTAATAGGTGTTGCCGAGCCAGTATTGCGCGGACGGCGCCAGGCCGGACTGCGGATAACGGCGCGTGAAGTCATAGAATGCAGCTCCGGCGTTCTTGTAGTCGCCGGCCTTGAAATAGGCAAGGGCGGCGTCATACGCCTTCTGTTCGCCTTGTTCCATCATGACTTCCTTGCCGTCGATCGTCACCTTCTGCGGCTCGAGCTTGCGCAGTCGGGCGTCCAGGTCGACGTAGAAATCCTTCTGGCGCTTCTGTGCGTTCGCCAGTTCATTGGTCAGAATCTCGACCTGGCCGCGCAGGCGCGCGATCTCCTGGCGCAATTGTTCGTTCTGGTTGTTGAGGTCGAGATTATTGCTCTTGTCCGCCTTGGCATTGATCTCGGACTGTATGTTGTTCAGGCGGGCGCGGATCTCGAGGATGGCCTTGCGCGCTTCCTCGTCCTCGAACAGGGCTGCCTGCGCATGCAGGGGAACCAAAGAAAATGCGGCCATGAAGGCCGCCGCAAGTGATGATTTGATGATGGTCTTGTTCATGATCGCTCTTGAACGCTACGGGGAAGAATCTTCGTTCCCGTGAAGGTTTTCCCTTCCCTCGGAGCGGAGAAGGGGCGAGGGATGAGCTTTGGAGACCGCCACTCATCATTTGCGAGATTACTGGTAGGCGATGTCTGCGCGGCGGTTTTCTGCCCATGCAGCTTCATCGCTGCCTTGTGCCTTCGGCTTTTCTTCACCGAATGACACGGCTTCCATCTGCGCGTCGGACACGCCGAGCAGGGACATCGACTTGCGGACAGCTTCGGCGCGCTTCTGGCCCAGTGCCAGGTTGTACTCGCGGCCGCCACGTTCGTCGGTGTTGCCCTGGATGATGATCTTGCGGCCCTTGTTGGAGGACAGGTACTTGGCGTGCGCCTCGACCACCGGCTTGAACTCATCCTTGACGATGAAGCTGTCGTAGTCGAAGTAGACGCTGCGCTTGGCCAGGATACCCTTCGGATCGTTCAGCGGATCGGTGGAGCCGGCGGTGACCGGGGCAACGGTGCGTGCGTCGGCGGTGTTTGCCGGGGTGGCGGTGCGGTCTTCTACCTTGACATTGTCATCCAGCTTGACCGACGAACCGCAGGCAGTCAGGCCGAATACGCCCGCGAGAATGAGGGCAAGAGTGGTGGTGTTACGCATTAGTGGTTCTCCCAAGTGAAAATTTCCCAAAACCCATATTATTTCATGAACGGGCCCCAAGTGGGCTCTCGAATGTCGCCTGCCTGGGTCGTCAGGCGATGTTTGACGCGGCCGTCCACGGAGACGACGGCCAATGCTTCACGCCCGCCGGCGATAGTTGCATACATGATGTACTTGCCGTTCGGCGAGAAACTGGGGGATTCGTCCTTGCCGGTATCGGACAGGCGCAGTTCTTGTCCGCTCTGCAGGTCGAGGACGTACAGCTGGAAACGCCCATCACGGCGCGAAATGTAGGCCAGACTCTTGCCATCCGGAGAGACGCGCGGGCTGATGTTGTAGCTGCCGGTGAACGTGACGCGCTGTGCATCGCCGCCATTGATGCTCATGCGGTAGATCTGCGGACCGCCGCTGCGGTCGCTGGTGAAATAAATGAACTGGCCGTCCGCCGAGAATTGCGGCTCCGTTTCGATGCCGTTCGTGTTGGTCAGCTGGCGCAGGTTGCTGCCGTCGGCGTTGACCACGTAGGCCTGGGTATAGCCGTTACGAGACAAGGCCAGGGCCAGCTTGCTGCCATCCGGCGACCAGGACGGCGCCGAATTGCTGCCGCGGTAGTTGGCGACGATGGTGCGTTGGCGGGTGGTCAAGTCTTGCACGTAGACGACCGGCTTCTTGTTCTCGAACGACACATAGGCGACCTTGGTGCCGTCCGGCGACCATGCGGGCGAAATGATCGGCTCGTTCGAACGTAATGCCACCTGGGTGCCTTCCCCATCCGAGTCCGCTACTTCAAGCCGGTATTCCCTGCCGGCCTTGGTGACGTAAGCGATTCGGGTGGCGAAAGCGCCGCGCACGCCGATCAGTTTCTCATAGATGTCGTCGGCGATCTTGTGCGCGGCTACGCGCAGGCGGTCGGGGCCGGCAACCTGGCCGAAGCCGGACAGATTGGATGCCTTGACCGTGTCGAGCAGGCGATAACGCACGTCGTAACGGCCGTCTGCAAGGCGGTGGACGCTGCCTACGACCAGCGCATCGGCGCCCTGTGATTTCCATTCACTGAAGTTGACCGACGTGGTTTCCGACATGGTGTTGCCGGTGTCGATGATCTTGAAGTAGCCGCTGCGCGCGAGGTCGCCCTTGATGATGGCCGTAACCTGCTGCGGTGCCATCGTTTCGTCCGCAAAACCGGCGATCGCGATCGGGATCTGGGTGGCGCCGACGCCCGACGTTTCCACCCGCAGCTGCGCCTGCGCGAGGCTGGCGAGGCTGAACGCGAACACGGCGAAGCCGCGCAAGAAGAGATTTTTCATCATGTTTGCTTACTGGTCTTTCGGTTTGTGGATACCAATAAAACTGGACGGTACGGCGCCCGACTTGTCCCGAGGATAGGGTTGCGAGCGTTCGATCGCCCTCGACACTGCTTCGTCGAAGCCGGGTACGCCGGACGATCTCAGCTTGCGGATGCCCGCGACCGATCCGTCCGGCAACAGTCGAACCTCATATTCTACCGGCGGGTTGCCCTGCAAGCCTTCGGGCACGATAAAGGCAATGTTCGAACGGATCTTCGCGGCGATACGCTGCACGTAATCGCCATCGGCGCGACCGCCCTGTGATTTCGGCGCCTCGCCGGTACCGCCGGTGCCGACTGCGCCGGTGATGCGCTTCATGTCTTCCTCGCGCATCTTCGCCAGCAGTTTTGCATCTGCTTCTTCCTGCTTGCGTTTCTTCTCGGCAGCTTCCTTCTTCGCCTTTTCCGCCTTCTCTTTCTCGAGGCGCTTTGCGTCCTCGAGCTTGGCCAGCTTTTCTTCCTCGAGGCGCTTCTTTTCCTTCGCGAGGCGCTCTTCTTCCAGCTGTTTCTTCTTCTCGTCTTCCTTGCGCTTCTTTTCCTTCTCCAGCGCAATGTCAGGCTTGACGACGGGAGCTTCCTCGACCTTGGGCTTCGGCGGTTCCTTGAGTATCGGCTTCGGCTCGGGCTCCGGCGCCTTTACCTGCGGCGGCTCGGGGAGGGGGGCGGCTTCACGCGGTTGCGGGTCCCACACCTCGGCCTCGATCGTCACCGGTGTTTCGCTCTGCCAAGTGACCCCGATCCACAGGAAAATGAACAGCGCAGCATGGACCAGCGCCGCCAGAACGAGCGAGCGTCCGCCGCCGGGTTCCTTCGGGACGATATACGGAGTTGCTTCAGTCATTGCTTCGTCGCCAGCCCCACTCGGGTAATGCCGATTTTCTTGGCTTCCGAAATCACCTGGATCACTTCGTCGTACTTGATGTCCTTGTCAGCCGAGATCATCACCGGCAGGTCGGGATTCGCGCCGTGCATGGTGCGCAGCTTCTGCATCAGCGCGCTGCGGCCGCCAACTTTCTCCTGCGCGCTGCTGCCGCCTTTGCCGCCGTTGACGCTGATCGTGGCCGTCGTATCTGCCTTCAGTGCGATCTGGATGTACTCGGTCGGCGGCAAGGCCGATTTCGCCGCCGTCGGCAGGTTGATCACGCCGGGATTGGTGATCGGCGCCGCGACCATGAAGATGATGAGCAGCACCAGCATCACGTCGATATACGGCACGACGTTGATTTCCGATTTGAACTTGCGGCTGCGCCCGCCGCGCATCGAACTGTTCGCCATTAGCGGACCTGTCGTTGCAGGATGTTGGAGAATTCTTCGATGAAGCTTTCGAAGCGGATCGCCAGGCGGTCGATATCATGCGAGTAGCGGTTGTACGCCACCACGGCGGGAATCGCCGCGAACAGGCCGATCGCGGTCGCGATCAGCGCTTCCGCAATGCCCGGGGCGACCGATGCCAGCGTAGCCTGTTGTACGTTAGCCAGGCCACGGAAAGCATTCATGATGCCCCACACCGTGCCGAACAGGCCGACATAAGGAGACACCGAACCAACCGAGGCGAGGAAGGCGAGGTGCGATTCGAGTGCATCCATTTCGCGTTGGTAGGCAGCGCGCATCGCCCGGCGTGCGCCGTCGATCGTGCTGCCCGGATCGACGTTGCCCTTGCCGGCAAAGCTGGCCTTGGCCTTGATGAACTCGCCCATGCCGGATTCGAAGATGCGTTCCAGTGCGCCGCTCTTGCCGCCGCTGCGGCGGCGGTTCGAGGTTGCTTCTTCATAGAGCGCGTTCAGGTTGCCACCCGACCAGAATGCGCGCTCGAAATCCTCCGTCTGCGATTGCGCACTCTTGATCGCAAACATTTTCCGGAAGATATAGGTCCAGCTCATGATGGACACCAGCAGCAGCAAGGCCATGACCAACTGCACCAGGAGGGAAGCATTGCTGATCAGGGAAATGAAGGACAGATCTTGTGTGACGGTCATTGGCTTCTAACAAATGTTTACAATTTTTTTCCGCAGCACAGGCAGTTCGAGCGCAAGTAGCGCGATAGGCGGCCGGATAGTGCCTGCCGTGATGCGGGGGAATTCATCCTGTAATTTTTATCCGGTCCAATACTTCATCCGGGATGGGGCTCGGGCGGAATGTGTCCGTGTCGACGCAACCGACCTTGATGCGGCCGCTGGCCAGCAGCCGAAGATCCTCTCCCTCGACGCGCCAAGCCTCTTGTATGAATTGCACGGAGGCGCGTCCCAGCCTTTCGACAACGACGGAGAGTTTCAGTTCATCATCTAATTTCGCGGGGGCATGATAATCGACTGCCGTGCTTTTGACCACGAACATCACGCGATGTGATTCTGACAATAATTGCTGCCCGATGCCGGCGGCACGTAACCATTCGGTACGCGCCCTTTCGAAAAACTTCAGGTAGTTTGCATAAAAGACAACGCCGCCGGCATCGGTGTCTTCATAATAGACCCGTAGCTTCCAAGTGAAATCGGAGGTCATCGCGGTCGTGTCCGTTCGCGGCGACGGTATTCGTATCGACTTTCCATCAGGTGTTTCGTTTGACATTGAAGGGGGAGAAGCCTTGGCATGTAGGCATCATCTCGATGTAGTTGATGTTGACATGCGGGGGCAGGGTGGCGATCCAGTACGCAGTTTCGGCAATGTCCTTTGCCGTCAGCGGTACGGTGCCCTCGTAAACCTTGGCTGCTGCGGCATCATCCTTCAAGCGGACATTCGAAAACTCAGTACCGCCACACAGCCCGGGGGCAATATTTGTCGCCCGCACACCGGTGCCGACAAGGTCGGCGCGCAGATTCAGGGTGAACTGCTCGACGAATGCCTTGGTTGCGCCATAGACGTTGCCGCCCGGGTAGGGATAGGAGCCGGCAACTGAGCCGATATTGATCACCGTCCCACGTCCCCGCGCGACCATGCCGGGCAGGATTGCATGGGTCACCGTGACGAGCCCCTTGCAGTTGGTTGCGATCATGGTTTCCCAGTCGTCGAGTGAGGCCTTGTACGCCGGCTCGATGCCGAGCGCGAGGCCGGCATTGTTCACCAGGACGTCGATCTCCTGCCACCCGGCCGGCAGCGAGGCCACTGCGGCGTTGATCGATGCCTTGTCGCTCACATCCATCGTGACCGGGAGCAGGGCAGAGCCCAGTTCCGCAGCCAATCCATCAAGGCGGTCCTTGCGGCGGCCGGTGGCGATCACCTTGTTTCCTGCTTGTGCGAATTTGCGCGCCATTTCGGCGCCAAAGCCCGATGTTGCACCTGTAATCAGGACGATCATGTTGTTTCCTTTCGTGCGGGACGGACGATTGCCAAAATTGTAGCCGAAAGGGGACATCCTCATGCTGCAGTGCATGCCATCCAGCATCAATTTGAAGCCAAACTCTGTGCGGTTCCCCAATCCTTGCCGAAACGGGGGTAGCTATCTTACAATCTAGCTCCATTTCGTCTCACGTAACTGGCGAGAAGCCGGAGCAGCAATCCGGCGAAAAGGTGGAAATCCACCGGGGAACGTGAGATATCCATAGCCGTTCGCCTGGGCAGCCCAAATGGAATGCACGACTGAGGCTGCCTGTCTTCTTCCATCGGCCCTCATTCGATTTAGGCAAACCCACTTTGCATACTTAATCGATTGGAGTTTTTCATGTTCGCAAAAGACCACACCATCGCTAAAGTCGATCCCGAACTTTGGTCCGCCATCCAGCAGGAAAACAAGCGCCAGCAAGACCACATCGAGCTGATCGCTTCCGAGAACTACACCTCGCCTGCCGTGATGGAGGCGCAAGGTTCGCAACTCACCAACAAGTACGCCGAAGGTTACCCGGGCAAGCGCTATTACGGCGGCTGCGAATTTGTCGACATCGCCGAAACCCTGGCGATCAACCGTCTGAAAGAACTGTACGGCGCGGAAGCCGCCAACGTGCAGCCGAACTCCGGTTCCCAAGCCAACCAGGGTGTGTTCTTCGCGATGCTCAAACCTGGTGACACCATCATGGGCATGTCGCTCGCCGAAGGCGGCCACCTGACCCACGGCATGGCGCTTAACATGTCGGGCAAGTGGTTCAATGTCATCTCTTACGGCCTGAACGAGAAGGAAGAGATCGATTACGACGCGATGGAGCGTCTTGCGCACGAGAAGAAGCCGAAACTGATCATCGCCGGGGCATCTGCCTATGCGCTGCGCATCGATTTCGAGCGCTTCGCCAAGGTGGCGAAGGACGTCGGCGCCTACTTCATGGTCGATATGGCCCACTATGCCGGCCTGATTGCTGCAGGTGTATATCCGAATCCGGTGCCGTACGCCGACTTCGTCACCTCGACTACGCACAAATCCCTGCGCGGCCCGCGCGGTGGCGTGATCCTGATGAAGGCCGAGCATGAAAAGGCCATCAACTCCGCGATCTTCCCCGGCATCCAGGGTGGTCCGCTGATGCACGTCATCGCCGGCAAGGCCGTGGCATTCAAGGAAGCGCAGTCGCCGGAATTCAAGGCCTACCAGCAGCAGGTCGTGAAGAACGCCGATGCGCTCGCGAAGACCCTGATTTCGCGCGGCCTGCGCATTGTGTCCGGTCGCACCGAGTCGCACGTGATGCTGGTCGACCTGCGCGCCAAGAAGATCACCGGCAAGGAAGCTGAAGCCATCCTCGGCTCCGCGCATATGACCTGCAACAAGAACGCGATCCCGAATGATCCGGAAAAGCCGTTCGTCACCTCCGGCATCCGCCTCGGCAGCCCGGCGATGACCACCCGCGGATTCAAGGAAGCAGAAGCAGTCAAGGTCGGCAACCTGATCGCAGATGTGCTGGACAACCCGCATGACGCCGGCACCATCGAGCGCGTGAAGGCGGAAGTGAAGAAGCTGACGGATGCCTTCCCGGTCTACGCATAAGGCTTCAACGTATTATCTTCTGCGGATCTGAAGTACACTGCGCCATCCCATTTCCATGGGATGGCGTAATTTGCAAAAAGATAACAAAATTGCGTAATTGATAATTTTCTGCGTTCCCTGCATCAAGGGAACGTGCTGTAGATAGGGCTTGCGGCAGCACCATGAAGTGTCCCTTCTGTCATCACGAAGATACCCAGGTCATCGACACCCGCGTGTCGGAGGAGGGGGACACCATTCGCCGCCGCCGCCGCTGCGCGCACTGCGACAAGCGGTTCACCACCTACGAGCGCATTGAACTGTCGATGCCCGTCATCGTCAAGAAAAATGGCAGCCGTGCCGATTTTGACCCGGCCAAGCTCCGATCCAGCTTCATGCTTGCGTTGCGCAAGCGCCCCGTCTCCGCGGAAGCCGTCGACGCCGCCATACACAGGATCGAAGAGAAGCTTCTTTCCTCCGGCGCGCGCGAAGTGGTTTCCGGCCATATCGGCGAGCTGGTCATGCGTGAGTTGAAACGACTCGACAAGATTGCCTATATCCGGTTTGCGTCGGTCTACAAGAGTTTCGAAGACGTCGCCGAATTCCAGGACGCGATCGCCGAAGTGGGCCGCGAGCGCAAAACTCCCACCAAATAGCGCCAATAACGAAATAAGAATTGTGTTGGATTTCGCACGCCCAAAAAGTTAATTAAATGACAACATTAGTGCCAAAAGATGAAAAGGAAAAGCGCGAACGGTTACTCCATGGTTGAAGTTCTGATTTCCATAGTCGTGCTGTCGGTCGCGGTACTTGGGGCGGCAGGAATGCTGCTCGCAGCGACCCGAACGACGCAGCAGTCTTCATACCAGACCTCAGCCATGCACCTTGCCGCGGACATTGCCGACACTGTTCGCGCATACGCGGCGGACGATCAGCATTCGGCGACGCTTGGCCAAATGTTGGACCTTGATTACACATCCAACCCGGGTGCCTTGCCGCAAGCGGCAGCGTCTTGCCATTTCATGACCTGTAACCGGGACGAGTTCGCAAATGCCGAGATCCAGGAATGGAAGACCCGCCTCGCAACGTCGTTTCCTGTCGCCCGGCTGCGTATCTGCAGGGACTCCAGTCCGTGGAACGATGTGGGGCAGGCCTATCAGTGGGATTGCGGCAGCAACGCAAAAATTGGGGCGCCCCTTGTGATCAAACTCGGATGGCGGACGAAAAATCCGGATGGCAGCCTTGTTAATGAGGGCGACAGCGGCTTTCCACCAAGCGTCGTGCTGCCTGTCGCGGCCGTGTCATAGGAGACGTACGCGGATGAGAAACGGTTCAAGACGCGAGACGCGGCAGTTCAACCAGCATGGCCTGACCCTCGTCGAGTTGATGGTGTCGATGGCGCTCGGGTTGCTTGTCGTCGCCGTCGGTACGGTTGTCCTGGTGTCTGCAAAGTCGAGCTATGTCGAGCAGAGCGACACAGCCCAGATACTCGACACCGGACGCCATGCTATCGACATCGTTGCGCGCAGCACACGCCAGGCGTCCTACGTTGAGTGGGATATCGCCGAGTCAGATGGCGGGTTCCGTGAACCTGAAGACCCGGCAATTTTCGGACTGGATGCGAAAAGTCTCAAGAGCCGAACTGAAGCAATGTCGTCACCGTTGGCTCGTGCGATTAACGGGAGTGATGTGCTCGCAATTCGTTTCGCCGGATCCGGGGATGGTAGCAATGGCGACGGCTCCGCCCTGAACTGTGCAGGTTTCGGCGTCGGACGCGGCGAGGCCGAGGACTACGATGGCAGGGCCTGGAGCATTTTCTATGTCGCCGAAGATGCCACAGGCGAGCCCGAATTGTATTGCAAGTATCCCGGCGAAGAAGGCTGGGCGTCGCAGGCCATTGCGCGCGGCGTGGAGTCGTTCCAGGTTCTGTATGCGCTGGATACGGATGGCGACGGATACCCGAACACCTTGTTGAATGCGTCAGCAATTGACGCAATGGACAGCGCGACTCCGGCAGTAAATCTCCGAGGCGGCGGACGCGGTGCGGGTGGCGCCAAGCAATCGCACTGGAGGAGCGTGGTGGCCGTCAAGGTTGCCGTATTGGTTCGCGGTGCGCAATCAGGGCATAGCGGTTTGCAGGATAAGCAGTACGACCTCTTCGGAAAGTCGTATTCGGATGCGCACGCCGGGCGAGATAAAGGTGTACGCGTTCAGGTTTCCGAAATACCAAAGGCCGTCCGGAATCGTGCACGGAAGGTCTTCTCGACAACTATATGGTTGCGCAGCCGGCCGCTGGGTAGTTAGGTATGCAGACCAGCAGATACAAAGAGGCCCTCGCGCAGCGCGTCGATCGTGAACTGCAATCCATGTACCGACAGGATGGTGCAGCGCTGATCGTTTGCATGTTGATGATGCTGGCAGTTTTAATGCTGGGGACGTCTGGGGCGCAAATCGCCCTCCAGGAAGAAAAGGCGTCCCGCAATGAAAGGGACCGGCTGATCGCACTGCAGGCTGCGGAAGCCGCATTGAGGGATGCGGAACTGGACATCGAGCAATCAGGACGCGTCGAGCAGTTTGCAAAACAGAACGGCACTTTGGTCGCCGGCAAGTGTGAAGAGGGCTCGGGCAATCCTTTGCTCGGACTATGCCATCCGGCGTCTCCTGACGCATTCCCCGTCTGGCGTCTCATCAATGTGACACAAGGTGAATCCGTTGCCTCCGCACCGTACGGCCAGTTCACCGGGAATGCCATTCCTGTCGGTGGAGGCGGCGCACCGTCGAGTTCCCCTCGTTACCTCATCGAAGTACTGGCGACGCCGGATAAAGACAAGGAAAAGCCAGAGGCCGCGACTAGCCCATTGTTCCGGATTACCGCGCTCGGATACGGCAGCCGGGACAATGTACAGGCGGTTCTGCAGAGTTATTACCGCAAGTCCGCTACCGGTGCGAATGGACTGAAGATGGGGCGCCTGAGTTGGCGTGAGATCCTGAATTGGGAGGAACTGCGGGGTGAGCATGAACAAGAGTGACGCCCAAAGCGGATCTTGTCGCGGCTTCACGCTGATTCAGGTCATTGTCGCTCTTGCCGTCGTCGCAATACTTGCGGGCATCGCGTTCCCGTCCTATCAGGAGGTAGTCCGAAAGGGAAAGCGTACAGAAGGTCGAGCAGCCTTATACCTGCTTATGCAACAGGAGGAGCGATTCTATTCCCAGCGCCACAGCTATATCGCGTTTTCGTCCGACTCCACCGGTCCGGATGAAAAACAGTTCAAGTGGTTCTCAGGGAATACGCCGTCTGCCAGCGCCTACGAGATCAGCGCTGAGGCATGCGAGAACGACACAATCCAGAATTGTGTGCGGTTGGTTGCTAAGCCTGGAACTGCCAAGGTGGATCCGAATTTCGAAGACCCGGTTTGCGGAGAGCTTTCGCTGACAAGTACAGGCGAGAAGAAGGCGAGTCGCGAGGAATGCTGGCGATGAAGATGGCCGTACGCTCCGCCCGCATGTTCGCAGGATTCACGCTCATCGAACTGGCGGTGACGCTTGCCGTCGCGGCGATTCTCTTTGCGATCGGCGCGCCTGCTTTTGGGGGCTTCATCCGAAACGTCGAAATTTCCACGGTGGCGAATGATTTCTTTGCGGCGATCAATCTTGCCCGTGCCGAAGCCATCCAGCGTGGTTCCCGTGTGGATCTGGTTCCTGTCGACGAAGGCGGGGATTGGGCAAAAGGATGGGTCGTCTTTGTCGACCGCAATCACAACCAGCGGCCCGACACCG
>CBIHRW010000017.1:0-64853 GCA_966212545.1 uncultured Noviherbaspirillum sp.
ACGCTCATCATCGAGCGGTAGCCGGAGTCGACGCGCTCGACTTCGCGCGCGATCAGGCCATAGCTGACGTAGTTCAGGCCGGGGCCGCCGTACTGCTCGGGAATGGTTGGGCCGAGCAGGCCGAGTTCGCCCATTTCGCGGAAGATCGCCGGGTCGGTTTTTTCATGGCGGAAGGCCTCCAGCACGCGTGGCTGCAGGCGTTCCTGGCAGTACGCGTTCGCTGCATCGCGCACCATGCGCTCTTCGTTGGTCAGCTGTTGGTCGAGCAGCAGCGGATCGTCCCAGTGGAATTGCACCTTCTGTTTCATGTTGTCTCCGGTTTTAATGTGTTCTTTCGAGGACGACGGCCAGGCCCTGGCCGACGCCGATGCAGAGGCTGACTACCGCGTAGCGGCCGCCGCGCCGCGCCAGTTCGCGGCTCGCGGTCAGCGCGAGGCGGGCGCCCGATGCGCCGAGGGGATGTCCGAGGGCGATCGCCCCGCCATTCGGGTTGACGCGCGTGTCGTTGAAATCAACCTCCAGCAGCTTCAGGCAGCCGAGCACCTGGCTGGCGAAAGCTTCATTGATCTCGATGATGTCCATGTCCTTGAGCGACAGATTGGCGCGCGCGAGCGCCTTGCGGATGGCAAAGACGGGACCAAGGCCCATGACGCGCGGCTCGACGCCCGCAACGGCTGCGGAGAGGATACGCACCATCGGCGCCTTGCCCGCCTTTTCGCCGGCGGCGCGGCTGCCCACCAGCAATGCGGCCGCACCGTCATTGATGCCGGAAGCATTGCCCGCCGTGACGACGCCGCCCTCGAAGAGCGGCTTGAGTTTTTCCAGCGAGACGGCGGTCGTTTCCGGCCGCGGATGTTCGTCCTTGTCGACCACGACGGGCGGCGTCTTGCGGCCGGTGGGGACGCTGACCGGATGAATCTCGCCGGCGAAGAAGCTGTCCTGCAGCGCGGCGTGGTACTTCATCTGCGAGGCCAGTGCAAACGCATCCGCCTGTTCGCGCGTGATGCCGCATTCCTTCGCCACGTTGTCGCCTGTCTCCGGCATGGTGTCGGCGCCGTATTGCGCGGTGACCTTCGGATTCGGGAATCGCGCCCCGATGGTGGTGTCGAAGACCTTGAAGTCGCGGGAGAAGGCGGACTCCGCCTTGGCCATCACGAAGGGCGCGCGGGTCATGCTTTCGACGCCGCCGGCGATGAAGAGTTCGCCTTCGCCGCAGGTCACCGCACGTGCGGCATCCATCACGGCAGCCAGGCCGCTCGCGCAGAGGCGGTTGACCGTCTGGCCTGCCACCGTGACCGGCAGACCGGCCGCGAGCAGGGCATTGCGCGCGACATTGCGCGAATCCTCGCCGGCCTGGTTGGTGTCGCCGAGGATGACGTCCTCGATCTGCTCCGGCTTCCAGGGATTGCGCGCGACGACCGCGCGCATCACTTCGGCAACCAGGTCGTCCGGGCGGACGGGCGCAAGCGCGCCCGCGTGGCGGCCGAACGCGGAGCGCAGGCCGTCGTAGATATATGCGTCAAGCATGGATCAGATCTCCTTGTGATGTAAGGACAGGCCGAGCATCGCGCGCCGTTGCAGCCAGGGGCTGGGACGGTAACGGGTGTCGCCGGTTTGCTGTTCGAGGTTCTTGAGGATGGCCAGTACCGTGCGCGGACCGAGCTGGTCGCCCCAGGCGAGCGGGCCGATGGGGTAGCCGAGGCCGAGCACGACCGCGCGGTCGATGTCCTGCGGATCGGCGATCTGCTGCTGCGCGATCTCGCAGGCGATGTTGACGATATGGGCGACCACACGTTGCGTCACCAGGCCGGCGCTGTCGCGGATCACGCTGACCGGAACGCCGGTCGCGCCGAACAGACCGCATGCCATGGCGAGGTATTCCTCGCTGGTGGCAGGCGTCGTCATCACGACGCGGCGGCGGCTGAGGTCGAGCAGGCTCTCGACGGCGACCGTGCGCCTGGCGTCGAGCTCTTCGCGTGCGCAGCACGTGGTCGCATCCTCGCCGAGCGGCGTGACGATGCACAGCGCATGTTCGCTCGGGTGCGCGCCGGATTCGGTCTGGATGCCGGCCGCCGCTACGAGGGTGGCGATGCGTTCGGCGAGTTCCGCACGCTCGTGGCTCAGCCAGACGCTGGATGGACGCCGCGTTGCCGGCGCCGGTTCCTCCACGGCTTCTTTCTTGCCGTCGGCGCTGTAGCGATAGAAGCCGTGGCCGGTTTTCTTGCCGAGGGCGCCGGCGGTGAGCATCTGGCGGGTGAGCACCTGCGGGCGGAAGCGCGGTTCCTCGTAATACTGGTGGTAGATCGATTCCATCACGGGATGCGACACATCCAACCCCGTCAGGTCAAGCAGCTCGCATGGGCCGAGGCGGAAGCCGGCGGTGTCGCGCAGGATGGCGTCGAGCGTGGGAACGGTGCATACGCCTTCGGCAAGCAGGCGCAGGCTTTCCGTGCCGTAGCCGCGGCCGGCATGGTTCACGATGAAGCCGGGTGTGTCCTTCGCTAGGACGGCTGTGTGCCCCCAATGACGGCCGAGTGCGAGCAGGTAGCCGGTCACCTCCGGCTCGGTCGCGTAACCGCCGATGACTTCCACGATCTTCATGAGCGGCACGGGATTGAAGAAATGAAAGCCCGCCACACGCTCGGGGCGCTTGAGGCCGGCGGCAATGGAAGTGACAGGCAGGGAGGAGGTATTGGTGGCGAGTATCGTCTCGCCGTCAACAATTGCCTCAAGCGCGGCGAACAGCGATTTCTTCGCGGCGAGGTCTTCGACGATGGCTTCGATCACCACATGGCAGCCGTGCAGCTCCGCCATTTCCCGGCAGGCCACGAGTCGCCCGGCGGCCGCGCCGGCTGCCTGGCTGTCGAGCTTGCCTTTTTCCGTCAGCTTGCCGAAGGTCGTGACGAGTTCCTTGCGCGCCGCCTCGGCGCCGCCTTCGCGGCTGTCCGTCAGTCGCACTTCTGCGCCTGCCAGCACGGCGATCTGCGCAATCCCGCGTCCCATCACGCCGCACCCGACCAGTCCGACGACCAGGCCGGACGAATCCGGCGCAGGGCGAAAAACACTTTGCATGCCGCCTCTCCATATGAATGCGCTAGTTCTGCAATGCAGAATATACGCAACTAAAATGGAATTTTCGATCTTTCGATCAAATCTGTCAACAAGGTCCACAGGGCTCGCATTCTTCGCCTAATACAAGGAAGAACGATGCTGGAAATCAACTGTCGCACAGGTGACGATCTTCTTTTACACTTTATCAACTTAGTACTGCATTGCAGAATTGAATTTCAAAATTCAATTGCATTCCCGTTTTCCTTGTGACAGTATTTGCAACCGAAAAGATTCATAAAAACGCCCGTAACGGGCACAGACAGGAGACAGCATGAACCTCGCAGCGACCTCGGCCGCCGCACCCCGCCGGATTCATGAAGCCTTTGAAGCGTGGGCCGCATCCCACGCCGGCAAGCTGGCGCTGGCCGATGACATGCGTGCTATCCGCTACGGGGAGTTGGGCGAGGTTGTGGCTGCGGTTGCCGCCAGGATGCAGGAGGCCGGCGTCCGCCCGGGCGACCGCGTCCTGCTTGTCGCGGAGAACTGTGTGGCGTTGGCCGTCTGTATATTGGCGCTCAGTCGCCTCGATGCCTGGTCGGCAACCGTCAATGCCCGGCTTTCGCCGCGCGAAATCGACAATTTCCTGGCGCACTCTGGCGCGCGCCGCGCCTTGTATTTCAGCGCGGCATCGCCCCAGGCAAGGGCGCATGGAGAAGAGCGCGGGGCGGAAATCGTGGACTGGCCCGCCATCGGCGAACTCATGCTCGGTCCGCTGAACGCGGAAACCGTCCCCGAACCGGTCGACGCCGACGGTGCCCGTCAGGTCGCGGCCCTGGTCTACACCTCGGGAACCACCGGAGCGCCCAAGGCGGTCATGCTGACGCATGCCAACCTGCTCTTCATCGCCGCCAACAGCTGCCGCCTGCGCCGCATCGTCCCGGAAGACGTGATCTACGGCGTCCTGCCCCTGTCGCATGTATACGGATTGTCGTCGCTGCTCGCCGCTGCGCTGGTCGGCGGCGCCGCCCTGCGCCTGGTGGCGCGCTTCCAGCCCGAGACGCTCGCACGCGCGCTTGCGGAAGAGGGCATCACCGTCATGCACGGTGCGCCGGCGATGTACGCCAAGCTGCTCGAATGGAGCGAGCGGACCGGCACCCGGCTGCGCGCGCCCGCGCTTCGGGTCGCCCAGTCCGGCGGCGCGCCATTGACGCTGCCGCTCAAGCAGTCCTTCGAAAAGACATTCGGCATGACGCTCCAGAACGGTTACGGCATGACGGAAGCATCGCCCTCGATCTGCCAGACCCGCATGGAGACGCCGCGCGCCGACTGCTCGGTCGGGCTGCCGATTCCGGGAATAGAAATCAGGCTCCATGGCGCCTCGCCGGATACGGAAGGCGTCGGCGAATTGTGGGTGCGCGGCCCGAATGTGATGAAGGGCTACTACCGCGCGCCGGAACTGACAGCGGAGGCAATCACCCCGGACGGATGGCTGCGCACGGGGGACCTTGCGCGCATCGAATCCGACGGCGCGGTGACCCTGGCCGGCCGCAGCAAAGAGTTGATCATCCGCTCCGGCTTCAATGTGTATCCCGTCGAAGTCGAGCAGGTACTCAACGCATGGCCGGACGTCGTGCAATCGGCGGTCGTCGGCCGCGCCGTCGAGGGCAATGAGGAAGTCGTCGCCTTCGTCGAGGCGGTTCCGGGCAGGCAGCTCGATCTCGATGCCTTGCGCGCGCACCTCAAGGCCAACCTGTCCCCCTACAAGATTCCGTCGGAAATCGTCGTACTCGATCATTTGCCGGCCGCAGCCACCGGCAAGGTTCTCAAGAAGGAACTGCAACAACGCGCTGCATCAGGCCATCCCAACAACTAGAGCAAGAGGAAGAGACATGAGACTACGTTTACGCGCATTTGCCGCCCTGGGCGCGGCGCTTCTGGCGGGCACCGCCGCTGCGGAGGAATTCAAGGTCGGGGCGCACATGCCCCTGACCGGCAACATCGCCCGCTCCGGTGCCGGCTTCAACGAGGGCGTCCTGGCCGCGGTCGAGATCTTCAACAAGACCAACGGCAAGCACACCGTCAAGATGGTGACGATCGACGACGAGTCCGCGCCGGCCAAGGCCGTGGCAGCCGTCGAGAAACTCGCGTCGGAAGGTGTGACGGCCATCATCGGCGGCTACGGCTCCAACATCATCGGCCCGGCATCCGACGCTGCCAACCGCCACAACCTGACCTACATCACTGCCGGCGGCGTCAACGACGACCTGACCAAGCGCGGCTACAAGACCTTCTTCCGTATCAACAATACCCGTGGCTACGAGCGCGCGATCGAACATCTGCTGCAAGAACTGAAAGTGCAGTCGGTCTCCATCATTTATTCGACCAAGGAAGCGACCAGCGACCTGGCGAAGGGCATCGAGAAGTCACTCGCCGAAAAGAACATCAAGGTCGTTTCGCACGCCTTCGATCCGGCCATTACCGACTTCAAGCCCATCGTGAACAAGATCAAGCTGCAGGACAAGCCGGACGTCATCCTGATGAGCGCCTACGAGAACGACTATGTCGGCATCATCCGTGCCGCCAAGGTGCTCAAACCCGACGTCAAGGCCGTGGTCGGCGTGTGGTCGCTGGCGACCGCGAAGATGGCAGCCGACTTCCCCGACCTCATGCCCAACGTGATCGGCACTGCCTTGCTGCCCTTCCCGGTGGAGTACCGCTCGCCGGAGGGCAGGCAGTTCGCCGACACCTACAAGAAGATGTTCAACAAGGATGTCGATTACCTCGCGCAGTTCGGCTATGTGAAGGCGATGCTCCTGTTCGAGGCCATCGCACGCGCGGCGGACAACGGCTCGATCAAGAAGGGCGGCCTGGCGGATGAGCTGCGCAAGACCAATCGCGAGACGCTGATCGGAAAGCTGGCCTTCGACGCCAGCGGCGACAATCCCTATTTCCAGCACCGCATGGGACAGCACCAGAGCGGGAAGATCGTGATCGTGTCGCCGTCGTACCAGGCGACCGGTCCGGTGAAGTATCCCGCCGTGCCCTGGTAAGGCAAGGCCGCGTTCACGAAGCGGCGGGTGCCGGTTCCCTCTCTCGACAGAGGGAACGGCCGCCTGCCGCGTGAAACAATCCGTCTCCTGGAATCCCCATGTCCGAACTCATCCTCCAATCCCTTTACTCCGGCATGCTGGTCGGCGGCGTCTACGCGCTGATCGCGCTCGGGCTGACGCTCGCATTCGGCACCATGCGCATCATCAACCTCGCGCATGGCGAGCTGGTGCTGCTCGCCGCCTATGCGGCCTACACCGTGGAAAGCCGCTTCGCCGTCAATCCGGTCCTGGCGCTGCCGCTTGCCATGCTGATCGTCTGCGCCTGCTCCGCCATCGTGTACTTCCTGGTGTCGTGCATCCGCCGCAACCGCGAACTGAATTCCCTCATGCTGACCTTCGCCCTTGGCATGATTCTCACCAATGCCGTGCTGCTGTTCTGGTCCAGCGACATCCGTTCGACCGGAAACGCAGCGATGCAGGAGGCGGTGCAGATCGGCGACCTGTACAGCATGTTCAGCGAGCTGCTGTCCTGCCTCGTGAGCCTGGCGACGGCAATCGCGCTCGGCTGGTGGCTGTCGCGCAGCTGGTACGGCCGCGCAGTGCGCGCCGTGTCGTCCAACCGGGACGCGGCCAAGCTCATGGGCATCAATCCGGCGCGCGTGGAACTGGCATCCTTCCTCGTGGCAGGCGTACTGGCGACGATTGCGGGCATCGCGATCTTCTCCAGCAGCGTGATCTCGCCGCCGCTGGGACATTCCCTGACGGTGAAGGCCTTCATCATCACCGTGCTGGCCGGTGTCGGCTCGGTGCCGGGTGTGTTGCTCGCCGCCTTCCTGCTCGGCATCACCGAGGCAATGACGGTCACGCTCGCCAGCTCCGCCCTGCAGGAGTTGGTTGGGATGCTGCTCTTCCTGCTGGTCCTGTTCATCCTGCCCAACGGCTTGTTTGGCGCCAAGAAGCGCCGGGGATAAGACAATGAAAAAACTCGCCTGGGTGGCGGTGGCCATCCTTTACCTGGTCGTGCCCTTCATCCTGAAGGGGAACAGCTATATCCTCAGCCTGACCGTTTCCTCGCTGATCGTCGCCGGCATTGCCGTGGCCTGGGCTCTGCTCGGCAACCTCGGCGGCATGGTCAGCTTCGGCCATGCGGCATTTTTCGGCATCGGCGCCTACGGTTCGGCGCTGCTCACGATGAAGGCCGGCTGGCCCGTTCTGCTTGCCATACCCGCGGCGGGACTGTGCGCATCCGTTGCCTCCATCGCGATGCTGCCGGCCCTGCGCCTGTCCGGTCCGTACTTCGCGCTCGCGATCCTCGCGTACGCGCACATCTTCAAAATCCTCGCGACCGAGTTCAGCTCCCTGACCGGCGGTTCCGGCGGCATCTCGTCGATTCCCGGTTTGCCGAGCCTGGTCCAGGCCGATTTCCTCACCGGACTCGGCCCTTACCTGACGATCCTGACGATGGTGCTGGCCTTCTGCGCCGTCTATGCGTGGGTGCGCCGCAGCGACTACGGCATCGCGCTGCGCGCCATGCACGACAGCGAGGACGCGACGCGGGTGGTCGGTGTCAACAGCCTGCTGCTGAAGTCGTGGATGCTGCTGCTGTCCGCCTTCATGACCGGCATGGTCGGCGCCTTCAACGCGCACATCATCAACTTCCTCGAACCCGACTATGCATTCAGCGGATCATGGAGCGTGCTGCCCATCGTGGCGGCCATTTTCGGCGGCTACCGCACCATCACCGGCCCGATGGTGGGCGCGGTGGTGATCTATCTCGTCGACCAGTTGGTCTTCAAGGCGATGCTCGCGTCCGGCCACCAGATCATCCTCGGCATCGTGCTCGCCGCGATGATCCTGTTCGCGCCCGATGGTTTGCTGGACATGGCGAAGAAGCGCACGGCAGGAGGACAGCATGCTTAAGCTCGAAGACATTACCATCCAGTTCGGCGGGCTGACCGCGCTGAAGGACGTCAGTTTTTCCATGGGCACCGACCAGGTCGTCGGCCTGGTCGGCCCCAACGGGGCAGGCAAGACGACGCTGTTCAATGCGATCTCCGGCCTGGTCAGGCCGACACGAGGACGGGTCGGCTTCGACGGCATCGAAATCAGCCGCAAGCCGCTGCATGCGCGCGCCCGGCTGGGCCTCGGGCGGACCTTCCAGATTCCCCAGCCGATGCATGAACTGACCGTGCGCGAAAACCTCATCGTCGCGCAGCGCTTCGGCAACGGCAAGGTGGACCATGCACGCATCGACGAGATACTCGACTTCATGGACCTGTCCGCGCAGTCGGGACGCGACGCCGCCACGGGGCTGGCGCTGCAGGAACTCAAGCGTCTCGAAGTAGCCAAGGCGCTGGCGACCGAGCCGAAACTGCTGCTGCTCGACGAGGTGCTGGCCGGACTGGAAACCAGCGGCAAGCGGTACTTCACCGCCAAGCTGGACGACCTGCACCGCAGGTTCAAGATCGGTATCCTGATCATCGAGCACGATATCGAAACGGTGTCCACGCTGTGCGACCGCGTGGTGGTGCTGAACTTCGGCAAGACGATCGCCGACGGTCCGCCCGATGCGGTGTTCCGCGATCCGGAAGTCATCAAGAGTTATACGGGAGCCGGCCATGCTTGAGATCCGCAACCTTCGCGCCGGCTACGGCGCCATCAATGTTCTCTGGGACGTCAGCCTCGATTTTGAAGAGGGAAGACTGACCACCATCGTCGGCCCCAACGGCGCCGGAAAATCCACGCTCCTCAAGGCGATCATGGGGCTGGTCCCCGCGACCCAGGGGGAGATCCTGCTGCGCGGGCAATCGCATGCACGCCTGCGGACCTGGGACATGGCCGACCAGGGCGTGGTCCTGGTGCCGGAGGGCCGCATGGTGTTTCGCGACATGAGCGTCGAGGAAAACCTGATCATGGGCGCCTTCCCGAAGCAGAAGCGGCAGGCGATGGCGCGCAACATCGAACGCGCCTACGAACTGTTCCCCAGGTTGAAGGAACGTCGCCGGCAGCTCGCCGGCTCCCTCTCCGGGGGCGAGGCGCAGATGGTGGCCATGGCACGGGGCATGATGGCCGAACCGCGCATCCTGCTGATTGACGAACCGTCGCTCGGCCTGGCGCCGGTCATCGTGCAGGAAATCTTCGGCATCCTGCAGCGGCTGAAGCAGGAGGGCGTCACCATCGTGCTGGTCGAGCAGAATACGCACATGGCGCTCGGCGTCGCCGACCGCGTGTACATGATGCGAAGCGGCAAGGTGGTGCTCGACAAGGCTGCGGCCGAAGTGGACGTCGCGCGGCTGCACGACCTGTACTTTGCGCTGGAAGCATAGTTTGACGGATAATTCGGCAGTCCAACCGGAACAGACAGATTACATGCCGCAAGAAAACCACGCAGGCCAGGCCACGGAAGAAAAGCAGTCCAATGCGAAAGAAGACCGTCACTTCGTGACTGCGCTGGCGCGCGGGCTGGATGTGCTGTCCTGCTTCCGTTCCGGTGAGAAAACCCTGGGCAACCAGGAACTGGCAGAACGCACCAAACTGCCGAAGTCGACGATATCCAGGCTGACCTACACGCTGACCAAGCTCGGTTACCTGGATTACGACGACCACATCGGCAAGTATCGCCTGGGTACCGCCAGCCTCGCCCTTGGCAGCGCGATGCTGTCCAAGCTCGACATCCGCCAGTACGCGCGTCCCTTCATGCAGGAACTGGCGGATTTCTCCAATGCGACCGTCTCGCTCGGCATGCGCGACCGGCTCAGCATGATCTACATCGAGAACTGCCGCAGCCAGGCAGCGCTGACCCTGCGCCTGGACGTCGGTGCCCGCATTCCGATTGCGCAGACGGCGATGGGTCGGGCCTACCTGGCCGAAACCACCAGCAGCGAACGCAACGACATCCTCGAACGGGTGCGCGAACTGGACGAATTGAAGTGGCCGGCCATCCAGGATGGTGTGACGCGCGCGCTGGAGGAGTACCGCACCCTGGGCTGCTGCACCTCCTTCGGCGACTGGCAGACGGATGTCAACGCGATCGCGGTGGCTTTCCGCCCGGCCAACGGTTCGGCCATCCTCAGCATCAACTGCGGCGGGCCGGCATTTAATTTATCGTCCGAATTCCTCCTCAACGAAGTGAAGCCTCGCTTACTTGAACTCGTAAGCCGGCTGCGGCGCGCCTAATCCTCCCCCCGGCCCGTGCGCCGTCAGTCCACGCTGTTTCCCGGCCGAACTTTATCCGGTCATCCGGTGGAAATTGCACGCATTTTTTTGTATTGACGCTGTTACAGTCGTCATTACTACGGCTGCGCCAGCTGCCGTCCACGACAAAAACAAAAATATCGAGACAACAGCCTTGGGAGACCTCTATGAACCTTCGCAGCATGCGTATCGGCACGCGCCTTGCCATCGGATTTGGCATCATCCTCGCGATGCTGGTTGTCGCGCTTGCCGCGGACAACGTCGTCAGCACCCGCAACCGCGAGGCTATGATCGCCGGTCTCGAAGTCAGCAATGCCAAGAGCGCGCTCGCCGCCGACATCAAGAGCGCGCTGCTGGAGGGCGGGATTGCCATGCGCAACATCGGGCTGCAATCCGACCTCGGCGCAATGAAGAAGGAAGAGGAAAAGGTCAAGGCGCTGCGCAAGCGCTTCAGCGAGGCGCGCGACAAGCTGTCCGGCCTCGGCCTGGCGGACAACGAGAAGAAAATCCTCGGCGACCTCAGCAAGCTCGACCAGGATACCGATGCGCCTTTCAAGGAAGCGATCCGCCTGGTCACCGCCTTCAACAGTGAAGACGCGATCAAGCTCATTACCACCCGCATCGATCCGCTCAACCAGCAGGCACTGGCCGAAATCAACAAGCTGGTCGAGATCCAGCAGGCTACCGCACACAAGGTGCTGGAGAACACCGTCGAGTCCGGCCGTCAATTGATGAACATGCTGTTCCTGATCGGCGCAGTCGCTCTGATTGCCGGCGGCGCCTTCGCATGGGCATTGACACGCAGTATCATCCAGCCGCTGCAGGATGCAGTGCTGGTAGCGCGCCGCGTGGCCGCAGGCGAACTAGCGACCGAGGTCAAGGTGACGGGTACGGATGAGGTGAGCCAGTTGCTGCAAGCCCTGCGCGACATGAACGACAGCCTGCAGAAGATTGTCGGCGACGTACGCTCGGGCACCGACTCCATTAACGTGGCCTCGCGCGAGATCGCGTCGGGCAACGCCGATCTGTCCTCGCGTACGGAGATGCAGGCAAGTGCCCTGCAGGAGACCACGCACTCCATGGGGCAGCTGACCGACACCGTCAAGCAGAATGCGACGAGCGCCAAAGAAGCCAACCGCCTCGTGATTTCCGCCTCGGGGATCGCGGCACGCGGTGGCGAGGTGGTCGGCCAGGTGGTCGGTACCATGGGCTCGATCAAGGAGAGCTCCCGCAAGATCGTCGACATCATCGGCGTGATCGACGGCATCGCCTTCCAGACCAACATCCTCGCGCTCAATGCCGCGGTGGAAGCCGCGCGCGCAGGCGAACAGGGCAGGGGCTTTGCCGTGGTGGCGGCCGAAGTGCGCAACCTCGCCCAGCGCTCCGCCAGTGCCGCCAAAGAGATCAAGCAACTGATCAGTGACTCCGTCGAAAAGGTCGATGCCGGCGGCAAGCTGGTCGACCAGGCCGGCAAGACAATGGACGAGATCGTGGCCTCTGTCTCGAAGGTGGCGGATATCATGCGCGAGATCACGGCGGCGAGCGAAGCACAGAGCGCCGACATCGAAGAAGTCAATCGCACCATCGCCCAGATGGATGAGATGACGCAACAGAACGCGGCACTTGTCGAGCAGGCTGCCGCAGCGGCGCAAAGCATGCAGGACCAGGCATCGACACTTGCACAGGCAGTATCCGTATTCAAGATGAAGAGCGGCCAGCCGGCCGCTACACTGCTTTCGGCCGCGAAGCCTGAGCCCGCGTTCGCTCCGGTCGTTCGTCTTGCATCCGCAGCACCCACCCCAAAGCGGCTGACCGGTGCCGTCCCTCGCGACGAACAATGGACCGAGTTTTAAACTCCTGAGTCGCTGCGCTGCCGGCTCAGGCAAGCCTCCCTCCAAGGAGGCCTTCCCCTTTCGAATTGACGTGCTGCAACTTCCATTCCGCTCTTCATCATCGTGTCGCGGAGCCACGGAATATCGCCCTGCGCTGTGCCCATTCCTTATATGCCCCCGGTCTAAATCTTGCTATAGTGACCAGACACCCGGGCGCGTCGTTAAGCAGCATTTGACGAACGATCGTTCACATTTGTGACATTTTTAGTTGCGATGTCCCCATTGAGTCAGATCAAACGGAGCGCATGGCCGCGGCGCTAAGATGAACCGCTCTTTTTGAGCCAGTTCAAAGCGACCGCAATGCGCAGGCGTCCGGGCTGGTTCGCAGTATTTTTCGTCCTTAAGGGAGAGTTGAAATGAGTGAAGTCGTCATCGTCGCAGCAGGCCGTACCGCCGTCGGCAAGTTCGGAGGGTCGCTGGCAAAGGTCGCGGCGGCAGATCTGGGTGCGCATGTGATCAAGAACCTGCTGGCCAAGACCGGCATCGCACCGGAGCAGGTCAGTGAAGTGATCATGGGCCAGGTGCTGACCGCCGGTGTGGGCCAGAACCCGGCGCGCCAGGCAGTGATCAAGGCAGGTCTCCCCGCCATGGTTCCCGGTATGACGATCAACAAGGTGTGCGGCAGCGGCCTGAAGGCGACCCACCTTGCCGCGCAAGCCATCCTGTGCGGCGATTCCGAGATCGTGGTCGCCGGCGGCCAGGAAAACATGAGCGCCGCACCGCACGTGCTGAACGGCTCGCGCGACGGCTTCCGCATGGGCGATGCCCAGCTGGTCGACACCATGATCGTTGACGGCCTGTGGGACGTCTACAACCAGTACCACATGGGCATTACCGCCGAAAACGTCGCGAAGAAGTACGGCGTCTCCCGCCAGGAACAGGACGAGTTCGCGGTCGCTTCGCAGAACAAGGCCGAAGCAGCGCAGAAGGCCGGCAAGTTCAAGGACGAGATCATTCCGCTCGAGATCCCTTCCAAGAAGGGCGCGATCGTGTTCGACACCGATGAATTCATCAAGCCGGGCGTGACGCTCGATGCCATCGCGAGCCTGAAGCCGGCATTCGCCAAGGACGGCACCGTGACCGCCGCCAATGCATCCGGCATCAACGACGGCGCCGCCGCGGTCATCATGATGTCGGCCAAGAAGGCAGACCAGCTCGGCCTGAAGCCGCTGGCCCGCATCAAGGCCTACGCCTCCGCCGGCGTCGATCCGAGCATCATGGGCATGGGCCCGGTTCCGGCATCGCAGCTGTGCCTGAAGAAGGCCGGCTGGACGCACCAGGACGTCGACCTGATGGAAATCAACGAGGCTTTCGCCGCACAGGCGATCGGCGTGAATAAGGAAATGGGCTGGGACACCAGCAAGATCAACGTCAACGGCGGTGCCATTGCGATCGGCCATCCGATCGGTGCGTCCGGTTGCCGCATCCTGGTGACGTTGCTGCATGAAATGATTCGTCGCGATGCCAAGCGTGGCCTGGCCAGCTTGTGCATTGGCGGCGGCATGGGAGTCGCGCTCGCTGTCGAGCGCTAAAAAGCAAGGCAATACCCACCAGGTATCTGCTTGGGGAACATTCAATTAATCTACAAAGAGAGAATAGAACATGGCACGAGTTGCACTAGTTACGGGTGGTATGGGTGGTCTTGGGGAAGCTATCTGCATCAAGATGGCGGCGCTCGGTTACCAGGTCGTGACAACCTATTCGCCGGGTAACACCAAGGCGGCGGAATGGCTGGCGTCGATGGAACAGCAGGGCTACAAGTTTCGCGCCTATCCTTGCGACGTGGCGGACTTCGAATCCGCACAGTCGTGCATCCGGACGATCAGCGAGGAAATCGGCCCGGTCGACGTGCTGGTGAATAACGCCGGCATCACCCGCGACATGACCTTCAAGAAGATGGACAAGGCCAACTGGGATGCGGTCATGAAGACCAACCTGGACTCGGTTTTCAACATGACCAAGCCGGTCTGCGACGGCATGACCGACCGCGGCTGGGGCCGCATCATCAATATCTCGTCCGTGAACGGCCAGAAGGGCGCATTCGGCCAGACCAACTACTCGGCTGCCAAGGCCGGGATGCACGGCTTTACCAAGGCACTGGCGCTGGAAGTGGCGAAGAAGGGCGTGACCGTCAACACCATCTCCCCGGGCTATATCGGCACCAAGATGGTCATGGCGATCCCGAGTGAAGTGCTGGAAAGCAAGATCATCCCGCAGATCCCGATGGGCCGCCTGGGCAAGCCCGAGGAAGTCGCCGGCCTGGTCGCCTACCTGGCATCCGACGAAGCGGCCTTCTTGACCGGCGCAAACATTGCGATCAACGGCGGCCAGCACATGTACTGATGCAGTAAAGCATCCGCCCGCGCAGCTCCGGGCGATTGCCATCTTGGCGCAGACAACCGCACGGTTTCTGCGCCTTTTTGTTTGGTCCGCACTGAAGCAGTGCAAAAAAAACCGGGACTACAGCGGGTCCCGGTCTGATTGATTCGACTTGGGCAGTGTCAGGCGGAAGGGCTTCCTTGTTCTGCGTCCTGGCCTACGATCGTCTCCAGCAATTCCACCAGCCTCGGCATGGCGACATAACCGGCACTCACCATGTCGAGCTGCTTGCCGCGTTCCAGGATCAGCGTCGGAAAGCCGCGGATCTCCCATTTGTCGCTCAGCACGAAATCGTCGTTGGTGGCCTTGATCACGACATCCGAATTCCAGGTCTCGAAGAAGGTTGCCTCGTCGATGGCATGTCCCTGGTCGGCCAGTGCCTTCGTCGCAATTGACGCCAGGACGTTTCCATCGGTCACATTCTTGCCCTCGGAGTAGAACGCGCGCTGGATCTCGTGAAAGACATACAGGCTGGCTTGCGGCGCGATCAGGCGGGCCGCTACGACGGCACGGCAGGCCGGCTCGGTGTCGTACACGAAGTCTTCCTTGGAAAAGAAGTCGAAGGAAAAGGGCAGGCCGGTGCGTTCGGCGACTTTTTGCCACTGCTCCTGCAAGTCCTCTTTCAGCGCGGCATCCATGACCCCCTTGTTGTACGGGCGCAGCCCGCCGACCACAACTTCGACTGGCAGTCCCGGCAGGCCTTCCAGCAGCGCGGCCAGTTCCGGCCCGAAGCCGTAGCACCAGGAACACATCGGGTCCGCTATGTAAATCAGCCTCGACATAGTTTTTCTCTCTTAATGTGGTTGTTGGGCAAGATGATCCAGCCTTCATGGTAGCCGAAGGCGGGTGCGCCGCGAGCGCGGAGCAGGGATCGAAATCCGCGCCTTTTCTCAGGATGCGGCGCAATTGCCTGAACTTATCACTCTTGAATTGCTCTATCGGCGGTAACACCCTGATAAGGCTGTTGATATGCCCCTGTTTTTTTGCAAAGCGGGCTCTACACTGAAATTCATATCAAACCACATGCGCTTTTTTGGAGACGGTTTTATGCGGAGCGAATACTTCCAGAAATTCGGTTCAGAAGACGACGAGTCATTTGAAAAACTGCGCAGGGACGCCATGCGCACGATCGAGGCGCACGGCAAGCGCGAAGCGGCCGAACTGGCGGAGATGACCGAAGGCGAGCGCGCCAAGTGGTTCTTCTGGAACCTGCACGAAAACCTGGAAGAGTTTCGAAAGCTGGAACCGACGTTGGTCGGTCAGATCATGTGCACGCAGCTCACCGTCACCGACGGTCTGTCGATGGCAACCGAAAAGGTGGGCATGGAGAAGAAGATCGAGCTCAATTGCCGCTGGCACCTGCGCCTGGCCTTCACCACCTACCAGAAGGAGGAGGCCTACCAGATCGGTGACGGTGCGGTAGACCTCTCCGTCTCCAACACCATGCCGGCCAATCCGCCGTTGCAGAAAAACCAGAAGGGCTACATCGATTCCGACAGCTCCCTCTATCCGAACCAGCTATACGTCTATGGCTGGGTCACCGAACCGGTATGGGAGGAAATCAAGCAGCACTTGTACGCACCGACGCCGAACTGTCACACGGACCTGGTCTTGCGCGACAACTGCCTGTTCCCGGTGAAGACCGGCTTCGGTTTCGTCGCCGGTCCGCCCGGATCGGTCGGCTTCACGAACGTTGAATTCCGCGTCGCCTCGCATTCCATGGAGCGCAGGACGAGTCGTCGAACCTGAAAGCTTTAACAGGCTGTTGACAAACGTAGCGAGTGGGCCCGAACGCGACGATGACAAGCAGTATTGCGCCCCAGTAGAGATGGTCATTGACCGCGGCAGGGCATTCGAACTCCCACAAGGCAGGATGGGACAGCAGTGCCATCGCATTGACGATGAGCAGGCTGTGCCAGCGGCATCGGGAGCAGGTCGTTGAGGTGCTTGTCGTCGACCGCGCCCCTGCACAGGTGCTCGGACACCAGCGCCGGCGCAAATCGTTCTGTCCGGCCTTCGCGACCCCAAAACATTCCGTCACGTTTTTGATTTACTGACAGGCGTCTCAGGAATTTCTATTCCACCGGCAGGAATCGTCCCTGCAGCAGCAGGATCGCGGTGCGCAGCGCGAGGAACGCGATTACTGCGGATGCCGCCAGGAGGGCCGCGATACCGATCCAGAGCGGCCAGCCGCCACGGTGGACGGCTTCGAGGATGGCGCTCGCAAAGGCAGCAAGAGGAAAGGAGAACGACCAGAAGCCGATGGAGAAGGGGACGTCGCTCCACCACTGGTAACGGACCATCACGCCGACAAAGGGCGCGATGGAGATGCCCAGTCCGATCATCAACGCATCGGTGGGCAGTCCCGGCCAGATCACGGCAGCGGCGAGCGTGGCAATAATCGGCGGCGCCAGTTCGACGCCGATCGTGGAGCGTACCGGCTCGGGCATCGGGCCTTCGAACAGTTTTCCCAGGATGCGCGCTTCCAGCAGTGCCCAGCCCGACAGGCCGGTGCCGAACAGCATGGCTGCCGAGCCAGGGTATCCCAGCACCGCGAGCGCCATGCCGCCTACCAGCGCGCCGCCGACGACCGGCAGGTAGAGCGCGGGGGTGATGGCGTTGGACGGCATCTGCCCCATCGTCAGCGTGGAAACCACGCGATAAGCGATCAGGGCGTGCAGTCCGAGGGCGAGCAGGGTGAGGACCATCCAGACGCCTTGTTCGGGGCGGTGGAACTGAATGACCGCCAGCAGGATGGACAAAGGCAGAAGCGCCTGGAGCGAGCCCTGTACCGGGTGCCGGTATTCACGCAGCACCGCCTGTGAATGGCGCTTGCACTTGAGCATATAGAGCATGAGGGAGGCGGCCCAGATGACGCCGGCCGGCCAGATCAGGAAATCCGCGACGTCCGCCGCGATATTCCAGCCGAAGGCCGCGGCGCGCCGCCATGCGCCGACCAATCCGAACAATCCGACCGAAATCGCGAATATGCCGACCGGCAGCCGTGCCAGCCAGGACGATCCTTGCGTGTGTTGCGTCGTTCCGAACAGGTAGTACAGGCGCGCGCGCGGATTTTCTTTGTCCATCGATCCCTATCCCCAACGTTTGCGCGGTGACCAGGCATGTCATCGTGGCGGCGTCAGCACCTGCAGTAGTGCATCAGCGGCCCGGGGCCGGGCATCGGCTTTTTCGTTTCATATTAGCCGATTTGGAATGATTGGGAGGAAAACGTGTTCCGTAGACGTGTCCGGTTCAGTATGAATCGATCCACGACTGAGAGGCCGGTTGCCGCCGGGACGGGCGCGTCTTCCGGGACTGCATACATGACCGCGTCCTGCGCCGCATGGCCGTATTCCCTTTCCTGTTTGTCCATCAAATGAGCGCGACTGCGCGACCGCGGTACGTGCGGCAAGTTCCCTTGCCGGCTGAAAAAAATGATGAATGGCGAGGATTGGTTGCCACATGTAAATGAAGTGTGGTTGATGGCCGGTTTATTTTCTGCGTCGCACCAATTTGCGCTTGTACTCCGATGTCTCGATCTCTAAAATAGTTGATGTTGCTTTGCAACAAATTTAGCAATATCTTTTGCCAATGCCGTACCGAATTCCGTTTATTGGAGATTTCATGTTCCCGATTCAAGACCAGATTTCTGTAGCAACCAAAGCCAACCTCGAAGCCAACCTGGCCCTGTACAGTGCGCTGACCAGCAAGACGCTCGAAAGCGTCGAAAAGCTGTTCACCCTGAACATCACCGCCGCACGCACTTCGATGGAAGAGTCCCAGGCTGCTACCCGCCAGATCCTGGCCGCGAAAGACCCGCAGGAAGTCTTCTCCCTGATCGCTGCGCAGGCCAAGCCGAACTTCGAAAAGGCGCTCGCCTACGGCGGTCACCTGACCAGCATCGCCAACAGCACCCAGGCTGAATTCACCAAGGCGGCCGAGACGCAGATCGCGCAGATCTCCCGCAAGGTCACCGAGCTCGTCGAAGAAGCCACGCAGAAGACGCCCGGCGCCGACAACATGTCCGCCATCATCAAGACCGCGATGGGCAATGCCTCGGCAACCTACGAGCAGCTCACCAAGACCGCCAAGCAGGCAGCGGAAGCGATGAACGCCAGCGTCAGCGGCACCGTTGCACAGATCGCACAAGCGACAACCGCACAATCCAACGCCTAAACTGCAGTTGAGGCAAGTTAGATCCTGAAGTCCGACGGGCCGCTGATGCGGCCCGTTTTCTTTCTGCGTTATGCAGTGTTATGCGCGCCCGAAGCGCGCGGCATACGGTTCCAGCTCCACACGGCATGCATTGGTCATGTAGGAGATCGTCCGGTAATAGCCGGCCAGCGCGATCAGCTCGAGCAGCTGCTCCGTCGTAAACGACGCGGCCAGTTCCTTCCAGAGCGCATCGGATACGGCCGCCTGGTCATGCAGTTCGTCTGCGAGATGCAGCACGAGCAAGTCCTTCCCATCCCAGCCATCGCCTATCGATTTCGCCGCCGTTGCAGCGACCTGCTGCTCGTTGAGCCCGGCCTCCTTGGCAAAGAAGGTCACATGCACCCCCCACTCATACTCCGACCCGCAGCGCGCACAGGTGCGCAGGATCATCAGCTCGCGCTCGCGCAGCGAGATTGCGCCCTTGTCGAGCAGGCTGCCGCCGAACATCCGCTGCAGCACGCGCGGACTGCGCGCCATGGTCCGGAATAACTTGAGCGGATCGAAACCCGCCGGCATGATGCGGTTGAATGCCGCCGCGATCGGTTCGGCATAGGGAGGATCTGCAGGCATAATTCGGGGTGGAAACATCGCTTTTCTCCAGTAGTTGATCGACGATTGGCATCCATCTGCATTGGATGCTACGTTTACTGTAGCACATTGCTACGTTATGTGTAGTGGAGGAGTCATGGCATTACCGAAACCGGGGACGCCGGTGCGGGGATCGAAGACGGGCCGGCCGATCATGGCCCTGCTCGACCTGTTGGGGCAGCGCTGGGTGTTGCGCATCCTGTGGGAGTTGCGCGAGGTTCCGCTGACGTTCCGCGAGCTGCGCGAACATTGCGACATGATGTCGCCGACCGTGCTCAACCAGCGCCTGCGCGAATTGCGCGAGGCGGATATCGTGGTCCTTGAAGAGCCGTCCGGCTATGCACTGAGCAAGCAGGGGCGGAAGCTGCTTGAAGCATTGATGCCGCTGCACCAGTGGGCGGAGCAATGGCAGAAGAAGCTGGCAGCGAAGGCGGATTAGCCGAGTACCCTGACGTCCACCTTGCCCTGCGCAATCGCGCGCGACACGATGCGATACGTATCGAATTCGAACGGACGCACGGCCGGCGCCTGCACCAGCAATTGCGGGATGTCCTCTTCACTGCGGGCACGGCCGAGCCAGTGCCAATGATCGATCAGGTGCAGATCCTTGCGGCCGTCATTCCCTTGTTCGGCGACGATGATGGGGCCGGGGTAGGGCCAGTTGAGGACGGGCAGTGAGGCGAGGGCCTGCTTCAGCCTTCCCTTGCCGGGAGGCGGCGCTGTATTGCGCGGCCGTGCACCGGAAAGCGGCACCTCCAGCCAGGGAATCCGCAATCCGTTCTTTTCCGCCAGCGCGCGCAATGCCATTTCCGCTTTCTGGGCAGACGTAAACAATCCGTAATACGGATCGCCGCGCGCGAAGTCCGGCTGGTTCGCATGCGCGAGCACAGGTTGCAACGCGTCCTCGACGCCTTCCGCAAGCCGCCACGCGCAGATGTCCTTCTCGGTCGGCCGTCCCACGCTTGCTGGCGGCTGCAGCGTTCGCATCCGGCGTGCTTCAAGGAGTTGCGCGCCGACTTCTCCCGCAGTCTCCTCCCACTCCAGGCGGCGCGCTTCGCGCGCCAGCTCGACATCCTTGTTCGACGGCCGCTCGCCGTGGAAATGCGACAGCACGCGCTGCCGCAATTGCGGTGCCCGGCTCACATGCAATGCCTTGTCGCCTTCGCCAAAGAACGCATAGACGCCGGGCCCATCGGGAAGGTCGTCGAACTGGTCGGGATCCAGGTGCGCCGGCAGGTTGGGACGCTGCAGCAGCTGGCGTGCGGTCTCGACCAGCGCCTCTTTCGGCAGCGTCTGTTCGAGCATCTGCCAGTACTGCCACAAGATTTCCGCATCGCCAAGCGCACGGTGCCGTGCATCGGTGACGAGCGCATGACGCTCTACCAGTGCATCGAGGCCATGGCTGATTACATTGGGGAACAGCTTGCGCGACAGTTTCAGCGTGCACAGCACCTCGCAGCGAAAGGTCTTGCCGATGCGCTTGAACTCATGCCGCAGAAAGCCGTAATCGAAGCGCGCATTATGCGCGATGAAGAGCCCGCCCTGCAGCCACTGCAGCATTTCCTCGTGCACCGCCTCGAAAGTCGGTGCGTCGCGCACCATGTCATTGGTGATGCCGGTGAGAGTACTGATGAAAGGGGGGATCGGCACCTGTGGATTGACCAACGCCGACCAGCGCCGTACGCCGGCACGGGTGACCTCGACGATGCCGATCTCCGTGATCCTGTCAGTCAGCGGACTCGGTCCGGTGGTTTCCAGGTCGATGAAGACAAGTTTGCCGTATTGCTCGATCATGGTTGCCTTGCCAGTGTCGCAACCTTTGTTTGATGTTCAGCCGGCCACAACCCGAATGCGGATGTCGCCGATCGCCACCGTCTGCCCTGCGCGGATCTTGCAGGTCTTGCGCAGTTCCTGCCGCCCATCGACCGATACTTCGCCGGCGGCGACGATGGCCTTGCCGGCGCCGCCGCTGTCGCAGATGCCGACCAGTTTGAGCAGTTGGTTGAGTTCGACATATTCGCCGTCAAGCTGGAAATCGAGTTTTTGCATGTCAGGCCTCCAAGGTATTGCGGGCCTTTTCGAGCCACACTGCAAGGTTGGCCTGCAGGTCTTCCTGGCTGAAGGAGCAGCTTTCCTCGGTGAACAGGCTGCCTGCTTCCATGCGGCCGAGCAGGTCTTCCATCACTTGGCCATATTTGGGAGGAAGCGCGGCGAGCAGGCTGGTTTGTGCGCGCCAGGTCTGGCAGAAGGCCTGGATGCTGATACGTTTGTGTTGCAGGTCGTCGAGTGAATTGCGCAGGGCCTGAAGTGCGAGGGCGTGGGACATGGAAGGTAATCCGGGAATCGAATCCTGCATTGTATCGGATCAGAGTTGGGCCGCTTCAAAGGTATTGCAAGCGGTTACCTGTCCGCTCTGGATGCCGCGCTTGAACCAGCGCACGCGCTGTGCCGATGTGCCATGGGTAAACGAATCCGGCACGACTTCACCTCGTGATTGCCTTTGCAGCGCATCGTCCCCGATCGCGCTGGCGGCATTGAGCGCGGCTTCCACGTCGCCCGCTTCGAGGATGCTGCGCGCGCGGTCCGCGTGGTGCGCCCAGACGCCGGCGAAGCAGTCTGCCTGCAGTTCGAGGCGTACCGATAAGGCGTTGCCCTGTGCCTGCGACATGCGGCGGCGCGCACCGTCGACCTTGGTGGTGATGCCGGTCAAGTGCTGGACGTGGTGCCCGACTTCGTGTGCGATGACGTAGGCCTGTGCGAACTCGCCCGAGACACCGAAACGCTGCTGCATCAGCCGGTAGAAACTGAGATCGATATAGATCTTCTGGTCACCGGGGCAATAGAAGGGGCCGGTGGCGGATTGTCCCGTGCCGCAGGCGGTGGGAGTGCTGCCGGAGAACAACACCAGCTTTGGGCGGGCGTATTCGCCGCCTCGAGTGCGGAAAAGTTCGGTCCAGGTATCTTCGGTATCAGCGAGCACGGTGGACACGAAACGCGCCATCTGGTCGGTTTCCGGTGGGCGCTGCGCGGGGACTTCCTGCACAGTGGACACATCGCCGCCGGTCAGCACATTGAGTACCGTCATCGGGCTGACGCCGAGGAAATAGGACGCGATCAATGCAATGACGACCGTGCCGAGTCCGACCGATCGCCCACCGAAGCCCATGCCGCCCATGCCACGGCGGTCTTCCACGTTATCGCTTTCGCGATTGCCTTCCCATTTCATATCGCGCCTCCTCGTTCCCAGGCGGAAGAAGGAAGCAATAAGCATACGCGCGGCATGTGCGCCCGCGCTGCAGGTTCAATAGCGGACTAGCACGAAATTTTTACAGCAGGCGTGCAAGCAGTGCCTTGTCGACGCGTGCGTTCATTGGAATGCGGACACGATGTCCGCTGCCGGCGGCGACCGTAAGGGGGACGCCTTCCTCCGACACCATCTGTTCCAAGGTCACGACTTCATTGCCGGCCGGGCGGATGGCTTCGATCAGGTCGCCTGGCAAACCGGTTCTTCACTTCAACTTCCACCCAGTCATCCTTCACGCATTGCACGTCGCCCACGTAGTGAATTCGGTGCACTTCGGACATGCCGCTCATGTAGTTCCAGTATTCCTGCGTATGGTGGCGCTGGAAGAAGTCATCGGTGTAGCCGCGGTTGGCCAAGTCATGCAGTTCACCCGACCGCTGGGCGTTGAAGGACGCCCCGCGACCGCGTCGTCGATGGCATGGCTTGAGGCTGGTTAAACTTCGACCGTTCGCCCGATGGGTTTGAACGGCTTGCGGAAATGCGTCACGAGGAAGTCGATAAACGCGCGAGTGCGGATGGATTGATTGCGCCGGCTCGGGTAATAGACAAACAAGTCCGCCGATGGGAGCGCGAATTTTGGAAGTACAACTCTCAGCCTGCCGCTTTCGATATATTTCGCCAGGTCCCACTCGGAGCGAATCAGGATGCCGTGTCCGTCAAGCGCCCAGCCGAGCACGATATCGCCGTCGTTGCTCGAAAGCGCGCCGTGCACCCTGACGGCCTCGCTGTGTCCGCGGTTCATGAAGCGCCAGATTCCATGGGCATCGTCGTTTTGCCGATGGATGATGCAGCGGTGATTGGCGAGATCGGCAAGGCTTTCCGGCTCCCCATATCGTTCGAGATAGACAGGGGACGCACACAGGAAGCGCCGGTTCGACATGACACGCCGCGCGTTCAACCGTTTGTCGGGCAGTGCGCCGAAGCGGATCGCAAGATCGAAACCGCTCTCCACGAGATCAATCGGTTTGTCCGTCACATCAACCTGCACTTCGACGTCCGGATACTTCTTTGCAAACTCGGAAACGAGTGGTGCGATTGTCGTGCGGCCAAAACCAAGTGTCGCATTCACGCGCAGTAAACCACGTGGCGTTGCACGCGCCGAGGTGACCGCCTCCTCCATCTCCTCGATCTCGTCAAGAATGCGCGTCGCGTGTGCAAGAAACGTTTCGCCTTCGCTTGTCAGGCTGATGCTGCGCGTTGTCCGATTCACAAGCCGGACGCCCAGTCGACTTTCCAACTGCGCGAGTCGTTTGGTCGCTGCCGGTGGCGTCAGGTCCAGCGCTCGCGCGGCTGCGGACAGGCTGCGGTGACGAGCAATCAGGACAAAGAACTCCAGGTCCGCAGAGATATGCGTTTTCACTGTGCTTCACTATTCAATTGAATCAGAGTGAATTCTAAATGCCTTTTTCGTGATTAAGCTGACGACTCCCGCAGCCATTTGCATCCTCGCCTTGGATGCCTTGAGGAGATTACCCATGAGAATCGTTGAAATCCGCGAAAAGACCGTACCAATCAGTTCACCCATCCGCAACGCCTACATTGACTTCAGCAAAATGACACTAAGCCTTGTTGCTGTCGTCACTGACGTTATCCGCAATGGCAAACCTGTGGTGGGCTACGGATTCAACTCCAATGGCCGGTACGGGCAGGGAACATTGATGCGCGAACGTTTCATTCCCCGTCTGCTTGAAGCGAATCCCGAAAGTCTCGTCGATGCTACCGGCAACAACCTCGATCCGGAAAAGATCTGGAACACCATGTTTACCAACGAAAAGCCCGGTGGCCACGGTGAGCGGTCGGTGGCAATCGGCACCATCGACATGGCGGTGTGGGATGCAGTGGCGAAGATCGAGGACAAGCCGCTGTTCCAGCTGCTTGCCGACCGTTACGGGAATGGCCGGCCCAACCGCAAGATTTTCGTCTACGCCGCAGGCGGCTACTACTATCCGGGCCAGGATCATGAAAAGCTCAAGGACGAGATGCGCAGCTATATCGGCCGTGGCTATACGGTGGTGAAGAAGAAGATCGGCGGCGCTTCGCTCGACGAGGATTTGCGCCGCATCGACTCCATCCTCAGCGTTCTCCAGGACGGTCAGAAACTCGCCGTCGACGCCAACGGGCGCTTCGATCTGGACACCGCCATCCTATATGCGAAGGCGTTGTCGCAGTACGACCTGTTCTGGTACGAAGAGCCGGGCGATCCACTGGACTTTGAACTGCAGGCGACGTTGCGCAATTACTATGACAAGCCGATGGCGACCGGCGAAGATTTGTTCTCCATGCAGGACGCGCGCAATCTTATCCGTTACGGCGGCATGCGTCCGGACCGCGATTGGCTGCAGTTCGACTGCGCCCTGAGCTATGGCCTGGTCGAATACCTTCGCACCCTCAAGATGCTGCACCAGCACGGCTGGTCGCCAAGCCGTTGCATTCCCCACGGTGGTCACCAGATGTCGCTCAACATCGCTGCAGGCCTCGGACTCGGCGGCAACGAATCCTATCCTGACCTGTTCCAGCCGTACGGCGGCTTCCCTGATGGCGTCAGGGTGGACAACGGCTATATCACGATGCCCGACTTGCCGGGCATCGGCTTTGAAGGGAAGGCCGACCTCTACGCCGAAATGCGGAAGCTGTCGGCCTGAGCCGGATGGCAACCTTGCCGGCGCTGACATGCAGAGCCTCGGCACGGGATGTATGACGATCAGAAAAGAAGCAAGTCGTAATTGATCTAACGCACCGCGGCTATAGAGCCACCCGATCACGCCCGTCTTCCTTCGCACGGTAGAGCGCAGCGTCGGCAGCGGAGATCAGCGCCTCTGCGTTCTGCGAGGGCTCCAGCGTGGCCACGCCGAGCGAGGCGGTGATATGCGGCAGCGGACGGTGCAGCTCGCTGAACACCACCGCGTGCCGCAGACGCTCGCACAGGCGCTGCGCCACCATCAGCGCGCTGGCCTGCTCCGTTGCAGGCAGGATGACAATCAGTTCCTCGCCGCCGAAGCGTGCCGCGAAATCGGTCGGCCGTAATCCACCGCTGATTACCTTGGCCGCCACCTGCAATGCATGGTCGCCTGTCACGTGGCCGTGCAGGTCGTTGAACTGCTTGAAATGGTCCAGGTCCATCATGATCACCGACAGCGGACTGTTGACGACGTGCGCGTTCTCGACGAGCGCCGGCAGGGTGTCGTTGAGCCAGGCACGGTTGTGCAGGCCGGTCAGGCCGTCCACCATGGACAGCTGGCGATAGAATTCGCCCACTTTCTGGCGCCGCCTCGATTGTGCGTTGGCCGCACGGACACGGAAGGACAGCAGGCGCAGCAGGTTGCGGGCGACGTTGTTCGATTCGTCGACCAGCTTCCAGAGGACGTCGGAGTCGATCACCAGCACTTCGGAATCGACGCGTGCAGTGATACGGTCGGAGGAGGCCGCCTCGTCCAGAACCGAAAGCTCTCCTACGCATTCGCCCGGCAGCACCTTGGTCGCGGCACCGTCCAGCCGCCCGTCGCGCACATCGCTATGCGTCACGTCGAGCGCGCCTTGCAGCACGATATAGAGACATCCGCCCTTGTGCGACCAGTCCTGAACGGCTTCCTGGGCGGCGACGCGGTGCACGGGACACCCGGCGATCAGGGATGCAATCTGACCGTTCGCAGCCCCTTGGAAGAGCTGGATGTCGGCGATGTCGTACTTCGATTCGGCGAAGGTCGAGGTTTGCTTCATCAGGCGACCTGTTTCGTGAGCGCGAGCTTCACGATGTAGCCGAAGATCAGCAATGCGACGACGAAGGCGCCGCTACGCACTGCCTTCGTCTTGGCGCGCCTGAGCGCGATCGCGCCGGCGGCGATGTAGGCAATGACGGCGAAAATCTTGACCGTGATCCATGACACTACGAACGGATACTGTCCGCTCCATCCGACCAGGGCCAGCGCGCTGGCAAGCAGCACCGTGTCGATTACGTAGGAGCTGCGGTTGATCGATGCCTTGTGCAGCAAGGGCGATTCGCGCAGCATGAAGATGCCGCGCAGGAAAAAGAGGGCGCCGCTCATCGCGGCGAAGCTCATGTGCAGGTGTTTCAGCGCGAAATAACTCATCAGGGTGGCGAGGGTGTTCAGCTGCCGCTTTCCGATTGCGGCAGACCGTCGTTGATCGTGTACCAGCTGGCCTTCGAGCCGGTGAAGATGTGTTTCTGCTTTGGTTGCTCCAGAGCCGTGTCCAGCGTGCCGAGCGTAAAGCTGGTCCAGTCCGGCTGCGAGGCGTCGCTGTACCACTGCAGGGTGGATCCGCAGTGCCGGCAGAAGGTGCGCGTCACCGAGGACGAGGAGTGGTACGCGGCTACCGAATCCTCACCCTGCGTGAAGCGGAAGCTGCTGCGCAAGACCGTCCCGTAGGTACCGAATGCGGCGCCATGGGCCTTGCGGCACATCGAGCAATGGCAGTGCGTGACGCGCTTGATCTCGCCTTCGACCTCATACCTGACCGCGCCACATAGGCAGCTTCCCTGGTGCATGCATTCCCCCGCGCAAGCGTTGTGAAACGGACTTCATTCTATCAATGTATGTCCGCGGCTGGACACTTTGGCAGGAAATGCGGAGAAGCCATGAGTGCTTATGCCAACCTGTCTTGCGGCAAGACAGATTGTTGCAGGCGGGCATGAATTCGACCCGTTCTTGTATTCATGAATCGAATGTCAGTTATCCGCAATCGCAATTGGAATAATAACTGGTGTGTACCTACACTATGACCAAGCAAGAACTTTTTATCGAGAGGAATGAATCATGGCAACCTTGACAATCGCAACCCCGGCTGGCGCTTCCGTCGGTTCGAGCTATGCACATAACGTCGGCCGTGCCGCACGTGCACTGCTGGCTGCGTTGTTCGCAGTCGATGCCCGTACTGAAAAGCAGGCAAAAGTGCGCGCCGCCAGCGACAACGTTTCCCTGTACCGCCTGTACAGCCTGTCCCGTTTCGACTCCGTAACGCCGAACCTGGCGCAGGAACTGAACTTCATCGCTGGCCGCCAGCCGTAACCTGCTGTCGTCACCTGTCTTACCTGCCGATATTGCTTCCCAGCGAACGGCGCTCCTCGAAGCGGACGTCATGCAAATGGCGCATCCCTTCGTTAAAAAAGCGGCCACCGGCAACATGGCCGCTTTTTTTATTTCACAATTGTCCTGAATGTCAGGTTGATCCGCGGGCCACAGCGCGCGCGTTCCTTCATGACGGCGTGCTGCCAGTACCGCTGCGTCGTCCCCGCCATCAGCAGCAGGCAGCCGTCGGCGAGGTCGAGCGCCACCGGCTTCTGGTCCTTGCGCGACCGGTGGCGCAGGCGGAAGGTGCGGGTCGCGCCGAAACTGAGCGATGCGATAACGGGAAATTTCCCGAGTTCCGGTTCTGCATCGCTGTGCCAGCCGACGCTGTCGTTTTCATCCCGATAGAAGTTCAGCAGGGCACTGTTGAACGAACGGCCGGTCGCGCGCTCCACATCCGATTTGATGTATGCAAGCGTGGCAGTCCAGGGATGCGGTTGCAAAATCACGCCGGAGTAGGAATAAGCGCTGCCCGCATCGCCATACCAGGCCGACAGCCTCGGCTGCAAGTGCTGCTTTCCCCATAACGTGATCGTTTCCTGCCGCCACGGCGTTTCGTCGATGAGGCGGCGCATGAGGCCGGCGCTGTCTTGGCTTCGATAGAAGGAATGCATCACGCGCACGTCCGCGTCCACCATGGGAACCGGTTCCCACGGATCGGTGCCGTCGAATAGCGCGAGCGTTTCCATTTTCCCAGGTTTCAAGCGATTTGGCGAAAGCGCGGTACCTGCCGGCCATCTACGTCGACAGACTCGAAAAACATCGCCGCGTTCCGGTGCACCAGTTGCGGCCAGTCGGTTTCATACAACGGCCGGTAGACGACGCACACTTCGTTGGTCTCGGTGTTGCGGGACAGGCCAAGGACGAAATATTTCTTGCCTTTGTAGTGCTCGTAGACGCCGGGGCTGATGGGGATGTCGTTCATGGTGCTCGCAATGGACGGTTGTTCTGCCATTGTACGAGCAGTGGCTGGAAATACTAAGGCTTCGGATAGAGGATCATCTGTGTGCAGCGGAAGGTCGCGATCAGCTTGCCCGTATCGCGATGCTTGACCAGTGCATCCCAGACCTGCGTATTGCGCCCGGCGTGCACTGCCTTCGCCTCGCACTCGATCACGCCTTCGCGCGCGGTGCCAAGGAAGTTGCTCTTGAGTTCAATCGTGGTGAAATTGACCGCGCCTTCGGGCAAGTTGGCAATGCATGCATAGCCGCAGGAAGTATCGGCAAGCGTGACAATCGTGCCCGCGTGCAGGTAGCCGTTGGGAGCGAGATGGTGCTTTTGCACGGCCAGTTCCGACTGCAGCGCAGTCTTGTCGACGCTGTTGACCTTGATCCCGAGCAGTTCCGGCAGGTAGCCGACGCCTTTCTGGTTGAATGAATCGGCGTCCAGTATCTGTTGCATGGTATGTCCTTTAAAAAAGGCCGGGCGGGTAGCCCGGCCTGGGAAACGCCCGCTTGGATCAAGCGGGCCAAGAGACTCGGTATGGGAATGCGTGCAAGGAGGCAAAAGATCACGCACTCATTTCAATCGATTTTTGCACCAGCTGAAATACGGACTTCGTGAGGCCGTCGAGGTCGACGTCGTGCATCATCTGTGCGAAATCTTTCTGAGCGTTCTTCCAAAGGGGCACTGCTTCCTGCAGCCGCTCCCGTCCGGCATCGGTCAGGTGCCAGTGCCGCTCGCGCCTGTCCTCGCCGGGCGTCGCTTCGATCCATTCGCTGTCCTGGATGATCTTCAGCGTACGGGTGAGCGTGGTGCTGTCCATGACGAGCGCATCCGCCATCTCGCCCGTGGTGAGGCCTGGATAGTGCGACAGCAGCCGCAGGATGCTGAATTGCGTGATCTTCACGCCGGATGGCTTGAGCGCCTTGTCATACAACTGTGTGACGACGCGCGAGGCCTGGCGTATGGATCCACAGTAACAGGGCAACTTGAGGGGTTTCACGATGGTCTGAAGCAGGGATGATGAAATCAATATATATGCATATACAAGTAAATGTCAAACAGGAGTTCGTGCATCGAGAGCGAACAATATTGAACTTCGCGAGGAGCTTGTGCTTCCAACAACTCCATCCAACTTCCGGAGCAAGAAGAAATGAGCACAACGACCGAAGCAGACATCGGCCATTACGCAAGGCAATCGGTTGCGCGCACCCGCGCGGCTCCGCGCCGCAATACTGCCTTGCTTGCGACCGGCATCGCCCTTGCGGCTGCCGCACTGTTCGTCCGCCAGCGTACGCGCGAGGCAGAACAGGACAATCCGCCGATGGGCAAATTCGTCGAAGTCGATGGCATCCGCCTGCACTACGTCGAACGCGGCTCCGGCCAGCCTGTGGTGCTGTTGCACGGCAACGGCAGTATGATCCAGGATTTCGACATCAGCGGCGTGATCGACCTCGCGGCAAAGAATTACCGCGTCATCACCTTCGACCGTCTGGGCTACGGCTATAGCGACCGGCCGCGCACAACCATCTGGACCCCTTACGCGCAGGCCCGTCTTCTGCACCGCGCGCTGCAGCAGATCGGTGTCGAAAAGCCCATCGTGGTCGGCCACTCCTGGGGCGCGCTGGTCGCGGTTGCGCTCGGCCTCGAATTTCCCGATGACGTGAGAAGCCTGGTCCTGCTTTCCGGCTACTACTACCCGACGCCGCGCGTGGATGTACCCTTGCTGTCGCCGCCCGCCGTGCCGATCATCGGTGACCTGATGCGTTATACCGTGTCGCCCCTGATCGGCCGGCTGATCTGGCCAATGATGAAGAAGCGCCTCTTCGCTCCGGCCGAGGTGCCGCCCAAGTTTGATGCCCGTTTCCCCGTCTGGATGACCCTGCGCCCTTCGCAGCTGCGCGCTTCTGCCGCGGAAACGGCACTGATGATCCCCGCGGCCTACACCATGCGGCGTCGCTACCATGAACTGACGATGCCGGTCGTGATCATGACCGGTGACAGTGACAAGCATGTGGACCCGCACGTCCATTCGGAACACCTCCATAATGAACTGCCGCACAGCAGCTACCACGTCACGCGCGGTGCCGGCCACATGGTGCATCACCTCGCTCCGGAAGAAGTGATGCGTGCGATCGAGGACGCCGCTACCGCGCTCGCTGCAGAACAGCGTACCGAGCACCGGCATGTTTTCACGGCACCGGCGCACGCGGTTTGATTCAGGGATGTGATTGACCGGTTACGGTATGGTCCGGACTTTAGAAAGGAGGTTCAATGTCCAACGATCTGCCGGTACTGGCGCGGCGATACGCCGACGGCGGTGCTGAATCGGTGGCTGAAGTGACTGAGGTCGGCGTAGCCGCTCGCGTCCGCAATCTGCTGCAAGGGCAGGCCGGTTGATTTCAGCAGCTGCCTTGCATGATCGAGGCGCCGCTCTGTGATCCATGCATGCGGCGGCTTGCCGAACGATAGACGGAACATGCGCGCGAGGTGGTACTCCGACAAACCCGCGACATCGGCAAGCATGCCGATTGTGATATTGCGGTCGAGGTTCGCGATGATGTAATCGGCAAGGCGGCGCCTGACGATCGGTGCAACGCCGCCCTTCATTGCCAGGTTGCGCCGGGGCGCGGCCTGCGAGCGCAACAACTGGCTCAGGGCCTCATGTGCTGTCTCGTTCGCGCGCAGCAGATCGTCAGCGTCATTCCACGGCATAGACGAAAGGTTATTGCACAGTTGCGCGATTTGCGCATGCTCGAAGTAGGTACGGTCGGCGAGCGTCAGTTCACGCGGTTCGCGATCAAGTTCGACGATCGCACGGCGCGTGAAGTGCTCCGGCAGGAAATACACATGCAGGAAACGCAGCTTGTCGCGCACGAACCAGCGCGATTCATGGTCGTCCGGCAGCGTGCACAGCCGGCCGGGGCTGCCGTACATGCCAGGGAGTTCATTGCGTTCGGTCCGGTAGCCGCCGCCGAGGTAATAGGAGAGGGTATGGTGGCCGGGACGGACGTAGGCGGTTTCCTCCTCGTCGGTCTCGCGATGCCAGATCGCTACCGCCAGCTCATCGCCCAGCCATGCGAAACGCTCCAGCTCGGCGTTGGTGCCGCGCAGGGTGTTGAACACCGCGTGCGTGATGCGCGTCGGCGGCGTTTCCGGCACGAAGGAACGTGACTGGCGTGGCATCTGGTTTTTTGATCGGCGGTTCGGGGTTTCACTTTATCATTTCTCGCGCCATGGCGCGTGCGGCGCCGGTCGCCGGGCAAGAAAAGCGCAAGATTCGACAAGTTTTGCCCGTAGCCGCCGCAATACCGCAATCCGGGACAAGTCGTTCCCCTCCCGCTACGGCATGCTGCATCCATCCTAACTGCAGCGGCATGCCATGAACACTTTCCTGTACACCCTGACCGTCCTCATCTGGGGATCGACCTGGATCGCGATCAAATGGCAGCTCGGTGTCGTGCCGGCGCCGGTCTCGATCGCCTACCGCTTCTGGATCGCGGCCGCCGTCCTCCTGTTGATCCTCGTCGCCACGCGCAAACCCGTCCGGCCGCCGAAGCAGGCGTGGCCTTACCTGTTCGCGCAAGGATTGGCGCTCTTCTGCTGCAATTTCCTCTGCTTTTATTACGCGAGCCAATGGGTGCCCAGCGGCCTGGTAGCGGTCGTGTTTTCGACCGCGCCGCTGTGGAACTCGGTGAACGGGCGGCTGTTCCTTGGCAGGACCATGCAGCCGCAGGTGATCCTTGGGGCCGTACTCGGATTGGCGGGCATCGCGATGCTGTTCCTGCCGCAAATGAGCGGCCACTGGAGCGACGGCGGCATGCTGGGCGGCCTCGGCCTTGCGCTGCTCGGTACCTTGTGCTTCTCGACCGGCAACCTGCTGTCCAGCCGCATGCAGTCGCTTGGCCTGACGCCATGGCTGACAAACACCTGGGCGATGTTCATCGGTGCGGGGGTGCTGACGCTCATCGGCGTGGTGCTCGGCCTGCCGTTCGACATCGAACCGACGACGCGCTACGTGGGTTCGCTCCTGTATCTGGCGATCCCGGGATCGGTCGTCGGCTTCACCGCCTACCTGCTGCTGGTCGGCCGGCTCGGACCGGATAAGGCAGCCTACTGCACGGTGCTGTTCCCGGTCGTGGCGCTGACCATCTCTACCGTGTTTGAAGGCTACCGCTGGAGCGTGTTGGCATTCGCCGGGCTTGCCTGCGTATTGGCGGGCAATGTGCTGGCATTCTTGCCCGCGCGGTTGCGGATCCGGACAGTGACGGGCTAGTAGCCGCTGCGGTAGCGGTAGCCCTTGTAGTTGAACACCATGCCGCTTGGCGTCATCTTCTCCAGCACCAATCCGGGGGCGACTTCGTCGCCCTCACGCAGCAGCCGCTTGTTGATGAGGACCGACCGGTCGGCCTTGTTGCCTGAGTAGATGTAGCCGCCAATGGATAAGGCCGGGATTTCACCCTGCACCTGCGGCGGCAAGTCGTGCAGCGTCCCGACCGGCGCATCGGACGCAGGCGCTTTCGCTGCCTTCGGCTCTTCGCGAGGTTCAGCCCGCTTTCGTTCGACAGGCTTTTTGGAAGTCGTCTTCGGTTTCGGCTTTTCGGGTACGTCCTCCGCGAACTCGGGGGCGGCAGGTTTCTCGCTCGGTGCAACGGGCTGCATTACCGGTGCAGTGGGCGCAGCAGGCGGGCGGGCTTCGGCGATTGCCGGAGCAGGCGATGCCGATATGGCGCGCGGCGCCGGCGCATCATTCCGGATCAGGGCAAACCAGCTTGCGCATGCAAGCGTGACCGCCAATGTTGCAAAGGCAGCCCAGGGAAGAGGACGCCGCCATGCCGGCCGTTGACCTGAGGCGGCAGCGATCGGCGGCAGCAGCGGCGCTGTATGCGACATGCCGCCGCGGCGTTCTGCTTCTGCCTTCTTGAGCGCTTCGAGAATGTAGGACATGCTTTACTCCGTCGCCCGCAGTGCCGACGTCGTCTGGACGCCCAGACGCGGTTCATCCAGGCCCGCGGAGCGGTTGATGTGCATCGCGGTCACCGGCCCGATGACGCCATCCACGAACAGGCCGTGCGCCTGCTGGAAGAGACGGACCTGTTTCAGCGTCTTTTGCGTAAAGGGCTGGTCGGGTGCCGGCGGCGCCGCGCCGTGAAGCTTGGCTAGTTCCGCGGCAAACCAGTCGACCGCCGGGCCCCGGTCGCCCATTTCCACGGAGTTGTCGAATCCCGCGGGCGCGCGCCACAAGGTGATGAATTCGCTGCGGAAAAAACGGGCAAGCGTCAGCAGGTTGACGTCCTGCCGGGCCTCGCCGACCTGCAGGCTCGCCGTGTTGTCGGTCAGGCCGGCGAGCATTGCATAGAAGGGGCGGTTGGCCTGGTCGTAGAGTTTCAGCATCGCCGGCCGGTCCAGTTGCCGCAGTTCCGAAATGCCGCCATTGCTCTTGTGGCAGTGCACATTCTTTGCGCGCGCCGCGCCGCAGGGATCGTCGCCGGCAAGATCGAGGCGCCAGTACGGCCCCAGCTGGGCAATCGCTTCCGCTTCATTGCGGAGTCCCGTGCGCGTGCTGCCGTTTTTCACTGAGAAGATGGCCTGCGTCGCGGCGGGGACCCCATTCGGCTGCTGTTGTTGTGCTTCCGGCGGCGGACTGTCATCGGGCAGGATGTTCCGCAGTGCGCTCGTAACCGCAGATGACTCCGCGCCAGGCTCTTCCGCCACACTTGGCGGCTTTACGGGGGCGGCGCGCAGCAAGGTTTCGCTATTGACCAGCCAGGCGGCGGCAATGATCGCGAGGCCGGCAACCAGCGCCGTGACGGCCGGCCAGCGGCGCGCTTCCTTACCGTTCTCGGCGCGCTGGTGGATGAAAAGTTCGTTGGCCGCTTCCTCGACGGTCCCGCGGTCGACTTCATGCGAGCCTTTCGCGTATGCGCCAAGCAGGGCGCGGTCGCACAGCAGATTGATCCGGCGCGGCACACCTGCGCTCAATCGGTGGATTTGCTTCATCAGCGGCTGCTGGAAGGGCGACGCGGTCGTCAGTCCGGCAGTGGCCATGCGGTGCTGGATGTAGCTGGCCGTTTCGTCCTCGGACAGCGCTGTCAGGTGGTAATGCGCGATGACTCGCTGTGCCAGCTGCTCGAGGTCGGGCCGCGCGAGGATCGTGCGCAGTTCCGGCTGGCCGATCAGGATGATCTGCAGCAGCTTGCGTTCGCTGGTTTCGAGATTGGTCAGCAGGCGCAGCTGTTCCAGCACGTCCGCCGAGAGATTCTGCGCCTCGTCGATCACCAGCACATTGTTGCGGCCGTCCGCGTGCGAGGCGAGCAGGAAGCGGTTGAGGACATCGATGTGATCCTTCACGCCTGCATGCGGCTTGTCGAGCGGGACATGGAATTCCTCGCAGATCGCCTGCAGCAGTTCGATGACCGTCAGCTTCGGGTTGAAGATGTAGGCGACATTGCAATTGGCCGGCACCTGCTCCAGGAAGCAGCGGCAGATCGTGGTCTTGCCCGTGCCGATATCCCCCGTCAGCAGCACCACGCCGCCGCCTGCGTCCACGCCGTACAGCAGGTGCGCCAATGCTTCGCGATGACGCTCGCTCATGAACAGGTAACGCGGGTCGGGCGAGATCGAAAACGGGGCATGTGCCAGACGGAAGAATTTAGTGTACATGGCGACGCTGTGTAATTCGTTGGCGCAAGGCTACCACAAGTATCGGACGGCAATCTGCGCGGCAACAAGACTCGTCGCGTCACGGCGCTTTGCTAGAATGCCTTGGTTCGCCACATCTTTCTCAACCGCATTTGCACCAGGAGACCACATGCGCAAATTCGCCGTTCCGCTGCTGCTTTCGATGCTGTCCGCCACTACCTTCGCAGCCACACAGATGAAACCAGGGCTGTGGGAAATGACGATGAAATCCGATGCCATGAAGAACATGCCGAAGATTCCCCCGGAGCAAATGGAGCAGATGCGGAAGATGGGCGTGAATATCCCCCAGATGCAGAATGGTGCGATGATCACCAAGGTCTGCATCACGAAGCAGATGGCGGAGAACAATGCGCCGCCCGGCATGGAAAAGAACGAGATGGGCTGCCAGACGAAGAACATGCAGCAGGGCGGCGGCAGCTACAGCGCCGATATTGTGTGCAACAGTGCACAGATGAAGGGCGAGGGCAAGGTCAAGGGTACGTTCAGCGGCGATACGGCGTTCAGCTCGACCTACGACTTCAAGGGCACCATGCACGGCCAGCCGGTCAACCAGCGTCATGAGAACAGCGGCAAATGGCTGTCGGCGGACTGCGGCAACGTGCCACCCGCCGGCGGCATGACGCCGAAGAAGTAACCGCGCGAGGCTCGCGAGTCAGGTCAGAAAAGCAGGCCCACCGGCCTGTCGTTGCCCGCCGGTGTAGTGGAGCCGGTACCTGTGGTACCGGTTCCGGTCAATCCCGTACCGGTCGCGCCGGTTCCGGTCATTCCTGTGCCCGTCGTCGTTGTTCCCGTCGTGCCCGTGCCTGTCGTACCAGTCCCTGTTATCCCGGTACCGGTTGTTGTCGTACCGATTCCCGTCGCACCGATTCCCGTCGTACCAGTTCCAGTCGTACCAGTTCCAGTCGTCCCGGTGGCATTCGCTCCGCCCGTCGCGCCGGTGATCGTTTCAAGTGAAATCGTTTGCGGCAGGATCTGCCCGCGGATTTCCCCCGCGGGAAACGCCCTGCTGTGGACATCGAAGTACAAGTTCCCCGCCTGTAGCGAATTGAACTGCGCTTCGGTCAGCACTGCGGTCACTGTCCATATCCCGCTTCCTGTTACCGACTCTGACAGTGGGATGATGCTCGGGCCGTTGACCCCCGGCGGGCCTTCATGAATGTGCGCGGCCTCGCCTGAAATCCCCGTCGTCGTGATGGCCGAGGTGAATAGCCTGTTGGCAGGATTGACCAGCATCGTTGCCGATCCTTGCGCGATGCTGGCCGTTGGCGGCGCTTCCTGCGAACCGCGCAAGGCCGCCAGGAAAGTAGCCGTCGAGGCGACGAAGGGATTGAGGCCGGTACCGGTACTGGTTTGCCCGGTTCCCGGACGCGTGATCACGTTGACATTGTTGTTCACACCGGTCGTGACCGTGCCAGGCTGCTGCGACAGGATCTGTCCGCGGATCTCGCCATCCGCGAAATTGAGGCTGCGAACATTGAAGTAGAAGTCGCCTGCCCGGAAGGCATTGAACTGCGCCTCGGAGAGCGTCGAGCGCGTGGTCCAGACGCCGCTGCCGCGCGTGGTCTCGGTCAGCGGAAAGATGACCGGCCCGTTCAGGCCTGGAGCGCCCTGATGGATATTTGCTTCGGTTCCGGCGATCGCGGTGGTCGTGAGTGTCGCCGACATTTGCCGCGTGGCAGGATCGATGACGACAGTGCCGGAACCCGTCGCGCCGCTCGGCCGTTGCGGCACTTCCTGCGCGCCGGTCAGCGTGGCGGCGAATGTATTGGCCAGTTCCGATATGGAAGCCTGCGTGGCCGGTTGCGAAAGATTGTTGCCCGGCGTGCTCGCGCCGCTGTCTCCGCCGCCTCCGCTGCATGCTGCGAGGAACAGCGCTCCGAGGACAGGAAGCCAGCAGCTGAAGATTCGGGTAGGTTTCATGGTGATGTCTCCTGTCTTGTTTTCGTCGACGTGACGTCGCCTGCGCATGCGACTGAGACACGCATCGCAGACAGGAATGCAGCGTTTATGCCAGCCGTGCATGCTGCTGCAAGAGAGGGAGGTGGCAAGGGCGGCGTTCCGGCCGGATTGCATCGGCAGGTAAGAACTACGCAGGGGAAGGCAAAAAATGCCTTGAAATAGCGGTCAGCGTATGCTCAACGCTCCTGTTTTTGTAATTCCTTCCGCAGTGCATCGAGCGCAACCGAGTGGTGTCCGCTGCGCCACACGAGATAGGTCTTCGCGCGCGATACACGTTCGGGCAGGGGAAATGCCGTGACTTCGTTTTCTGCATGCACCACGGCAAGCACCGACCGGGGTACGATCGCGATACCTGATCCGGCGCTGACGCAGGCGACGATCGCGTGGTAGGAGCCGAGCTCGAGCACGCGGTCCGGCACCACCGAGGACATGCCGAGCCAGTCCTCGAGAATGCGGCGGTAGGAGCATCCGGTGGTGAAAGCGATCAGGGTGTGCTTGTGCAGATCCTTCGGCGATTTGACGGGCGGGGAATTCTTCGGCGTGATGAGCACCAGTTCCTCGCGGAAGGCTTCCTGCATCTCCAGGTCGGTTGCCGTGAAGGGTTCGGCCACGAATGCAGCTTCCACTTCGAAGCGGTTGACCTTGCCGATCAATGCGCCGGTGGTGCCGGTCAGGAGTTCGATCTGCACGTCGGGATAGTGCTGGTGATAGCGCGACAGCAGGGGAGGCAGGCGCGCCGCAGCGGTGCTCTCCATGGTGCCGATGCGCAAGGTGCCGCGCGGCGATCCCTGGCGCAATGATGCTTCGGCTTCCGACGCCAGGCGCAGCAATCGCTCGGCGTAGGACAGCAATTGCGTGCCTTCCGGCGACAGCACCAGCTTGCCGCCCTGGCGCTGGAACAGCTTTACCCCCAGCCGGTCTTCCAGGTTCTTGACCCGGGTGGTGATGTTGGATTGCACGCGATTAAGCTGGCTGGCCGCCTTGGTGATGCCGCCGTAGTCGACCACTGCCTTGAAGATGTGGAGCGAGTCCAGGTCGATGTTTCTCATTTTGAGAACCTCCTATCTCCATTATTCATTTTTCAGAATGATCTGGTCAAGCTAGACTGCGGTCATGCTTGAACAACATTCTTCCCTCCGCGCACACGAACCCGCTGGCAAGACCGCTGCCGGACCGGCGGCCAAGGCGCTCGCCGGACTGGCTGCACTCGCGGTGGCGATGGGCATCGGCCGCTTCGCCTTTACGCCCATCCTGCCCATGATGCTGCAGGACGCCGGCCTGTCGATTTCCTCCGGTGGCGTGCTCGCGTCGGCCAACTATCTCGGTTACCTGCTCGGCGCGCTCAGCGCCATGGTGGTGCGAATCCGGCCGGAACGCGCGATCCGCGCCGGCCTGCTGGTGATTGCCGCAGTCACGCTGGCAATGGCATGGCCGCTGCCATTCGCGGCGTGGGCGGCGCTGCGCCTGGTTGCGGGCATGGCCAGCGCGTGGGTGCTGATTTCCGTGTCGGCATGGTGCATGGAGGCGCTCGCCGGCTACCAGCGGCCCTTCCTCAACAGCGTTGTGTTCGCCGGCGTCGGCACCGGGATCGCGAGCGCCGGACTGATGTGCCTGGCCCTGATCGGGATGGACGCGGTATCGTCCCAGGCGTGGGAGGCCATGGGCATCGTCTCGTTCGCCGTCGCCGCGCTCATCTGGCGATTTTTCCGCCGTCCGGCTGCGCAGGATCATGCGGCTGCGGCCGGGCCGCAGGCGAAGCTGCGCTGGGACGCGGACGCCCTGCGCCTCGTGCTGTGCTACGGTGTATTCGGCTTCGGCTACATCATTCCCGCGACCTTCCTGCCAGTCATGGCGCGCAACGCGTTGCAGGGTTCATCCTTGTTCGGCTGGTCGTGGCCGGTCTTCGGCCTGGCGGCGGCGCTGTCGACGCTGGCGGTGGCGTTTCTCGTCAAGCGCATGGGCAATCGGCGCGTGTGGATGCTCAGCCAGTTCGTGATGGCGGCAGGCGTCGTGCTGCCGGTGCTCCATCCCGGATTGCTGTCGGTGTTCATCGCTGCGTTGGGCGTCGGCGGCACGTTCATGGTCATTACCCTTGCCGCGCTGCAGGAAGGCAAGCGCGTCGCGGGGCGCAACGGCACGATGCTGATCGCTGCGATGACCTCGGCATTCGCCGCCGGGCAGATCATCGGTCCCCTGACGGTTTCTGCCGGGGGCGGCAACGACAGCTTCTCGACGGCATTGGTGGTGGCCGCCGTGCTGCTGGCCGGCTGCGCGTTGCTTCTCGGACGGGATAAGGCACAGGAAAACTGATTCAAAAGAAAGGACGCGACATGAGCAATGACACCAGGAATCTCACCGCCCTCAACTGCATGCCCGGCCCGGAACGCATGCCGGCGCTGTCGATGGACGCGATGGACGATGCGCAGAAAGCAGCCGCACAGGAACTCATCAACGGCCCTCGCGGCGCAGTGTTCGGCCCCTTCATCCCGCTGATGCGCAGCCCTGAGCTGATGAACCGGCTGCAGAAGGTGGGCGAATACATCCGTTTCCAGAGCGCGCTGGAAACGCGCATCAATGAATGGGTGATGCTGATCGTGTCGCGCCAGTGGACGCAGCAGTTCGAATGGTGCATGCATTACCCGCTGGCGCTCAAGGCCGGCATGAAGCAGGACGTCCTCGACGCGCTGGCAGAAGGACGGCGTCCGAAAGGCATGGCCGAAGACGAGGAAATCGCCTACGACCTGTGCGATGAACTGGCACGTACCCATGGCGTGTCGGACGAAACCTACCGCCTGGCAGTGGAAAAGTTCGGCGAGCGCGGCGTGATCGACCTGGTCGGCCTGATCGGTTACTTCACCACGGTTTCGATGATCATGAATGTGGCGCGCACGCCGCCGCAGAAGGAAACGACGGTCACGCCGCTGTCGCCGTTTCCGCGTTGATCAGGCCGCTGCTTGTGCCGCCGGCGCGGCGCGATCCTTGCCGGCCCACCAGGCGATCGCGGTCAGCGTGAGATAGGCGCCGAGCAGCTGCATCGCCACCGCCGCCGGTTCCGCGGGCTGCTTGTACAGGCTGTACAGCTGCAGGCCGCTCATCCCCACGGCCAGGAGCAGGTAGCGCCGGCGGTTCTCGCCGGCGGTCTTCAGGCACAACAGTACGCTTGCCCACAACAGGACGAGCTCCAGCAGCAGCGCAAAGGTTCTGTAATTCCACCAGCCGAATCCCACCTTGAAGCTGTCGAACCACAGCGGCAGGTCGGGAATATGCACCAGCAGGTCAAGCATCCAGTGCGCCAGCACCGTTAACCCGATCGCAACCGCACAGCGCGCGCGTTGCGCAAGCTTCGGCATGCACAGCCAGAACAGCGCCGCCGTACCCACCGACCACAGCAGCGCTGACGACAGGCTGTGCGTGTACGGCATGAAGTACAGGTCCAAGCCGTTGGAGCGCGTGAAGTCCGGGATTACCCGCATTTTCTCGACGCCGAGAAGGACGAATCCGCCCCAGAACAGATCGATCAGCTGGCAGGTCACGAAAAATACGGGGAGGGGAACCGACGGTGCGACGCGCTTGGCGAGGAAGGCTGCTGAGTAATGGCCGACGAACATGGGGTGCCCTTTCTTGTTGTGCTCGTTGCCGGAATATCACGCCGGCTTTCATTTCTTTGTAGAAATATTAGTGTGCATACAACAGTTTGAGCCATGCCATATTTATGGCATATTTCTACAGATAAACAGAAAAAGACGGTCCGGCCAGCACAGGTCCGCCACAACGAGAGTGGAAGAGGAATTCATGTTATTTCTGAAGAGTACGTCTGCGCCCATCGCACCGGGTGTGTTCGCAGTGGATGTTGCGGCGAAGCCGCCCGGCAAGACGTTCATGGTCTATGTGGCGGTCGATGCGGTCGATTTGCCGTCCAGTTTTATCGAGGCCGTGGAAGGCATGGGCTTCAAGCAGGTGTTCTCCAAGCCTTATACGCATCACGACGGCAAGAAGATCGTCGACCTCCATTTCCAGAAGGCCGGGACCGATATCTTTGAAGGCTGGACCGCAGCCGAAAAGGAGGCCAACCTCCAGAAGTTGAACGAGGTCATGGCCGGCTTCAATATCACGATCAATCCGCGCGTCATGACACTGGCGGAAGCCTTCCGCTAGGACGCTGCTGCACCGGTTGCCAGGCTGCGGGCCGCGCTTGACCGCAGCCTGGCAATTCTTCGTCGCATGTCGGACATCCGCAAATACGTAGTGTCCGCATTCCTCCTCCCGGCAGCGTCGGATTGTGCTAGTCTATCGGCTCCCTGCAACAGGCAGCCAAAACGCCGGTTGCGGGGCAACGTGTTTGCTCCTTCTCCCCTATCGGCGGGAGAAACCGGAAGGTGTCGCAAGCGTAGCCGCGACATGTACCTCCCCTCGGAGCGTCAAAGGCTTAAGCAGCCTTGAGCGCACCGCACACGACGGCAAGAACGTTTGCACGAGAGATCCCTGTGCTGTGTCCGGAAGCCGGACAGTTCCTTGCTGTATCGGCGCCTGGAGGCGTCGAATCTCGACAAGAAGGCTTCCGCCTGCGGCTTCCATGGCCGTGTGTGCGCCTGTGCTTGTCCCGCCAGAGTCCGTTCGAAAAACAACGCGTACCCATAGGGCGCGGCTGCCGCATTTGCGCTTTTTTTCGAACGGACTCCCGCAAGGATTCGAATTCAACTATTACGGAAAGCACCACCATGACCACGCTGGAACAACAAGCACTCGAATACCACGCCGCCGGTCAGCGCGGCAAGATCGCCATCCAGGTCACCAAGCCGGTCGCCAGCCAGACCGACCTGTCGCTTGCGTACTCGCCGGGCGTCGCCGTCCCCTGCGTTGAAATCAACAAGGATCCGGCCAAGGCCTACGAATACACCGCCAAGGGCAACCTGGTCGGCGTGATCACCAACGGTACCGCGGTGCTCGGCCTGGGAGACATCGGTGCGCTGGCGGGCAAGCCGGTCATGGAAGGCAAGGCGGTGCTGTTCAAGAAGTTTGCGGGCATCGATGCCTTCGACATCGAGATCGACGAGACCGACCCGGACAAGCTGGTCGAAATCATCGCGGCGCTGCATCCGACCTTCGGCGGCATCAATCTCGAAGACATCAAGGCGCCCGAGTGCTTCGCGGTCGAGCGCAGACTGCGCGACCGCCTGTCGATTCCGGTGTTTCATGACGACCAGCACGGCACCGCCATCGTCGTCGGCGCAGGCTTTCTCAATGCGCTGCAACTGACCGGACGCGACATTTCCCTGGCAAAGGTCGTGTGTTCCGGCGCCGGCGCAGCGGCGATCGCCTGCCTGGACATGCTGGTCGACCTCGGCGTGCGCCGCGAGAACGTGTATGTGTGCGACAGCAAGGGCGTGCTCACCACGGACCGCGAGCTGACCGAAGAGAAGCGCGCATGGGCGCAGAACACGAGTGCGAAGACCCTGTCCGAAGTGATCTACATGGCCGACGTGTTCCTCGGCCTGTCGGGCCCGGGACTGCTCAAGCAGGAGGACGTACGCAAGATGGCGGCGCAGCCGATCGTGTTCGCGCTGGCCAATCCCGAGCCGGAGCTGCGTCCCGAACTGGTGCGCGAAGTCGCCCCGGATGCCATCATCGCGACCGGCCGTTCCGACTACCCGAACCAGATCAACAACGCGCTGTGCTTCCCCTACCTGTTCCGCGCGGCGCTGGACAGTGCGTCCACTACGATCAACCAGGCGATGAAGCGCGCCTGTGTGGTCGCCCTGGCCGCAATGGCACGCAGCGACGACCAGTTCGGCAAGAGCTACATCGTGCCGACCCTGCTCGACAAGCGCCTGCTGACCGGTGTGACGCCGAAGATCGCTGCCGCGGCATTCGAAAGCGGTGTCGCGCGCAAGCAGCTCGACGAGAAGCTGTACACGGCCCAGCTCGAAGCGCTTGCAAAGACCCTGCTGTAACCGAAGCTATATTGAAGTAAAGGGATCGCTGCCGGCTTGGCTGGCGGCGGCCCGCCTTTCCGGCGCCCGCTCGAGGCGTTTCAGGTCATCCTCGTAGTTCCAGACCGCGCCACTGATGATTGTGCACAGCCCGTTCTGCGCGGCAGGGCAGCCGCGCCCTGCCGTGCGAGCCTCTGTCAGCTGGTCTTGGCCAAACCCAGGCTTTCGATGGTCTCCTTCTCGTCCTTGAAGGTGGCCTGTGCAAACTTGGTATAGGCCGCGCTATCCATGTAGATCACCGGCTGGTCGAGCTTGTCCAGCGTCGCGACCACGGTAGGATCATCCAGCGTCTTGCGGAAAGTGTCCTGCAGGCGCGTCACCAGCGCCGGTTCCATGCCCCGCGGCCCGCCAATGCCGAAGGGCGAGTCGGAAACGGTCTGGTAGCCCAGTTCCAGCAGCGTCGGCACGTTGGGCCAGCGCTTGGTGCGCTTGCTGCCGTAGGTTGCCAGCAGCCGCGCGCGTCCCGCCTCCACTGCCGAGGCCCAGCCGGTCGCATCGCTGTGCGCCATGACATGGCCGCCGAGCAGCGCCTGCATGCCGTCCGCATTGCCCTTGAACGGCACGTGCATCAGCTTGATGCCGGCGCGCCGCGCGAACTGCTCCACCACCAGGTGCGGTGTGGTGCCGGTACCGGTGGAGCCGTAGGAGAACTGCTCGGGGTTCGCCTTGGCGAAATCCACCAGGTCCTTGATGCTCTTGATTGGCGAATCGGACCGCACCACGATGCCGAAGGTGTAGCCGGTCAGGCAGGCGATATAGGTCAGATCCTTCATCGGATCGAAGGCCACCTTCTGCATGTGCGGAATGCGGAAGATGCCGAGCGGGACCTGCGTCAGCGTATAACCGTCCGGCTTGGCACTGACCATTTCCACGGCCCCCAGGATGCCGCCTGCGCCAGGCTTGTTTTCGATCACCACGCTGCCGCCGAGGATCTTGCTTGCGCTTTCGGCGAGGACGCGCATGACCACATCGGTCGATCCGCCGGCCGGCCATGGGCAGATCAGCCGCACCGGGCGGGAGGGATAGGACTGGGCAATGGCGGGAACGGCGATGGTGGCTGTTGCGGCAGCGGCGGACTTCAGGAAATCGCGCCGTGTGAAACGGGGATGCGTCATGCTATGTCTCCTGTGTTTTTATGCACTGCAAAAACATGCGTAGCCGCGCAACAGGCCGGCAACGCCTTTCGTACGTGCCTGTTGATTCAGGCGATGCGGATACTCGCCTGCACATATCCTACTGGATATCAGGCATAAGCGTGGGACGTGGCGTGGCCGCTCAGTATGCGGTGGTGGAATGCGACGTGATCCGCGATGAAGGTGGCGACGAAGTAGTAGCTGTGGTCGTAGCGCTCGTGCAGGCGCAAGGTAAGCGATTGCCCGGCCTGGATGCAGGCTTGTTCGAATTCCTGCGGCAGCAACTGCGACGAAAGGAATTTGTCGGCCAGTCCCTGGTCGATCAGGATGCCGTGCTCGAAAGGCGCGCGGCGGCCGCGCATCAGTTCGCTCGCGTCGTATGCAGCCCATTGTTCCCGGTTGTCGCCGAGATAGTTTGAGAATGCCTTCTGTCCCCAGGGGCATTTCATCGGCGCGCATACCGGCGCCAGCGCCGACACCGAGCGGAAGCGGTCTGGATGGCGCAGGGCCAGGACCAGCGCTCCGTGCCCGCCCATCGAGTGGCCGCAGATGCCGACGCGATTTTCGTCGGCATTGAACTCATTCAGGACCAGGCTCAGCAACTCGTTCACGATATACGACTCCATCCGGAAATGCCTGTCCCACGGAGGCTGTGTCGCGTCGAGATAGAAGCTCGCTGCCGTGCCAATCTCCCAGTCCTTGTCCGCATCGGCGATGCCCGTGTCGCGCGGGCTGGTATCGGGGGCGACCAGCATGATGCCGTGCTGCGATGCCCAGCGCTGGGCGCCCGCCTTGGTCACGAACGTCTCCTCGTTGCAGGTCAGGCCGGCGAGGAAGAACAGCACGGGCACGAGACGCTTCCGTTCCGCATACGGATGGTAGACGGCGAATCGCATCGGCAGTCCGATCACCTCGGAATCATGCCGGTAGAACGCCTGGATGCCGCCGAAGCAGGAATGTTCGCTTACGATCTCCAGCATGGCGTGCTCCTCGAGGATGATGGCGGGGCGGGGGGTACTATTCGTCAGTAGATGATTACCGTCCGGATCGACTCGCCGCGCTTCATCAGGTCGAATCCTTCATTGATCCGTTCGAGCGGCAGGCGGTGCGTGATCAGGTCGTCGATATTGATCTTGCCCTCCATGTACCAGTCGACGATCTTCGGCACATCGGTACGGCCGCGTGCGCCGCCGAAAGCCGTGCCTTTCCATACGCGGCCGGTAACGAGCTGGAACGGGCGGGTGCTGATTTCCTGGCCGGAGGCGGCAACGCCGATGATCACCGACTGGCCCCAGCCCTTGTGGCAGCACTCGAGCGCCTGGCGCATCGTGGCGGTATTGCCGATGCACTCGAAACTGAAATCCGCCCCGCCGTCCGTCAGCTGGATGATGTCGTCCACCACGTTGGCCGACTGCGTCGGGTTGATGAAGTGCGTCATGCCGAACTTGCGCGCGATCTCTTCGCGTGCGGGATTGAGGTCGATGCCGATGATCTTGTCCGCACCCACCATGCGCGCCCCCTGGATCACGTTCAGGCCGATGCCGCCCAGGCCGAACACGACGACGTTCGCGCCGGCTTCCACTTTTGCCGTGAACAGGACGGCACCGACGCCCGTCGTCACGCCGCAGCCGATGTAGCACACCTTGTCGAAGGGCGCGTCGCTGCGGATTTTCGCCAGAGCGATTTCCGGCACCACCGTGTGGTTGGCGAAGGTCGATGTGCCCATGTAATGGAACAGCGTCTGGCCGCGTATCGAAAACCGGCTCGTGCCGTCCGGCATCAGGCCCTTGCCTTGTGTCGCACGGATTGCCTGGCAGAGATTCGTTTTCCGCGACAGGCAGAATTTGCACTGGCGGCATTCCGGCGTGTACAGGGGAATGACGTGGTCGCCCTCGCGCAGCGAGGTGACACCGGGGCCGACTTCCATCACCACGCCCGCGCCTTCGTGCCCGAGGATGGCGGGGAAGAGGCCCTCGGGGTCGGCGCCGGACAGGGTGTAGTCATCGGTGTGGCAGATGCCGGTCGCCTTGATTTCCACCAGCACTTCCCCGGAACGCGGGCCTTGCAGCTCGACTTCCTGCACCTCGAGTGGGGCACCGGCCTTCCATGCGATCGCCGCTCTTGTCTTCATGAGTAGTCTCCGTGTGACCAAGGTGGATGAAGCATGCGACGAGCGAGGCCGCTTATTTGTTCCGTATTGCCACCAGGCGGGAGAGTCCGAAGAAGTTTACCTTCTGCACCGACAGGATTTCCCAGTCGTATTTCAGGATCTGTTCGTCATAACAGAAGTCCGAACGGAATCCGATCCGCTTGGACAGGGGGCGCACGGCGCTTTCGAGAAACCACCAAAAGCGGCTGCCGCTGAAGTGGTTAAGGATCAGTATGGTGCCGTTCCTGCGGCAGACGCGCCGGATCTCGGCGACAAGCCGTTCGGGATTGGGCGTGACGGAAAGGACATAGGGAATTGCCACGCAGTCGAAGCAACCGTCGGGAAAGTCCATGGCTTCGGCATTCATCGCCGCCAGGTGGATGCTGCGCCCGGGCAGCCTTTCGGCGCGCTCCCGCGCGATGGCCAGCATCTCCTTGGAAATATCGATGCCGACGACGGACGCGCTATCCGGATAACGGTCCAGTGTCAGTCCCGTTCCTACGCCCACTTCAAGGATCGAGGTGGGCCGTATCGCATTGACGGCATCGGTGAGTGCCTGCCGTCCCGGTTCGAGGACTGCGCCGAACAGGCGGTCATACAAGGGAGCATAGAAACGGTATGTATCAACAACGTTATCGACGGAAATTGGATTCATACGGTCACGGAAAGTGGGCTTGTCAAATTCGTATGTAAGACACTTGGGCCGCAGAAAGTTCATTGCGAGGGACGTGGAACCGCGCACCCGATGCGCGCGCGCTCAACGCACCCCGCATCGCGATCCGGTCGAAATCGTGGTGCAGTCCGCATGTGCAATGCACTTGAAGCACTTTCTTCCGCACGGGAAAATTCGAAGCACGCAAGTCTTTGCTTTGCAAGCCTCTCGCTGCCACGATTGCGTAGCCTCAAAAAATGCCTGGGCAAAGCGGACATGCTGCGGGTAATTCATCGCATTGCATTGCCAAGGAGAGAGCGGGTGATCAACTTCATCGTTTCGGGAAATTGCCGGCGCGTGGTGTCTGCCGTATTGCTGGCGATTCGCAGTTTTACCGATGCCAAGTGCATCGTCGTCGGCGGACACGCGACGCGGCGTTTGCGCTGGTCGCGATTGTGCAAGGGACAGGTCACGGTCGACATCGATGGAGGCGATGACGCCCGTTTCATCGATGCGGTGAACCGCATCGCGGAGCGCAATCCGCATGTGATCCTGATCCCTGCCGACTGCGACGCCATACGCCTTGCCAACCGCGTGCGCGGGACGCTGAAGGTCAAGACAACGCCCATACCCGACCTGCCTACGCTCGACATGTTCGACAACAAGTGGCAGTTCCACCAGTTCTGCGCGGGGCAGGGCTTGCCGGTGCCGCAGACGCATTTCTTTGCGTCGAAGGCCGAGATGAATTTCCATGCGATCGTCGCCGACATCGGTTTGCCCTTCGTGGTCAAGCCGCTCGACCGGGCCGGTTCCACCGGGGTGCACGTGGTAAGCAGCGAGAAGGACTTCGAGGCTTCGATTCGGGATAACCCCAGCTATGACTTCGGCCCGTTGATTGCGCAGCGCTTCATCCGCGGCGTTGATCTTGATGTCAGCTTCCTGTCGTCCGGCGGGCGCCTGTCGGCCCTCGCGGTGCAGCAGGCAAGCGGCTCGCACATCGACTTCCTGTCCAACCCGGCCCTCGAAGCGATGGCGTCCACGTTGTCAGGCGCAAGCGCATATCACGGCGTCATGCATGTGGACGCGCGAGTCGAGGAGGGTACGGGGAAGGTCTGGCTGATCGAGTCGAATCCGCGCTTCTGGGCGTCACTCACGGCATCGGTCTGGTGCGGCCTGAACTTCGTTGCCGAGAGTCTGGTGCCGGCATCGACGAATGCCGGTGTACGCGCATTGACCGCAGGCAGTGCGAGTATTCGTCACCCATTGGTACGGCCGACGGCATGGCGCCGGCTGCTGGCCGACCGAGGCGGACGCGGCCGCCTTCTGCGCGCCATGGCATTCGACCCGCCTGCGCTTGGCGAGTTTGCGCGGGAGTTACCCGCTACTGCCCTGCGTTTTGCCGGCCGGCGCACTTCTCCCTACTTCAAGGGGCGATTCAAGGGCGGCGCCGGATTGGCGAAGGAGATGGCGTGATGTGAGTGGCCGCTTTCACGATCGGCTTTCAAGGCCGAAAGCGCTTCCGGGTATTAGAGGACGTTCTCTATTTATGCGCCTTATCCCGCGCCGGGCCGGATAAATTGTTGTTTGTTTTCAATTATGTAGATACACTGCCCCGAAAAATAGAGCGCCGGTTCCGCCGTCGCCATACAACGGGAGGGGGCAGGGATGGAGCAGCGGCGCATCACCATGTCGGACATCGTGGTCGGGAAACCCCTGCCATGGGATGTCTATGACGCGAACAACAAACTACTCCTGCGCAAGGGACATGTCGTCCAGCGCGAACACCAGGTAGAAACACTCATCTCGCGCGGCCTCTTCGTCGCGGCGACCAACGACAAGTCTTATGTCTCCGGCGCGGCGGCCGCGGCAGCGAAGCACGTCGAAAGACCGTCCGCGCTGCGCCTGATCAACCTGTCCAACAAGCGGCTCGAACGGCTGCTCTTCAACCTGCATAACGAGTCCGAGCTGCACCCCAAGATCGTCGAAGTCGTCACTGCGATCAAGTATGCGGTCGACATCAATGCCGACGTCGCGCTTGCCTGCATCCTGCTCAACCAGGAATCGGGCAGCTATCCTGTACGGCACAGCATCGACTGCGCGGTCGTCTCGCTGCTGGTGGCGCGCGCGATGAACAAGTCGCCTTCCGAAATCCAGGACATCATGGCCGCCGCCCTGATGATGAATGTCGGCATGTTGCGCCTCCACGAAAACTTTCATCATCGCGATCAACCGCTGTCGGATGAGGAGCAGGACATGATTCGCCAGCACCCGGAGGAAAGCGTGAACCTGCTGCGCGGCGCCGGGGTCTCGGACGAGAATGTGCTCGCCTACGTGCTGCACCATCACGAAAACGAGGACGGCACCGGCTACCCCCTCGGCAAGAGCAATGCGGACATCCCGGAAAACGCGAAGATCATCGCGCTGGCGGACCGCTATTGCGCACGGGTATCCTCGCGCAACTACCGCAAGTCAATGTTGCCCAATGCCGCCTTGCGCGACATCCTGCTGACGGAGAAGAAGAACATCAACCCGACACTTGCCACCTGCTTCATCCGCGAGCTCGGTACCTACCCGACCGGCACCTTCGTGCGCCTGGTCAATGGCGAGGTCGGCCTCGTGACGGGCCGCGGCAACAGCACCACGACGCCCATCGTGCACTCGCTGGTCGGGCCGCGCGGCGCGCCGCTGTCGTTCCCGATCCGGCGCGAAACGCACAAGGAGTTGCATGCGATCCGGGAAGTGCTGCATGAAGCGCAGGCGGGCATACGGATCAATATGCAGCAAGTGTGGGGGGAGGAGGCGAGCCTCTAGGGATTTTTCCTGTCGAGCGCATGTCTACTGGCACCTGTATTAACTGACAACAGTCGAGGTGACTCATGGACAACGCCAAACCTCAAGCCAAGCGATTGGACAGGACTGAAGCCGACGTGCAATCGATCGACGGCCGTTCAGGCCAGAGCAACAAGAGCAGCCACAACCGCAAGAGCCATATAAAGGCGGGAAGGAATGTCGGCGCGGGCGGCGGCAAGAAGCAGGAAAGGCATCACCATCATCAAGGGCATTGAAGATGGAATGCCGAGGCGGGTGTTAGCCCGCCTTTATCAGTGTATCTATCTCTATCGGCGCTATTTCTTCTGCAACTGGCGCATCAGTTCTTCGGTGACTTCGACGATCGACATCGCGCCGCCGCCCGGACGGATCACCTTGCGGTCATCGGTCTCCGGGATCGTCACCTGCTTTCCTCGCAGTTTTTTCATCAGTGTCGCGAACACCACTTCCTCGTCCGGAACCTTGCCCTCTTGTGCTTCCATAGCGTCTCCAAAGAAAGCTTAGTTTCGCTAAGTCAATATTGGTTCCCTGGGGAAACCTGGACTCTGTTTGATTTCGCTTGAGTCGGATCTTGTCAATCCGACTATCGTTCCCGTACTTCTACGGTAGTGCGAATGTCTCGAAGTTGACAGAAAATACTTGATCCGTCGCGTATGATCGCGCGACACACCGTTTACCCATAACCAAGGAACAGAGATGGCAAATACAAGAGACGTGGTCATTGTCGGCGCGGCGCGCACCGCAATTGGCACCTTTGGAGGCACACTGAAAGACTTTTCCGCCTGTGACCTTGGCGCGATCGCGGTCAAGGAGGCGTTCGCACGCGCAAAGGTCGATCCCGCGCAGGCAGGCCAGATCGTGATGGGCAACGTGCTCCACTGCGAGCCGCGCGACATGTACGTGTCCCGCGTGGTCGGCCTCAATGCCGGCATGGCGAAGGAATCCGCAGCGCTCACGCTGAACCGCCTGTGCGGCTCCGGCTTGCAGGCCATCGTGACTGCGGCCAACGCGATCCAGCTCGGCGATGCCGACATCGCCGTCGGCGGCGGCGTGGAGACCATGAGCCGTGCGCCCTACATCGCGCAAGCCGCACGCTGGGGCCAGCGCATGGGCGACTTCAAGATGATCGACATGATGGTCGGCGCGCTGTCCGACCCGTTCGGCGCGGGCCACATGGGCATCACCGCCGAAAACGTCGCGACGCAATACGGCATCTCCCGCGAGGAACAGGATGAATTCGCGCTGAACAGCCAGAAGAAGGCGCTCGCCGCCATCGCCGCCGGCTACTTCAAGTCGCAGATCGTCCCGGTCGAGATCCAGGGCCGCAAGGGCACCGTGGTGTTCGACACCGACGAGCATCCGAAGGCCGACACCACCATCGAAGGCCTGGCCAAGCTCAAGCCGGCCTTCAAGAAGGAGGGCGGCAGCGTCACCGCCGGCAACGCGTCCGGCCTGAACGACGGTGCAGCAGCCTGCGTGCTGATGGAAGCGGGCGCCGCATCGCGCGCCGGCCTGACCCCGATGGCGCGCCTCGTGTCCTATGCCGTGGCCGGCGTCGAACCGTCCGTCATGGGTACCGGCCCGATCCCTGCCGTGCAGCTCGCACTCAAGCGCGCCGGCCTGAGCCTGAACGACATGGACGTGATCGAATCCAACGAAGCCTTCGCCGCGCAATCGCTCGGCGTATGCCGCGGCCTGGATCTCGACCCGGCACGCACCAACCCGAACGGCGGCGCGATCGCACTCGGCCATCCGCTGGGCGCGAGCGGCGCGATCATCACCATCAAGTGCCTGTACGAGCTGATCCGCACCGGCAAGCGTTATGGCCTGATCACGATGTGCATCGGCGGCGGCCAGGGCATTGCGGCTGTGATCGAGCGCGTGTGATGCTGTGTCGTTGAAGGCGGATTTGCTTTTCTGCTTTCGACGAAGAATGCCTGTGCAAACGTGCGAGCCGGTTGGACGATGCGTTGAAGGCATGATTAACGTGTTTCGACCGGAAATACAAAAGCCACCGAGGAATCGGTGGTTTTTTCTTTTCTGGGCGCTTGAACGCGGGTAGTCGGTCTTATTTCGACCCTAACGTTCAGTCGATGTCGCAGTACGCAAGGTAGGCGTGCCGGGGATGGCAAATCACTATAGGGATGCGTGACGCAGCCAAGGTTCGCCAATATCAGGCAGGCGAAGATATTGAGAAACAATGCTTAGCGGGAACCTGCGCGATTCCTGCTCCGCGCGAGTTCGCGGTCGAGCGCATTGGCGAAGTTCTGGCGGTCGGCGTGGCTAAACGCCGCCGGGCCGCCAGTGTCGACACCACTGCCGCGTAGCTCTTCCATGAAAGCCCGCATCGTCAGTTGCTGGGCAATGGTGTCTTTGGTGTACCACTCGCCGCGTGGATTGAGCGGCAACCCGCCCTTTTCCAGCACCAGGGAGGCCAAGGGAATGTCGCCCGTCACGACGATGTCGCCGGGGCTGACGCGCTCAACGATTTCGGCGTCGGCCGCATCCGCGCCGGCCGGGACCTGGAGCGCGCGGATGAAGCGCGAGCCCGGCACACGGATTAACCGGTTGGCAACCAGCGTGACGTTGAGCTGCAGGCGTTCGGCCACCCGAAACAGGATGTCTTTAATGACGGCGGGACAGGCGTCGGCGTCGACCCAGATGTGCATAACAAATTGGTTGAGATCAGCAGGAAAACGCATTGTAACTGCAAGCTGTCCGGTAGACGCGTAGCACGAACTGCCAGTACGAGTCGCTTGGCGACACGATGTCGTCGACGTCCGGCAGGCGTTGCATTATCAATCCCGCAGGGCAAAAACCGTCTTTGAATTGACGCTTTGCGCGGTGGTTGTCAGTTGCCTCGACTATCCTGTTGTAGACGAGATCAGGAAGAGTGCACGATGACGCTACCTATCTGGATTCAGGCAGGATTGTGGGGCTTGCTCGCGGGATCAGCGTTGGTCATTGGAGCGGCTATCGGCTACTTCACTCGGATTTCCCATCGGATGATCGCTGCTGTCATGGCGTTCGGCAGTGGTGTGCTGATCTCCGCCCTTTCCTTCGATCTGGTGGAGGAGGCGTATGAACGGGGCGGTTTTGTTGCGGCAGCCCTGGGGTTTTTCATCGGTGCCTGCATTTTCACGGCAGCAAATTGGTATTTGACCTACCGCGGGGCCGCCGCCCGCAAATCCTCCAGCGAGCAACAACCCTCCGAAGAGGAAGAGCATGGCAGCGGCATGGCAATTGCCTTGGGCGCACTGATTGATGGCATACCGGAAGCCATTGTCATTGGCGTCAGCATGATCGCCAGCAAGACGGTGAGCATGGTCGCCGTGATCGCGATTTTCCTGTCCAACATTCCCGAGGGATTGTCCAGTGCCGCCGGCATGAAAAAAGCCGGGCGTCCCGCCTTGTATATTTTCGGGGTCTGGGGTGGCATCGCCATTCTCAACGGTGTGGCCGCCGCACTTGGAAATCTGTTTTTCTCCGGATTCTCTGACCAGGTCATTGCCGCAACGATGGCTTTGGCGGCAGGAGCCATTCTGGCCATGCTGGTCGACACGATGATTCCGGAAGCATTCGAGATCACGCAAAACTATGCGGGTCTGATTGCCGTCACCGGTTTTCTTGCCGCTTTCTTTCTCTCCAAAATCAGCGGCTAAGCGTTTGGCTCTGTGCTGGTTTTTCATACCGCTGTTTCTCAATCTCATCACCGAGGCATTCCGCAGGGCTTCTATCTTTGCTTTGTAGCAGGATGCTTCTTTCCATCGTCCATATACTGCAAATCATTCATTCATCTCCGGACAAAAACGCAACATGGAGCCTTCGTTGCCAAGTCAACCGGGTTTTTATGCGGTGGCGATGCTGCTTGGCATCGTTGTCTTGCTTGTGGTGGCCATCTGGTCCATCAGGCGGCATCGCAATCCCAAACTGCGTATCGATTGCGAAACTTCCATCGAGGAATTGCTGCCGTCCATGGCAGGGCTGACGCACGGCGTGGCGCTGGGAGGAAACACGGTCGACATCCTTGAAAACAGCGCCTTCTTTGACGTACTCGTAAAGCACATTCAGTCTGCCCGGCAATCAGTGCATTTCGAGACCTTCTTGTGGCATGAAGGTACCCTTGGACGGCGCGTCGCAGACGCATTGTCCGAACGGGCACGCGCAGGGATTCCAGTGCGCGTCCTGCTCGACGCCATCGGTGCAAGGAAATTAGGACGAGCCGTACGTAAACAGATGGAAGACGCGGGTTGCAAGCTTGCCTTTTTCCATCGAAAGAGCTTTCACAACATCGGCGTGTTGAACGACCGCGATCACCGCAAGCTGGCCATCATTGATGGCCAGGTCGCGTTTGTCGGCGGTCATTGCATCAAGGATGAGTGGTTAGGGGATCCGGAAGATGGCGAGCACTACGGCGATATCAGTGTCATGCTGCAGGGGCCGATCGTGGGCTGCATCCAGTCCGCGTTTGCAGAAAACTGGATCGCCGAAACCGGCACATTGTTCGTCGGCGACGGCGTATTCCCGGTGCTGGCTCCCACAGGCAATGTCACGATCCACGCGGCCTTCGTGAAGCCGGAGGGCTCGGCGCCGGCCGTGAAGATTCTTCATCATGCAGCCATTTGCCTCGCACGGAAGCGCATCTGGATCCAGAATCCGTATTTCATTCCGGAGCCGGCGACGATTGATGCGTTCGGCGACGCTGTTTCCCGCGGCGTCGATGTGCGGGTGATCCTGCCGTCGGTAGGCGCCTCCGACAACGCGTTGGTGCAGCATGCGAGCCATCGTAACTACGAAAAGCTTTTGAAATGCGGCGTGCGCCTGTTCGAGTATCCCAATACGCTTTTGCATCAGAAGGTAATGACGATCGATGGCGTCTGGACTGCGATCGGTTCCAGCAACTTCGATGACCGTTCATTTGAAACCAACGATGAGATTTCGCTGGGCATCTGCGATGCCGCGACCACACAGAAGCTGGATGCGATATTCGAAAAGTATGCACGCCAGTGCAAGGAAATCGACCTTGAGCAATGGCGCAGGCGAGGGCTTTGGCACAAACTGAAGGACAACGCCTGCTACCTGCTGAACGAAGTTCTTTGACAGGCTCAGCGCCCCGCGAGTGGGGCAGGAACCGGAGACACGCCCTGCGTTTCAGCGGCCTGCGTCTGCATGTCCAGCGCCCGCTGATAGCTTTCCCGCTGCTTGAGCCGCTCCCAGTACGCCCGCACCGCGGGAGGAAATTGTTCCAGCATCCCCAGGTACTCGGCCAGCATCAAGGCGTAGCCGACCGAAACGTCTGCCGTCGTGAATCGTCCCGCGCACAGGAATGCGCTGTCGGCAACCGCCGCATCCACTGCGCGCAGGCGTGCCAGGAACCAGCGCTGGTAATCCTCCGCCGCCTGCGGCAGCTTGCGCTCCTCCGGTTCGAGGTGCCTGTAGCGCAGCACCAGGGTTTGTGGAAAAGTCAGCGTCGCCTCGCCGAAATGCATCCAGTTCAGCCACGTGCCGAATCCCGGTTCGTCGCGTCCTACCTCTAATGGCGTGGGTCCGTACTTCGCTACCAGGTATTGGCAGATTGCCGCCGACTCGGTCATCTTCACGTCGTCGTCGAAGAAAGCCGGTACCGTGCCGAGCGGGTTGACCGCCAGATACTCCCGCGCGTGTACGCGCGGCGGAAAGGGAAGCATCTTCAGTTCGTAGTGCGTGCCGTGACGCAGGCCCAGCTCTTCCATGGTCCACAAGGGACGGAAGGAACGGGCGCTGACGCAGTGATAGAGCGTGATCATTAGAGGTAGCCTTGCAAAAAAAACAGCCACCTGGCGGTGGCTGGTCGTGAACAACGCGGTGCTCAGATTCCGAGCATTTTCTTGGCTTCGCCGAGCGCCTTCATCGACTCGGCATGCTTGCCTTCCTTGTGGAGCTTTTCGCCTTCGGCACGCAGGGCCTTGATCTTCGCCTGGTCCTCGGCGCTGACGCTCGCCGAGCTCAGCTTGGCATCGATCGCCTTCATTTCGTTTGGACAGTTGTGTGCGCTTGCCAGCGCGGATACGGACAACAACAGGACAGCCAGAATTGCCTTCATCGCAGTCTCCTTGTTGGAATGGGAAGGATACGTTAGCAGCAAACGGCAACTTTTGCACTGCTGCCTGTCATCAACGCCGGCAGGCCAAAGACGCGCAAGCTGCCCGTCGCTATACTGGCCGGCATTGACCGCGAAAGGAGTTGATATGCCACTGAAAGGCAAGATGATGACCATGATCATGCGCGACAGCGCCGTCATTGGCGTCTACCACGTCGAAGCCTCAGGCCCGCGCCGTGGTGGCCTCGTGCTTATCCAGGAAATCTTCGGCGTGACCGAGCACATCCGGGAGCAATGCGATCGCTACGCGGCGGAAGGCTATGAAGTGCTCGCCCCGGCCCTGTTCGACCGCGAGGCGCCCGGCCTGCAGGCAAGCTACAGCCAGGAAGACAAGCAGGCGGCACTGCGCATCGCGCGCGAACTGCATTCTTTCGACCAATCCATCGCGGACGTGCAGGTCTGCATCGACAAGCTCAAGGACAAAGGGCCGGTCTTCATCACCGGCTACTGCTATGGCGGTTCGGTCGCCTGGGCAGCGGCGAGCCGCTGTAGCGGTCTTGCGGCCGCCTCCGGCTACTACGGCAGCATGATTCCCCGGATGATCGATGACTCCCCGCGCTGTCCGACCATCCTGCATTTTGGAAAACTGGACGAGGGGATTCCGCTGGACGGCGTCGAAGCCGTGCGCGCCCGTCATCCCGAAGTCGAAGTCTATCTGTACGACGCCGGCCACGGATTCAATTCCGACCGCCGCAGCGACTTTCATGACGAAAGTGCAACATTGGCGCGCGCCCGCACATTGGCGTTGTTCCGGGCCAACGGTGGATGATGCGCGGGGTTCCACGCGGGGAGGAAAATTGAGGCTTTCGTCAACTTCTGTAATTGTCGCCCTATTGACGAACTGTTACCCTGACGAAATCCATAAACCGCGCAGGGGCAACGATGATCGACGCAGTACAAAAGGATATCGACGAACGCAGCAACCTGACCAGTTCCAACAAATTCGAGATGCTGCTGTTCCGCCTCGGCGGGGATGAAAACGGCGAGCACTCGGAACTGTTCGGCATCAACGTGTTCAAGATCCGCGAGATCGTCGCCATGCCCGAAGTCACCGGCATCGCCGGTTCGCGCGAGCATATGCTCGGCGTGGTCAACCTGCGCGGCCAGATCATCCCGGTGCTGGATTTGCCCGCCATCGTCGGTTGCATCCCCAAGACCGGCCTCAACATCCTCCTTGTGACCGAATTCGCACGTACCACACAAGGCTTCGCAGTGGAGGCGGTGGAGGACATCGTACGCCTCGACTGGAACCAGGTGCTGTCCGCCGAAAACACCGCGGCCGGGCGCATGGTCACCAGCATCGCGCGACTCGACGGCAATACCGAAGGATCGCGCCTGGCACAAGTGCTGGACGTGGAATCCATCCTGCGCGAAATGGGCGCTCCCGGCGAACAGGACGTCGACCCGGCGGATGTCGGTGGCAAGGTCGTGCTCAAACCCGGCTCCGTCGTGCTCGCCGCCGACGACTCGGTGGTCGCGCGCACGTTGATCGAACAAGGTCTCGAAGCCATGGGCGTGCCCTTCATCATGACCAAGACCGGCAAGGAAGCATGGGAGCGACTGCAGTCGCTCGGGGCAGTTGCGGCAGCCGAAGGCAAGCCGGTGCGGGACAAGGTCGCGCTGGTGCTCTCCGACCTGGAAATGCCCGAGATGGACGGCTTTACGCTGACCCGCAACATCAAGCAGGACCAGCGCTTCTCCTCCATCCCTGTCGTTATCCACTCCTCACTGTCCGGCTCCACCAACGAAGAGCATGTACGCAGCGTGGGGGCGAATGCCTATGTGGCGAAGTTCAACGCGGAAGACCTCGCCGCGACGCTGCGCAAGGCCCTGGCGACATAAGCGAGAATCGAAGCGGGAGAGGGCGTCAGGACTTCTCCCGTGCCAGCGCGAGGAATTCGTTCCTCAATCCCAGATTGGTCCGCATCTCGCCCAGCAGCGCCGAGGTGACCGTTTCCTCTCCCGGCGTCTGTATCCCCCGGCTTTCCATGCACATGTGGCGGCAGCGGATCACCACGCCCACCGACAACGGTTCGACATGTTCCATGAGCGCTTCCGCAACCTGGATCGTCAGCCGCTCCTGCACCTGCAATCGCTTCGCGAAACAGTCCACCAGGCGCGTCAGCTTGGATAGCCCGACGATTTTGCCGTTTGGGGTGTAGCCTACCGTCGCCGTGCCGAAGAAAGGCGCGAGGTGATGTTCGCAGTGGCTGTAGACGGGGATGCCGCGCACGACGATCAGCTCGTTGTACTGCTCGGCCCCGTCCTCGAACACCTTGAGGATGTCGGCCGGGTCCATCGTGTAGCCCGAGACCCAGTGCTGCCATGCCTTTTCCACACGCTGCGGCGTGTCGAGCAAACCCTGCCGTGCCGGATCTTCGCCGAGATGCTTCAGCAGCCGGCGCCAGTCGTGCTGCGTGAATCGTTCTTCTTCCAGGTCGTGGACGGGCGTCGCCCGCATTGGCAGTGTCATTGTTCCCCCCTGTTTGTTCATTTGGTGCAGGGCGGCTTCGTGCCCGCATCCCGCAGATAGGCGATCAGGTCTGCGCGTTCCTGCCTGTCCCCGATTCCAGCATAGCCCATGCTCGTACCGGGCACCATCTTCATCGGAGCGGCGAGGAAGCGATCCAGCGATTTCTCGTCCCAGACGATCCTCGAGCGCTTCATCGCATCCGAATAATCGAACCCCTTGACGCTCCCCGCCCGGCGGCCGAACAGGCCGCAGTGGTGCGGGCCGGTACGGTCATCCTGCAGCGAGTGGCACGCCAGGCAGCGTCCGTAGACCGCTTCACCGGCCTTGACCTGCGCGGGCGAAGCCGCCAGCGCGCACGGTGCCATTAGGGCGGCTGCGATGAGCAAGAGCTGTGCGCGCATAATGCCTCCGATCAGGACATGAAGGCCGACGGCACGGGGACTTCTCCCAGCGCGTTACGCAGCACCGCCCAATGCATCGCCTCGTCGCCGAGAATGCTCGCCGCCGCCTTCGAGAGATCGCGGTTGGCGAACAGCGGCACGGCGCCAAGATAGGCACTCACCGCGCCTTTCTCGAGCATGGCGGCAAAGCGCAGCACGTCTGCCTGGTTCTTCAGCGTCTCAACCGGGAAGCTGTACTTCTCCTTCGCGGACACCGGCTTGCCACCCAGTTTCGCGATGGTCTTCGCCAGCACGTCCGCATGTTCCTTGTGATGTCCCTGGAAAGTCACCGCCAGGTCCAGCACCGGCTTCTGCAGCAGCCCGCTCTCCGCACCGACCTGATAGGCCGCCACGGCTTCGAGTTCGGCGCCGAGCGCCGTGTTGAGGATGCGCACATCTGCCTCGGTCGATTGACTACCCTTGGCCGCCAACGCTTCCTTTCCGGCGAGGAGGGCGACAGCGGCGCCGGACAGCACCAGCCCTGATTTTCCGAGGAAGGCACGACGTGTGGCCGGTGCGATTTGTTCGTTGACTTGGATCAGAAAGGACATCTTGGTTCTCCCATGGTGGTTGAGATGAACGCCGGCGGAGTTCAAGCCTCCGCCAGGCGGGCCAGCGTGCCGGCTACGATGCGGTCGCAGCGCGCGCCGTCGAAGCCGAAGGCGCCTTCCAGCGCGTAATCGAATTCCCGCGACAGCGATTCGCGCAGCATGCTGCGGGCGCGGAAGAAGCGCGTGCGCACGGTCGCATCCGGAATACCGAGGCAGGCAGCGGTTTCCTCCACCGTCATTTCCTCAACCGCACGCAGCATGAAGACGGTGCGGAAGACCGCCGGGAGTTCATCGATCTTCTGCTCGAGCAGCCTGCGCGCGTCGGCACGCATGGCTGCCCGCTCCGGTTGTTCCGTATTCGGATCGTCCATGTCGGGCTCCGCCATATCGAAGGATTCATCGTCGCCGGCAAGCTGGATGATCTCAGCGCGGCGGCTTCCCTTGCGGGACCGGGCGATCGCCTCGTTGACCACGATCCGCGTCAGCCAGGTCGCCAGGCTCGACTCGCCGCGATACTTGTCCATGTTCCGGTAGGCGAGGAGATAGGCGTCCTGGAGCGCATCCTCCGCCTCTGCATCGTCCTTGAGAATGCTGCGGGCGGTACGGTACAGCGCCCGGTTGTGGCGCCGCATCACCTGTTCGAAGGCGGCCTTGTCCCCGGTAGCGACGCGGCGTGCGAGTTCGCTGTCGCTGCAGCCGTCAGCGGTTTTGGTGGCAGTATTGGGCATGCTGTTCTCTCGTTTCTGGTGCTTTCACAACATTAGATGAAACGGGAACTCCCCGCGTTCCCAGTTTACTGATTGCAGCCGGTCGTGCTCGCCGCCGCGCTTTCTGGCAGAATCCCTTCAATAAAAAGGGTCAAGACCACAACATCACTCCAGGGAGATACGAGCATGAACAAGACACTGAGCGTTGCGCTCGCACTTTGCGCAACCGCCACCTCTGCCGCATACGCGCAAACCCGCGGCCCCGCCGCCCAGTACTGGATCGACCTCTCCACCAGCAACTTCTCGATGCCCGGCATGCCGGAAGAAGGTGGCGCGGCGGGCCTGCTTGGCGGTCTCATGGGCGGCAACAGCTTCGGCGGATCGATGGGCATGGCCGGGCGCGGCAAGATGATGGACACCGAACTCTACGTACGCGCCCATCCGAGCGGCACTGAAGGCACGCACGCGATCCCAAGCGCCATGAACATGGGCCCCTCGCTGCTGCTGGTCCCGAACCGCCCGCAACGCACGGAGCCGGGCAGCACCACGCGCGATGACACCCCCGACCGCCAAGAGAAGCCGAAGGGCCGCATCCTGCTCTACTGGGGCTGCGGCGACAATATCCGCCCCGGCCAGCCGAAGGTGCTCGACTTCGCAAAGCAGGATTACGCCGAGTTCGCCCGGTTCTTCTCCAGCCACGGCAAGGCAAGCAAGGGCGTGCAGGGCCGCCCCGGCCATTCGCTCTGGCCGAACGAGCGCGACAACAAACGCGTCCCCGACAACGCGTCGATGGAAGGCGAGCATGCAGTGAGCGGCAGCGGCGTTCCGCCCACTCTCAAGTTCAATGTCGGTAATGTCTACGACTTCCTGCCCAAGGTGCAGCTCACGACACGCGGCGCGCCCAAGGACGGCGTGCAGGCTGAATGGAACGCGATGCAGCACGCGAAGGGCTACTTCCTGCACGCACAGGGCGCAGCAGAAGGGCCCGGCGGCGCGCAGGACATTATCTTCTGGAGCTCCAGCGAAAAGCCCGACAACGGCTGGGCGATGATGAGCTACCAGTCGCCGGCCCAGGTTGCCAAGCTGATCCAGCAGCAGGTTGTTTTGCCGCCTTCCACCAGCAACTGCAAGGTGCCGAAGGGGATCTTCGACAAGGCTGAAGGCGCAATGCTCAACATGATCGCCTATGGCAACGAGCTCAATGTGTCGCACCCGCCAAAGCCGGAGAAGGCGCCTGCGAACTGGCAGCCGGATTGGACGGCGAGGGTGCGGATCAAGTCGACGGGGATGACGATGCTGGGGATGGCCGACGGCGGGGAAGCGCAGCGCGGCGACGGCCGGAATGCGACCAGCGAGGCGAGTGACAGTGGATCGCCGGTGCCGCAGCTGGATGTGCCGAATCCGGTGAAGTTGTTGAAGGGGCTGTTTGGCAGCTGATGTAACAGGTTTGGACGGGAAAAGAAGGGCAGGGCCGTTAGGAGCCTGCCCTTTTTTTTCAGGACGAGCCTGCCGGTCTTGTTCCTTCGGTAAGGCTGACATTAAACTGGGTGACGTATTTCCCGGTTATTTATTGTTGGTTTTTTGTACAGTCGTTTGTTAAACAGTACGCGTGACAACGGTTTGCGGCCGGTCTGGTTTCCAGGTTATACGGACAGCGGGCCGGCTTAATCAGACAGGTGTTGTCCGTATAAATCGTTGGGCTAGAAGAGTAGATGAAATAGCGATTACAAAATGGGAGGATTACGACATGGCTAGATGCACAGCACCAGTAAATGGACATCGCACAGCGAGCGGGGCAGCGGCCTGCCCCGTATGTAGTAGCCGCTCTCGCGGCTATGGGTCATATTCGTCCTACTCCGCACCCTACTCCTCGTCGGGGAGCAGCGGGAGCAGCTGGGGCGGCCGGAGCAGCGTTGGGGGGGGCGGCAGCAGCGTAAGGCCGCGCTGGTCGCGAGCAGGTTCGTCCGTGGTGTACACGTCTGCCGAGGTGCGGACGCTCACGCCGGTCCGCGAAAACGTCGAGAAGCGAGCGTCCGTGCCTGACCTTCGAGACGTTTTTCTTTGCCACGCGTGGGACGACCGGAAAGGGGCCGCCCAGGAACTGCACGATCTGCTCGAGTCGCGCGGTGTCTCGGTTTGGTTCAGCGAGAAGGACGTCCTCCTCGGTGCGACTTTGCTCCGCGAAATCGATAAGGGATTGGCGAAGTCGCGAGTCGGGATCGTGCTGGTAACCCCTGCGCTGCTGCGCCGCCTCGAAGGTGAAGGCATCGCCGACAAGGAGCTTTCGGCGCTCTTGGCGCGTGATCTGCTCGTTCCCATCGTGCACGGCACGACGTATGAAGCTCTCCGCGAAGTCAGTCCCTTGCTCGGCTCGCGAAGTGGCCTGAGCACTGCAGAAGAGCCGATGGCAAACGTCGCGGCCAAGCTCGCGGAGCTGGTCACCCTCTAGCTTTGTTAGCCCTGAGGCCCAACCCATCATTCCACCGGACCTGCCGTGGCAAGCCGCGCCAGGCCGGTGAATTCAGACGTTAGGCCACCAAAAACAGCGAGGACTATGCAAGACCCATACAAATTCGAAATGAAGGGGCGGGCCTTTGACGATGGAGACCGACTCGACAAGGTAGCTGCAGGCCTGATGGCTCTGCAGCACGTCTTCGATGGTCAGTTCCGTGCGCTCACCGACAAAAAGCGACTTTTCGAACAAGACAGGCAGTTGTTTCAGGCACGCATTACTCGCTATGAGGATGGCTCATTCATCGCGTACCTGGGGCTAAGCTATACAGGACTTCAAACGGTTCTTCCCTTTATTCAAGGCACGCCAAACATCTGGGAAGCCACTAAAAACGCCTTTGACTTCCTAAAGGCAATTCATGAGCTGGCCCACCAAGACAAAGAGATTCAAATAACACAAGAGGGAAACGGGAACACTGCCGTTAACGCCGGTGACATTCATATTAATTTCAATGGTCCCGTTTATACGATCGGTACACAGATCATTGGCGCTGTAAGGGAAATGGACAATCTCCTTGACGGGGAGGAAGTTCAAAAAATAGCACTGCAAGGCCCTGATGCGGTGCCAGTCCTTGAGCTCACATCCGACATGAAGGGTCTTTTCCAACCGCCCACCCGAATTGAAGACACACCGGTCAAGCTCTCCTGCGACATCTTTGACTTCAACAAATACGACAAGGTTGGCAAAGCCCGAGTCGGAGGCAATCAATCGATTCCCCCGGGGAACTACAAGTTCAAGAACATCGGCGACCAAGCAGTCGAAGAGTTCATTCTTTCCATGACTGAATCGCAGGTGCAATTAAATTGCCTAATCAAATATCAAAACGACCCACTCTCAGATAACAACATATCGGAGATTCTTGTAATGAGCGTGGTTGCCTAACTTGCAGTTTGGCTCCGACACGCACGCGTGCCGGTCAACAGGACGTAAGCTTTCGGAAATCAATGAAACAGGACATTGCTGCGGAGACCAAATGAGGCAATTCAGTGTAACCACGGATATTCCTGCGCCGCCCGACCGGGTGTGGGAGGTGATGACGGATATCGAGCGGTGGCATGAATGGACACCGTCAATCACGAGCATCAAACGGCTTGATGACGGTCCGCTTGCTGTTGGGAGCCGGGTAGTGAATCGGCAACCAAGATTTCAGCCTGCATTGTCGAAGGTAACTGGGATCGAGCAAGGGGCGGGTTTCACTTGGATTAGCGTCGTACCTGGGTTGCTGGTCAAAGGCTCCCACCCTGTCGCACGGACAGCTACGGGTAGCCGGGCCGTCCTGTCCCTCGAAATCGAAGGGGTTCTTGGCGGATTGTGGGGGCGGATCACAGGAGGTATCACTGAGCGTTACCTTCGGCTAGAAGCAAAGGGGCTCAAGGCGCGCAGCAAAAATGCGCAGTTCGTAGTGGACAGGCAAAAGTGACACAGCGCCTGCTCGGGCCGTGTGGGCGTCCAACAATTCATTGCGGCCGACCAGCCCGAAGCGGGCCGGTCGGCTGAACTCAAGTGTTAATAGTCAAATGCATACGGCCCACGAAATTGAACTGCTCTTGAACGCTCAGCGTGGTTTGCTTGGCGAGATTCCGCCCCGGCTGCGAGCAGTGTCTTTTGACCTTTCGTCGGACGGGCGGGACTTGACCGCTCGTTTTGAGTTCGATGGCGAACCAACTGACGAGGAGCTTGAGTGCGCCAACGTTGCTATGACCAACATTCTTGCAGGGCACTACTGTAAGCCTCGTTCGTACAAAGAAGAGATGGTGTCAGTGCCTATTCCGAACAAGCTGCAACTCTTGCGATTGGTCGCATTTTTGAGGAACGAGGATGAGTGGAATTCTTGGAGTAAGACTTTTGATAATTCGCTTGGATCGGGACTGTCAGAATTTCCGTGTTTCAAGGCTGGTTGATATTTACACGGATGGCC
>CBIHRW010000018.1:0-63175 GCA_966212545.1 uncultured Noviherbaspirillum sp.
CGCGAAGGCGGCCGTACCGTCGGCGCCGGCGTCGTTGCCAAGATCATCGAGTAATCCTCGAATCGCTGCGCTGCGGCTCCGGGCAATTTCCGGTGTCGCAGCGTTGTCAATTCAGGCGAAGTTTTTCGCGTAGGGGTATAGCTCAATTGGCAGAGCGTCGGTCTCCAAAACCGAAGGTTGGGGGTTCGATTCCCTCTGCCCCTGCCACCTAATTCAGGTGCAGGGCACCGAAAGAAACAAGTATGTCTAACCAACCCGTAGAAACAGTCGGCACATCGAGCGACAAGGTCAAGGTCGCTCTTGCTATTTGTGCGGTCGTCGCGGGTGTTGTCGGTTTCTATTTCTTGTCCGACAAGCCGACCGTCGTTCGCGCCGCTGCGCTCGTCGCCGGTCTGCTGGTTGCGATTGCCATCTCATGGACGTCGCAGCCGGGTCGTGATTTCCTCGGCTTTGCGAAGGAATCCATTCGCGAAGCAAAGAAAGTTGTATGGCCGACGCGTAAGGAGGCGATGCAGATCACTGCGGTCGTCTTCGGCTTTGTGCTTGTTATGGCGATCTTCCTGTGGGGCACTGACAAGCTTCTTGAATTTGTGTTGTACGACCTGATCCTGGGCTGGAAAAAGTAATGAGCGAGAACACGCAAGACAGCGCACCGAGCGCTTCGGCCGCAGCTCAATCCTCGGGCGGCAACAAGCGGTGGTATGTGGTGCACGCCTACTCCGGCATGGAGAAGAGCGTGCAACGTGCTTTGACGGAGCGTATCGAGCGCGCCGGCATGCAGGACAAGTTTGGTCAGATCCTGGTGCCAACCGAAGAGGTTATTGAGGTCAAGAACGGCCAGAAGTCGGTCACCGAGCGTCGTTTCTTTCCCGGCTATGTGCTGGTTGAGATGGAAATGACCGACGAGACCTGGCACTTGGTGAAGAACACCAGCAAGGTGACTGGTTTTATCGGCGGCAAGTCCAACAAGCCGACGCCGATTCCGCCGCACGAAGTCGACAAGATCATGCACCAGATGCAGGAGGGTGTGGAAAAACCGCGTCCCAAGGTGCTGTACGAAGTGGGCGAGTTGGTTCGCATCAAGGATGGTCCTTTCACCGACTTCAACGGCAATGTTGAAGAAGTCAACTACGAGAAGTCGCGCGTACGCGTCTCCGTCACCATCTTCGGCCGAGCCACGCCGGTCGAGCTGGAATTTGGACAGGTCGAGAAAGTTTAAGCCTGCCGTTCTTTAATAAGATTCGCAGCAAACGCTTCCTGGAGCGTCGCACGCCTGATGGTTTGTGGAATCCCGGAACGCAGCATCTGGAGGAGCTTCAATAGTCAGCCGCAAGGCAGGCGAACAGGCGCTAACACTCAATCAACGTAGGAGCCATCATGGCAAAGAAAATCATCGGTTTTATCAAGCTGCAAGTGCCGGCTGGTAAAGCAAACCCGTCCCCCCCGATCGGCCCGGCGCTAGGTCAGCGCGGTCTGAACATCATGGAATTCTGCAAGGCCTTCAACGCCCAGACGCAAGGCGTCGAGCCGGGTCTGCCGATTCCGGTCGTGATCACCGCCTACGCGGATAAGTCTTTCACCTTCGTGATGAAGACGCCGCCGGCAACGATCCTGATCAAGAAGGCCGCTGGCATCCAGAAGGGTTCGTCCAAGCCGCACACCGACAAGGTCGGCAAGATTACCCGCAAGCAAGCGGAAGAAATCGCAACAACAAAGATGCCGGATCTCACGGCAGCTGACATGGACGCAGCCGTGCGCACAATCGCCGGTTCCGCTCGTTCCATGGGTATCACGGTGGAGGGTCTGTAATGGCTAAGCTGTCCAAGCGCGCAAAAGCAATCAAGGCGAAAGTTGACCGTACCAAGCAATATCCGTTCGACCAGGCAGTTGCCCTGATCAAGGAGTGCGCCACCGCCAAGTTCAACGAATCTATCGACGTTGCCGTGCAACTCGGCGTGGACGCCAAGAAGTCGGATCAGGTTGTCCGTGGCTCCGTCGTTCTGCCTGCTGGCACCGGCAAGACCGTTCGCGTTGCCGTGTTCGCTTCCGGTGACAAGGCTGAAGCAGCCAAGGCGGCAGGTGCAGACATTGTCGGCATGGAAGACTTGGCAGAGCGCATCAAGGCCGGCGACATGCCGTTCGATATCGTCATCGCTTCGCCGGACACCATGCGTATCGTCGGTACGCTCGGTCAGATCCTCGGCCCGCGTGGCATGATGCCGAACCCCAAGGTTGGCACCGTGACTCCGGACGTTGCGACTGCAGTCAAGAACGCCAAGGCCGGTCAGGTTCAGTACCGTACCGACAAGGCAGGCATCATCCACGCGACCATTGGTCGCAAGTCGTTCAGCGACGCCGATCTGAAGACCAACCTTGTGGCTCTGATCGATGCGCTGAACAAGGCCAAGCCGGCAACCAGCAAGGGTGTGTACCTGCGCAAGGTTGCAATCTCTTCGACGATGGGCGCGGGCGTCCGCGTTGATCAGGGCAGCCTGGCCGCTTAAGTAAGGAATCAAGTCCTCGCAATGCAGGATCGCGCGAGGCGAATCTTTGGGCTGGCTCCGCTTCGGTAGATTTGAAGGGGAGGCAGATTGTCAAAGACCGTTGGGCCAAGCGCAAGCAGGTAGTGTGCGAAGTTAAACAGCGGTAGCGCAAGCTCCGATACCCAACGCAGATGGTGAACCCGAAAAGTTTTGTGGTCTCAAAGCTAGTTCGCTAGCCTGAACTCCTGAACTTCGGACGCCGTGTTCGAAACGATGTAAGGCATTCCGCCGAGCATCACTTTTGGAGGTTGATCTTGAGTCTCAATCTGAATGACAAAAAGGCCGTCGTCGCCGAAGTCTCCGCAAAGGTAGCAACTGCGCAGACTGTCGTCGTGGCCGAATACCGTGGCATCCAGGTTGGTTCCTTGACGCAACTGCGCGCTAAGGCGCGTGCCCAAGGAGTGTACATGCGCGTGTTGAAAAACACGCTCGCACGTCGCGCCGTTGAAGGTACGCCGTTTGCTAGCCTCGCCTCCGAAATGACCGGTCCGTTGATCTACTCGATCTCCGAGGACGCCGTTGCCGCCGCTAAAGTCGTTCACGACTTTGCGAAGACCAACGACAAACTGGTTATCAAGGCAGGTAACTATGCAGGAAAATCGCTCGATAAAGCGGGCGTGACTGCATTGGCAAGCATCCCGAGCCGCGAAGTCCTCATCTCCCAGTTGCTGGGTGTTATGCAGGCTCCGGTTTCCGGCTTTGCCCGCGCGCTGGCTGCTCTCGCAGCCAAGAAGGAATCCGAAGCGGCGTAATTCGCTCGCGTTTCTTCCCGCGTCAATACCGATCAGATGTAATTACCGAATCAAAATTTAGGAGTTTCAAATGGCAATTAGCAAAGACGATATCCTTGAAGCAGTAGGTCAGATGTCCGTAATGGAACTGAATGACCTGGTCAAGGCTTTTGAAGAGAAGTTTGGTGTTTCCGCAGCAGCGATGGCTGTTGCCGGCCCGGCTGGCGGCGGCGCTGCTGCTCCGGCTGCTGAAGAGAAGACGGAGTTCACCGTTGTTCTGTCCGAAGTGGGCGCGAACAAGGTTGGCGTCATTAAGGCTGTCCGTGAAATCACGGGTCTGGGCCTGAAGGAAGCCAAGGACTTGGTTGACGGTGCACCGAAGCCGGTCAAGGAAGGCATCGCCAAGGCAGATGCAGAAGCTGCCAAGAAGAAGCTGGAAGAAGCTGGCGCCAAGGCCGAACTCAAGTAATTTCGGCTTGCTAGGGCGAGTCTGTATCGCCGGAGTCAAAGCTCAGAACCCTTTCCGAGAGGAAGGGTTCGGCTTTGGCTCCTTTGTCGTTTTGTAATTTTGGTAAGCCTTTTTCCCGTGTGGGAATGCAACAAGGGCAAGCGGCGCAAAAAGTAGTCTAGTTAGGTCCGAAGGACCGAGACTTGAGGTTTCGCAGATTGCAAGAGGTGACATGACCGTTGCCAGCGAGTCCTGAATTCTCCATCCTTCCTGTCACTCACGGAGTGTCCATGCACTACTCATTTACTGAGAAGAAGCGCATTCGCAAGTCCTTCGCGAAGCGCGCTAACGTCCACAACGTTCCGTTCCTGCTGGCGACCCAGCTCGAGTCGTACACGAGCTTCCTGCAGGCCGAAAAAGTAGCATCGCAGCGCAAGAATGAAGGCCTGCAATCCGCCTTCACCTCGATTTTCCCAATCGTATCCCACAACGGTTTCGCACGCCTAGAGTTTCTGTCGTATGTGTTGGGCGATCCGCCGTTCGACGTAAAAGAGTGCCAACAGCGTGGTCTGACCTTCGCATCGCCGTTGCGTGCCAAGGTGCGCCTGGTCATTCTGGACAAGGAATCGCCGACCAAGCCGGTCGTGAAGGAGATGAAGGAGCAGGAAGTCTATATGGGTGAACTCCCGCTCATGACCGCGAATGGTTCATTCGTCATCAACGGTACCGAGCGCGTGATCGTGTCGCAGCTGCACCGTTCGCCGGGCGTGTTCTTCGAACATGACCGCGGCAAGACGCATTCATCCGGCAAGCTGCTGTTCTCCGCGCGCATCATTCCGTACCGCGGTTCTTGGCTCGACTTCGAGTTCGACCCGAAGGACATCCTGTTCTTCCGCGTCGACCGTCGCCGCAAGATGCCGGTCACGATTCTGCTGAAGGCCATCGGCATGACGCCGGAGCAGATCCTCGCGAACTTCTTCGTGTTCGACAACTTCACTCTCCGTGCAGAAGGCGGCGAGATGGAATTCGTTGCCGAACGCCTGCGTGGTGAAGTCGCTCGTTTCGACATCACCGACAAGTCCGGCAAGGTCATCGTTGCCAAGGATAAGCGCATCAACGCCAAACACGTGCGTGAGATCGAAGCTGCTGGCATCAAGCACATCTCCGTACCGGAAGATTACCTGCTCGGCCGCGTGCTGGCGAAGAACATCGTCGACGCTGAAACCGGCGAAGTGATTGCCAACGCCAACGACGAGTTGACGGAAGAAACTCTGGCCCGTCTGCGCGAAGCCGGTGTGAGCGAAATCCAGACCCTGTACACCAACGACTTGGACCAGGGCGCCTACATCTCGCAAACCCTGCGCATGGATGATACGGCCGACCAGATGGCCGCCCGCGTCGCGATCTACCGCATGATGCGTCCTGGCGAACCGCCGACCGAAGAATCTGTCGAGGCGCTGTTCAACGGCCTGTTCTACAGCGAAGAGCGTTACGACCTGTCCGCAGTCGGCCGCATGAAGTTCAACCGCCGCATTGGCCGCGATGAGCTGACCGGCCCGATGACGCTGTCGAACGAAGACATCCTCGCCGTCATCAAGATTCTCGTCGAACTGCGCAACGGTCGCGGCGAGGTGGATGATATCGACCACCTTGGCAACCGCCGCGTGCGCTGCGTCGGCGAGCTGGCCGAGAACCAGTTCCGCGCCGGACTCGTTCGCGTTGAACGTGCGGTGAAGGAGCGTCTGGGTCAGGCAGAAGCCGACAACCTGATGCCGCATGACCTGATCAACTCCAAGCCGATCTCGGCCGCCATTCGCGAATTCTTCGGTTCGTCCCAGCTGTCGCAGTTCATGGACCAGACTAACCCGCTGTCGGAAATCACCCACAAGCGCCGCGTATCGGCACTTGGCCCGGGCGGTTTGACCCGCGAGCGCGCAGGTTTCGAAGTCCGCGACGTGCATCCAACCCACTACGGTCGCGTGTGCCCGATCGAAACGCCGGAAGGTCCGAACATCGGCCTGATCAACTCGCTGGCGCTGTATGCACGTCTGAACGAATACGGCTTCCTCGAAACGCCGTACCGCAAGGTGGAAGGTAGCAAAGTCACGAACCAGATCGACTACCTGTCCGCAATCGAAGAAGGCCGTTATGTGATCGCCCAGGCGAACGCGACCATCGACAAGGAAGGCAAGCTGTCCGATGAACTGGTATCCGCACGTCAGGCCGGTGAAACCATCCTCGTGTCGCCGGAACGCGTTCAGTACATGGACGTGGCCCCGGGCCAAGTCGTGTCGGTTGCAGCCTCGCTGATTCCGTTCCTCGAGCACGATGACGCGAACCGCGCATTGATGGGCGCCAACATGCAACGTCAGGCAGTTCCCTGCTTGCGCCCGGAAAAGGCATTTGTGGGCACCGGTATCGAGCGCACCGTAGCGGTCGACTCCGGCACTACCGTGCAGGCGCTGCGTGGCGGCGTCGTCGACTATGTTGACGCAGGACGTGTCGTGATTCGTGTGAACGACAACGAAGCGGCAGCGGGCGAAGTCGGTGTGGACATCTACAACCTGATCAAGTACACCCGTTCCAACCAGAACACCAACATCAACCAGCGTCCGATTGTGAAGGTCGGCGACCGCGTTGCCAAGCATGACGTGATCGCTGATGGCGCATCGACTGACCTCGGCGAACTCGCACTCGGCCAAAATATGCTGGTGGCGTTTATGCCGTGGAACGGCTACAACTTCGAGGACTCGATCCTGATCTCGGAGCGCGTGGTTGCAGACGACCGATACACCTCGATCCACATTGAGGAACTGTCCGTCGTTGCCCGTGACACCAAGCTTGGCGCGGAAGAAATCACCCGCGACATTTCGAATCTGGCAGAAAACCAGCTGGCTCGCCTCGACGAATCCGGCATCGTGTATATCGGTGCGGAAGTCGAAGCAGGCGACGTGCTAGTCGGCAAGGTGACGCCGAAGGGCGAAACCCAGCTGACGCCGGAAGAAAAGCTGCTGCGCGCGATCTTCGGCGAGAAGGCATCCGACGTGAAGGACACCTCGCTGCGCGTGCCGTCCGGCATGGTCGGTACTGTCATCGACGTGCAGGTCTTCACCCGCGAAGGCATCCCGCGCGACAAGCGTGCTCAGCAGATCATCGACGATGAACTGAAGCGCTATCGCCTTGACCTGAATGACCAGCTGCGTATCGTTGAAGGTGATGCGTTCCAGCGTCTCGAGAAGATGCTGATCGGTAAAGTCGTCAACGGCGGTCCGAAGAAACTGGCCAAGGGTGCTCAGCTGACCAAGGAGTATCTGGACGATCTGGACAAGTACCATTGGTTCGACATCCGTCCTGCTGACGACGACGTCGCAGCCGCCCTCGAAGCGATTAAGGAATCCATCGCTGAGAAGCGCCACCAGTTCGACCTCGCCTTCGAAGAGAAGCGCAAGAAGCTGACGCAAGGCGACGAACTGCCGCCGGGTGTGCAGAAGATGGTCAAGGTCTATCTGGCCGTGAAGCGCCGCCTGCAGCCTGGCGACAAGATGGCAGGCCGTCACGGTAACAAGGGTGTGGTTTCGCGCATCGTTCCGGTGGAAGACATGCCGTACATGGCGGACGGTACCCCGGCCGACATCGTGCTGAATCCGCTGGGCGTGCCGTCGCGTATGAACGTCGGCCAGGTTCTCGAAGTGCACCTGGGCTGGGCCTCCAAGGGCCTGGGCCTGCGCATCGGCGAGATGCTGCAGCAGCAGGCGAAGGCCGCTGAACTGCGCAAGTTCCTGACCACGATCTACAACGAGTCCGGCAAATCGGAAGACCTCGACAGCTTCAGCGATGACGAGATCCTGGCCCTGGCGAACAACCTGAAGCATGGCGTTCCGTTCGCGACGCCGGTGTTCGACGGCGCGCACGAAGACGAAATCCGCCGCATGCTCGACCTCGCCTATCCGGACGATATCGCCAAGAAGCTCGGCATGACGCCGTCGAAGAATCAGGTCACGATGTACGACGGCCGTACCGGCGAAGCCTTCGAGCGCACCGTCACGGTTGGTTACATGCACGTGCTCAAGCTGCACCACCTGGTCGACGACAAGATGCATGCTCGCTCCACCGGTCCGTACTCGCTCGTTACCCAGCAGCCGCTGGGCGGCAAGGCGCAGTTCGGCGGCCAGCGTTTCGGCGAGATGGAAGTCTGGGCACTGGAAGCCTACGGTGCCTCCTACGTGCTGCAGGAAATGCTCACCGTCAAGTCGGACGACGTTACCGGCCGTACGAAGGTTTACGAGAACCTGGTCAAGGGCGATCACGTCATCGACGCCGGCATGCCGGAATCCTTCAACGTGCTGGTGAAGGAAATCCGCTCGCTCGGTATCGATATCGATCTCGAGAGGGACTAAGGAAGGAAGCCCTGCCGGCCCCGCGCCGGCAGGCGAACAGTATTCGGCAACGTGGGGATGCGATGAACGCTCCCGGTATCGTCGGAACTCTCGCCACACATTGGCAAAGGGCTCTCCCGGCGATGCGAACAGGGTAATAGCGATTCACCAAGTTCACACCGCGCTGCCAAGCGTCATTCACGCCACACTGGAGTGATAGAAATGAAAGCACTGCTCGATCTATTCAAGCAAGTACAGCAAAGCGAACAATTCGATGCGATCAAGATCGGCCTCGCATCGCCCGAAAAAATCCGTTCCTGGTCCTACGGTGAAGTCAAGAAGCCGGAAACCATCAACTACCGTACCTTCAAGCCGGAGCGCGATGGTCTGTTCTGCGCCAAGATTTTCGGCCCGATCAAGGATTACGAGTGCCTGTGCGGCAAGTACAAGCGCCTGAAGCACCGTGGCGTCATCTGCGAAAAGTGCGGTGTGGAAGTCACGCTGGCCAAGGTGCGCCGCGAGCGCATGGGCCACATCGAGCTGGCTTCGCCGGTCGCTCACATCTGGTTCCTGAAGTCGCTGCCGTCCCGTTTGGGCATGGTGCTCGACATGACGCTGCGCGACATCGAGCGCGTGCTGTACTTCGAAGCATACGTCGTGACCGACCCAGGCATGACCCCGCTGAAGAAGTGCCAGATCATGTCGGAAGACGATTACGCCGCCAAGTACGAAGAGTACGGCGATGACTTCGTCGCGTTCATGGGTGCCGAAGGCATCCGCGAACTGCTGCGTTCGATCGATATCGACCGCGAAGTGGAAACGCTGCGCCAGGAACTGAAGGATTCCAAGTCCGAAGCCAAGATCAAGAAGTACGCCAAGCGCCTGAAGGTGCTCGAGGCATTCCAGCGTTCCGGCATCAAGCCGGACTGGATGATCATGGAAGTGCTGCCGGTGCTGCCGCCGGAACTGCGTCCGCTGGTTCCGCTGGACGGCGGCCGCTTCGCGACCTCCGACCTGAACGACCTCTATCGCCGTGTCATCAACCGTAACAACCGCCTGAAGCGCCTGATGGAACTGCGCGCTCCGGAAATCATTACGCGTAACGAAAAGCGCATGCTGCAGGAAGCCGTCGACTCGCTGCTCGACAACGGCCGCCGCGGCAAGGCCATGACCGGCGCGAACAAGCGTCCGCTGAAGTCGCTGGCTGAAATGATCAAGGGCAAGGGCGGCCGCTTCCGTCAGAACCTGCTGGGCAAGCGCGTCGACTACTCCGGCCGTTCGGTGATCGTGGTGGGTCCGCAGCTCAAGCTGCACCAGTGCGGTCTGCCGAAGCTAATGGCACTCGAACTGTTTAAGCCCTTCATCTTCAACAAGCTGGAACTGATGGGCCTCGCCACCACGATCAAGGCTGCGAAGAAGCTGGTCGAGATGCAAGAGCCGGTGGTCTGGGACATCCTGGAAGAAGTCATCCGCGAACATCCGGTCCTGCTGAACCGTGCGCCGACCCTGCACCGCCTCGGCATCCAGGCATTCGAGCCGGTCCTGATCGAAGGCAAGGCAATCCAGCTGCACCCGCTCGTCTGCGCGGCGTTCAACGCCGACTTCGACGGCGACCAGATGGCTGTCCACGTTCCGCTGTCGATCGAAGCACAGATGGAAGCCCGCACCCTGATGCTGGCCTCCAACAACGTCCTGTTCCCGTCGAACGGCGAACCGTCGATCGTGCCGTCGCAGGATATCGTGCTGGGTCTTTACTACGCCACGCGTGAAAAGATCAACGGCAAGAATGAAGGCATGATGTTCAAGGACGTGTCCGAGGTCATCCGTGCGTACGACAACAAGGAAGTCGAGCTGACCACCCGCATCACTGTTCGCATCGTCGAGTTCCCGAAAGATCCGGCGACGGGCGAATTCGTGCAGACGGTCAAGCGCTACGAGACGACGGTCGGCCGCGCCATCCTGTCGGAAATCCTGCCGAAGGGTCTGCCTTTCACTGTGCTCAACAAGGCGCTGAAGAAGAAGGAAATCTCGAAGCTGATCAACACTTCCTTCCGCAAGTGCGGCCTGCGCGCAACCGTGGTGTTTGCCGACCAGCTGATGCAGTCGGGCTTCCGCCTCGCAACTCGCGCCGGTATTTCCATTTGCGTGGACGACATGCTGGTGCCGCCGCAAAAGGTCACCATCATTGCCCAGGCCGAGCACGAAGTGAAGCAGATCGAACAGCAGTACGCGTCCGGTCTGGTCACCGCGGGCGAGCGTTACAACAAGGTGGTGGACATCTGGGGCAAGGCTGGTGACGAAGTCGGCAAGGCGATGATGGAGCAGCTCAAGGTCGAAGACGTCGTCAAGCGCGACGGCACCAAGGGCACCCAGGAATCGTTCAACGCGATTTACATGATGGCTGACTCCGGTGCGCGTGGTTCCGCCGCCCAGATCCGCCAGCTGGCCGGTATGCGTGGTCTGATGGCAAAGCCGGACGGCTCCATTATTGAAACGCCGATTACCGCGAACTTCCGCGAAGGCCTGAACGTGTTGCAGTACTTCATCTCGACGCACGGCGCCCGTAAGGGTCTGGCCGATACGGCATTGAAGACTGCGAACTCCGGCTACCTGACCCGCCGTCTGGTCGACGTGACCCAGGATCTGGTCGTGACCGAAGACGATTGCGGCACCTCCAACGGCGCATCCATGAAGGCGCTGGTCGAAGGCGGTGAAGTCATCGAAGCCCTGCGCGACCGTATCCTCGGCCGCGTGGCAGCGACAGACGTCGTCAATCCGGAAACCCAGGAAACCCAGTACGAAGCCGGCACCCTGCTGGATGAAGACGCAGTCGAAGAAATCGAACGCCTCGGCATCGACGAAGTGAAGGTCCGCACGCCGCTGACCTGCGACACCCGCTACGGCCTGTGTGCCAAGTGCTACGGCCGCGACCTCGGCCGCGGCATGCTGGTCAACGCCGGCGAAGCAGTCGGTGTGGTCGCAGCACAGTCGATCGGCGAACCGGGTACCCAGCTCACGATGCGTACCTTCCACATCGGTGGTGCGGCATCGCGTGCAGCGGTCGCTTCCTCTGTGGAAGCCAAGTCGAACGGCACGGTCCGCTTCACCGCGACCATGCGCTACGTCACCAACGGCAAGGGCGAGCAGATCGTCATTTCCCGTTCCGGCGAAGTGCTTATTACTGACGACCATGGCCGCGAGCGCGAGCGTCACAAGGTGCCGTACGGCGCGACGCTGCTGGTCAAGGATGGCCTCGCCATCAAGGCCGGCACTGCGCTGGCAACCTGGGATCCGCTGACTCGTCCGATCATCACCGAGTACTCCGGTACCGTGAAGTTCGAGAACGTCGAAGAAGGCGTGACCGTCGCGAAGCAGATCGACGAAGTGACCGGTCTGTCCACGCTGGTGGTCATCGACGCCAAGCGTCGCGGCTCGTCCAGCAAGGTGGTTCGTCCGCAGGTGAAACTGCTGAACGAAAAGGGCGAGGAAGTGAAGATCGCCGGCACGGAACACGCGGTGACCATCGGCTTCCAGGTTGGCGCGCTGATCACCGTGAAGGATGGCCAGCAAGTGTCCGTGGGTGAAGTGCTCGCACGTATCCCGACCGAATCGCAGAAGACCCGTGACATTACCGGTGGTCTGCCGCGCGTTGCCAAGCAGCGCCTGGAAATCACCGACATGGACGGCAACAAGCACGAGTTCCTGATTACCAAGGACAAGCAAGTGCTGGTGCACGACGGCCAAGTGGTGAACAAGGGCGAAATGATCGTCGACGGTCCGGCCGACCCGCAAGACATCCTGCGCTTGCTGGGTATCGAAGCGCTGGCTCGCTACATCGTTGACGAAGTCCAGGACGTCTACCGTCTGCAGGGCGTGAAGATCAACGACAAGCACATTGAAGTGATCGTCCGCCAGATGCTGCGCCGCGTGCAGGTTGTCGATGCGGGCGATACGTCCTACATCCCGGGCGAGCAGGTCGAGCGTTCGGAACTGCTGGACGAGAACGATCGCGTCATCGCCGAAGGCAAGCGCCCGGCCACATACGAGAACGTGCTCCTCGGTATTACCAAGGCATCGCTGTCGACGGATTCGTTCATCTCCGCAGCGTCGTTCCAGGAAACCACCCGTGTGCTTACCGAAGCCGCGATCATGGGCAAGAAGGACGGCCTGCGGGGTCTGAAGGAAAACGTCATCGTCGGCCGCCTGATCCCGGCAGGTACCGGTCTGGCTTACCACCGCGCCCGCAAGGAAAAGGAAACCTGGGAAGCCGAAGAGCGCACCGCGCTGCTGCAAGCCGAAGAACAGGCTCGTGCGTCTCACACGGAGGAAGCAACTGCCGGCGGCAACGGCACGCCGGAGGGCGAAGAAGGCTGATCGATCTCCGGTCGGAAAACCAGAACGGCACCAGGGGCGACCCTGGTGCCGTTTTTGTTTACGTAGTCTCTACTTGTCCTGTTTCAGCGGCGTGCCGCGGTCGATCACTTCGCGGCAATCGCCTTTGAAGGTCGCATTGTCATAGTCAGTCCAGCCATAGCTGTCGACATAGCGCTTGTGTTGCTTGAAGTGCTTGCTGACGAAGCTGCGTTCGAGTTGCTCGCCCTCGTAGCGGATATCGGCCATGTCCAACAGGCTATGGAACACGTTCTCCGTCGCAAGTTTGGCCCGCTTGTTGCGCAGCAGTCGATTCACCTTGCCTGGATGGGTGGCACGGTACAGGTCCGAATACCAAACCAGCGCAGGCACATGGAATTCGAACTGTGTGTTGTGGCCGTGGAATGCATAGGCGCAGTTACCGTCATAGAGTGTCTGGCCGTGATCCGACACATACATCATCAAGGACATTTGCGTCGACGCCTTCAGCCTGGCGATTACTTCCGAAAGAAACCAATCCGTATACAGGATCGAGTTGTCATAGCTATTGTTCAACTGCTCCTTGATCGCCCGGTCGCTGTGCGTCGGATTCGTGACCCCGAACAGCGACGGCTGCCACTTGTCGTATTCCTTCGGATGGCGGTGACTGTAGTTCCAATGATTGCCGAGCGTGTGCAGGACGATCAGCTTTTTGGGAGAAGAATCCTGGATTGCTGCCTGCAGCGGGCCAAGCAGAATATCGTCGAAACTGGAGTTCGTCGAAAAGCCGCCGAGGTTGAGAAACTGAGTGATGTCCGCCTCCTTGGCAAACACCGACACCGGCGTGTCGAACTGCCCGAACGTCATCTGGTTGGACAGCCACCAGGTCTTGAAGCCCGCTTCCTTAAATGCGGTAAGAAAGGATTTCTCCACAAATCCCGCCTGCAGGCTCATGCGCGCTGGCTTTCGCGAGACAAGCACCGGCACTGACAGTCGCGTCGCGGACACAGCCGTGACTAAATTAGACAGGCTGACGAGGTTTGCCTCCTCCTTCAGCAGCGGATTCGTTTCCCGCTTGTAGCCGTTCAGGCTCCAGCGATCGTAGCGCGAAGACTCACCGATCACCATGACGACGACTTGCGCCATGTCGAGCACTTGTGCCTGCTGCGCGCCGAACGAAAATGCCCCGCTGCGGTAGGACAGCTCCGCCAGATAGCGACGCTCCTTCCAGAACTCAAGGCCGCGCACCGAAAGACCGAAGGGCCACGACCGGGCGAACGTCTTGTCGTCAAACGGAACGTGTGCCCAAGCGGGCAATCTCGGAAGCGCCGAGGACTTGGTTGTCGGTGTCGCGGAAGAATTTGCATCGTGCTCAGCACCGAACCGATCTTCGTATATCCATGCGGCGAGTGCGGCAGAAAGCAGGGCAATCGTTAACCAGCGCGTGTCGTCCTTCCAGTCCAGGCCTTGTGCATGGAACGCCGCCTTCCAGCTCCAGGCCCACCAACCGGCCATTGCAAACAGGGCGCCAATCAGTAGCCAGACCTTATATCCGAGGAATTCAAGCGCTTCATTCGGGCTGGTTTCCACAATGATCCCGAGATGGTGCGTGGAAATCTCCTGGTTATAGTAGGTCTGCAAATACAGCTCGACCGGAAGGAGAAGGAAGGCGGGGAGCAGGAGCCAGTGAAAGTACGCCGGGCGAGCAAAGGCCGCCCATGCCGACATCCACGCGACAAGCTCGATACTGAGGATACCGACGAAATTGTCCACCGGCCTGCCGAAGAGCAAGGGTGAAAACGGTACCGCCGACAGCGCAACGTAGGTGAGGACGACGAACAGGACGGGAGGGCGCAACAGCGAACGCATGGGCTAACCGGCACAAGTGACAGCGAGGGTTCCCGCTGCGCAATCGAAGTTTATGCCGAGAAACTCATTGTCGCCACAGAAACCAAGCAAACCCCTGTGCTGTAAGTGCTTACTTTATGTGCTCAGGCTCGCCAAGTGTATTGGGGGCGCGTCGATGGACGATGCCTAACATTTTAGCTCGCAGCTTCGGTTGACGTCGCGCAGCAACAAGGATATACTCGCGAGTTCTCGATTTTAGGCTCTCCAGGGCCTAAGCGTTCTTTGGTCAGCATCTCCCGCCTTCTGTAACGCTTATCCCTTCGCCTGAATCGAAGCGCTGGTGCAAGTATCCGATGCGCAGATTTCCCTCTCCTGGTCCCGGACAACCGATTTCGGGACTGTATTTTTATTAACGCAGTTATTTTGTTGGATTAAAGACCGATGCCAACCATCAATCAACTGATTCGCCAGCCGCGTGTGTCCGCGCACGCCAAGAGCAAGTCGCCGGCGCTGGAAAACAGCCCGCAGAAGCGCGGTGTGTGCACCCGTGTGTACACCACGACCCCGAAGAAGCCGAACTCGGCACTTCGTAAAGTCGCCAAGGTGCGTCTGACCAACGGTTTCGAAGTTATTTCGTACATCGGTGGTGAGGGTCACAACCTGCAAGAACACAGCGTCGTGCTGATCCGCGGCGGCCGTGTGAAGGACTTGCCGGGTGTGCGTTACCACATGGTTCGCGGTGCACTGGATACCCAGGGTGTCAAGGATCGTAAGCAGGCCCGTTCCAAGTACGGTGCCAAGCGTGCCAAGGCTGGCGCAGCCAAGAAGTAATCAAGTTTTCCGCAGGGTGCTTCACCGCGCGGAATGTGAGTCGGCCCCGAATGGGTCGAGTAAGTGGGTGGTTAAGATGGCCATCCGCGAGCGAGCGGCAAATCACTCTGTGCCGACGCTCAACTGAAGAGTGAAAGGAATCGAAATGCCACGTCGTCGTGAAGTCCCCAAGCGGGAAATTCTGCCGGATCCGAAGTTCGGCAATGTTGAAGTAGCGAAGTTCGTCAACGTCCTGATGCTGTCCGGTAAAAAATCGGTCGCCGAGAACATCATCTACGGTGCGTTCGACCACATCAAGCAAAAGTCCGGCAAGGATCCGCTCGAAGTGTTCACCGCTGCTATCAACAACTGCAAACCGATGGTCGAAGTGAAGTCCCGCCGCGTCGGCGGTGCTAACTACCAGGTGCCGGTAGAAGTCCGTCCGGTCCGTCGCATGGCGTTGTCCATGCGCTGGCTGCGCGAAGCTGCCAACAAGCGCAGCGAAAAATCCATGCCGCAGCGTCTTGGTGGTGAGTTGATGGAAGCCGCGGAAGGCCGCGGCGGTGCAATGAAAAAGCGTGACGAAGTGCACCGTATGGCAGAGGCCAACAAGGCGTTCTCCCACTTCCGTTTCTAATAGTAGTTTGAATAGTGGCCTTCGCATCGTTGAAGGCTCTGCAATGTAAAACGGTCAAAACCGGGTGCATCTTTGACAAAAAGCGGCGCCCGGTTTTCGACCATTAAAAGACTTAGGATTGAATATGGCTCGCAAGACCCCCATCGAGCGCTACCGCAATATCGGTATTTCCGCTCACATCGATGCCGGTAAGACCACCACTACCGAGCGTATCCTGTTCTACACCGGCGTGAACCACAAGCTGGGTGAGGTGCATGATGGCGCGGCCACTATGGACTGGATGGAGCAGGAACAAGAGCGCGGCATTACCATTACCTCCGCTGCGACGACCTGCTTCTGGAAGGGTATGGCAAGCAACTTCCCCGAGCATCGCATCAACATCATCGATACTCCGGGCCACGTGGACTTCACGATCGAGGTGGAACGATCCATGCGCGTTCTCGACGGTGCATGTATGGTGTACTGCGCCGTGGGTGGTGTGCAGCCGCAATCCGAAACCGTTTGGCGCCAAGCTAACAAGTACGGCGTGCCGCGTCTGGCATTCGTCAACAAAATGGACCGTACCGGCGCGAACTTCTTCAAGGTCTATGATCAGATGCGCACTCGCCTGAAGGCAAACCCGGTGCCCATCCAGGTGCCGATCGGCGCAGAAGAAAACTTCGAAGGCGTGATCGACCTCGTCAAGATGAAGGCGATCTACTGGGACGACGCGTCCCAGGGTATGAAGTTCGACTATCGCGACATTCCGGACAATCTGAAGGATGCCGCGAATGAATGGCGCGAAAAGATGGTTGAGGCTGCTGCCGAAGCCACCGAGGAACTGATGAACAAGTACCTCGAAGAAGGCGATCTGACCGAGGCCGAAATCAAGAAGGCCATCCGTCAGCGCACCATCGCTGGCGAAATCGTCCCGATGATGTGCGGCACCGCTTTCAAGAACAAGGGCGTGCAGGCCATGCTCGACGCCGTGATCGAATACCTGCCGGCACCGACCGACATTCCGCCGGTCAAGGGCACGGACGAAAACGACGAGCCGGCCGAGCGCAAGGCGGACGACAATGAGAAGTTCTCCGCTCTCGCATTCAAGATCATGACCGACCCGTTCGTCGGCCAGTTGATCTTCTTCCGCGTGTACTCGGGCGTTGTGAACTCTGGCGACACCGTCTACAACCCGGTCAAGGGTAAGAAAGAACGTATCGGCCGTCTGTTGCAGATGCACGCCAACCAGCGCGAGGAAATCAAGGAAGTTCGCGCAGGCGACATCGCCGCAGCCGTGGGTCTGAAAGAGGCGACCACAGGTGAAACCCTGTGCGATCCGGAAGCCGTTATCACTCTCGAGCGCATGGTGTTCCCGGAGCCTGTGATCTCGCAGGCCGTCGAGCCGAAGACCAAGGCTGACCAGGAAAAGATGGGCATTGCGCTCAATCGCCTGTCGCAAGAAGATCCGTCGTTCCGCGTCAAGACCGACGAAGAATCCGGCCAAACCATCATTTCCGGTATGGGTGAACTGCACCTGGAAATTATTGTTGACCGCATGAGGCGTGAATTTGGTGTGGAAGCAACCGTCGGCAAGCCGCAGGTGGCCTATCGCGAAACCATCCGCAAGACCTGCGAAGAAATCGAAGGCAAGTTCGTCAAGCAGTCGGGCGGCCGCGGCCAGTACGGTCACGTGGTTCTGAAGATCGAGCCGCAAGAGCCGGGCAAGGGCTTTGAGTTCGTTGACGCCATTAAGGGCGGTGTTGTTCCGCGTGAATACATCCCGGCAGTTGAGAAGGGCATTATCGACACCCTGCCGACGGGCGTTATGGCTGGATACCCGGTCGTCGACGTCAAGGTTACGCTGATCTTCGGTTCCTACCATGACGTGGATTCGAACGAAAACGCGTTCCGCATGGCTGGTTCGATGGCGTTCAAGGACGGCTGCCGCAAGGCCAACCCGGTTCTGCTCGAGCCGATGATGGCTGTTGAAGTTGAAACGCCGGAAGAGAAGATGGGTGACGTGATGGGCGACCTGTCCTCCCGTCGCGGCATGATCCAAGGCATGGACGACATCCCGGGCGGCGGCAAGATTATTCGCGCCGAAGTCCCGCTGTCTGAAATGTTTGGTTATTCCACCACGCTGCGTTCGCTGACCCAAGGCCGTGCAACGTACACGATGGAATTCAAGCACTACTCTGAAGCGCCGAAGAACGTTGCTGACGCAGTCATCAACGCCAAGGCCAAGTAATAAGGCAATGCGGTCTCCGGCCAGCACCGGAGACTGAATCGAAAACTCATAAATCGTTCTTTTTGAAGGATATTTAAAATGGCAAAAGGCAAGTTTGAGCGGACCAAACCGCACGTGAATGTAGGCACGATCGGTCACGTTGACCATGGCAAGACCACGCTGACCGCGGCAATCGCGACGGTGTTGTCGGCCAAGTTTGGCGGCGAAGCGAAGAAGTACGACGAAATCGATGCGGCGCCGGAAGAGAAGGCACGTGGCATTACCATCAACACCGCGCACGTCGAGTACGAGACCGCCAACCGCCACTACGCCCACGTTGACTGCCCCGGCCACGCCGACTACGTCAAGAACATGATTACCGGCGCAGCGCAGATGGACGGCGCAATCCTGGTGTGCTCCGCAGCTGACGGCCCGATGCCGCAGACCCGCGAACACATCCTGCTGGCCCGCCAGGTCGGTGTGCCGTACATCATCGTGTTCCTGAACAAGTGCGACATGGTTGACGACGCCGAGCTGCTCGAGCTGGTCGAAATGGAAGTGCGCGAACTGCTGTCCAAGTACGAATTCCCCGGCGACGATCTGCCGATCGTGCGCGGTTCCGCCAAGCTGGCGCTGGAAGGCGACAAGGGCGACCTGGGCGAAGGCGCGATCATGAAGCTGGCCGAAGCGCTGGACACCTACATTCCGACCCCGGAGCGTGCCATTGACGGCGCCTTCCTGATGCCGGTGGAAGACGTGTTCTCGATCTCCGGCCGCGGCACCGTGGTGACCGGTCGCGTCGAGCGCGGCATCATCAAGGTCGGCGAAGAAATCGAAATCGTCGGCATCCGCGACACCCAAAAGACCACCTGCACCGGCGTGGAAATGTTCCGCAAGCTGTTGGATCAGGGGCAAGCGGGCGACAACGTCGGCGTGCTGCTGCGCGGCACCAAGCGTGAAGACGTCGAGCGTGGCCAGGTGCTGGCCAAGCCGGGTTCGATCAAGCCGCACAGCCACTTCACCGGCGAGATCTACGTGCTGTCGAAGGATGAGGGCGGTCGTCACACCCCGTTCTTCAACAACTACCGTCCGCAGTTCTACTTCCGCACCACCGACGTGACCGGCGCGATCGAACTGCCGGCAGGTAAAGAGATGGTCATGCCGGGCGACAACGTGTCGATCACTGTCAAGCTGATCAACCCGATCGCGATGGAAGAAGGTCTGCGCTTCGCCATCCGCGAAGGCGGCCGTACCGTCGGCGCCGGCGTCGTTGCCAAGATCATCGAGTAATTTGGTTGCAGGATTTAACCGCTCTTTGACTAAATACCGCCGCGGGTGAGCACTCGCGCGCGGCTCGCTCTTTAAGGACAAAACCATGCAAAACCAGAAAATCCGCATCCGCCTGAAGGCATTCGACTATCGCTTGATCGACCAGTCCGCACTGGAAATCGTCGACACCGCGAAGCGCACCGGCGCAGTAGTTAAAGGCCCGGTTCCGCTGCCGACCCGCATCCAGCGTTTCGACATCCTGCGTTCGCCGCACGTCAACAAGACTTCCCGCGATCAGTTCGAAATCCGTACCCACCAGCGCCTGATGGACATCGTCGACCCGACCGACAAGACGGTTGACGCCCTGATGAAGCTGGACCTGCCAGCTGGTGTGGACGTCGAAATCAAACTGCAGTAATCGTTGTAACTCCGCACATACCACAATTTTCCAGTTTGGTGGATTGTGAAATGAAAAAATGCGGGTTATAATGCTCGGCTTCGGAATTGGCGCGGCAATTCGTGCCAATACGTTTTTGTAGTACAAACATCAGCCCCGCCCAATCGCAGGCGGGAATGGAGAAAACAATGAGCCTAGGCCTTGTTGGTCGCAAGGTTGGTATGATGCGCATCTTCACGGATGACGGGGATACGATTCCTGTTACCGTGCTGGACGTGTCGAACAACCGCGTGACGCAAATCAAAACCGACGAAACAGATGGCTACACTTCTGTTCAGGTCACCTTCGGCCAGCGCCGTGCTTCCCGCGTCAACAAAGCGGCAGCCGGCCACCTTGCAAAAGCAGGCGTTGAAGCTGGTACCGTCCTCAAAGAATTCCGTATTGATGCAGCCAAGGCTGCCGAACTGAAGGCTGGCGACACCATCGCCGTCACGATGTTCGAGGCTGGTCAGAAGGTCGACGTGCAAGGCGTGTCGATTGGTAAGGGCTACGCCGGTACGATCAAGCGCTACAACTTCGGTTCCGGTCGTGCAACCCACGGTAACTCCCGTTCGCACAATGTGCCGGGTTCCATCGGTATGGCGCAGGATCCGGGGCGCGTTTTCCCGGGTAAGCGCATGACCGGTCACATGGGTGACGTCACCACCACCGTGCAAAACCTCGAAATCGCTCGCGTTGACGCTGAGCGCCAGCTGCTGCTGGTCAAGGGTGCGGTGCCGGGTGCAAAGAACGGTGAAGTGATCGTTCGTCCCGCTGTCAAAGTCAAAGCAAAGAAGGGAGCCTAATCGATGGAACTCAAGCTCCTGAATGACCAGGGTCAGACTGCCTCCAACGTCGCTGCGCCGGACACGATTTTCGGCCGTGACTACAACGAAGCACTGATTCACCAGGTCGTGGTTGCCTACCAGGCAAACGCTCGCAGCGGCAACCGCAAGCAAAAAGACCGTGAAGAAGTTAGTCACACGACCAAGAAGCCGTGGCGCCAAAAGGGTACGGGCCGCGCTCGTGCCGGTATGTCGTCCTCGCCGCTGTGGCGTGGCGGTGGTCGCATCTTCCCGAATAGCCCCGACGAGAACTTTTCGCACAAGGTCAACAAGAAGATGTATCGCGCAGGTGTCTGCTCGATTCTCTCCCAATTGGCTCGCGAAGACCGTCTGTCGGTCGTCGAGAACCTGTCGGTTGATGCGCCGAAGACCAAGCTGCTCGCGCAAAAGCTGAAGGGCATGGGTCTGGACTCCGTGCTGGTTATTACTGACAACCTCGACGAAAACCTCCTGCTCGCTTCGCGCAACCTGCCGAACGTGCTGGTCGTCGAGCCGCGTCATGCCGATCCCGTTTCGCTGGTGTTCTACAAGAAGGTCCTGATCACCAAGCCGGCATTGGCCAAGATTGAGGAGATGCTGGCATGAACGCAGTCGTTAAGCACAGCGAAGAGCGCCTGATGAAAGTGTTGCTGGCTCCGGTGATTTCGGAAAAGGCCACCTTCGTTGCGGAACGTAATGAACAAGTTGTTTTCCGCGTCGCGCCGGACGCAACCAAGCCGGAAATCAAGGCTGCTGTCGAGTTGCTGTTCAAGGTGCAAGTGGAATCGGTGCAAGTCGTGAACCGCCAGGGCAAGCAAAAGCGCACCGGCCGTTTCACTGGCCGCCGCAACCATACGCGTCAGGCATATGTTTGCCTGAAGCCTGGCCAGGAAATTAACTTCACCGAGGAGGCTAAATAATGGCACTCGTGAAAATGAAACCGACGTCGGCCGGTCGCCGCGGCATGGTCAAGGTCGTCAATCCCGACCTGTATAAAGGCCGTCCGTTTGACGCCCTCGTCGAAAAGAAGTCCAAGACCGCCGGTCGTAACAACAACGGTCGCATTACCACTCGTCATATCGGCGGTGGTCACAAGCATCACTACCGTATCGTTGACTTCCGTCGCAACAAGGACGGCATTCCGGCTAAGGTCGAACGTATCGAATACGATCCGAACCGCAGCGCTCACATCGCCCTGCTGTGCTATGCCGACGGCGAGCGCAAGTACATCATCGCCCCGAAGGGTGTTGCTGTCGGCGACCAGTTGATGAACGGTTCTGAGGCGCCGATCAAGTCCGGTAACTGCCTTCCGATCCGCAACATCCCGGTGGGCACCACGATGCACTGTGTCGAAATGCTGCCTGGCAAGGGTGCGCAAATGGCCCGTACCGCAGGCGCAGGCGTTGTCCTGATGGCCCGCGAAGGTACGTACGCTCAGGTTCGTCTGCGTTCCGGCGAAGTCCGCCGCGTGCACATCGAGTGCCGCGCAACGGTCGGCGAAGTCGGTAACGGCGAGCACAACCTGCGCAAGATCGGCAAAGCCGGTGCAACGCGTTGGCGCGGCATTCGTCCGACGGTCCGTGGCGTGGTCATGAACCCGATCGACCATCCGCACGGTGGTGGTGAAGGTCGTACCTCCGCAGGCCGCCATCCGGTATCGCCGTGGGGCCAGCAGACCAAGGGCAAGAAGACGCGTCGCAACAAGCGCACGACTTCGATGATCGTCTCGCGCCGTGGCAAGAAATAAGGGGTAACACATGACACGTTCATTGAAAAAAGGGCCGTTCTGTGACGCCCACCTGATCAAGAAGGTCGAAGCTGCGCAGGCGTCGAAGGACAAGAAGCCGATCAAGACCTGGTCCCGTCGTTCGACGATCATGCCGGACTTCATCGGTCTGACGATCGCGGTGCATAACGGCAAGCAGCACGTGCCGGTCTATGTGTCTGAAAACATGGTTGGTCACAAGCTCGGCGAATTCGCGCTGACCCGTACGTTCAAGGGTCACGCAGCCGACAAGAAGGCCAAGAAATAAGGTGCGATGATGGAAACTAAAGCTATTCTCCGTGGGGCACGCCTGTCGGAACAGAAGGGCCGCCTCGTCGCTGACCTGATCCGCGGCAAGAAGGTGGACCAGGCGCTGAACATCCTGGCCTTCAGCCCGAAAAAGGGTGCGGCAATCATCAAGGGTGTGCTCGAGTCCGCAATCGCGAACGCCGAACACAATGATGGTGCTGACATCGACGAACTGCGCGTCAAGACGATCTACGTCGAGCGTGGCGCTTTCCTCAAGCGCTTCATCGCACGCGCAAAGGGTCGTGGCGATCGCATCTCGAAGCAAACCTGTCACATCTACGTGACTGTCGGTAACTAAGGAGTCACGATGGGACAGAAAATTCATCCGACCGGTTTCCGTCTTTCGGTTACGCGCAACTGGGGTTCCCGTTGGTACGCAGGCAATAGCAACTTTGCCTCCATGCTCAACGAAGACCTGACCGTCCGTACCTACCTGAAGAAGAAGCTGAAGAACGCTTCCGTTGGTCGCATCGTTATCGAGCGCCCGGCGAAGAACGCACGCATCACCATTTTCAGCTCCCGTCCGGGTGTTGTGATTGGCAAGAAGGGCGAGGATATCGAAATCCTGAAGACCGACCTGACCAAGCTGATGGGTGTGCCGGTTCACGTCAATATCGAAGAAATCCGCAAGCCGGAAGTCGACGCCCAGCTGATCGCTGACTCGATCGCCCAGCAGCTCGAAAAGCGCATCATGTTCCGCCGTGCAATGAAGCGTGCAATGCAGAATGCAATGCGTCTTGGCGCTCAGGGCATCAAGATCATGTCGTCCGGCAGGCTGAACGGTATCGAAATTGCCCGTAAGGAGTGGTACCGCGAAGGTCGCGTGCCGCTGCACACCCTGCGCGCTGACATCGACTACGGTTTCGGCGAGGCAGAAACGACCTACGGCATCATCGGCATCAAGGTCTGGGTCTACAAAGGCGATCGTTTGGCAAGCGGCGAAGCGCCGACCATCGAGGCACCGGTTGAAGACGAGAAGAAGCGTCGCGGTCCGCGTCGTGACGATGGCAAACCGGGTGGCCGCCCGCGCGCCAAGAAGGCTGAGGGTTCCGAAGGAACTTCCGCCACTACTCCGGCTGCGAAGCGTGTTCGTGCCCCAAAGAAGGCTGACGGCGCTGCACCGGCTGAGAAAGCAGGAGAATAACCATGCTGCAACCAGCACGCAGAAAGTATCGTAAAGAGCAAAAAGGCCGCAACAAGGGCGTTTCGCACGAGGCTGGCACGTCCGTCTCGTTCGGCGAGTACGGTCTGAAGGCAGTCGGTCGCGGCCGTATCACGGCTCGCCAGATTGAAGCAGCGCGTCGTGCGATGACGCGTCATATCAAGCGCGGTGGCCGTATCTGGATCCGCGTTTTCCCGGACAAGCCGATTTCCCAGAAGCCTGCCGAAGTTCGTATGGGTAACGGTAAAGGTAACCCGGAGTATTACGTGGCCGAAATCCGACCGGGCAAGGTGTTGTACGAGATGGATGGTGTCGACGAATCCCTTGCTCGCGAGGCATTCCGTCTGGCTGCTGCCAAGCTGCCGTTGCCGACGACCTTCGTTCTCCGTCAAGTCGGCCAATAATAGGGGTGAAACATGAAAGCATCTGAACTCCGCGGCAAGGATCAGGCAGCTCTCCAGAAAGAGCTCAACGAGTTGCTCAAGGCGCAATTCAGCCTGCGCATGCAAGTCGCAACGCAGCAACTGAACAATACCGCGCAACTCAAAAAGGTGCGCCGAGACATCGCGCGCGTGAAAACGGTCATGAATCAGAAGGACGCCAAATAATGAACGATCAAGTGAAACAGTCGCTCAAGCGCACTCTGATTGGCAAAGTCGTGTCCGACAAGATGGACAAGACGGTGACCGTCCTGGTCGAGCGTCGCGTCAAGCACCCGTTGTACGGCAAGATCGTCGTGAAGTCGAACAAGTATCACGCTCACGATGAAACCAACCAGGTGAAAGAAGGCGATACCGTGGAAATCACGGAAGGCCGCCCGATTTCGAAGACGAAGGCTTGGTCGGTGACGCGTGTCGTGCAAACCGCGCAAATCGTTTAAATAGTAGTTGCGAGCCCGGCATTTTGGTGACATAATGTCGGGCTTGGTCCTCGAAAATTAAGAGGGCCAGTTGCAGTGCCCTGCAGTTCGAAAGATTCGCGCAGTTGGTAGTTGCGCAGCAGTAGTTTTTGTAACCGTCCACCTAATCGGCGCGGCTTCGCTAGGCCGGCTGACAGGACCAAGACTGACCGCGGCCCCGCGTTGGGCGGATGAGCGGATTAAGTTGGGAAAGAAAATACTATGATTCAAACTGAAAGCCGGCTCGAAGTGGCCGACAACACGGGTGCGCGTGAGGTGCTGTGCATTAAGGTGCTGGGTGGTTCCAAGCGCCGTTACGCGAGCATTGGCGACGTCATCAAGGTGACAGTAAAAGATGCTGCGCCGCGTGGTCGCGTGAAGAAGGGCGAGATTTACAACGCTGTCGTTGTTCGCACCGCCAAAGGCGTGCGCCGCCAGGATGGTTCGCTGGTCAAATTCGATGGCAATGCAGCTGTGTTGCTGAATAACAAGCTTGAGCCGATCGGTACCCGTATTTTCGGGCCGGTGACACGTGAGCTGCGTACCGAGCGCTTCATGAAGATCGTGTCGCTCGCGCCTGAAGTTCTGTAAGGAGTCTCGTCATGGATAAGATTCGGAAGAATGACGAAGTCATCGTCCTAACCGGTAAGGATAAGGGAAAGCGTGGCGTGGTCAAGCAGCGCGTCAGTGCTGACTACGTGGTTGTCGAGGGTGTGAACGTCGCCAAGAAGGCTGTGCGTCCGAACCCGATGACCGGCGCTACTGGCGGCATCGTTGACAAGCTGATGCCAATTCACGTCTCCAACGTTGCATTGTTTAATGCGGCGACTGGCAAGGCAGATAGCGTGGGCTTCAAGATCGTGGACGGAAAGAAGGTTCGCGTGTACAAGTCCAGCGGCGAAGTCGTTAAGGTGTAAGACATCATGGCCCGTCTCCAACAATTCTACAAAGATAAAGTCGTCGCAGACCTGACCGCTAAGTTTGGTTACAAGTCGGTGATGGAAGTCCCTCGTCTGACCAAGATTACCCTGAACATGGGTCTGTCGGAAGCAGTTGCGGACAAGAAGATCATCGAGCACGCTGTCGGCGACCTGACCAAGATTGCAGGCCAGAAGCCGGTTGTGACCAAGGCTCGCAAGGCGATCGCAGGTTTCAAGATTCGTGAGGGCTATCCGATCGGTTGTATGGTGACCCTGCGGGGTGCCCGTATGTACGAATTCCTGGATCGCCTGATCACCGTCGCGCTGCCGCGCGTGCGTGACTTCCGTGGTGTGTCCGGTCGTGCGTTCGATGGTCGTGGTAACTACAACATCGGTGTTAAAGAGCAGATCATTTTCCCCGAGATCGAGTACGACAAGATCGACGCGCTGCGTGGCATGAACATCAGCATCACCACGACTGCGAAGACCGACGATGAGGCGAAAGCGCTCCTCGCCGCATTTAAATTCCCGTTCAGAAACTGAGGTTGCCATGGCAAAACTGGCACTGATTAACCGTGAACAAAAGCGCGCTGCCCTGGTAAAGAAGTACGCCGGCAAGCGTGCCGAGTTGAAGGCAATCATCGACGATCAATCAAAATCGGAAGAAGAGCGCTATGAAGCGCGCCTGAAGCTGCAGGCGCTGCCGCGCAACGCGAACCCGACCCGTCAGCGCAATCGTTGCACGCTGACCGGTCGTCCCCGCGGTACTTTCCGTAAGTTCGGATTGGCTCGTACCAAGATCCGTGAAATCGCCATGCGCGGCGAGATCCCGGGTATAACCAAAGCTAGCTGGTAATAGGAGAACAAGCAATGAGTATGAGCGATCCTATCGCCGATATGCTGACCCGTATCCGCAACGCCCAGGGTGTGCAGAAGACTACGGTTGCTATGCCGTCGTCCAAAGTCAAGGTGGCGATTGCCAATGTCCTGAAGGACGAGGGTTACATTGAAGATTACGCAGTGTCCGAAGCGGACGGCAAGGCTGAGCTGAAGATCGGTCTGAAGTACTACGCTGGCCGTCCCGTTATCGAGCGTCTCGAGCGTATTTCCCGTCCCGGCCTGCGCATCTACAAGGGCAAGGACGAGATTCCGCAAGTGATGAATGGCCTTGGTGTGGCAATTGTATCCACGCCTAAGGGTGTGATGACAGACCGCAAAGCGCGCGCAACCGGTGTCGGTGGCGAAGTCATTTGCTACGTGGCCTAAGGAGTGCAAGATGTCTCGTGTAGGTAAAATGCCGATTGCACTGCCGAAGGGCGCGGAAGCGACCATCGCCGCAGAGCAAATCACCGTGAAGGGCCCGCTGGGTACGTTGTCCCAGTCGCTGAACGGCCTGGTCAGGATTGAAAACGACCACGGTACACTGAAGTTTTCCCCGGCTAACGATAGCCGCGAAGCGAACGCCATGTCGGGCACGTTGCGTGCTCTCGTGAACAACATGGTCAATGGTGTTACTAAAGGTTTTGAGCGCAAGCTTTCCCTGGTCGGCGTCGGTTACCGTGCCCAAGCGCAAGGCGACAAGCTGAACCTGTCGCTCGGTTTTTCCCACCCGGTTGTGCACCAGATGCCCGCCGGTGTGAAGGTTGAAACCCCGACCCAGACTGAAATCGTGATCAAGGGTGTCGATAAGCAGAAGGTCGGACAGACTGCTGCTGAGATTCGTGCCTACCGCAGTCCCGAGCCTTACAAGGGCAAGGGCGTCCGCTATGTGGACGAAGTGGTGGTGATCAAAGAAACCAAGAAGAAGTAATAGGGGTTGACGATGGACAAGAAACAATCTCGTCTGCGCCGCGCACGCCAAACCCGTGCGAAGATCGCAGAGCTCAAGGTAAATCGCCTTGCCGTGCATCGTACCAACCTGCACATTTACGCAAACATCATCGGTCCGGACGCTACGATTCTGGCATCCGCCTCCACGGTGGAAGCGGAAGTGCGCCAGGAATTGGCTGGCAAGTCCGGCAAGGGCGGCAACACAGCCGCTGCGGCTCTGGTTGGCAAGCGCGTCGCAGAGAAGGCCATGAAGGCTGGCATCACTGAAGTCGCGTTCGACCGTTCCGGTTTCCGTTATCACGGCCGCGTAAAGGCAGTGGCGGAAGCGGCTCGTGAAGCCGGTCTGAAGTTCTAAGGAAGAATCGTCATGGCAAAAATGCAAGCAAAGACGCAGCAAGGCGAAGAGCGCGACGACGGCCTGCGGGAAAAGATGATTGCGGTCAACCGCGTGACCAAGGTCGTCAAGGGCGGCCGTATCATGGGTTTCGCAGCGCTGACCGTAGTGGGTGACGGCGATGGTCGCATCGGTATGGGCAAGGGCAAGTCGAAAGAAGTGCCGGTCGCTGTGCAGAAGGCGATGGAAGAGGCCCGTCGCAAGATGATCAAGGTAACGCTCAAAAACGGCACGCTGCAGCACACCGTGACCGGCAAGCACGGCGCTTCTACCGTGATGATTTCGCCGGCGAAAGACGGCACCGGTGTGATCGCCGGCGGCCCGATGCGCGCAATCTTCGAAGTGATGGGCGTGACCAACGTCGTGGCGAAGTCCTACGGCTCTACCAACCCGTACAACATGGTTCGCGCCACGTTGAATGGTTTGGCAAACATGAACACCCCATCGGAAATTGCTGCGAAGCGCGGCAAGTCCGTTGAAGAAATTCTGGGTTAAGGTGATCCGAATGGCAAACACAATCAAAGTGAAACTGGTCAAAGGCTTGATCGGCACTCGCCAGGACCATCGCGCCACCGTTCGCGGTCTCGGTCTGCGCCGTGTCAACTCCGTTTCGGAGTTGCAAGACACGCCTTCGGTCCGTGGCATGATCAACAAGGTTGCGTATCTCGTGAAAGTGGTGTCGTAAGCCGAGTGCTTGCGAACGGAGCAAATCATGGAATTGAATAGCATTCAACCGGCGGCAGGCGCCAAGCACGCTAAGCGTCGCGTCGGCCGCGGTATCGGTTCCGGCTTGGGCAAGACTGCCGGCCGTGGCCACAAGGGTCAGAAATCGCGTTCTGGCGGTTTCCACAAGGTTGGTTTCGAAGGCGGTCAGATGCCGTTGCAGCGTCGACTTCCGAAACGTGGCTTTAAGTCGATGGCTACGCCGTTCAAGGCTGAAGTTCGTCTGGGCGAGCTCGACAAGCTGCCGGTCGCTGAGATCGACATGCTCGCACTGAAGCAAGCTGGTCTGGTTTCGGAGTTGGCTCGCGTGGTGCGTATCATCAAGGCTGGCGACATTAGCAAGAAAGTCACGATCAAGGGTTTGATCGCGACCAAGGGTGCGAAGGCCGCCATTGAAGCTGCTGGTGGTTCGGTTGCTTAAGCAGCCGGTTTGTTCGGAGCAATAATTGGCGACGACACCGCAACTCGCGAAGAGTGCAGCAAGTGGTTTTCCTTGGGGCCGCTTGTGGTTCCTGCTTGCTGCCTTAGTTGTTTATCGTATCGGTGCTCATATTCCCGTACCAGGAATTGATCCCGATCAGCTGGCAGAGCTGTTTCGGCAGAACCAGGGCGGCATCCTCGGGATGTTCAACATGTTCTCCGGCGGCGCCCTGTCGCGCTTCACGATCTTTGCGTTGGGGATCATGCCCTACATTTCGGCTTCGATCATCATGCAATTGATGTCGATCGTGTCGCCGCAACTGGAAGCGCTGAAGAAGGAAGGCGAAGCTGGTCGTCGCAAGATTACGCAGTACACGCGTTACGGAACGCTTGTGCTGGCAACGTTTCAGGCCTTGGGTATTGCCGTGGCTCTGGAGTCGCAAGCCGGCCTGGTGATTGATCCGGGACTGGCATTCCGATTCACCACCGTCGTAACGCTGGTAACTGGAACAATGTTCCTGATGTGGTTGGGTGAACAGATTACCGAGCGAGGTTTGGGTAACGGCATCTCGATCATCATTTTTGCTGGTATCGCTGCTGGTTTGCCCAGTGCAATCGGTGGACTTTTTGAACTGGTACGTACCGGTTCGATGAGCGCCCTGTCTGCGATCCTGATTTGCGTGATCGTTGCTGCGGTGACTTTCCTGGTGGTGTTCATTGAACGCGGCCAGCGCAAGATTCTGGTGAACTATGCGAAGCGCCAAGTCGGTAACAAGATTTACGGCGGCCAGAGCAGCCATCTGCCGCTAAAGCTGAACATGGCTGGCGTGATCCCGCCGATTTTCGCTTCGTCGATCATTCTATTCCCGGCGACGATCACGAGCTGGTTCACGACCGGAGACACGAGCAATCCATTTGTTCGTTTCTTGAAGGATCTGGCGGCGTCACTCGCCCCGGGTGAGCCGATTCATGCGTTGCTGTATGCAGTTGCGATTGTGTTCTTTTGCTTCTTTTATACCGCCTTGGTATTCAACAGCAAAGAGACCGCAGACAATTTGAAGAAGAGTGGTGCATTTGTTCCGGGCATCCGCCCGGGTGACCAGACGGCGCGATACATCGACAAGATCCTGATGCGTCTGACGCTGGTTGGTGCGGTGTACATCACGCTGGTGTGTTTGTTGCCGGAATTCCTGATCGCCCGCTGGAAGGTGCCGTTTTACTTCGGCGGTACGTCGCTGTTGATTATCGTTGTGGTGACGATGGACTTCATGGCTCAGGTGCAGAATTACGTGATGTCGCAGCAGTACGAATCGCTGCTTCGTAAGGCGAATTTCAAGGGCGGCATCCCGACGCGCTAATCGGCAGCCCAGGACGAGCGGAACGAATGGCAAAAGACGACGTAATTCAGATGCAGGGGGAGATTCTCGAGAATCTCCCAAATGCAACTTTTCGAGTCAAGTTGGAAAACGGGCACGTTGTTCTCGGACACATTTCGGGAAAGATGCGGATGAACTACATTCGCATCCTCCCCGGCGACAAGGTGACAGTAGAACTGACACCCTATGATTTGAGTCGGGCACGAATTGTGTTCCGTACGAAGTAAGTAACAAGTAACCAAAAGCTAGAAAGAGGGCAAAAATGAAAGTGCTCGCATCAGTGAAGCGGATCTGCCGCAACTGTAAGATCATCAAGCGCAAGGGCGTTGTTCGTGTTATCTGCACCGAACCGCGTCACAAGCAGCGCCAGGGTTAATTAACGTTATTGATCGAGGAATAACGAATGGCACGTATTGCAGGGGTGAACATCCCCAATCACCAACACACCGTTATCGGCTTGACAGCGATTTATGGTATTGGCCGTCCGCGCGCAGAATTGATCTGCGAAAAGACGGGTGTCCCGACCACCAAGAAGGTCAAGGATCTGGACGATAACGAGCTGGAAAAGCTGCGCGATGAAGTAGGTAGGTTCGTCGTGGAAGGTGACCTGCGTCGTGAAGTGTCGATGAGCATCAAGCGTCTGATGGACCTGGGTTGCTATCGCGGCCTGCGTCACCGCAAAGGTCTGCCGGTTCGCGGCCAACGTACCCGTACCAATGCCCGCACCCGTAAGGGCCCGCGCAAGGCAGCTCAGGCGCTGAAGAAATAATCCAGCGTAGTTTGACTCGTAGTCGGATTCAAGGAAACTAACATGGCAAAAGCCCCGAGTAGCGCCGCCGCAGCACGTGTGCGCAAGAAAGTTAAGAAAAATGTTGCCGAAGGCATCGCGCATATCCACGCGTCCTTCAACAACACCATCATTACCATCACAGATCGTCAGGGCAACGCCTTGTCGTGGGCCACTTCAGGTGGTGCCGGCTTCAAGGGTTCGCGTAAGTCGACCCCGTTCGCAGCACAGGTGGCGGCTGAAGCGGCAGGCAAGGTTGCCGTGGAGTGCGGCGTAAAGAACCTGGAAGTGCGCATCAAGGGCCCAGGCCCGGGTCGTGAGTCGGCCGTTCGCGCGCTGAACAGCCTCGGCATCAAGATTACGCAGATTCAGGACGTGACGCCGGTTCCGCACAACGGCTGCCGTCCGCCGAAGCGCCGTCGTATCTAAGACCCGGCTGCTACAAATTGCAGTACTTGCAGTAAATCTGCCCGCCAGTTATCCTGGCGGGCTTTGTTCTTAAGACCACCGTCTGGTAGCAGGCAGATCAGACTAGCGCCTGGCAGGTTGTATCAACGATTCGACCTGGTCGGGGCGTCATTCAATATAAGGAAACTAACGTGGCACGTTATATCGGACCGAAAGCAAAACTGTCCCGCCGTGAAGGCACCGACCTGTTCCTGAAGAGCGCGCGCCGCTCGCTGGATTCCAAGTGCAAGCTGGATTCCAAGCCGGGCCAGCATGGCCGCACTTCCGGTGCGCGCACCTCCGACTACGGCAATCAGCTGCGCGAAAAGCAGAAGGTCAAGCGCATGTACGGCGTTCTCGAGCGCCAGTTCCGCCGTTACTTTGCCGAGGCTGACCGCCGCAAGGGCAACACCGGTGAGAACCTGCTGAAGCTGCTCGAATCCCGTCTGGACAATGTCGCCTACCGCATGGGCTTTGGATCGACCCGCGCTGAAGCGCGCCAGCTGGTCAGCCATAAGGCGCTGACCGTGAACGGCAACGTCGTCAACATCGCTTCCTTCCTGGTGAAGCCGGGTGACGTGGTTGCAGTCCGTGAAAAGGCCAAGAAGCAAGCTCGTATCGTCGAGGCGCTGTCGTTGGCTGAGCAGGGCGGGATGCCGTCCTGGGTGGCAGTCGACGCCAAGAAGATGGAAGGCACGTTCAAGCAGATGCCGGACCGCACCGAAATCGCCAACGACGTCAACGAATCGCTGATCGTCGAACTGTATTCGCGTTAATTAGTAGCTTCTCGCCCGCCCCGCCATTCGACGGGGCGGGTTTCTTTGTAATGCCATCAGCCTTATCGGTGTAACGAGCCGAGGGTATTGAAAAGGACATTTCATGCAAAACAGCCTGTTGAAACCCCGTATTATTGAAGTCGAGGCACTCGGTGCCGGCCAAGCGAAAGTGGTGATGGAGCCGTTCGAACGCGGTTATGGCCACACACTCGGCAACGCACTGCGTCGTGTTCTGCTGTCGTCGATGGTCGGCTACGCGCCCACCGAGGTGACGATTGCGGGCGTCGTGCACGAGTACTCGTCTTTGGATGGCGTGCAGGAAGACGTCGTCGACATGCTGCTGAACCTCAAGGGTGTGGTGTTCAAGCTGCACAACCGCGATGAAGTTACTCTGACTCTGAAGAAGGAAGGCGAAGGCGCAGTGCTGGCATCAGACATCGATCTGCCGCACGACGTCGAGCTGATCAATCCGGAGCACGTGATTGCGCATCTGACTGCGGGCGGCAAGCTGGACATGCAAATCAAGGTTGAGAAGGGCCGCGGCTATGTGCCGGGTAACGTGCGTCGCCTGTCCGAAGATGCAAACAAGACCATCGGCCGCATCATTCTGGATGCATCGTTCTCGCCGGTGCGCCGCGTGTCCTACGCTGTCGAATCTGCCCGCGTGGAACAGCGTACCGACCTCGACAAGCTGGTCATGAACATCGAGACCAATGGCGTGATTTCGCCGGAGGAAGCGATCCGCCAGTCGGCGCGCGTGCTGGTCGACCAGCTGAACGTGTTTGCCGCTCTGGAAGGCACCGAAGCTGCCGCGGAAGCGCCGTCGCGTGCACCGGCTGTCGATCCGATCCTGCTGCGTCCGGTCGATGACCTCGAACTCACCGTTCGTTCCGCGAACTGCCTCAAGGCCGAAAACATCTACTACATCGGCGACCTGATCCAGCGCAGCGAAAACGAACTGCTCAAGACCCCGAACTTGGGCCGCAAGTCCCTGAACGAAATCAAGGAAGTGCTGGCTTCGCGTGGTCTGACCCTGGGCATGAAGCTCGAGAACTGGCCGCCGGCTGGTCTGGAGAAGTAATTTGGCCGGGGCGGTTTTAGCCGCTCCTGCCATTTCAAGCAGTACCGTATCAACAAAGACTTACCGGCCCGCGATCGCACTGTGCTGATCGATAGAAGAGCTGGATCTAAAACTCAAAACTGAAAGGAAATACCATGCGTCACCGTCACGGCCTCCGCAAACTGAATCGTACTTCGTCGCACCGCCTTGCGATGCTGCGCAACATGACCGTTTCCCTGCTGCGCCACGAAGCAATCAAGACCACGCTGCCGAAGGCGAAGGAACTGCGCCGCGTCATCGAGCCGATCATCACCCTCGGCAAGACCGACAACCTGTCCAACAAGCGCCTGGCATTCAGCCGCCTGCGCGACCGTGAGATTGTCGGCAAGCTGTTCTCCGAAATCGGCCCGCGCTATGCCACCCGCAACGGCGGTTACCTGCGTATCCTGAAGATGGGTTTCCGTCAGGGTGACAATGCCCCGATGGCATTCGTCGAGCTGGTGGATCGCCCGGAAATCAGCGATGAGGCAGAAGTGCCGACTGCCGAGTAATACAGACGGTTGCAGTTGCATAAAGAAGCCAGGCTATGCCTGGCTTTTTGTTTTTTTGCACGGTGGTGGTGAGCGGCTCGGCCTTACGCCGACGGGCAGGCTTCATTCGGAATCCGTCCTTGGCCGCCTTCGGTGCCATCTGACCGTTTATGGCAAGATGTGTTTTTTGGTTGAGGTAATGGTCCGGCATGAGTGAATACGACATCCTGTCTGTATCGAATCTGCGCAAGTCGTACGGAAACGGTGAATCGAGGAGCGTGGTCGTGGATGGTCTGTCGTTCAGTCTGCGCCGAGGGGAGTGCTACGGCCTGTTGGGGCCGAACGGCGCCGGAAAGACAACTACGCTCCGGCTTTGCTTGGGCTTGACGGCACCGGACAGTGGGGAGATCAGGCTCGTCGGCAGATCGATTCCGCAGGACGCGCGCCCTGCCCGTATACGTGTGGGCGTGGTGCCGCAGGCGGATAACCTCGACCCCGATTTTACCGTCGAAGAGAACTTGCTCGTGTTCGGGCGGTATTTCGGTATCGGCGACCAGGAGATCAAGGTGCGCATTCCCAAGTTGCTGGAGTTTGCCAACCTGACAGCGAAGAAGGATGCTCATATCATTGAGCTGTCGGGCGGCATGAAGCGCCGACTGACGCTGGCCCGTGCGCTGGTGAACGATCCCGACCTGATTTTCATGGATGAACCGACGACGGGCTTGGATCCGCAGGCGCGACACATGATTTGGGATAGGCTGAAGACTTTGCTCAACGAGGGCAAGACGATCGTCCTGACGACGCATTTCATGGACGAAGCGGAGCGGCTGTGCGACCGCCTGGCGGTTATTGACCACGGTCAGATGATTGCAGAGGGTTCGCCGCGCGATCTCATCGGGCAACATATCGAGTCGGAAGTGGTCGAAGTGTACGGTGACGGTGCTGTGGCCTGGGGCGAAGCCGAGGGGCGCGGCAAGGCGGCGCGTATCGAGGTCAGCGGTGAAACCGTGTTTTGCTACACAAACGATGCGCAGCCTTTACTGGCGAGCCTGCACACGACCAATGGCGTGCGCTACCTGCACCGGCCCGCCAATCTGGAGGATTTGTTCTTGAAACTGACTGGCAGGGAGATGAGGGATTGACATGAGCGCAGCCGTGTACGCATTTCCCGCGTTTTCGTTCCGCTTCCTGCCGATATGGCGCCGCAATTTCCTGGTCTGGAGGAAGCTGGCCGGCGCGAGCATTCTCGGCAATATCGCCGATCCGCTGATTACATTGGTGGCCTTCGGCTACGGCTTGGGAAGTCTGCTGCACAGCATCGACGGCATTCCGTATATCCATTTCCTCGCCTCCGGCTCCATTTGCATGTCTGTCATGATGGCCGCTTCGTTTGAAGCGCTGTATTCGGCGTTTTCCAGAATGCACGTGCAGAAGACCTGGGATGCGTTGTTGAACGCGCCTCTTGCGCTCGATGACGTGGTACTGGCGGAAATGCTGTGGGCGGCGACCAAGTCAATGTTTTCCGGCGTCGCCATCCTGATCGTCATCTTCATGCTCGGCATCGGTTTGCATCCGACGGTTCTGGCGGTGCCGCCATTGCTGTTTCTTATCGGAATGACTTTTGCATCGATCGGCTTGATCATCAATGCGCTGGCGCGGGGGTATGATTTCTTCACCTACTACTTCACCTTGGTGCTGACACCGATGGTGTTTCTTTCCGGAGTGTATTATCCGACGACGCAGTTGCCGGACTGGCTGCAGGCGTTCGCCAGGATCCTGCCCCTCGGTGCCGCGGTCAACCTGATCCGGCCGCTGATTCTAGGGGAATGGCCGCGCATGCCATGGGTCGACATCATGATTCTTTTTGTCTATTGCGCGGGCGGGTTCTATGTGGCGACCGTATTGACCCGGCGCCGGCTGTTGAAGTGAGTTGAGTGTCAATTTCGAAAACAGGATTCGACTATGCAAGGTGTACTGCTGGTCCTGACCAATGTTCCGGATGCGGCTGCCGCACACCGGATTGCGCACAGCGTCGTCGAGCGCCGCCTTGCGGCCTGCGTCAACGTGCTGCCCACCGTTCGTTCTGTCTACCAATGGCAGGGCAACGTCGAGGAGGCGGACGAAGTGACCCTGCTGATCAAATGTACGCAGGCCGGTTATCCGAGCCTGGAGGCGGCGATCAAGGAGGCGCATCCCTACGATGTGCCGGAAATTATTGCGATCCCGGTTGTGGCGGGTTTGCCGGCATATCTGGACTGGGTTGTTTCTGAAACAAAAAAGGATGTGGATGTTTAAGTCTTTTCGTTCGCTGGTGCTGGCGTGCCCGATGGGCAGGATTGTCCTCGGCTTGACCATTGCTGCCTTGGCCATGCTTGCACCGCTTTCTCATGCGGCAGACGATTTTCTTGACCCTGAGACGGCGTTCAAGTTTTCGGCGCGCATGATCGACGAGAAGACTGCCGAAATCACCTACAGAATTGCCGACGGTTACTACATGTACCGCGAGCGTTTTGCCTTCAAGGCCGAGGGCGCGACGCTGGGCGATCCGGCAATTCCGCCGGGGAAGGTGAAGTTCGACGAGACGTTCCAGAAGGACGTCGAGACCCATCGCAACACCGTCTCTATCACCATACCGGTCACGGCGAGCGGCAGCTTTACGCTCAAGTCGACCAGTCAGGGATGCGCGGACAAGGGACTGTGCTATCCGCCCATGGAGTCTGTGGCGAACCTGTCGACTGATGGCGCAGCGGCGACGCCGGCAAGTGCCAGCCTGCGCATGAGCGTCACAGGCATGACACCGGCGGACTCCGAGATGGGACGCATCGAAGCTTCCCTGCAAAGCGGCAAGCTGCTCGCCATCCTGCCCCTATTCCTGCTACTCGGCATCGGCCTGTCCTTCACACCCTGCGTACTGCCGATGGTGCCCATCCTATCGTCGATCATCGTCGGCGAAGGGACACAGGTCAGCCGCGGACGCGGCTTCACCTTGTCGGCGGCCTATTCGCTCGGCATGGCGCTCGTCTACACGGCACTGGGCGTCGCTGCCGGTCTGGCAGGCGAGGGGCTTGCCGCGGCCCTGCAGAATCCCTGGGTTCTGGGCGCGTTCGCCGTGTTGATGGCCGTGCTGTCGCTATCCATGTTCGGCGTATACCAGCTGCAGGTACCGGCTTCCCTCCAGGCCAAACTCGCCGACGCGTCGGGGCGCCAGGCTGCCGGGAAGCTCGCGGGTGTATTCATCATGGGCGCGATCTCCGCACTGATCGTCGGACCCTGCGTGGCAGCGCCGCTTGCTGGCGCGCTGCTCTACATCAGTCAGACGCGCGACATCGTAATCGGCGGTAGCGCGCTGTTTGCAATGGCGGTCGGTATGAGTGTTCCCTTGCTCCTCGTCGGCGTGTCGGCCGGCGCGTTGCTGCCTCGTGCGGGCGCGTGGATGGAATCGGTGAAGTTTTTCTTCGGCGTCCTGATGCTGGGACTGGCATTGTGGATCGTGACGCCGGTCATTCCGGGATGGGTACCTATGGTGGGCTGGGCGGTACTTTGCATCGGATACGGTGGCTTTCTGCTCTGGAAAGGTGGCCGACTGGCGAAGGTGGCGGGTATCGTGTTCGCCGCATTCGGACTGGTGCAGTTGGCTGGCGCGGCGACTGGCGGGCGTGACCCGCTGGCGCCGGTTGCGCACCTGACGGGCAGCGCACACAAGACGGAATTCAAGCGCGTCAAGTCGGTGGCCGAGCTGGACGCCATGCTGGCGCAGTCCGCCGGCAAGATCGTCATGCTCGATTTTTATGCCGACTGGTGCGTGTCCTGTATCGAGATGGAAAAGCTGACCTTCTCCGACAAGCGAGTGCAGGCGCAATTCGCCGACATGGTACTGCTGCAGGCGGACGTTACCGCCAACAATGCGGACGACAAGGAGCTGCTCAAGCGGTTTAAGCTGTTTGGCCCGCCCGGCATCATCTTCTTCGACAAGCAGGGCCGAGAAATACCCGGCGGGCGGGTGATCGGCTTCCAGAATGCCGACAAATTCACTAACTCCCTCTCGCTCGTCACAAGCTTCTAATCTGCTCCCGCAAGGGCCGCGTCTGCGGCCCTTTTCATTTGTGATCGCGCCCCTGCGCCGTAATATAACCGCGCGTGTATAAGAAGCTAACTTCTCTGTCCTTGAGTCCGGCATGGCCTCCCACTAATATCTTTCTTCACATTGCTAACCCAACAACCGGAAGGGAGAATGACATGGCTCTGCGCCTCGGCGACACCGCACCTGACTTCGAACAAGACACGTCCACCGGCAAGATCAAGTTCCACGAGTGGGCCGGCGATTCGTGGGTGGTTCTGTTTTCCCATCCCGCCGACTTCACGCCCGTTTGCACCACCGAGCTCGGCCTGACTGCAAAGCTGAAATCCGAATTCGACAAGCGCAACGTCAAGGCGATCGCGCTGTCGGTCGATCCCGCGGACAAGCATGTCGAGTGGATCAAGGACATCGAAGAAACGCAGAATATCGTGGTCGGTTTTCCGATCATCGCGGACGCCGACCGCAAGGTCGCGCAGCTGTACGACATGATCCATCCGAACCAGTCGGAAACAATGACCGTGCGTTCCCTGTTCGTGATCGATCCGAAGAAGAAGGTGCGCCTGATCATCACCTATCCGATGAGCACCGGCCGCAACTTCGACGAGGTGCTGCGTGTGATCGATGCGCTTCAGCTCACCGATGGCTACACCGTGGCCACCCCGGGTAATTGGCGCGATGGCGATGACGTGATCATCCCGTTGACGATCCAGGATGAAGCGGTAATCAAGCAGAAGTATCCGAAGGGTTACAAGGCGCCCCGGCCTTACCTGCGCATCACGCCGCAGCCCAACCGCTGATCGGCGGATCGTTCCATGAAAAAGCGCTCTTCGTCGAGCGCTTTTTTTTGTTCGCTATCGTTCGTGGTCGACGGCTTTGTCGTCAAGATAGCGCTTGCGCCAGAACAGCGCCAGCAGTGTGACGACGATCGCGGCCATGATGCCCATCGTGATCCAGAAGCCGGACTTGTCTTTCAGGAGCGGCATCGCCTCGAAGTTCATGCCGAAGATGCCGGTGATCAGCGTCAGCGGCATGAACAGCGCAGTGATCACCGTCAGTGTGCGCATGATCTCGCTGGTCCGATGCGCCATTGCGGAAAAGTGGATCTGTACCGCGGACTCGATGCTCGATTCCAGCCGCTGCGCATGGCTGAGTACCCGGGTGATGTGTTCCATCACGTCGTTCACGCGCACCAGCAGCAAATCCTTTGTGTGGCTGTTGTCGGTGTCCACGGTATCGACCAGGTAATCGCGCAACTCCTGCATGGCATCGCGCTGACCTTCGCATAAGTGGTCGAGCCTGCGCAGTTCGATACGTGCGTCGAGCAAGGCATTCCAGTCGTTGAACGGACTGCGTGGATTGAGCAGTGCGCGTTGCCAGCGGTCGATCTGGGTTGTCAGCGGCTGGCGCAGCGCGAGGTACTGGTCAACCATCGCATTGAGCAGGCGGAGCATCAATTCCTCGGGAGTTGCAGGCGGGCGGAACGGGGATGGCGCGCCGTCTCGTTTGTTCCGGAATTCAAGCAGCCGGGTCCGCATTGATTCGATCGTCCGGCTGTTTGGCGCATGCACCGTCACCAGTGCGCGATCCATCAACAGGAAGGTGACCGGTTTGGTGACAAGCTTGGTCAGCGCCGGCGGGATCTTGCGCCGCTGCGCAGGCTCGGCAGCAATCTCGGGCGTGCCGTTGCCGTCGAGCGCCAGCTTGCGGAATACGACCATCGCGTAGTCCTGCGTCGAGTCGAAATAGGACGGGTGGCTGGGATTGGTCGCGTCGGTCAAGTGAGGATCGTAGATCTGCACCCCGGTCAGCTTCGTCACCGCATCACGCCACGCGATTAAGTCTGCGGCCACTTCTTCATGCGTCACGTCCAGCCACAGGAAGCCTTGCGCGGGCAGGCTGCAATCGGAAGGGTTAAGCTGGGTAACTTGGTTGCTATTGACGTGAAAGATATCCATGTACGGATGGCTGCGGTTTGAACAAGATCCAGAGGGCCAGCAGGGAACCAGCCGCTGCAGCGGCGATGCCTGCTTGTGCCTGCACCGGAAGCATAACCGATCCGAACCAGTTTCCGGTCCAGATTGTACCGGCGGCGGTGACCAGCAACCGCAGTGACTCTGCCATCATGTAGCCGAACCGGCGCTCCATCAATCCGCCGACGCTCCATAGCCCGGCGCCCAGCCAGAGGGCATAGAGCGCACGCTCGGCCGCGTCCATGCTCGCATGCGCCGCCAGAAAGTGGGTGGTGACCAGCAGGACCGTGGTGAAGTGCAACAGGCAATAGCTCTGTTCGCCCCGCGTCAGGACTGGGTCGTACAGCTTGCGCTGGATGTCGAACGGCGAAGCCGGCCATCGTTCAGCGACGTCGGAGGGATGCCAGCCCGGCCGTGCAAACCAGACTCGCAGCTTGTCGCAGAACCGGCGAGTACGCCATGCATCCATCCAGATCGCCTTGTATACCTCCAGATTGGCCCAGACCGGGTTCCAGCTGCGTAACGGACTGCGGGTGCCATAGACCACCGGCGTATCGTCGCGTTCCTCGATGAAGGTGCCGAAGAGCCGGTCCCACAAGACAAGGATGCCGCCGTAATTCTTGTCCAGGTAAATGTCGTTGACCGCATGGTGGACGCGGTGGTTGGACGGCGCCACGAACACGCGGTCGAACCAGCCGAGCTTGCCGACCTGCTCGGTATGCACCCAGAACTGGTAGAGCAGGTCGATCAGACCAACGATCGCGAAGACCTCGACGGGATAGCCGAGCAGCGCCATCGGCACGTAAAAGATCCAGCCAAGGGCCGCGCCGCTGCTGGTCTGGCGCAGCGCTGTAGAAAGGTTGTAGGCCTCGCTCTGGTGGTGGACGACATGTGCTGCCCACAGTATGTTGACTTCGTGGCCCATGCGGTGCAGCCAGTAGTAGCAGAAGTCGTACAGCAGCAGGCCAGTGACCCAAACCCAAGGGCTGCCGGCTGAGAGTTCGAAGAGGGCGGCATGCTCGACCAGCCATCCGTAGATGCCGATGCGCAGCACATGCATGAACACGCCGCTGACCTGGCTGAGCACGCCGAGGCTTAGGCTGTTGATGGTGTCGTTGATACGATAGTTGTACCGGCGGCGTAGCAGCCCGACGACCAGTTCGACAAAGATCAAAAGAAAGAACACTGGCGTCGCCAGCGTGATCACTTTTTCCTGCATGGCTGTCTCCGCTTTTTTTATTTCTTGGCAAATAGTAGCGGAAAGCGCCGGCGGTACATGGCCGGAAGTTAGAGGGTGTGATCAGATTTCCGGACGGAAGGAGGCGTCGGCAACCGTGGCTGCCGACGCGAGGAGGGGAATCAGAGCTGTTTCAAGCGGCGTGCGATGTCGCGTGCGAAATAGGTCAGCACGCCGTCCGCGCCTGCGCGCTTGAACGACAGCATCGCTTCCATCATCGCTTTGTCGTGGTCGAGCCAGCCATGCTGCGCGGCCGCCTTGATCATCGCGTACTCGCCGCTGACCTGGTAGGCAAAGGTCGGCACCTTGAACTCGTCCTTCACCCGGCGCACGATGTCGAGGTAGGGCATGCCCGGCTTGACCATTACCATGTCGGCACCTTCGGCGATGTCGAGTGCGACTTCGCGCAAGGCTTCGTTGCTGTTGGCGGGGTCCATCTGGTAGGTACTCTTGTCGCCTTTGCCCAGGTTCCCCGCCGAGCCCACCGCATCACGGAAGGGGCCGTAGAACGCGGACGCGTATTTAGCCGAGTACGCCATGATGCGAGTGTGGATGAAGTGACGTGACTCAAGTGTCGCGCGAATCGCGCCGATGCGGCCGTCCATCATGTCGGACGGAGCGAGGATGTCCACGCCTGCCTCTGCCTGCGCCAGTGCCTGCCGCGTCAGGATGGAACAGGTCTCGTCGTTCAGCACATAGCCATCCGCATTGATCACACCATCCTGGCCGTGGCTGGTATACGGATCGAGTGCGACGTCGGTCAGGATGCCCAGTTCCGGGAAGCGCTTCTTGAGCTCGCGCACGGCGCGCGGCACCAGCCCGTCCGGGTTCACTGCTTCGATGCCGTCCGGCGTCTTCAGCGAAGGGCTGATCACGGGAAACAAAGCCATGACCGGAATGCCAAGCGCGACGCAGTCTTCCGCCACCGCCAGCAGCAGGTCGACGGAGAGCCGTTCCACGCCAGGCATCGATGCGACTTTTTCGCGCTGGTTTACGCCATCGAGGATGAAGACCGGATAGATCAGGTCGGACGTGGTGATGACATGTTCGCGCATCATTGCGCGAGAGAAAGCATCCTTGCGCATGCGGCGCATGCGGACAGCGGGAAACTGGTTCGGCAGGAAGGACTGAGTCATGGCAATTTATGGAATCTCGAGACGCGATGAATTAATTGTATAAATCCGTGAAACTTTTTGTGCGGCCGTCTATCTGAGGAGTAGGTGATTCATTCACCTCCCGCTTCTCCTCCCTGAGCGGGGCCTATCGTGGCATTAGCGATATGGCGTTACTGCCCTGGAGATCTTCCCCTTTCTCCAGGGTTTTTTTTGTCCGCGATTCTTGTTATTGATCGCTATCATCCTCAGTGCTTGTGTTGTCGGTCAAGGCAAGCAGATCAAGAATCCTGTCATTGGCTTCCTCCAGTCCGATGCGCTTGAGCGCGGAGAACAGTTGGACAGTGAAAGGGAAAGGCTGACCCTGCTCATCCACGTAGCTTTGCAGCACGGTACGTGCCTGGCGCAGCGCGTTGGTCGACTCATTGCGGTTCAGCTTGTCGGCCTTGGTCAGCAGGCAGTGCACAGGCTTGCCGGTCGGCGCAAACCATTCCAGCATCTGTACGTCGAGCTCGGTGAACGGACGGCGCGCATCCATGATCAGCACCAGACCGGCTAGCTGCTCGCGCCGTTGGATGTAGGTGCCGAGCAGTTCGTTCCAGTGAACCTTCGCCTCGCCGGGCACTTCGGCGTAACCGTAACCCGGCAGGTCGACCAGCATTGCGCGGATTTCATCGACTTTGGTCGGATCCTTCCGGTGCTGGCCAACATGGGCGCCTCCGATGGAGAAGTAGTTGATGTGCTGCGTACGCCCCGGCGTCTTCGAGGCGAAAGCGAGTCGCTTCTGGTTGCAGAGGATGTTGAGCGCGGTCGATTTGCCGGCGTTCGATCGGCCGGCGAAGGCGATTTCAGGGACTTGCGTATTTGGCAAATCGCGAAGGTGGTTCACCGTGGTGAAGAAGCGGGCTTGCCAAAGTAGGGACATAAAAGGAGGGCGAAAAATGCTGCAAAGGTGGGGAAAATGCCGGAAAGCTATTGTACAATAAGGGGTTATTGTGTTGTTGCGCCGCAAAAGCGGCAGCGCGCACTGCTTAGACCTGCGCCGTTCGCAAGAATTTTAAAATATCAAGTCCTCAGGGTGTTTGAATGAACCGTGTGTTTTCCCCGATTGTGAAGTCCTTGTTTGTCGCGATGCTGGCTGTTTCCTCGATGGCCTTCGCAGAAGAGAAGAAGGCACCCGCAGCCGACGCTGCCAAGGGTGAACAGCTGTACACCAGCGGCGATGCTTCCCGTGGCGTCATGGCTTGCGTTGGTTGCCACGGCGCAGCAGGCAATTCCACCATCACGCAAAACCCGAAGCTGGCCGGCCAGCATGCCGAATACCTCGCCAAGCAGCTCGTCGACTTCAAGACTCCCCAGCGCAACAACCCGGTCATGAGCGGTATCGCCAAGGGCATGTCCGAGCAGGATATCAAGAACGTCGCGGCCTACCTCGACAAGCAGCAGTCCAAGCCGGGCGCAGCCAAGAACAAGGAAACGGTTGAGGCCGGCAAGAAGATCTACCGCGCTGGTATCGCCGAGAAGAACGTCCCGGCATGCGCCGGCTGCCACGGCGCGACCGGTGCAGGCATCCCGGCCCAGTTCGCACGTCTGGCCGGCCAGCATCAGGATTACACGGCCGCGCAGCTGATCGCGTTCCGCCAAGGGGCGCGCAAGAACAGCGCACAGATGACAACCATCGCCAAGCGCATGTCGGACGATGAAATCCAGGCAGTATCGGACTACATCGCCGGCTTGAAGTAAGACAGCTAAAGAGCAAGATAAATGGAGGGGGTGGCAAGTGCCACCCCCTTTTCATTTCCAGGTACCAATTCATGAACGTTAGCACCTCCGGATTGCAGCTGAAGACACAACGCCGCTGGCTCGCCGATACTGTCGAACTGGTTTCATCGATGCGTTTTGCGATTAGCCTGCTGACCCTGATTTCCATCGCATCGGTCATCGGCACAGTCCTCAAACAGAACGAGCCGATGCCGAACTATGTCAACCAGTTCGGCCCCTTCTGGTTTGAGGTCTTCAACAAGCTGGGACTGTATGCGGTGTACTCGGCGTGGTGGTTCCTGCTGATCATGGCCTTCCTGGTGCTGTCGACCACCCTGTGCATCGTGCGCAATACGCCGAAGATGCTGCGCGACATGCGCAGCTGGCGCGAGAATGTGCGCGAGCAGTCACTGCGCAACTTTCATCACAAGACGGAGTGGAGCAGCGGCAAGCCGATCGAGGCGCTGGCGCGGGAACTGGCTCAGCGCATCGGCGGCAGCGGCTACAAGTCGCTGACGGTACCGAAGGACGGCGGCGTGCTGATCGCCGCCAAGCACGGCGCCGCCAACAAGTGGGGTTACATCCTTGCGCACAGCGCCATTGTCGTCATCTGCATCGGCGGCTTGCTCGATTCGGATTTGCCGATTCGCTTCCAGCAGTGGTTCCATGGCAAGACGCCGTTCTCGGGCACCGGCCTGATTTCCGAAATTCCGCCGCAGCACCGGATCGGCATCGGCAACCCGACCTTCCGCGCCAACACCTTCATCCCCGAGGGCGGAGTCAGCAATACGGCGATGATCCCGCAGCAGACCGGCGTGCTGGTCCAGGAATTGCCGTTTTCCATACAGTTGAAGAAGTTCATCATTGAACATTATTCGACCGGTATGCCAAAGCTGTTCGCAAGTGAAGTCGTGGTGCGCGACAGCGAGACCGGCAAGACCTTCGAGGCGACGATCAAGGTGAACGAGCCGCTGATCTACAAGGGCGTCGCCGTCTACCAGTCGAGTTTCGATGACGGCGGCAGCAAACTGAAATTGTCTGCTTATCCGATGACGGGCCCGCAGGACACGCCGTTCCAGCTCGCCGGGGAGGTTGGTGGTGCCACGCCGCTCGGCAATGACAAGTCCGCCGAGTACACGATCGAATGGTCGGGTTTCCGGCCTTTCAATGTCGAGAACATGGCGCAGGGAGGCCAGGATGTACGCGCCGTCGATCCGAACAAGAGTTTCAACGAGAAGTTCGCTGCGGGCCTCGACAAGCAGCTCGGCTCGGCGGCGAAGAATCCGAACAGCAAGGACCTGAAGAACGTCGGCCCCAGCGTGCAATACAAACTGCGCGACAAGACCGGCCAGGCGCGTGAATTCCATAACTACATGCAGCCGATCCAGATCGAGGGGGATTATGTGTTCCTGACAGGGATGCGCGAAACACCGAACGAGCCTTTCCGCTATCTGCGTATTCCAGCCGATGACAACGACTCGGTGGAAGAATGGATGCGCCTGCGCGCCGCCCTGTATGACCCGGCGTTGCGCGAAACGGCTGCACGGCACTACGCACAGCGCGCGATGCCCGATGGGAAAGATAATGCGGCGGCCTTGCGCGAACAGGTGAGGCGCTCCGCAGTGCGCGGCCTGGAAATTTTTGCCGGCAACGAGAAGGAAGCGGGCTTTGTCGCCGTGACGAAATTCCTCGAACAGGTGCCCGCGGCCGAACAGCAAAAGGCTGCTGAGATCTTCATGAAGATCCTGAACGGCACGCTGTGGGAACTGTGGCAAGCTGCGCGCGACAAAGACGGGCTCAAGTCGGTCAGCGTGGATGAGAAGCATGAGCGTTTCCTGCAGATGGCTATCAATGCCATTTCAGATGCGGCTTTCTACGGCGCGCCGGTCTATCTGCAACTGCGAGAGTTCGAGGAAGTCAAAGCTTCCGTGTTGCAAGTGACGCGCTCGCCAGGCAAGAATGTCGTGTACTTCGGTTGCCTGTTGCTGGTCCTCGGCGTGTTCGCCATGTTCTATATTCGCGAGCGCCGGCTGTGGATCTGGCTGAAGCCGGATGCCGACGGCCGCACGCACGCGCTGATGGCGATGAGTACCCAGCGCAGGACGCTGGACTTCGAAAAGGAATTCGACACTTTGAAAGCACAACTGCAGCAAAGCGCGTAAGCTGCACGGCATTCCGGAGATGATGATGGAACTGACACAATCGCAAACCTATACACCGCCACCGGGTTACTTCAAGCGCCTGACGGTCGTCGACTGGCTGTACGGCGCAGCGTTGCTCGCTGGCGCACTGTTCGCCCTCAACCGCTTTGGACAGTACATGGATGTGTATGAAAAGGGCATCCTGTTGCTGGCGGCCCCCACCTTTGCCTGGTTAGGCTGGCAATGGAAGCAGGTGCGCTGGCTGATGGCGGTACTTGCGGTGCTTTCGCTATCAGCGATTTCGCTGTACGGCGGCTCGCTCGACGCCGCCAACACCAAGTTCTTCCTCAAGTACGCTCTGTCCAGCCAGTCCGCCATCCTGTGGATGAGCACGCTGTTCTTCCTGTCCACCTTGTTCTACTGGGGCGGCCTGATCACGCGCGCGGATTTCGGCGGATCGGTGGGCAGCAAGCTGTCGTGGGCGGCGGTAGTGCTCGGCTTCACCGGCATGCTGGTACGCTGGTACGAGTCCTACCTGGTCGGTCCCGATGTCGGCCACATCCCGGTGTCGAACCTGTATGAAGTTTTCATCCTGTTCTGCCTGATCACTGCGCTGTTCTACCTGTACTACGAAGAACATTACGCAACCCGCCAGCTCGGGCCCTTCGTGCTGCTGATCATTTCCGCCGCGGTCGGCTTCCTGCTGTGGTACACCGTCAGCCGCGAAGCCGCGGAAATCCAGCCGCTGGTTCCCGCGCTGCAGAGCTGGTGGATGAAAATTCACGTGCCCGCCAATTTCATCGGTTACGGCACGTTTGCGTTGGCTGCAATGGTTGCGGTCGCTTACCTGCTCAAGCTGAAAGGTTTCCTCGTCGACCGTCTGCCGCCGCTGGAATTGCTGGACGATGTGATGTACAAGGCGATCGCGGTTGGCTTCGCCTTCTTCACCATCGCGACCATCCTCGGTGCGTTGTGGGCAGCCGAAGCCTGGGGCGGCTACTGGTCCTGGGACCCGAAGGAAACCTGGGCGCTGATTGTCTGGCTCAACTATGCCGCCTGGTTGCACATGCGCTTGATGAAAGGCTTGCGCGGCCAGATTGCCGCCTGGTGGACGCTGGTCGGCCTGCTGGTCACGACCTTCGCTTTCCTCGGCGTCAACATGTTCCTCTCCGGCCTGCATTCCTACGGCGCCCTCTGACATCACGGCTTCCGTGAAATTGTTGTAAGGTGGCGTTGTCTTTGCAGACAAAGACTTACCTCGGCAATTCTCGGGAGTCGGCATGTTGATCAAGCGTAATCCGAACGGGGGAGATATCCCGTTCGGCTCTGAAATCACCCCGCGCGCGGTCTTCGAATCGCGCCGCACCTTCATCAAGCAACTTGCACTCGGGTCGATCGCCGGCAGCGCGCTGACGGAAATGGCTATGCGGGAGGCGTTTGCCCAAGCGCCGGGTGCGCAGAAACTTGCCGCAAAGCCGAATCCAGCCTTCGTTGTCATGGACAAACCGACGTCCTACAAGGACGCGACCACGTATAACAATTTCTACGAATTCGGCACGGAGAAGGACGACCCTGCAAGGTCGGCAGGTTCGTTGCGGACGCGTCCATGGACAGTGGCGATCGAAGGCGAGGTTCGCAAGCCGATGATGCTGGATATCGACGGCCTGCTCAAGCTCGCCCCCCTTGAAGAGCGCATCTACCGCTTGCGTTGCGTGGAAGGCTGGTCAATGGTGATTCCGTGGATTGGCTATTCCTTCTCGGAGATCATCAAGCGGGTCGAACCGACCGGAAATGCCAAGTACGTAGAGTTCATTACCCTTGCAGACAAGAAGCAGATGCCGGGTCTGCGCAGCCCGGTGCTGGAGTGGCCCTACGTCGAAGGCCTGCGCCTGGATGAAGCGAACCACCCGTTGACCCTGCTCACGCTGGGCATGTACGGCGACGTGCTGCCGAACCAGAACGGCGCGCCGGTACGCATCGTCGTGCCGTGGAAGTACGGTTTCAAATCAGCCAAGTCCATCGTCAGGATCCGCTTTGTGAGGGACCAACCGAAGACGGCATGGAACATCGCCGCGCCGCAGGAGTATGGTTTCTATTCCAACGTCAATCCCGAAGTCGACCATCCGCGCTGGTCGCAGGCGAGCGAGCGCCGCATCGGCGAGGACGGTTTCCTCACCCGCAAGCGCAAGACGCTGATGTTCAACGGCTACAGCGACGTTGCATCGCTTTATACGGGCATGGACCTGAAGAAGTTCTACTGATGATCACGGCCAGACAGATTGCCCTGGCCAAGGCGGCGTTGTTTGTGGCGTCGCTGCTTCCGTTCGCGCGGCTGGTTCTGTTTGCGTTTACGGAGCGGCTCGGCGCTAATCCGATCGAATTCATCACCCGCAACACCGGGGACTGGACCTTGTACTTCCTGTGCCTGACGCTCGCGGTGACGCCGCTGCGCAAGCTCACCGGCTTGCACTGGCTGGTCCGGCTGCGGCGCATGCTTGGGTTGTTCGCATTCTTCTATGCGGCGCTGCACTTCACCACCTTTCTCTGGTTCGACCATTTCTTCGAACTGGACGAGATGCTGAAGGATGTCGTAAAGCGGCCCTTCATCACCGTCGGCTTCACGGCCTTCGTGCTGCTGATTCCGCTGGCGGTAACCAGTACCAATGGCATGGTGAAACGGCTGGGCGGCAAGCGCTGGCAGTCGCTGCACAGGCTGGTGTACCTGATCGCGGCGCTGGGCATCCTGCATTTCTGGTGGATGAAGGCAGGCAAGAACGATTTCGCCCAACCCATCCTGTTTGGCAGTATCGTTGCGCTGCTGTTGCTGGCGCGGCTGTACTGGAATGTGGTGCAGCCGTGGCTGGAGCGGCGCCGGATGCTGTCGGCGCCGGGATGTGGATTACGGGAGCAGCGTCTCGAGCGCAAATAGCTCGTTCGGCGTTTCGCGGCGGCGGATGAGATGCACCTGGTCGCCGTCCACCATCACTTCGGCGGCGCGGCCGCGCGTATTGTAGTTGGACGACATGGTCATGCCGTACGCGCCCGCCGACATGATCGCCAGCAGGTCGCCTTGCTCGATCGCCAGCGAACGCTCGCGTGCCAGCCAGTCGCCCGACTCGCAGACGGGGCCGACGATGTCATAGGTCTTCAGCTCGGACGCGCGCTGCACCACCGTCTGCACGCCGTGCCAGGCTTCGTACATCGCCGGGCGCATGAGGTCGTTCATGGCGGCATTCACGATGGCGAAATTCTTCGCCGCGCCATGCTTCAGGTATTCGACTTCGGTCAGCAGCACACCGGCATTGCCGACGATCGAGCGGCCGGGTTCGAACATGACCTGGATCGGCTTGCCCTGGTACTGTTGCTGGCGCCATTTGTCGATCCTCGCGAACAGGCGGCCGAGGTAGTCGCCGATGGCGACCGGCTTGTCCTTGTCGTAGGTGATGCCGATGCCGCCGCCGATGTCGAGGTGGTGCAGGACGATGCCTTCCTGCGCAAGTTGGTCGACCAGTTCGATCAGGCGGTCGAGCGCTTCCAGCAGCGGTGCATCGTCCAGCAATTGCGAGCCGATGTGGCAGTCAATGCCAACCACGCGGATGTTCGGCAGCGCAGCGGCAGTGCGATAGGCCGTCAATGCCTCCTCGTAGGCGATGCCGAACTTGTTTTCCTTCAGGCCGGTGGATATGTAGGGATGGGTCTTGGCGTCGACATTGGGGTTCACGCGTAGAGACACTGGCGCCTGCTTGCCGACTTCGCCCGCAACGTCATTCAGGCGTTGCAGCTCCGCAGTCGATTCGACGTTGAAGCAGAGAATGTCATGCGACAGCGCGAGACGCATTTCCTCGTGCGTCTTGCCCACGCCGGAAAAAATCACCTTGCGCGGATTGCCGCCCGCCGCGATGACGCGTAGCAGCTCGCCGCCGGACACGATGTCGAAGCCCGAACCGAGCTTGCTCAGCAGGTTCAGCACTGCGAGATTGGAATTCGACTTGACCGAATAGCAGACCAGGGCCATGTTGTCGTCGCGCCGGTTTTCCCGGCAGGCATTCGCGTAGGCGGAGAAATTCTCGACCAGCGCTGCCTTCGAGTAGACATACGTCGGGCTCCCGAATTGGCGGGCAATCTCGGTCAGCGGGACATGTTCGGCGCACAGCGCACCGTTCTTGTAGGAAAAATGGGACATGGTGTGAAAAACGACTATTTGGAAGCGGGGGCCGTGTTTTCGGCCGGTGCCGGCTGCGGGGCCGGGGTTGCCGCAGGCTGTTTCGCCGGCATGTAGAGCGGGCCTTTCTGGCCGCATCCGGCCAGTGCGAACGCGATGGTCAAAGCGGCAACGCGCGACAGGTCAAGAAATGACTTCACGATTAGAATCACGGTTTTGGGAACTCAGTGGAGTGTAGCATGACTGAATCGGAATTCCTGGCGCTGGCCGACCAGACGCTGGGCGCGATCGAGTCCGCGCTGGAGCGCGCATCGAACGACGACGACCTGGACGTGGAATGCAGCCGCAGCGGCAATGTGCTGGAAATCGAGTTTGTCGACAACGGCTCGAAGATCATCGTCAACAGCCAGGCGCCAATGCAGGAAATTTGGGTTGCGGCGCGTTCGGGCGGCTTCCACTACAAGCGGGTGGACGGGCAGTGGCGGAACACACGCGACCAGTCCGAGCTGTTTTCTTCCCTGTCGAAGATGGTGGGCGAGCAGGGCGGAGTCTCGGTTTCGCTGGGCGCGAACGGCTAAGAAAAAAGGCCTGAATCCTTCTGCGGAATTCAGGCCTTCTGAGGCGAGGACGCGCTATCAGAACAATTCGTTCTTCACTTCGTCCTTCGCCTTTTCCTCTTCCGGAGCCGCGCCATTGCCCAATCCGAGACTGCGCACGCCGGTGCCGGGTGGATTCTCCGCATAGTAGTACTCGCCGCCCGCCTGGATGATCCCTTCCGGCACCGGTCGCTCTTCGACCGGCACATCCTTCAGCGCCTTGGTCATGTAGCTGATCCAGATCGGCAGCGCGAGACCGCCGCCTGTCTCCTTGTTGCCCAGGTTCTTCGGCTGGTCGAAGCCGATCCATGCCACTGCCACAATCTTCGGATTGTAGCCGGCGAACCAAGCGTCGATGGAGTCGTTGGTGGTACCCGTTTTGCCGGCAATATCCGAACGCTTCATCGCCAGGGCACGGGTGGCGGTACCATACTTGACCACGTCCTTCATCATGCTGTCCATCAGGAAGGCGTTGCGCTCGTCGATCACTCGGTTGGCGTCATCGCCCGCCTTGTCCGGCATGGCGGTCGACAGCACGCGGCCGGTGGTGTCCGTAACCTTGGAAATGATGTAAGGGTTGATCTTGTAGCCGCCATTGGCGAACACTGCATAGGCGCCGGCCATCTGCAGCGGCGTCACTGCGCCTGCGCCCAGCGCCAGCGTCAGGTAGGGCGGATTCTTCTCGGCTTCAAAGCCGAAGCGGGTCGCGTATTCCTGGCCGTACTTCGCACCGATCCGATGCAGGATGCGGATCGATACCATGTTCTTCGACTTGGCCAGGCCCTTGCGCATCGACATCGGGCCTTCATACTTGCCGTCGTAATTCTTCGGCTCCCACGCCTGACCGCCGGTCTGGCCCGCGTCGAAACTGATCGGCGCGTCCGCGATCATCGTCGAAGGCGACATGCCCTTCTCGAGCGACGCCGAGTAGATGAACGGCTTGAACGACGAGCCCGGCTGGCGCCATGCCTGCGTCACGTGGTTGAACTTGTTGCGGTTGAAGTCGAATCCGCCGATCAGTGCGCGGATCGCGCCGTCCTCGGCGTTGGCAGCCACGAAGGCAGATTCCACCTCGGGCATCTGGGTGATCGTCCAAACGCTGTTTTCCTGGGTGACACGGATGATTGCACCGCGGCGCACCTTCTTCGCCGGCGGCGCCTTGTCGCTCAGGAGGTTGGTGGCGAAGGCGAGGCCCGGGCCGGTGATGGTGATTTCTTCGCCGGAGGAGAGGACTGCCTTCACGATCTTGGGCGAGGCTTCCAGCACGACGGCGGCGACGATGTCGTCGCTGTCGGGATGCTCGGCGAGCTCGACTTCGATTGCATGATCGGCTTCTTCCTTCGAGGCCGGGATCTCCATGTAGGCTTCCGGGCCGCGATAGCCGTGGCGCTTCTCGTAATCCATCACGCCGCGCCGGAGGGCCAGGTAGGCGGCATCCTGGTCTGCCTTGGTGATCGTGGTGTAGACGTTCAGGCCGCGGGTATAGGTTTCGTCCTTGAACTGTTCATAGACCAGCTGCCGCGTCATCTCGGCGACGTACTCCGCATGCACGCCGAACTCGCTGCTGTTGGTCTTGATCTTCAGTACCTGATCCCTGGCTTCTTCGTACTGCGCTTCGGTGATGTAGCCCAGCTGGAACATGCGCTGCAGGATGTACTGCTGGCGAGTGCGCGCGCGCTTCGGGTTGGCTACCGGGTTGTAGGCGGACGGCGCCTTCGGTAGGCCGGCCAGCATCGCGGCCTCGGCCACGGTGATGTCGGCCAGCTTCTTGCCGAAATAGATCTGTGCCGCGGACGAGAAGCCGTAGGCGCGCTGACCCAGGTAGATCTGGTTCATGTACACCTCGAGGATCTGGTCCTTCGACAGGTTCTGCTCGATCTTCCAGGCCAGCAGGATTTCATAGATCTTGCGCTTGAGCGTCTGTTCGCTCGACAGGAAGAAATTGCGCGCCACCTGCTGGGTAATGGTCGAGGCGCCCTGGCGCGAGCTGTTCGTGAGGTTGTGCAGCGCCGCGCGCATGATGCCGAGGTAATCGACGCCGCTATGGTCGTAGAAGCGGTCGTCCTCGATAGCCAGCACCGCTTTCTTCATGATGTCGGGCACGTCCTTGATGCGGACGAGGTTCCGGCGCTCTTCGCCGAATTCGCCGATCAGTACGTTATCCGCAGAGTAGATCCGCAGCGGAATCTTTGGCCGGTAGTCGGTGAGCGTGTCCAGCTCGGGCAGGTTCGGGTAGGCCATCGCGAGGGCGAAACCGACGATCAGCACGCCGATCACGGCCAGGCCGATAATCCCGCCGACGAGGCCGAAGGCCAGACGCGTGAGCATGGAAAAGCGGGGCTTCGACGCCTCCTTGGGTGCGTCGCCTTGGGGATTAGTACTGGACATGCAGGGGGATTCGAAGGAGAAAAGTGAACCGCTGAATTATAACGGTCGGCAACATTATCCGATATTAGTAAAATAACAACAGTTGTTCCTCTGTCGCGTGGGCTTTTGGCAACGAAGTTACAAATTACTGGGTGGAAATCGCTTTACACTACTTCAACCTTATTGCTAGGATTTAATGTAACGTTGGATATATGTCACCTAAATATTGGTTTTTAAACGGATTTTTTCGTTGAAGTGCCACATTGTCCGCAGCTTCGACACAAAAATAAGTGGTGCGTTCACGCAATAAGCCACATTTTCGGGGAGAAAAACCCTTGGCCATTGATCTCGGATCGTTACTCGGCAAGAAGAATCCACCGTTGATCGGCCTGGATATCAGCACCTCTGGCGTCAAACTCGTCGAATTGTCTGAAACGGGCAAGAACGAATACCGCCTGGAACGAATTGCAAACGAACCCTTGCCCCGCGGCGCCGTCGTGGACGGCAACATTGAAAACATCGAGCAGGTGACAGAGGCGGTGCGCCGCGTCTGGAAGAAAAGCGGTTCCAAGTCCAGGCAAGTGGCACTCGGAATGCCGCCTGCATCTGTCATCACCAAGAAGATCGTCCTTCCCGCCGGCCTGTCCGAGGACCAGCTAGAGGTCCAGGTGGAAAGCGAAGCAAACCAGTACATTCCTTTTGCACTGGATGAGGTGAGTCTCGATTTTTGCGTGATCGGCCCGGCCCAGAATTCACCGGACGATGTTGAGGTTTTGATCGCGGCGACCCGCAAGGAAAAGGTCGAAGACCGCGTCGCGGTCGCCGAGGCGGTGGGACTCAAGCCCATGGTCATGGACATCGAATCCTACGCGGCACGCACAGCGATCGACCGCATCACTGCGCAGTTGCCCAAGGGCGGACAGGGGCAGATCGTCGCGCTCTTCCAGATCGGTTCCCAAGTCACCCACGTATCCGTGCTTCAAGACGGACAGACGATTTACGAACGCGAACAACCCTTCGGCGGCAACCAGTTGACACAGGATATCGTGCGGGCCTACGGCCTCTCGTTCGAGGACGCCGAAACGAAGAAGCGATCCGGCGACCTGCCGGACGGCTACGACCGCGAGTTGGTTGAGCCTTTCCTTGAAAACGCTGCACTCGAGGTAACACGGGCGATCCAGTTCTTCTTCACGTCGACCCCGTACACCCATATCGACCAGATTTTCCTTGCCGGCGGCTGTGCCGTCGTTCCGGGGCTGGTCGAAATCGTGGCTGAAAGGGCCAAGATCTCGACATCCGTCGTGAGCCCCTTCAAGGGTATGCAACTCGCACCCAACATCCGGGAAAAACAGCTGCGTGCCGAAGCGCCGTCTTATCTGGTTGCCTGCGGCTTGGCAATGCGGAGGTTCGCAGAATGATTCGTATCAACCTTCTTCCCCACCGCGAGGAAAAGCGCAAGCAGAGAAAGATCGCGTTCATGCGCATGCTTGCGCTGGCCGCTGCCATGGGTCTTGCGATCGCCGTCGCTTACGCTGCCTTCATTGCCGCGAAGATTTCGAACCAGAACAACCGGAATAACTTCATCAAGGCCGAGAACACAAAACTCGACCGCGAAATCGCAGAAATCGCCACGCTCAAACAGGAGATCGAAGCGCTCCAGGCACGCCAGCAAGCGGTGGAGGACCTGCAGAGCGACCGGAATCAGCCCGTGTACCTGATGGATGAACTGGTCAAGCAGGTCCCGGAGGGCATCTACCTGCGCGGATTGAAACAAGATACGCAGCGGGTGGCATTGAGCGGCTATGCGCAATCGAATGAGCGCGTGTCGGAGCTGCTGAGAAACCTGAGCAATAACTCACCGTGGCTCGAGCGTCCGGACCTGATCGAAATCCGACTGACGAATCTCGGCCAGGGCAAGGATGCCAAGAAGGTGTTTGACTTCACGGTGAACGTGGGTATCAAGCGGCCGCGCGAAAAGGAAGCATCTGCCTCGGCGACTCCGAAGAAGCAGCCCTGACAGGAAAGAAGCACACCATGGCAGACCTAAAGAAAATCGGGGATATCGTAGCCGGCCAGTTCCGTGGCTTGAACGGAAGGGATCCCGGGCAATGGCCCATCATTCCCCAGTTGCTATGCGCGTTCGGCACACTCATCGGCGTCATCGTCATAGCGTGGTTCCTCTACCTAAGCGGTCAGCAGGAGGAATTGGAGCAAGGCGAGCAGAACGAGGTCAAGTTGCGGGAAGAGTACAAGACCAAGGTCCAACAGGCCATCAATCTGGAAAGCTTGCGCAAGCAACGGAATCAAGTGAACGAGTACGTCTCTACACTGGAAAAACAATTGCCGAGCAAGGCCGAAATGGATGCGCTGCTGTCGGACATCAACCAGGCAGGCCTTGGTAGGGGCTTACAGTTTGAGCTGTTCAAGCCAGGGCAGGTCGTTGTGAAAGACTACTATGCCGAACTTCCGATCGATATCAAGGTGACTGGCAATTACCACGATATCGGTTCGTTTACGAGTGACGTTGCCAACTTGCCTCGTATCGTCACACTGAACAATCTGAGCCTGGTGGCCAAGGACGGTACCCTAACCCTTGAAGCGGTTGCCAAGACCTTCCGTTACCTCGACAAGGAAGAAGTTGCTGCGCAGCGCAAGGCGGCCGAGGACAAGAAAAAATCGAAAGGGGCGAAAAAATGACGATTGCTCGCGCCTTGAGGCAAACCGTTCCCGCGGCCGTGATACTTGTGCTGTCCGGTTGTGGCGACGGCGGCGTTCAGGAAGTAAAGGAATGGATGGACGAAGTGCGAAAGCAAACGCCAGTTGCCGTCCAACGATTGTCGGAGCCAAAAAAGTTTGCGCCCTTTACCTACTCCGGAAAGGACGAGCTGGATCCGTATAACCCAACGAAGCTGTCGGTTGCGCTCGCAAAGCAACAGGCCAATACGGGAAGCGGCATCAAGCCGGATCTTGATCGGCGTAAGGAGCCTTTGGAGAGCTATCCGCTTGACAGCATCAAGATGGTCGGCACATTGGAAAAACCCGGGTTGAGCTACGCACTGTTGCAGGTTGATAAGACGGTGTTTCAGGCCAAGGTTGGCAATTACATCGGTCAGAATTTCGGCATGATTACGAAGATCACAGAAACTGAAGTCGAGCTCAAGGAGATTGTGCGCGATCCGTCGGGCGAATGGACCGAGCGCAAAGCCAAGTTAGAGTTGCAGGAGAATAAAAAATGACGGCAGCACACACCTACCCTAGCGGCTTTGGCACGAGCCTGCGTAATGTTTTGCGCGGGATCGCGGTCGCCTGTATTTCACTTGCATGTTGTATCGCTTACGCCCAGGAAAACGCAATCGAATCGATCGGCGCCAATCAACAGGGCGCCAACGTGATCGTCAAGGTCAAGTTGAAAAAGCCGTTGACCAAGCCGCCGATTGGATTTTCGATCACCAATCCGGCACGCATTGCGCTCGATTTTTCGGGAGCGTCCAATGCGACCGGGAAAATTTCCCAGGAAATCGGTCTCGGCGACGTACGAAATGTCAACGTGGTCCAGGCAGGTGATCGTTCGCGCCTGGTCTTCAATCTGCTTCGCCCGCTGAACTACGCGACTGTCGTCGAAGGAGACACCGTCATTGTCACAATTGATGGCTCCGGGGGGGTCGCGACTGCAGTAAATGCATCCGGAATCCCCGTTACCCAGCCCGCGCCGGCTCCAGGAAAGCAGGTCCTCCGCGATATTGACTTTCGCAGGGGCGTGCTCGGAGAGGGGCGAATCGTCGTGGATCTGCCCAGCAATCAGGTGGCCGTAGACGTTCGGCAGCAGGGGCAATCAATCGTCGTCGACTTCCTCAAGACAGGCGTTCCCGAAATATTGCGTCGTCGTCTCGACGTGTCGGATTTCGCCACGCCAGTACAGACCATCACGACATCCCCCCAGGGTGAAAATGTCAGAATGGTGATCGAACCCAAGGGGTTATGGGAGCACAGTGCGTATCAGAGTGACACGCAGCTGGTGGTCGAGGTCAAGCCGATCAAGGAAGATCCTAACAAGCTGGTCCAGGGGACGCAGGGGTATCGTGGCGAGCGGCTGTCGCTCAACTTCCAGAACGTCGAGGTTCGTGCCGTCCTGCAGGTGATCGCGGATTTCACCGGCCTCAACATCATTACCAGCGATACGGTGACCGGTAATGTGACCTTGCGCCTGAAGGACGTTCCCTGGGACCAGGCACTCGACATCGTCATGCAGGCGAAAGGCCTGGATATGCGCAAGAACGGCTCTGTGCTGTGGATCGCGCCGAAAGATGAGTTGTTGACCAAGGAGAAGCTTGAACTCGAGCAGAAAGCACAAATCGCCGAACTGGAGCCACTCAAGACAGAAACCTATCAGCTGAACTACCAGAAGGCTGAGTCGTTCAAGCAGGTTCTCGGTATAGAGGGCACTGACGGCAAAAGGAGCATTCTTTCGAAGCGGGGTAGCGCAGTCATCGATGCGCGGACCAATCAGCTATTTGTCACTGATATTGCATCGAAGCTTGAAGAAATCCGAAAGCTGATCCAGAAGACCGACATCGCATCGAAGCAGGTGCTGATTGAGGCGCGCATTGTCGAGGCCGATGACAAGTTCAGCAAGAACCTTGGTGCAAAGCTGGGATTCACCGACCTGCGCACGCTGAGGGGAGGCGACACCGGTTGGCAGCTCTCGCGCGGTAGTAATGCCCGGGTTGCTCTCACCGGAAACCTGACCGGTGTCGGGGAGCAGACCGGCCAGGTTGAGGAAAAGGATAGTGGCTACAACAATAGCCAGTTCATCAATCTTCCGGCTGCAAACATCAATGGTATTGCGCCGGGTACGTTGGCGGTCAGCTTATTTTCCGCCGCAGCGAATCGGTTCCTGAACCTTGAACTTTCTGCATTGGAGGCAGACGGCAAGGGGAAAATCATCTCGAGCCCGCGCGTTGTAACGGCCGACCAGTTGAAGGCTGTGATCGAGCAGGGTACCGAACTCCCGTACCAGGTCGCCACCTCAAGCGGCGCCACGTCGATCATGTTCCGAAAGGCGAATCTTAAACTGGAGGTCACGCCGCAGATCACACCGGACGGAAATGTGATCCTTGATGTGGACGTGAACAAGGACAGTGTGGGGGTCGAAACCCGATCCGGTTTTGCGATCGACACCAAGCACGTGAAGACGCAAGTGCTCGTGGAGAATGGCGGAACGGTCGTCCTTGGCGGCATTTTCCAGCAGGTCGAGCGTGAGCAGGAGTCCAAGGTGCCGGTGATCGGCGACATCCCGGTGCTCGGACATCTGTTCAAGACCCAGGGACGAACCAACGACAAGACCGAGCTTTTGATTTTTATTACGCCGAAGATTGTCGCGGACCGTGTGTCGGCACGATAACAAAAAAATTGCAATGTAAATAACGTAAGGGTAGGGCTATGAAATCAGGGGTAACAAGGAATCCATTTCAATTCATTGCGCACTATGTCTTGGGTGTGCTTTTGTTGCTTGGGCTCGCGGCATGCGGAGGGGGGGGGGGATCCCCGGGTGTAACCGGAGGCGCGGGTTCGGGTACTGGGTCTGGTGGAGGAACTGGTACCACGTCGGATGGAAGCGTGACCGTCACGATGGCGAGCACGACAGGGGCGGCAAGCAATACGGTCTCTGTTGGCAGTCCTCTTGTTGCAAGTGCCACCGTTAAGAATGCGGCCGGTGCCCCGGTAAAAAATGTTGTCGTTACATTTACTGTTAGCTCCCCTATTGCGGTGCTTTCGCCCACTGCGGGCACGGCGCTTACTGACAGTAACGGTATAGCTCAGATCGGTCTGGAGTCCGGTGGAATTGGGGCTGGCGCTGCGGAGATAATCGCCTCGGCGACTATTGTCGGGACGACAGCCGTCACAGGAAAGGCTGGATTCGTTGTAGGAATGTCTCCGACAGCGACTCCGGCTGCGATCAACTTCCTCAAGGCATCCCCGGCCGACAGGTCTATTGTCATTAAGGGCGCTGGCGGCAATGGCCGAACTGAGGTAGCGTTATTAACATTCAGCGTCGTGGACAGTTCAAATAGCGGTGTCGCGAACAAGAAAGTAAACTTCTCGACACAAAGTAATCAACCGGTGACTTTGGTAAATACTTCGGGCACTACAAATCAGAACGGCGAGGTTACTGCAACTATCAACTCCGGTACGCTGCCGACGACGGTGCGTGTTATTGCAACGGTCGATGGAACAAATATCAGTGCCCTTTCGGACACGGTAACCGTCACGACGGGCCTTCCTGTACAGGCAGCGTTTTCGCTTAGTGTCGAAACGTTCAATATCTCGGGGTGGAACCACGACAATGAGAAAACGAAAATTAATATTCTGATGGCGGATGCGTCAAACAATCCCGTGGCCGATGGAACACCGGTTGTGTTTCAAACGGACAGTGGCGCTGTCGGCAGCTCGGATATTGGTGGCTGCTTGACGGTAAACGGCGCCTGTTCAGTGGAGTTTCGTAGTCAGGCTCCTCGATATGGTGTCGGAAACACTGCCGGCAAGACTCCAGGGGTGGCGACGATTACTGCTTCGTCTACATCGGCTGGATCTACATTGACCGGTCAGATAAACGTCGTATTGAGCGGAGATACTCCTCACGTGTTCTCGTCGGGTACCGAGATGCAAGGTGGCGAGAGCTTTTCGACTACACGCTGCAGTGATTATTTATTGCCGCTTGAACTGCGAGATGTGAACTCCAATCCTTTGCCCGCAGGAACAAAAGTTGAGGCGGTTAGTTTGACGGATGTCTCGGTTTCCGAGATTTTTCCTGCAACGGTTCCCAATACCTTGTCGCCTTCCGTTCATGTTGTGCCAGTGAAGCCGGACGCAACAAAGTGTGCTGCCGGTGGAGGGCATACGGGTTCATTCAGCATAAAAATCACGCCTCCCCTAGGCACAGCGGTCGTATATCCATTTACTCTCGAATATCCATAGAAGCAACGCTTTACACGTTCAATTGAATTCAACCGGAAACATTTTTTTTGTTGGCCTGATGGGTGCCGGCAAGACCACCGTCGGTCGCGCCCTAGCCAAGAGACTCAACAAACGGTTCATCGACTCGGACCATGAAATCGAGGTGCGCACAGGCGCCTCGATTCCTTTGATCTTCGAAATCGAGGGCGAGGCCGGCTTCCGTCAGCGGGAGGCCGAGGTTATTCGCGACCTTACGTCGCAATCGGATATCGTTCTGGCAACAGGCGGCGGCGCTATCCTGCGGCCGGAAAACCGCGAATGCCTGAAAACGCGCGGTACCGTGATTTACCTGCGCGCTAGCGTGAACAGCATTCTTTTGCGCACCAGCCACGATAAGAATCGGCCCTTGTTGCAGACTGCCGATCCGCGCGCCCGTCTAGAGCAGCTTTCGCGTGAGCGCGAGCCGCTTTACCTCGAAGTTGCCGACTTTGTCATTGAAACCGGCCGTCCTAACGTACAATCTCTGGTGCAAACCATTGTTTCCCAGCTTGAAATGGCTGAAAAGGCCGAAAAAGGGCTGCCGGGAGACGAAAAGCCCAACCAGACTTCCTGATTTTCTATGAGCGCGCAGCACACCTCGCCGATCACCCTGCAAGTCGACTTGGGTGATCGCAGTTATCCCATTTACATCGGGCAATCCATTTTGTCCGATCCGACGATCGTCGCACGCCATGTTGCTGGAAAACGCGTCGCGGTCGTCACCAATACGACAGTCGGTCCGATCTATCTGGAAAAGCTGGTTGCCTTGCTTGAAGGTGCCGGCAAGCAGGTGATCTCCATCGTGCTGCCGGACGGCGAGGAAGAAAAGAACTGGGCGAGCCTGATGCGCGTCTTTGACGTCTTGCTCGGGCAGAAATGCGACCGGAAGACGACGCTGATTGCACTGGGCGGAGGCGTCATTGGCGACCTGACGGGTTTTGCCGCGGCGGCCTACATGCGCGGTGTGCCTTTCATCCAGGTGCCAACCACGCTGCTGTCGCAGGTCGACTCATCCGTCGGCGGCAAGACCGGCATCAACCATCCGCTCGGCAAGAACATGATCGGCGCCTTCTACCAGCCGCAGGCGGTGATCGCCGATACGACGACGTTGAACACCTTGCCGGACCGTGAATTGTCCGCCGGTCTGGCGGAAGTCATCAAGCATGGCGCAATCATTGATCCCGAATTCTTCGACTGGATCGAGGCCAATATCGCCAAACTTCTCGCGCGCGATCCGGCCGCATTGGCCCATGCGATCCAGCGCTCCTGCGAGATCAAGGCCGACGTCGTTCGCCAGGACGAGCGTGAAGGCGGGTTGCGGGCGATTCTCAATTTCGGGCATACCTTCGGCCATGCGATCGAAGCAGGGCTCGGATACGGCGAATGGCTGCACGGTGAGGCGGTCGGATGCGGAATGGTGATGGCAGCCGATCTGTCGTATCGCCTCGGCTTCATCGATGCCGGCACGAAGTCGCGTATTTCCGAGCTGGTCAAGGCCGCTCGCCTGCCGGTGGTTGCACCTGATCTGGGTGACGAGCGCTGGCTGGAACTGATGCAGGTCGACAAGAAAAATGAGGGCGGGCAAATCAAGTTCATTCTCCTCAAACCCCTTGGGACGTCGATCATCATGCCGGTTCCCCAGGACGCGCTGCTCGCAACCCTGAAGGCCTGTATCCGGTAATGGATTTCGAAGCCAACCTCGCGCCCTATGCTGCACGTTCCGCGGCATCGCGGGGGAGGCGTTTCCCGGAACCGGCGCCGCCCTCGCGCACCGAGTTCCAGCGCGACCGCGACCGCATCATCCACTCCACGTCGTTCCGCCGCCTCGAATACAAGACCCAGGTATTCGTCAATCACGAAGGCGACCTGTTCCGAACCCGACTCACGCACAGCATCGAAGTCGCGCAGATCGCGCGGTCGATCGCCCGCAATTTGCGCCTGAATGAAGACCTCGTAGAAGCGATCTCACTGGCACATGACCTCGGCCATACACCGTTCGGACATGCCGGGCAGGATGCATTGAACGGCTGCATGAAGGGCTACGGCGGTTTCGAGCACAACCTGCAGAGCCTTCGCGTGGTCGACGAGCTGGAGGAGCACTACGGTGCGTTTGACGGGTTGAACCTGATGTTCGAAACCCGGGAGGGTATCCTGAAGCACTGCTCTCCGGGCAACGCAAAGACCCTCGGCGATATTGGCCAGCGCTTCCTCCACAAGAAGCAGCCGACGCTGGAAGCGCAGTTGGCGAACCTGGCGGATGAGATCGCCTATAACAACCATGACATCGACGATGGCCTGCGTTCCGGCCTGCTGACCACCGCGCAACTCGATGAGATCGATTTCTATGCACGGCATCGAAAGGACGTGGAGCGCAGCTACCCTGGCATCAGCGGCAGACGGGCGATCCACGAAACGATTCGGCGCATGATCAATGCACTGGTCGTCGACCTCATCAATACGTCCCGAAGCCGCATTGATGAAGCGCAACTGAAGTCGGTTGATGATGTGCGGTCCGCGCTGCCGATGATTGCATTCTCGGACGAGATGAACCGGGAGGCTGTTCAGCTGAAGCGCTTCCTGCGGCAGAACCTCTACCAGCACTACCAGGTCAACCGCATGACCAGCAAGGCACGGCGCATCGTCCGCGAATTGTTCGAGGCATTCATGCAGGAGCCGCGTCTGCTGCCGCCGGATTACCAGGTCGACGCGCAACGCAGCGAAGATAGCGAGGTGCTGCACACGCAGGCGCGCAAGGTCGCTGACTATATTGCCGGCATGACCGACCGTTATGCGATGCGGGAGTATCGGCGGTTGTTCACCGTCGAGGAAACCTAGTAGTCGGTCACGGCTGATTTTTCGGTTCTAAAGCGATCTAACGGAAAT
>CBIHRW010000019.1:0-60687 GCA_966212545.1 uncultured Noviherbaspirillum sp.
AAAAGGAAAGCCATGTCGCTATCCACCGACACCGGCAAAGTCCATCCCGCACAACGGGAGTTCTCCGCCAACCTGCGCATGCTGTGCAGCTACTACCGCTCTGTCGCGGACGTCTGCCGCAAGCTCAACCTGAACCGCGCACAGTTCAACCGCTACCTGAACGGCACCAGCAAGCCGTCCAGCCATACTCTGGAACGCATCTGCGACTTCTTCGGCGTCGAACCGTCGGAAATCTACCTGCCGCGCGAGCACTTCCACCAGATCGTGCAGGTACGCCCCAAGCAGCGTACCGAGCGGGCGGTGTTCACCGACCACATCGCCCGCCTGCAGCACCAGACGACGGGCAAATTCGACAAGTACCTCGGCTACTACTACGAGTACTACCACTCGATGAGCGCGCCTGGAAAGGTGCTGCGCGGACTGGTGCACATCTTCATGCACGACGGTGCGGTGTACCACGAACGGCTGGAGCGCTTCCCGCAGCACGCGAACCTGGACGAGACCTACAAGTGCAAGTATGTGGGCGGTACCTTCTACCTGAACGACCGCATCTTCCTGGTCGACTACGAGTCGCTCACCGGCAACGAGATCGCCCAGACCGTGCTCTTCCCCACGTACAAGAATAAGGTGGCGCGCCTGTCCGGCCTGATGCTCGGCGTCTCGTCGAGCAACCAGCGCTCGATCGCCTGCGCGCGCGTGGTGTTCGAATTCCTCGGCAAGACAATCGATGTGCGCAAGGCGATGCGCCTGTGCGGATTGTTCGATCCGAAGGACGGCGAGATCGATCCGACCATCCTCAAGGTCATCGACAATTCGCCGCACAAGGACCAGAACCACTTCTACACGATTCCTCTGTAGACTTGCCGGATGCACCCGATCAACATCATCGACCGCGGTCATGAGCCGTACGAAGCGAGCTTTGCCGCGATGCGCGCCTACACCGACGCGCGCACGCCCGATTCGCAGGACCAGCTCTGGATCGTCGAGCATCCGCCGGTCTATACGCTCGGCCTGGGCGCCGACCCGTCGCACGTGCTCGATGCGCACGGTATTCCGGTTGTACAGACCGATCGTGGCGGGGAAGTCACCTACCACGGCCCGGGCCAGGTCGTGGTTTACCTGCTCATGGACCTGCGCCGGAAGCCCGGTGCACGGCTGTACGCCCGGGAGTTCGTGAATAAAATCGAACAGTCGGTCATAAATACCTTGCGGGCGTATAATCTGGACGGCGAGCGCAAGCCCGGCGCGCCGGGGATCTACATGAGCGGCGGCGCCTGGAAAGGCGCGAAAATCGCCGCCCTCGGCCTCAAGATCCGCGGCAGCGGCTGCACCTACCACGGCGTATCCCTGAATGTCGCGATGGATCTCGCCCCGTTCTCCTGGATCAATCCCTGCGGCTATGCAGGCATGGCGACGGTGGACATGAAAACCGTCGGCGTGGAAGCGCCCCTGCGCGACGTGCAACTGGCCCTGGCCAACAACCTGATCGATTTATTAACGGCGTGATTGCGCCTTTCGTCAGCTGAAGCAGCGGACGAGGAAACGACCTGCACCATGACCACTGAAAAAGACCCCGTCGTCACTACTGCCGCCCCCGCCTACAACCCGAGCGATAAGCAGAAAGGCGCGGGCAAGACCGCTCGCATCCCGATCAAGATCGTTCCGGCGGAGAAGCTGCCCAAGCCGGACTGGATCCGCGTCAAGGCAGCATCGCCCTCGACCCGCTTCTACGAGATCAAGGACATCCTGCGCGCCAACAAGCTGGTCACGGTGTGCGAGGAAGCAAGCTGCCCGAACATCGGCGAATGCTTCGGCAAGGGCACGGCGACCTTCATGATCATGGGCGACAAGTGCACCCGTCGCTGCCCCTTCTGCGATGTCGGCCACGGCCGCCCGGATCCACTCGACGTCAATGAGCCGGAGAATCTCGCGAAGACCATCGGGGCGCTGCGTTTGAGCTACGTCGTGATCACTTCGGTCGACCGCGACGACCTGCGCGATGGCGGCGCGGCCCACTTCGCCGAGTGCATCCGCAAGGTGCGCGAACAATCGCCGCATACCCGCATCGAAATCCTCACGCCCGACTTCCGCGGCCGCATGGACCGCGCGCTGGAAATCCTGAAGGCGGCGCCGCCGGACGTGATGAACCACAACCTCGAAACCGTACCGCGCCTGTACAAGGAAGCCCGCCCCGGCTCCGACTATGCCTACTCCTTGAGCCTGCTCAAGCGCTTCAAGGAACTGCATCCTGAAGTGCCGACCAAGTCCGGTCTCATGGTCGGCCTCGGCGAAACCGACGAAGAGATCCTGCAGGTGATGCGCGACCTGCGCGAGCATGGCGTCACGATGCTGACCATCGGCCAGTACCTGATGCCGTCCGGCGATCACTTGCCGGTGCGCCGCTATGTGCATCCGGATACCTTCAAGATGTTCGAGGATGAAGCCTACAAGATGGGCTTCGTGCACGCCGCCGTCGGCGCGATGGTGCGCAGTTCGTACCATGCCGACCAGCAGGCGCACAACGCCGGTGTGGCTTGATCCAGCACAGAGCTTCCCGCCGCCTCGGCGCCACGCGCGCAACACTCGCTCCGCCCCTTTGAGAAAAGTAAAGGAGCATCGCCTGCGATCGCCGACAATGACAGTGCCCGCGACGATCGCCTCGAGGCTTGTCGCGGGACAGGCCTCTTGTTGTCTTTGCCGCGAGCGCTGCGCTTGAATCCGATCTCTGACTTCGACTGCGTTATCTCCGAGGCCGCTTCTCTGCCCCGCACGTCAGACTGCCCCCGTCGCAAATCCTGGTTACAAATCAGCATGAACTTATCGCGGGGCATCCTGCCATATCAATTGCCATGATCGACTGGAAGGACATCTCAAATTACGGCGACGTCACGATTACGTCGCTTGCCGCGGCGGTAATCGCCGCGTGGTTATTCATTGAAGACGAAAAGCGCCTCGCCTTCTGGTGGAGCGTGCTGTTCGCTGCCGGCATGGGGATCGTCGTCGCGACCAAGATGGCTTTCATCGGTTGGGGCATCGGGATTCGCGCGATCGACTTTGCCGGCTTCAGCGGGCACGCCATGCGTAGCGCTGCGGTCCTTCCCGTGCTGTTCTACCTGATACTGCAGCGCGCGCGCTTCATCGTGCGTTCTGGCGGCGTGGTGCTTGGCTTCGCATGCGCGGCGGCGATCGGCGTCTCGCGTATCGTGCTGCATACACATTCCACATCGGAAGTGGTTGCCGGGTTGCTGCTGGGCGCGGTGGTCAGCCTGTCCTTCATCCACATCGCCTACACTTCGCTGAGCAAGCACGTGTTCAGGCCGCTGCGCATCGCTCTGAGCCTTCTGGCTTTGCTGCCGGCACCTTACGTGCATCCGGCGCCGACGCAGCAATGGCTGACCGAGATTACGCTGTATTTCTCGGGACACGAGCAACCCTATCCGCGTGCCAACTGGAAGGCGGAGAAGCGTCGCCCGCCGGAGGCGTACTAATCAGGACAACCAAGAAAAAAGCGCCCCGGCGGGCTAATGCCGTTAAGTTAAGCGACGACATGCATGTTTTTGAGGCCAGAAGAAAGCGCGTGTCCCAATGAAAAAGGCCACTCCAGAATCTCTCGGAGTGGCCTTTTTGCCGCTTAACTTAACGGCATTACCCCGGCGGGCGCTTTTTTCTTGGCGTTGTTGCAGTGTCAGGCGGACAGTGCCTTCTCCAGCAGCTGGTGCAAGGCGGCAAAATCCGGTTCACCCACATAGCGCTTGATGATGTTGCCTTCCTTGTCGATGACATAGGTCGTCGGCGTGAGCTTCACGTCATCGAAGGATTTGGCGACATTGCCCTCCGTGTCCAGCGCGACCTTGAATGGCAGATTGCGCGTCTGCGCATAGTTGAGCACGTAATTCGGTGGGTCGTAGCTCATCGCGACAGCGACGAAATCCAGGCCGCGGTCTTTGTATTTGTTGTACGTCTGGACCATCTGCGGCATTTCCTTGATGCAGGTCGTGCAGCTTGTCGCCCAGAAATTCACCATCACGACCTTGCCGCGCAGGCTTTGCATGCTGACCTTTTCGCCCGCGATGCTGTTGAAGGTAACGTCCGGTGCAGGTTTGCGGGTAGACAGCGTGGAATAGCCGAGTGCGCCGATGGCGACAGCCGCGACGGCGGCCAGCGCCTTGAGCAGGTTGCGTTTGCCGGCGGAGGAGAGGGTTTCGGGTTGCATATGATTTCAGTTCAGGAGATGCCCACAATTATATGCGCCCGCTGTTTGCGCTGCAGTTCAGGGCCGCAGATAGACGTATCCTTCCCGGGCTTGCAGGCGGGCGGCCTCCACCACACCGGAAGTCACCAATTTTACGCCTGGCAACACTGCCGATACCGGCACATCATGCGCGGTCAATGTATTGCTGCATAGGCGGAAATCGACGCCTTGGGCGGCAAGCGCCTCGACCTGGGCATCGAACGGCCTGCCGTTGCGCTCCCTGGCACCGTTGAGAAGGAACTTGATGCCATCACCGTTAGCCACGACCACAATCTTCGTGTCCGGCTCGGCACGTAAATGGTTGCGAATATTGGCCATTGCGCGCGAAGCCTGGTCGAGACCATCGGCAAGGTGGTAGACGACTTTGACCGGCTCGGCCGCGGAGGCGCCGGCAAGCATCATGGCCGGCAATGTGGCGGCGAGGAATTTGAGTAGGGTTCTACGCATAAAGTTGTTCCGAAGGATCGCTCCAGTGAAATCTGGTGTATGTGGCAGCGACAGCTGCGGGAATGGGCACTTCGAGTGCCGCGCACATGGCACGCAGCAAGTCCGCACACACATCCGGCATCGGTTCGACGCTGCCCGCAGCAGCGAGCAATGCCTTGACCAGCACCGGCTTGGTCAGCGGAGCCATCTGGTGGGCGCGGTTCAGCGCCTCCCTCACGCTGTCGAAATTGATGACCGATACGGGCAGCACATCCTCCGATGATATGCCGGTTCCGGGGCAACGTGCAGCGCCCTGTGCAAACAAGACTGCGGCATCCGCTTGGGAGGCGGATGCGGAAACATGGGCAACCAGCGACAGCAGCAGGATGCATTCGCGTTTCAGCACCGGCAGGCCGGCGAAACGGACCGGGGTCGGCCGCCCTGCCCGCGCATCGAGGCGGCGTGCGAGGACGGTTTGCAGCACGAACTCCGCCAATGTCAGCTTGCTGTCCGCCGCGACCAGCCGGTCGGCCGATTGCAGCAATGCATTGCGCTCCTGCTGCGGCAATTGCTTCAATGCGGGCATCGCCATGTCGAGCAAGGGTAATCGGGCGCTCTTGGGCAATTTGGAGACCGCTGCTGCAAGGAACAGGATGTAATCGGGATTCCCCACGTCGGCTTGTTCGAGCGCGGCAATTTGCGCATCGCGGCCCTGGGTGCAATCGACAAGGAGCGCATGCACGACTGCGACCGCGCCGCGCGTGTCGCGCAGTGCATGATCCAGATCCGGCGGCAACGCGTTTTTCTTGGCGTCGTCCACTTGCATGATCCAGTGCCCCACTGCATTCCCGTCAACGAAGCCCGAGGTGACGTAGGGAATATCCGGCAAATTCTGCGTGGTGCCCGCATACCCGCCCTGCTCCTCTTTCGCGTCGAGAGGCTCGACCTTTCTGCCGTAGATGCGGAACAATCGCTCTTCGATCGACGGATGGGTTGCCAGCAGGCCGCGCATGAGACTGGGCTTGGGCGTACCGAGGAACAGGTGCGACAACTGCTCCGCGTTCGGATGCTCGATACGCGTCCCGAGGCCGTTGCTGCGTGTGAGCCCGCCGATCTTGCGCAGCGCGCCGCCGATGCCATCCGCATTGCGGGTGAACTGTACGGCGCTGGCATCGGCCAGGAATTCCCGCTGGCGTGAGACGGCGGCTTTGATCAGGCGACCGAAGAACACGCCGATATAGCCGATGACGAGCAGTGCCAGCCCGGTCAGGAACAGCATCAGCCGCAGGGACGGCCCCTTGTCGCTGCGATCGCGCGCGCTCCATGAATGCGAGCCGAAATCGATCAGATGCTGGCCGAAACCGGCAATCATCTGGATGCCGAACAGCAGGCCGATCAGGCGGATGTTCAAGCGCATGTCGCCGTTGAGGATGTGGCTGAACTCGTGCGCAACCACGCCCTGCAACTCGTCTCGGTTGAGCCGCGCAAGTGCTCCTTTGGTCACGGCGACCACCGCCTCGTCCTGATTGTAGCCGGCGGCGAAGGCATTGATCGCCTCTTCCTTGTCGAGCAGGTAGACACGCGGACAGGCGATGCCGGATGCCAGTGCCATTTCCTCCACCACGTTCAGCAGCCTGCGCTCATGCAGATCCGTGGTCGAGGGCGATACCGGCCGCCCTCCCGCCATCCTTGCGACCGCTTCGCCGCCGTCGCGCAGGTTGAACATTTCGATCAGCGTGCCGCCTCCGATCAGCGCGAGCGTGATGAGCGTATTGGTTGCGAAGAAGCCGCGCGGATAGTCATGCATGCCGAGCACATATCCGGTTTTGGTCCAGCTCCAAACGAACGCCGTCGTGACATTGACCGCCACGACGATGGCGACGACGGCGAGCGCGAACAGGATCACCAGGGTACGCGACTGGCGGCGGGCGTGTTCCTGATGTTGGAAGAAGTTCATGGATTGACGTGACGAATGTAGCGACGGAGCGCAGACATGCTCCTTCTCCCTTGCGGGGGGAAGGTTGGGATGAGGGTAGTGAGGTCGATCACAGGCATGCAGACGATCTACCTTCACAGCCTACGCGGCCCGCCCCATCCCGGCTTCCCCCTAAAAGAGGGAAGGTGGGAACGGATGCGCGTTGCGCATAACCTCAGAAGGAAACCTTCACCGGCTTGCGTTCCTCCGGCGATTCCGTCGACTGCAGCAACTCGGCCTGCTTGAACGCGAACATGCCCGCAATGATCGAGCCCGGAAACTGCTCGCGCGACGTGTTGTACTGCATCACGCCATCGTTGTAGGCCTGGCGCGCGAAGGCAATGCGGTTTTCGGTGCTGGTCAGCTCTTCGGTAAGCTGCATCATGTTTTCGTTGGCCTTCAGCTCGGGATAGGATTCGGACAGTGCAAACATTTTTCCGAGCGTGGAAGACAACAGTCCTTCGGCCGCCGCCATCTCTCGCATTGCGCCTGTATCGGAGGGTGCAGCCTTGGCATTGGCGCTGACCGCCTGGTTGCGTGCAGCGATGACCGCTTCAAGCGTCTCGCGCTCGTGCTTCATGTAGCCCTTGGCCGTCTCCACCAGGTTGGGAATCAGGTCGTAGCGTCGTTTGAGTTGCACGTCGATTTGGGAGAATGCGTTCTTTACCTGGTTCTGCAGGCTGACCAGCCGGTTGTACGCACCGACGCCCCAGAACAGGATCACAAGGACTACCGCGAGCAGGATGATCAATCCGGTCATGCTTTCTCCCCAAATAAAAAAGGCCGCAAATTCGTTTTGATTTGCGGCCTACTATAGCATCCGGAACTAGCCCGGCATCATTTTCTGGTTGTGTCGTCCGATGCCTTCGCCATCTGGCGCAGGTCGTCTTCGGTAATGTACTCGAAGACCCTGACCACCTTCTTCACGCCGCTGATGCCGCGCGCCACCTCGGACGCAAGCTGCCCTTCGCGCTGTGTAACACGGCCCATCAGGTAGACCGTGCCGCGCTCGGTCACGACCTTGATCGAGTTGGCGTACAAGTCCTTGGCATCGACGAACGACGCCTTGACCTTGCCAGTAATTAGCGAATCGTTGGAGCGCGAACTGAAGCTCGAGAGCGGCGCGACCTCGATGTCGTTGACGATCGATTGCACGCCCTCGATGGCGGCGATTTCACGTTCGACCGCGGACTTCATCGCCTCGTCGCGCACTTCGCCAGTCAGGAGCACCTTGCGGTTGAAGCTGGCAACGTTGACATGGCCGGCGCTGCCGACGAGGTTCGGGATGCGCGTTTCGCCCTTGAACACGATTGTCTTGTCTTCGGTCTGCGCACCGAAGGTGCGACGATCCGTGGCGGCCAGCGTACCGACGACGGCGGTACCGATCGCCATTTCGACGCAGCCCTGCAAGGCGGTGATGGTGGCGCCGCAAAGCACGATGGCGATCAGAGGACGTTTCAGTCGCGTCCAGTTATTCATTCAGTTTCCTCCCCAAATAACGCGACGTCGATGCCGTCGCACAAACAGTGAATCGTCAACAAATGCACTTCCTGGATCCTCGCAGTACGGTCGTGCGGCACGCAGATGTGCACGTCGGCGTCGGTCAGAATCTTGCCGATCTTGCCGCCGCCCTTGCCGGTCAGCGCCACGACGCGCATGTCGCGCTCGAGCGCCGCCTCGACGGCCGCGAGCACGTTGGACGAATTCCCCGAAGTCGACAGCGCCAGCAGGATGTCGCCGGCCTGGCCGAACGCCTGCACCTGCTTCGCAAACACGTCCTGGAAGCTGTAGTCGTTGCCAACGGCGGTCAGGATCGAGGTATCGGTGGTCAGCGCGAGTGCCGGCAGCGGCAATCGTTCGCGTTCGAAGCGGCCAACCAGCTCCGCTGCAAAATGCTGACAGTCGGCCGCCGAGCCACCATTCCCACAAGCAAGGATCTTGTTGCCATTAGACAATGCCGTGAACATAAGTTCCACGGCTTGTTCGATGGGTTGCGCCAACAGGGCGGCGGACTTGATTTTCAGTTCCGCACTTTCCTGGAAGTGCGCGTGGATACGTTGGTTTGTCATAGTGTGGCGATTATAGTGCAGGCGCGCATCCGGGACGCCGCGCGGCAACAAAAGCTCCGTGGAATTATTGTGAATTGGAAATATTTCCGGAAATACTTAGATCGTCAGGCCTCGATGGCGTTCCGCAGCCACTCCATTTGATCGCCATCGATGGCGACAACGTCGAAACGGCAGGCGGGCGGCATTCGGTAGCGCTGCAGGAAGGTCTGGGCGGCGATGACCAGGCGGGCCTGCTTGCGAGGGGTGACGCTGGCCGCGGCGCCACCGAAACCGGCTCCAGCCCGTTTCCGGACCTCGACGAACGTCAGCATGCCGCCGTCCTGCATGATGAGGTCGATTTCACCGCCCTTGCAGCGGAAATTGCGCTCGACCAGCTTCAGCCCCTGTTTCTCGAGGTAGCGCAAGGCGCGCTCCTCGCCGGCGTCGCCTTCCACCTGCTTTGGTGTGCGGCGAGATGCAATTGCGTCAAGAATGCCCATCGAAGTCCCGTCAGCGCTCCTGGCCGACGCTGACCACACTGCCTTCGCGGTACACGGCCTGCTGCGTGACGCGTTCAAATCGCGCCTGCGGCTGGTCCATGCGCACTTTCAGCTTGCCGGTCACGCCGTCGATCTCGAAATTGGTGTGCCGCTCGGCGATTTCTCGGGCGATTCGATAGGCGTCGATCCCTAATGCGTACAGCCGCTCATGGTCGGCGTTGCGCTTGCGATCAGCGTCGACGACCAGACGGGGATAGGTCATGACGGCGGGATGGTCCGCCTGCAGTTGCCACGGGATGTCGAGCAGGCGGGTACCGTCCATTTCGGCAATGCGCTCGGCCACGGCGCGGTCATCGAGCGCAACCGGATTGAGCTGCGACGTGCCGTACAGCGCAATGTCCTTGCCGATGATCGCCCGAACCTGCCGCGCCTGTCGAGCGTCGAGTGCGAGGAAGAGCACGGCCGGCTTGTCTGTCTCCAGTTGCTTCTTCAGTTGCAACAGGCTGCGGCCGTTGAGGAAGCCGTCGTTGGCCGGCACTTCAATCGCCTCCACCTCGCGGCCTTGCTGCTGCCATTGTGTTTCAAATGCCTTCGCTGCGCGGCGCTGCCATGCCGTCGGCGTGAACAGCACGAGCGCCTTGCCCTTCCTGCCGTCCCGGGCTGCCCATTGGGCAACCTGCTTCGCATCTTCCTCGATGGACAGGCCGATAACCAGCATTTGCGGTGGCAGCTTGATGTCGGCATTCTCGGTCGTGTCGGGCGGCGTAAGGGCCAGCGTCGGCCGTGCGACCGCATCGCTTTGTGCCACAGCAGTCACCCCGGTCCGCGACAGCGGGCCGACGACGACGTCGTTGAGCGCGCTGGCCGCCTTGTAACCGGAAAGGATGTCCTGCGGCGAATCGCCGGTCTCGACGACATTGATCGTGATGCCATCGCGTTCACGTTCATACGCGGCCTGGAAGCCGGCACGCAGCACTTCCGAGGGTTCGCGCAGGATGTCCGAACGCAAGGGCAGCACAAGGGCAATGCTCACCGTCTTTTCGGTCGTCGACAAGTCCACGGGGGAGGTCACCACCCCGCTGTCCGTCGGGCCGGCCGGTCCGGTTGTGTTTGCCCGCACAGGCAGGCACAATCCGCTCAGCACCGTACCCAGCACCATCAGTTTCGCCCATTGGCCCGACATCCACCTCTCCTCATGCCACATTCAACGTCCAGCGCAGTATCCGTCGACCAGATCATGACAGACGTCGCGCACCAAGTTTATCCACCGGCCACATTATATGTGGTGGCCACCCCCATCGGAAACGCGGGGGACATCACGTTGCGCGCTATCAATGTGCTGGCGATTGCGGACGCGGTCGCGTGCGAGGATACGCGGAGTACCGCTCTGCTGCTGCAGCGCTACGGACTGCACAAGGAATTGATTGCCGCCCATGAACATAACGAACGTGAGGCCGCGGACAAGCTTATTGCGCGCCTGCAGGCAGGCCAGCGCATTGCCCTCGTCTCCGATGCCGGCACGCCCGCGGTGTCCGATCCCGGGGCAAGAATCGTCGATGCCGTGCGCAAAGCGGGCCTGCGGGTGATGCCTTTGCCCGGTCCCTCGGCCGCCGTCAGCGCGCTTGCGGCCAGCGGCCTTGTCAATGATCGCTTCTTCTTCGCGGGCTTCCTGCCTGCAAAAAACAAACAGCGCGAGAGCGCACTGTTGGCATTGAAAAGCGTTACGGCAACCCTGGTATTTTACGAAGCGCCGCATCGCATCCTCGAAACGGTCGATGCGCTTTCCTCCACCTTCGAATCCGACCGTCAGGTCGTCTTTGCGCGCGAACTGACGAAGTTGTTTGAAGAGATCCATCGTTGCCGTTTGGACGAAGCGCGTGCATGGCTGGACGCGGACGCGAACCGCCAGAAAGGCGAGTTCGTCATCCTGGTCGAAGGTGCCTCCCCTTCCGCCGACGAAGACGACGCCGACGCGGAGAGGATCCTGGCGATCCTGCTGGCGGAGTGTCCGGTGAAGCAGGCCGCATCGCTTGCCGCGCAAATCACCGGGAAAAAGAAGAACGCCCTGTACGAACGTGCGTTGCAGATGAAAGCCGAAAGCTAACGTTGTCTGGCGCTGGCTAACGCTGCACGATCATTGGCTTTGCCACACCGGCTTCCTGCAGTTGTTTGACAAAGGCATCGGCTTCCTCCCTGGAAGCAAAGGGACCGCTGTAGACGCGGTGAAATGAGCGGTATTCCACCACTTCCAGCGGTGGCAGGTTCGCCGGGGCGCTCTTCTGCAAACGCGCTCGCGCCGCTTCTGCGTTCACAGCCTGCGAATAAGCGCCCAATTGCAAGTAGTATCCCTGGCCCGACACGGCTTGGGGCGACGGCACGACCACTGATGCGGCGGGCTGGACCTCCTCGAGCGTGCGAGGGGCCTCCGGACCGCCGAGGTTGACCGCCGTGGCAACGACTGCCGCCTCGGGTTTCGGCGTCATGTCAGCCTGTGCCGGCTGTTCCGCCTTGCCTTTTGCCATGCGGGCGATCTCCTCGGGCAGGATGCGCTCGACTTCCAGTTCGCTGCTTCCCTTGCCGAGATAGCCGAGCTTGAGCGCGGCCGTATAAGACAGGTCGATAACGCGGCCGGAATGGAACGGACCGCGATCATTCACACGCACAACCACCTGTTTGCCATTGGAGAGATTCGTCACGCGCGCATAAGACGGTATCGGCAGCGTCGGATGCGCAGCGGTCATCTTGTACATGTCGTACGGCTCGCCGGAGGAGGTCTTCTGGCCATGGAATTTCTTCCCGTACCAACTACCGATGCCGCGCTGCTTGAACGGCTTGTCATCCGTGATGGGCTTGTAGGTCTTTCCGAATACGGTATAGGGTTTGTTGCCGCGCGTCGAATAAGGCTCCAGCTTCGGCTCCGGGTCGGGCACGTCGAGCAATCCCTCGGGCGGGGCATCGCCCGGCCCGTCATCCATGTAATAACCGCCGCGGCCTGACCCGGCGGGCGGCAATACTGGAACGCCGGAAGGCGTCTTCGCTGCGGGTTTGGTTGTGGAAGAATCGGAAGGCGCCTGCGACAGCGGGACGCTGCCGCACCCGATCAGAATCAGCGGGAGCGCCGTGATTGCAAGCCATTGAGCGGCAGCACGGCATCGGCGGCCATTAGTGCACAGTGACATCTCGTTGCCCTTCATTGTTCTTGTCGATGTGCCGTGCCGGCGCGACTTCGCCGGCAAAATTCAGCATGGACGCGTCAACGCCCCTGCCCTGTGGCAAACATCGGTTGAATTGGGGTTGGCGCAAGGCCTCCCTGGTCGGGAGACAGTTTGCACCGGCAAGAGACTTGCCGCAAGGATAGAATCGTTATGCTTTTTCTATTGCCCGAATGGCAGCAAGACCGGGAGAAAGTTTCCCCGGCCCCGCTTTCCGGGTCAAGTCTGCACCAGCTTCCGGTGGCGCTGGATGCTCATGAGCATGCCGATACCCAGTCCAAGCGTGACGAACGCCGTGCCGCCATAGCTCATGAACGGCAGAGGCACGCCGACCACCGGCAGGATGCCGCTGACCATGCCCATGTTGACGAAGGCATAGGTAAAGAACATCAGCGTGAGTGCGCCGGCCAGCAAACGGCTGAACAGTGTCGGGGCATTGGCGGCAATGAGCAGGCCGCGACCGATCAGCAGCAGGTACAGGACGAGCAGCGTGATGTTGCCGATCAGTCCGAACTCTTCCGAATAAACCGCGAAAATAAAGTCGGTCGTACGCTCCGGAATGAATTGCAGGTGGCCCTGCGTGCCGTTCATCCAGCCCTTGCCCATCGCGCCGCCGGAACCGATGGCGATCATCGACTGGATGATATGAAAGCCTTTGCCGAGCGGGTCGGACGTCGGGTCGATCAGGGTCATGACGCGCTGACGCTGGTAATCGTGCATCATCGACCAGCCGATCGGCAGGAAGGCTGCGCCGGCAATCGCGAGACCGATAATGATTTTCCATGGCAGGCCGGCAAGGAAGATCACGTAGAAGCCGGAAGCCATCACCAGCAGTGCGGTGCCAAGGTCGGGCTGCTTCATGATGAGCGCGACCGGCACCATGAGCAGGATCGCGGCGACGATGAACTCCGGAATCCGGATCACGCTCTCGCGCTTCTGGAACCACCATGCAAGCATCAGCGGCGTGGCGATCTTCATGATCTCCGACGGCTGGATGACCACACCGACGTTGATCCAGCGCTGCGCCCCTTTCTTGATGATGCCGAACAGCTCAACGCCAACCAGCAGCGCCACGCCGACCAGGTAGATTGGCACCGCCAGGCGCATCAGCGTCTGCGGTGACACGATCGCGCTGATCCACATGATGGCCACTGCAAGCACAATATTCCGCATGTGCGCTTCCAGCCGGCCGGGAAAGTCGATGCCCGCGGAGACCATGGTGACGGTGCTGGCAAGGAAAATGAGGCCGACGATCATCGTCAGCGGCCAGTCGAAGACAAGGAGATAGGGTTTGAGGGTGGGCCAGATCGCACGCTTTTCACCCAGGCCGGCGGTCGCCATCAGTCTCCCTCCACTTCAATCGGCTGCGCCGCGGTTTCCTTGCTCTCGGGCCGTTTGCCGAGCAGGTAGTAGTCGAGCGCAAGGCGCGCAATCGGTGCAGCGGCAGCCGCGCCGAAACCGCCGTTCTCGACGATCACCGCCAGCGCGATGCGCGGATTGTCCGCAGGTGCGAACGCAATGTACAGCGAGTGGTCGCGATGGCGCTCCGGCATCTTCTTCGCATCGTATTTTTCGTTGCGTCCAAGGCCGATCGCCTGCGCAGTGCCGGTCTTGCCGGCGGACACGTATTCGGCTTTTGCGAACGCGCGCGAGGACGTGCCTTCCTTCACCACGCCCGCCATCGCGTTCTTCACGAAGTTGACGTTTTCCTGCTTGAGCGGAATGCGATAGCTTTCCTTCGGCACCGTCAAGGTGCGCTCCTTCGTGACACCATCCTCGATGGTCTTCACGAGGTGCGGCCGCATCACGACGCCGTTGTTGGCGAGGTTCGCCATCGCGTGCGCCAGCTGCAGCGGCGTGAATGCGTTGTAACCCTGGCCGATGCCGACCGAGACGGTTTCGCCTGCATACCACTTCTTGTGTTCCGGCTTCTTGTACGCATTGCGCTTCCAGGTCGTGGAAGGCAGGACGCCGGTGCGCTCGTTCTCGAGGTCGATGCCCGTGAGCTGTCCGAAGCCGAAGGGCTTCATGAAGTCATGGATGGTATCGATGCCGAGATCGTTCGCCAGCATGTAGTAGTAGGTATTGCACGACACGACGATAGACTTGTACATGTCCACCATGCCATGGCCGCCCACCTTATCGTCGCGGAAGCGGTGGCTGCCGAACCAGAAGTAGCCGGGGTCGGCGATTGCCTGGTTGGGCGTGCGCTTGCCCGTTTCCAGGGCGGCCAGCGCCATGTAGGGCTTGAAGGTCGAACCGGGCGGATAGGTGCCGATCAGCGGGCGGTTGAGCAACGGACGGTCGATGGAGGTGTTCAGCTCTTCCCAGCTCTGCGCGTCGATGCCGTCGACGAACAGGTTGGGGTCGAAGGTCGGCTTCGACACATAGGCCAGGATATCGCCGGTTGACGGCTCGATCGCGACGAGCGCGCCGCGACGGTCGCCAAAGGCTTCCTCGATAATCTTCTGCAACTCGATGTCAATCGACAGGATCAGGTTCTGGCCAGGCGTCGCGGCGGTGCGCGACAGTGTGCGTACGGCACGGCCGCCCGCGGTCACTTCAACTTCTTCGTAGCCGGTCCGGCCGTGCAGGATGTTCTCGTATTTCTTCTCGAGGCCTTCCTTGCCGATGTAGTCGGTACCGGCGTAGTTGGCGGCGTCCTCCATTTCCTCGATGCGCTTCGCATCCTTCTGGCTGATGCGGCCGATGTAACCGATCACGTGCGATGCGGTCTCGCCGAGCGGATACTGCCGGAACAGGCGAGCCTGGATCTCGACGCCCGGAAAGCGGTAGCGTTGCGCGGTGAAGCGTGCCACTTCCTCATCGGTGAGGCGGGTGCGGATCGGCACGCTTTCGAAATTCTTGGCTTCTTCAAGCAGGCGGCGGAAACGGCGGCGGTCCTTCGGCTGGATATCGACCACGGTCGACAATTCTTCGATCACGCCGTCGAGCGTATCGGCAATCTTGGACGGCGTGATTTCCAGTGTATACGCCGAGAAGTTGCGCGCCAGGACCACGCCGTTCCGGTCGAGAATGAGGCCGCGATTCGGCACGACCGGGACGACGGAAATCCGGTTTTCCTCGGCCTGGCTCGCGTAGTCGCTGTGCTTGACCACCTGCAGCCAAAGGAAACGCGCAAACAAGATGCCGAAACAGACGAATACGAACACGCCCACCACAGAGAGGCGGAGGCGGAAGAAATGCAGCTCCTGTTCAGTATTCTTAAACTCGGTCATGCGGATTCAGGTCGGTACAAAACGTGTTTCGCCCCACCGTCAGGCAGGAGGGCACGATCAGATCGGTCGGGTATCGTCACGGTCGACCGCGCGGCGTTGCGGTGCCAGCAGGATCCAGGTGACGACCGGCCAGAGCGCAGCGGTGACGACGCTTTCCAGGAAGTAGAGCCAGCCTGGGAAATCGCCGCTCACCATCAGGCGGATCACCAATTGCACGAACTGCATCAGGAACAGCAAGGGCAGCACGTGCAGGGTCTGCGTCGACACTTTGAACCATAGCACCCTGCGGTGGATCATGATCGCGAAGTAGGACAACAACGTGTAGGAAAGCGCGTTCTCGCCCAGCAGCGTCGCATCATGCACATCCATCAGCAGGCCCATGAAGAACGCGACGCCAATGCCAACCTTGCGCGGCTGGTGGATGCTCCAGAAGACCAGCACCAGCGCGACGAAATCGGGAATGCCAACCCACTGCCCCCACGGCAACAGATTCAGCAGGAAAGCGACAATCAAGCTGGAAACGATGAACAGCGGATTTGCCGGTAACAGGATGTATTGCGGACGGTTCATGGCGAAACTCCCTGCTGAACCGGCGCTATGGCTGGAGCGGGCGCTGCCGGCGGCGTTGCCTTCGGTTCTACTTTCGGCGGTGTCGCCGGCTTGGCCGGTGCAGCTGCCGGAGCAGGTACAGCCCCTGGTTTCTGCGCAGCTGTGCCCGTCGTCGAAGCGGGTGCAGGCACGCCCGCCGCCACCGGCTTGGCCGCGGGAGGAAGCGTCGGTGCAACAGTCGTCGCCGCTGGCGCGGCCTTTTCCGCTACTGCCGGTGCCGTTGCCGAGGTCGGCGAGACTGCTGCCGTGCCGTTTGCCGGCGCGGCAGCGGGCGCAGCCGGTCCCGCCACACCGGGCGCTGTACCTGCCGCAGGCTGCTTGGCGTCCTTGGCCGCCTCTTTCGCCGCCTCCTTCTTGGCCGCCCTTTCCTTCTTCGGGTCTTCCGGTGCCGGGCGCGGCGGGAAATTCGACTCGGTAAGCAGAATCAGCAACTGGCGATTGCGGTCGATCCCCGCCAACGGCTGGCAAACGATACGCGCAAACGCGTCCGATGATTTCCGCTCCACCTGAGTGACCTTGGCCACCGACAGCCCCGCAGGGTAGACACCGTCGATGCCTGACGTGACCAGGATGTCACCGTTCTGGATATCGGCATTGGCCGGCATGAACCTCAGGTCGAGTGCGCCGGAATGGCCCTGGCCGTAGGCGATGCTGCGCAAGCCGCTGCGCACTACCTGGACCGGAATAGCCTGGTCCTTGTCGGTCAGCAGCGTCACCTCGGAAACAAAGGGGAAGACACGGGTGACCTGACCGACAACGCCGGCATCGTCAATTACGGGCTGCCCCTGGGCGACTCCGTGGCTGCTGCCGCGGTCAACAATGATCTTGCGGGTAAACGCATCACGCGCGTCATACAGGATCTCGGTCATGACCGACTTCACCGCAAGCCGCTCGTTTGCGGCGAGCAGCTTCCGCAGATGGGCATTCTCCGCCGAGAGCTGCTGCACCTGCTGCAGGGTGTGCGCATTGGCAATCTGCTGTTCCTTGAGGCCGCGGTTTTCCTTCTGCATTGCCGACAACGTCGAGAAATAGCCGCCCACCATGTAGGCGGCATCGCGCGGCAGCAAGGCCACGACCTGCAGCGGGTACAGCACGGTGCCGACCACCTGGCGAATCGCCCCCAGCGAACGCAGTCGCGAGTCGGCCACCAGCAGGATCAGTGCGATCAGGGAGAAGAACACCACTTTGGCACGGGCGGAAGCGCCTTGCTTGAAGAGTGGCGGTGGACTGTAATCCATCAGGGTCTATATGGGGAACGTGACCGGGAATTTCTGTCCATCGGCGCGCCTTGCGGGAACTTGGCAAGGCGCGTCAGGCAAAACATCGTGTCGATTACTCGTAGGAGAAGATGGAGCCCAGCTTGTCCATGCGCTCGAGCGCCATGCCGGAGCCGCGCACCACGCAGGTCAGCGGATCCTCGGCGACGATCACCGGCAGGCCGGTTTCTTCCATCAGCAGGCGATCGAGGTCGCGCAGCAGCGCGCCGCCGCCAGTCAGCATCATGCCCTTCTCGGCGATGTCCGCGCCGAGCTCCGGCGGGGTCTGCTCGAGCGCGTTCTTCACGGCGGAGACGATGTTGTTGAGCGGGTCGGTCAGCGCTTCCAGGATCTCGTTGCTGGAGATCGTGAACGAGCGCGGGATGCCTTCGGACAGGTTGCGGCCCTTGACTTCCATCTCCTTGACTTCGGAGCCCGGGAAGGCGGAACCGATTTCCTTCTTGATCGCTTCGGCGGTCTGTTCGCCGATCAGCATGCCGTAGTTGCGGCGGATGTAGTTGACGATCGCTTCGTCGAACTTGTCGCCGCCGACGCGCACGGAACCCTTGTACACCATGCCGCCCAGCGAGATGATGCCGACCTCAGTCGTGCCGCCGCCGATGTCGACGACCATGGAACCGGTCGCATCGGACACCGGCAGACCGGCGCCGATCGCGGCAGCCATCGGCTCTTCGATCAGATAGACCTGGGAAGCGCCTGCACCCAGTGCGGATTCACGGATCGCGCGGCGCTCAACCTGGGTGGAACCGCAGGGAACGCAGATGATGATGCGTGGGGACGGCTTGAACAGTTTGGAGTCGTGCACCATGCGGATGAACTGCTTGAGCATCTGCTCGGTGACGGTAAAGTCGGCGATCACGCCGTCCTTCATCGGGCGGATCGCTTCGATATTGCCCGGCACCTTGCCCAGCATCTGCTTGGCTTCCTTGCCGACGGCCTGGATCGTCTTCTTGCCGTTCGGGCCGCCCTGCTGACGAATCGCCACCACCGACGGCTCGTCCAGCACGATACCCATGTTGCGCACGTAGATCAGCGTATTGGCCGTGCCCAGGTCGATTGCCAGGTCGTTAGAAAAATAACTGCGTAAAAATCCAAACATGTAAGGTCCCGATGCGCATCATTCGCGCGCTTAACATTGGTGGTGAAAACCTCCGTACCGGCATAGTGTCAAAGCCACCATGGCCGGCGAGGTATTAACCCATCATTCTACCTTATAATTTAGCCGAAATTAGTCGACGGAAACTTCAAAAATGCGGGGTGGATACAAGCCAATTCGCGCCTTTTGACAAGTTTTTGCAAGAATTAGAATTCATTTTGTCCCTTTGAAAATAGCGGTCCTGCGAGGGGCCGCCCAACCCTTTCCATCATGTCACTCGACCTTTCCGACGTTAAGCGCCTTGCCCGCCTGGCGCAGCTCGACCTGAATGAAGATCAGGCAGCCAAAACCCTGGACAAGCTCAACGGCATCTTCGGCCTCGTAGAGCAGATGCGCGCCGTCGACACTGCCGGCATCGAGCCGCTGAACCACCCGATCGCCGCCTTTCAGAACGACGTCGCCCTGCGCCTGCGCGAGGACGAGGTCACCGAACCGAACCGCCGCGACGAATACCAGAAAGTCGCCCCGGCCGTTCAGGACGGTCTGTACCTGGTCCCGAAAGTCATCGAATAACAACCGCGGGCGCATCGCTTGCACATTGCGCCGCATCGTTACCATCCTATGCATACCAAGACACTCAAAGAGCTCTCAGCACTGCTGCAGACCAAACAGGTTTCCGCCACCGAGCTGGCAAAGATGTATCTCGAGCGTATCGGCAAGAGCGACCTGAATGCGTTCATCCATGTCGACGAAGACCTGACGCTGGCCCAGGCTGCCGAAGCGGACGCGCGCATTGCCAAAGGTGACACGACGCCTCTCACCGGCATTCCCATCGCGCACAAGGACATTTTTGTCACGCGTGGATGGCGCTCCACCGCCGGCTCGAAGATGCTCTCGAACTACGTCAGCCCCTTCGATGCAACTGTCGTGAAACAGTTCCACGCGGCAGGTATGGTGAATCTCGGAAAATTGAACTGTGATGAATTTGCCATGGGCTCGTCCAACGAGAATTCGTTCTTCGGTCCGGCGAAGAACCCCTGGGACAAGAATGCGATCCCCGGCGGCTCGTCCGGCGGTTCCGCAGCGGCGATTGCCGCGCGCCTTGCGCCGGCCGTGACCGCAACCGATACCGGCGGCTCCATCCGCCAGCCGGCTTCCCTATGTGGCGTCACTGGCATCAAGCCGACCTACGGCCGCGTATCGCGCTTCGGCATGATCGCTTTTGCATCCTCGCTCGACCAGGGCGGCCCGATGGCGCAGACCGCGGAAGACTGCGCGCTGCTGCTCAACGCGATGACCGGTTTCGATCCGCAGGATTCGACCAGCCTGGAGCGTCCGGCGGAAGACTTCACGCGCGACCTCGACAAGCCGTTGCAGGGCTTGAAGATCGGGGTGCCGCGTGAGTACTTCGGCAAGGGCCTCGCCGAGGATGTCGAGGAAGCCGTTCGAGGAGCGCTGCGCGAGTATGAAAAGCTGGGTGCCACGCTTGTCGACATTTCATTGCCGAAGACGGAACTGTCGATCCCGGTCTATTACGTGATCGCCCCGGCGGAAGCCTCCTCCAACCTGTCGCGCTTCGACGGCGTGCGTTACGGCCATCGCGCGAAGGAATACAAGGACCTTGCCGACATGTACCGCAAGTCGCGCGCGGAAGGGTTCGGCGAAGAGGTGAAGCGCCGCATCCTGGTCGGCGCCTACGTGCTGTCGCACGGCTATTACGACGCCTACTACCTGCAGGCGCAGAAGATCCGCCGCCTGATCGCGCAGGACTTCCAGGAAGCCTTCAAGCAATGCGACGTGATCATGGGGCCGGTCTCGCCGACCGTCGCCTGGGACATCGGCGACAAGGCCGACGACCCGGTGGCGAATTACCTCGCTGATATCTTCACGCTGTCGACCAGCCTGGCCGGCCTGCCGGGCATGTCGATTCCCTGCGGCTTCGGCAAAGGCGAGAAGAATGCGAAGCGGCCGGTCGGCCTGCAGATCATCAGCAATTACTTCAACGAGGCGAAGCTGCTGAACGTAGCGCACCAGTTCCAGCGCGTTACCGATTGGCACAGCCGGAAACCGGAAGGCGTATGAAAACTTTTCCCCGCGCGATGATTGCCGCACTCCTGCTTTGTACAGGACATGCATCGGCTGTTGAACAGCAGCTCGAGACACGTTTCTCCTGCAGCGTCGCGCGGACGGAAGACGGCGAGCCGGTGACGTACGCGGATACCGGCGAAATCCGCATCACGGGCAACCACATCAATGCCTTCCGATGGGAATCCGCGCTGTTTCGCAGCACGCACGGCTTCGATTGCAGCATCGACGAAAGCGATGGCCTGCTGGCGGAAATGCGCGAGGCGACGCCGTCGGTGCAGTGGCGCATCGCACTGGAAAATGCACGCCAGGCACGCTCCCGGCGCGGCTACGACTTCGATCGCCGGCTGAATTGCACGATCCGCCTCGAACGCGAGGGCGACAGGCTGGCGATGAAGCCCAGCTGCCCGGCGCTGTGTGGATCGCGCTCCAATTTTTCGGAACTGTCGGTGGACCTGAAGACCGGCAAGTGCCGTTATGAAGAATAACTCCTGAGGACAATACTATGCAGTGGGAAGTCGTAATCGGCATGGAGACGCATGCACAGCTCTCCACCCAATCGAAAATTTTCAGCGGTGCATCGACGCAATTTGGCGCCGAGCCGAATACCCAGGCCTGCCCAGTGGACTTGGCCATGCCGGGCGTGCTGCCGGTCATGAACAAGGGGGCGGTGGAACGTGCCATCCAGTTCGGGCTGGCGATCGGTGCGAAGGTAGCAAACCAGTCGATCTTCGCACGCAAGAACTACTTCTACCCCGACCTGCCGAAGGGCTACCAGATCAGCCAGTACGAGATCCCGGTAGTACAAGGCGGCACGCTTTCCTTCGTCATGGAGAAGGACGGCAAGGCCGAGATGCGAACGGTGCAGTTGACCCGTGCGCACCTTGAAGAAGACGCCGGCAAGTCGCTGCACGAGGATTACCACGGCATGACCGGCATCGACCTGAATCGCGCCGGCACGCCTCTGCTGGAAATCGTGACGGAGCCTGACATGCGCAGTGCCGCCGAGGCGGTGGCCTATGCGAAGGCACTGCATTCGCTCGTGGTGTGGCTTGGCATTTGTGACGGCAACATGCAGGAAGGCTCCTTCCGCTGCGACGCCAACGTCTCGGTGCGACCGGTCGGCCAGAAGGAATACGGCACGCGCTGCGAGATCAAGAATCTGAACTCCTTCCGCTTCCTCGAAGAAGCGATCAATTACGAAGTGCGCCGCCAGATCGAACTGATCGAGGACGGCGGCAAGGTGGTGCAGGAAACCCGCCTGTACGACCCGGACCGCAAGGAAACCCGTTCCATGCGCAGCAAGGAAGACGCGCAGGATTACCGCTACTTTCCCGATCCCGACCTGCCGCCGCTGGTGATCGCGCAGGACTGGATCGAGCGCGTGAAGGCGTCCATGCCGGAGCTGCCCGGCGCGATGCGCGAGCGTTTCGTGAAGGATTACGGCCTGCCGGAATATGACGCGTCGGTCCTGACGCAATCGAAGGCGATGGCATCCTACTTCGAAGGCGTCGTGGCGAAGGCCGGCAAGGAGCAGGCCAAGCCGGCGGCGAACTGGCTGATGGGCGACGTGTCATCCACGCTGAACCGCGAAGGCGTCGACATTGCCGAGGCGCCGGTGAAGGCGGAACAGCTCGCCGTGCTGCTACAACGCATCGCCGACGGCACGATCTCGAACAAGATCGCCAAGGAAGTGTTCGCAGGCATGTGGGAAGCGCCGTCCGACAAGGAAACGCTGGCCGACGACATCATCGAAGCGAAGGGCCTGAAGCAGATTTCCGACAGTGGTGCGCTCGAGAAGATCGTCGACGAAGTACTGGCGGCGAATGTGAAGTCGGTCGAAGAATACCGCTCCGGCAAGGAAAAGGCATTCAACGCAATCATCGGCCAGGCGATGAAGGCAACCAAGGGCAAGGCCAATCCGGCGCAGCTGACGGAATTGCTGAAGAAGAAGCTTGCCGCCTAAATGCTGGATAAAGTGAGCGCGGTGTCTGCCGCGCTCACTTCGCTGCCGCAGTCAACTCACGATACCGCTTCAGCAAAGCGTCATGCTTTGCATTGACTTCCGCCTCATCCGCCTCGTGCCCCTCCAGCGCTTTGCGGGACTCAGCTACCGTCTGTGAGGCATCATCGATCCGGTGCTGCAGGACGGTGGGCACCGTGGCATTTTTCTTTTTCAACGCATCCGCTTCGGCCTGCGCCTGTTGCTGCTGCTTTTCTGCTGCGGCCAGCACTGCCTTCTCGCGCTTGATTCGATCAGCCACCTGCTCAAGCCCATGCTTGCGCGCCGCCTCGATATCCGCCTCGTTCTTGTAGCGTGCCCGCAACAGACGGTCGCTGCGGCGCTGCTCGTCGGCGGCAGCTTCTTCCGCCTTGCGCTTTTCCTGTTCCTGCTGGAGCCGGCGCTTCTCCTCCGCGCTCATCGGCGGCGGGATGTCGCGGCGCGTGCGGCCGCTCTTGTCGAGCTCGCGCACGGCGCGGTCTGCGCATTCGGGTATGGGGCGGTCGGAGGTGATGGTGCGGCCGTCGGCGTCCTTGCACATGTAAATCTGCGCGTGGACGCCGCAGTGCACCAGAAGCAGGGGAAGGAACAACGTGGTCTTCAGTGAACCCATCATTGCTCCTCCCTTGTGAGCATGAGTTACATCACGCCGTAGCGGCTCCGGTAGGCGGCCACCGCATCCTTGTACTTTGCAAGGTCGGGATTGGCGCCTGCCTTCGAGATATATTCCAACAAATCGGACAAGTTGCCAATAGACACTACCGGCATGCTATATGCCTTTGTGACTTCCTGTACCGCGGAGTGCTCGGACAGCGCGCCGTCCTTGCCGGATTTTTCCATGCGGTCGAGCGCGATCAGCACCGCGCAGGGCGTGGCGCCAGCGGCACGGATCATGTCGACCGACTCGCGCACCGAAGTGCCGGCCGAGATCACGTCGTCGATGATCACCACCCTGCCCTGCAGCCTGGCGCCCACCATGGTGCCGCCTTCGCCGTGGTCCTTGGCTTCCTTCCGGTTATAGGCGAAGGGTACGTTGCGGCCCTTCTGCGCGAGTGCAACCGAGGTGGCGGCGGCCAGCGTAATGCCCTTGTAGGCCGGGCCGAACAGCATGTCGAATTCGATGCCGGAATCGAGCAGGGTCTGCGCGTAGAAATTGGCGAGCTTGCCCAGCGTGGCGCCGTCGTTGAACAGGCCGGCGTTGAAGAAGTAAGGCGACGTGCGCCCTGCCTTGGTGATGAACTCGCCGAAACGCAGCACGCCTGCATTGACGGAGAACTCGATGAATTCCTGGCTCAGCTTACTCAAGATATCCTCGGTATGTATAGTTTGACAACGCCGGACGGTGCCGGGCAAGCTGGCATTGTAATGGGAGTCAACGTCCTCATCACCATTTTGGGCCGTCACAAATTTCCAGGCGAATCGGTTATGCTAGCCGCTCGTTTTTTCCAGTGAACACCATGCTCAAGATCGTTTCCGCCAACCTCAATGGCATCCGCTCCGCCGCCAAGAAGGGTTTCTTTGACTGGATGACCAAGCACGACGCGCACTTCGTCTGCGTGCAGGAACTGAAAGCGCAGGCCGCCGACATGACGCCGGAATTCCAGGCGCCGGCCGGCTACCACGGCCACTTCCACTATGCGGAGAAGAAAGGCTACTCCGGCGTGGGCATCTATTCGAAGTTCGAGCCGGATGCGATCCAGGTTGGCTTCGGCTGCGAGGAATTCGATGCGGAAGGCCGTTATGTACAGTGCGACTTCGGCAAGCTCTCGGTGATTTCGGTGTACTGCCCGTCAGGTTCATCGAGCGAGGAGCGTCAGCAGGCGAAATTCCGCTTCATGGAAGTATTCCTGCCGCACTTGCAGAAGCTGCGCGAGTGCGGGCAGGAAGTGGTGCTGTGCGGCGACTGGAACATCGCGCACAAGGAAATCGACCTGAAGAACTGGAGGAGCAACCAGAAGAATTCCGGCTTCCTGCCGGAGGAACGCAAGTGGATGACGCGCGTGCTGGGCGAAGTCGGCCTGGTCGACGTGTACCGCAAGCTGCATCCGGACACGACCGGCGAAGCCTATACCTGGTGGAGCAACCGCGGCCAGGCTTGGGCAAAGAACGTCGGGTGGCGCATCGATTACCACATCTCCACCCCGGGCATCGCCGGGAAAGCCCGCGCTGCCTCGGTCTACAAGGACGAACGCTTTTCCGACCACGCGCCGCTGACCATCGAGTACGACGGCGCGTCGGCCTTCCTCAAGGGATGATCAGCGGACAGGCGGAATTCCCTTCACATTGCTGGTGTAGGGCGGCAGCTTCGATTGAGGCTGCCCCTTCGCTTTCGCATACAGCGGCATGACGGCCGGCATGTGCTTCTGCATCTCGGCGATGCGGGTCTGGCCGGCCGGGTGGGTCGACAGCCACTCGAACGGCGCGTTCTTGCTCACCATCCCCATCTTCTGCCACAAGGCGACGCCGGCACGCGGGTCGTAGCCGGCGCGCGCAACGATATCGAGGCCGACCAGGTCGGCTTCGGTTTCATCACCTCTTGAAAACTTCAATTTCAGCGCGCCCGCTCCAAGATTGGCGGCGGTGCCGGTCAGGTTGGGATCGACGCCGAGCAGCGCTGACAGGCCGATGCCAAGCACCTTGGCCCCGGCATTGGTCAGGCTGGACTTGGCCAGTTGTTCGCGGCCGTGCTCCCGGAGCGCATGCGCGATTTCATGGCCCATCACGATGGCGACTTCATCATCGGTGAGCTTCAGTTCAGTCAGGATGCCGCTGAAGAATCCGATCTTCCCGCCAGGCATGCAGAAGGCGTTGATCTGCTTCGAGTTGAAAAGGTTGACTTCCCACTTCCAGTCCTGCGCGCCCGGATTCCAGCGCTCGGCATAGGGAATCAAGGCCTTGGCGATGGTCCGCAGGCGCTGCACCTGCGGATGGTTGTCCGGCACCAGCGCTCCCTTCTCGCTGGCCTGCTGCTTGAGGCCGGTGTATTGCTGGATGGCGGCTGTTTCAAGCTCGCCCTCCGGTACCAGTTTGCGCAATGGCGACATCTTGTCGACCTTGACGCCATCCGGGCTGATCTCGTCCTTGGCGAATGCATGCGGCGTTGCCGCCGCGAACGAGGTTACTGCGATCAGAATGGAAATCCAACGTTTCATGGTTTGCCCTTCCCGCCACGGTCACAAAGAATTGCTTTACCGTCAAACATCACTCGGCAGAATTGCCTTCCAGCTTGACGCGCGAATGGAGCCAGAAATACAAGGCGACAGCCGGCACAATCGCCAACGTGGTAATCCAGAAGTAGGTCCCATAGCCGACTGCCTCGACGATGCGGCCGGAATAGAAACCCAGCACCTTGCCCGGCAGCGTGATCAACGAGCTGAACAGCGCATACTGCGTCGCAGTGTAGCGCTGGTTCACCAGTGCTGACAGGTAGGCAACTGCCGTGGTTCCCAGCAAGCCTTGTGCCAGATTTTCGCCGGAGATCACCAGGGTCAGCATGCGGATGTCGCCTTGGGCGCCGATCAGCGCCAGGTAAAGCAGGTTGCTCGCCGCTCCCAGGATGATGCCGGCCAGCAGCGCGCGTTCCACACCCCAGCGGGCGACGGCAACGCCGCCGAGGAAGGCGCCGGCAATGCCGACCCAGATGCCATAGACCTTGGAAACGGCGGCGATTTCGGTCTTGGTGAACCCTTGATCGAGGTAGAACGGCCCCATGATGCCCCCGACCAGCGCCTGGTCCGAGACCTTGAACAGCAGGATGAATAGCAGGATCACCAGCCCGACCCGGCCGCCGAAACGGCGGAAGAAGTCGGCGAAAGGCTCGATCACACCTTCGCGCATGCCCTCCACCCAGCCTTGCGAATGGACGCGCATCACGTCCGGCTCGCGCGCGAACAGGTTGACGACGATCGGAATCAGCATGCACAGCGCCATGGCCCGGTACACGTTTGGCCAGATGGTGTAGTCGGCAAGCACAAGCGCCAGCGCGCCGGTGACGATCAGCGCAATCCGGTAACCGAGCGAATAGGTCGCAACCAAGGCGCCCTGCGCCTCGACCGGGGCGATCTCGATGCGATAGGCGTCCACGACGATGTCGAGCGTGGCGCCGGCAAAGGCGACCATCAGCGTCAGGCCGACGAACAGCCCGAGATCCGCCGGCGTGACCGATGCCATTGCCCCCAAACCGAGCATGACCAGGACCTGCGCCAGCAGCATCCAGCTCCGGCGCTGCCCGAGACGGCCCAGCAGCGGAAGGCGCAAGCGGTCGATGAAAGGCGCCCACAGGAACTTGAAGGAATACGCCAAACCCGCACTGGCGATCATCGTAATGTCCTTGAGCGTGATGCTGTTTTCCTTCAGCCAGTAGGCCAGCGTGCCCGCGACCAGCAGGAAGGGCAGGCCGGATGCGAAACCGAAGAAGAACATGGTCCAGGCGGACGGGTGCAGGAATGCATCGCGGATGCTGTGTGCTCCTGCCCTCTTCTTCTCTCCCTCTTTATTGCTCATCCGGCATATCCAATCGTAACGGTTCATGGTCGAGAAACCAGGAACCGGTGTTTTCAAACAAGCAGCTTGCTTATTAGTTTGCTTATTGCGCCGCGGGCGGCAGGTTCATGCATGGGTCTTTTTGCGCAGCCGGAATACGGCAAGGCTGCCGCGCCAGTTCGGCAGGAACGAGACGGGCTTGCCTTCATGCAACGCAATGCATTCGAGCACTTCGAGTCCGACCTTGTTGGCGAGTTCCTCGAAATCCTTGATCGTCGCGCAACGCACGTTCGGCGTGTCATACCACTCATAGGGCAGCGACTTCGACACCGGCATGCGTCCGCGCAACAGCGCGACGCGGTGCGGCCAATAGGCAAAGTTGGGGAAGGAGACAATCGCCTCCCGGCCTACCCGTGCAATATCGGCAAGGATGCCTTCGACGTTCTTCATCATCTGCAGCGCCGACAGGCACAGCACAGTGTCGAAGGCATTGTCGGTAAACATCGCAAGCCCCGCCTCCAGGTCCTGTTGGATCACCGAGACGCCGCGTTTGATACAGACCGGAATCTTGTTGTCGTCGATCTCCACGCCGTAACCGATGCAGCGCTTTTCGGATTGCAGATACTCGAGCATCACGCCGTCGCCGCAGCCGAGGTCGAGCACATGCGTGCCCTGCGCGACCCAGTGCGCGATGAAGGCCAGGTCGGGACGATGGGTAACCAGTTCGCGGAAATTCATGCTCGCCCTCCGCCGTTGATGTCTTGCCAGATGCGGTCGTAATAGGCTTTCACGACATTCATGTACCGGGGATCCTCGAGCAGGAAGGCGTCATGGCCGTGGGGTGCATCGATTTCCGCGTAGTCGACGCGGCGCTTGTTCTTGACCAGCGCCTGCACGATTTCACGGCTGCGCTCGGGCGAGAAGCGCCAGTCGGTGGTGAAGGACACCAGCAGGTAATCGGCCTTGGTGTTGGCGAGCGCGGCTGCGAGGTCGTCGCCATGCTCGCGCGCCGGGTCGAAGTAATCAAGCACCTTGGTGATCAGCAGATAGGTGTTGGCGTCGAAGTACTCGGAAAACTTGTCGCCCTGGTAGCGCAGGTAGGACTCGATCTCGAAGTCGATGCCGAAACCGAATTGGTAGTCGCCGTTGCGCAGATCGCGCCCGAATTTCTCCGCCATGCTGTCGTCGGACAGGTAGGTGATGTGACCGACCATGCGCGCCACGCGCAGGCCGCGCTTGGGCACCACGCCGTGCGCGTAATAGTCGCCGCCGTGGAAATCCGGATCCGTCAGGATCGACTGGCGGGCGACGTCGTTGAAGGCGATGTTCTGCGCGGTGAGCTTGGGCGTGGATGCGATCACGACCGCGTGGCGCAGGCGCTCCGGAAAAATCATGCTCCAGGCCAGCGCCTGCATCCCTCCGAGCGATCCGCCCATTACGGCGGCGAACTGCTGGATGCCCAGACGATCCGCCAGGCGGGCCTGCGCATGCACCCAGTCCTCCACCGTCACCACCGGGAAGTCCGCGCCATACGGCTTGCCGGTAGCGGGATTGGCATGCATCGGGCCGGTCGAGCCGAAACACGAGCCCGGGTTGTTGACGCCGATGACGAAGAATCGGTCCGTGTCGACCGGTTTGCCGGGACCGACCATGTTGTCCCACCAACCGACATTCTTGCTGCCGTCCACGCCTTCGTACACGCCGGCAACGTGATGCGATGCGTTCAGCGCGTGGCAGACCAGCACAGCGTTGGAGCGGTCGGCATTGAGCGTGCCGTAGGTTTCGTACATCAGGGTATAGTCGGCGAGCGCCGCCCCGCTCTTGAGCGGCAGCGGCTCAGCGAAATGCATCGATTTCGGTGAAACGATTCCAATGGATGGCATAGGGACCCAGGTAGCAGGCGCCGGCTTTTCTTGGAAGCCAGTGCGCCGAAAACAAAAAAGCCCGACAGCGGACAGCTTATCGGGCTAATTCAGGCGTTACTTGCAAGCACGCTTTAGCCGTATTTATTACGCGCCCGCAAGCTGATCATCAAATCGGCGCGTTGCGTAAGAATAACCAAGTCGCTTCCACCAGTCAAACCGGCGCCGGCGGATGCTTGCCTGCTTTACATGCACCATGTGAATGCTATTCTGGCTTAACCGGTCAGCGCACGGTTCCGGCCTTAAACAGTGACTTCCCCCAACCAGCGAGGAGAATGTAAATAACAAATTGACAATCGATCGTGTTTTCCTTGACGGTGCATAGGGAAAAGCGGCCATCGAAAGCTAACTGCAAGCTATGGTGTTTTAAAGTAAGTCCGGCAGCGCATGGACCCTGGCGCTCAAACCAAAATAATCGGGGTTACCTCACTAGGATGAAGGAGATTCACCATGACTATCGGCAAACGCAATTCCCTCAGCCGCTGGCTGCTCAGCTCGGTCACGGCGCTCGGCCTGATCGCCAGCGCGCCGGCACTCGCCCTCGACAGCATCAAGATGCTCGTCCCGGCCAATCCGGGCGGCGGCTGGGACCAGACCGGCCGCGGCCTCGCACAGGCGCTGCAGCAGAATGACCTGGTCAAGAAAGTCCAGATCGACAACAAGGGCGGCGCCGCCGGCACCATCGGCCTGGCGCAGTTCGTCAACTCCGCCAAGGGCGATCCGACCGCGCTGCTGGTCGGCGGCAGCGTGATGGTGGGCGGTATCGCCCTCAACAAGTCCCCGGTCAACCTGTCGCAGGTCACCCCGATCGCCCGCCTGACCGGCGAATATGATGTGCTGGTCGTTCCCGCCAGCTCCCCGATCAAGTCGATCAAAGACCTGGTCGCCCAGTTCAAGGCCAACCCGGGCAGCGTGTCCTGGGGCGGGGGCTCCGCCGGCGGCACCGACCACATCATCGTGGCAATGATTGCCCAGGCAACGGGCGTGGATGTCAGCAAGATCAACTACATCCCGTTCGCGGGCGGCGGCGAGGCGCAGGCAGCCATCCTCGGCGGCCACGTGACCGTGGGCCTGTCCGGCTACAACGAGTTCGCTGGGCAGATCCAGTCCGGCAAGTTCCGTCCGCTGGCAGTGACGTCTGGCAAGCGCCTGCCCGGTATCGACGTTCCGACGCTCAAGGAGCAAGGCGTCGACGTTGAACTGTCCAACTGGCGTGCAGTGTTCGCCGCGCCTGGCATCAACGACGCGCAGAAGCGCGAACTGATGATGACCATCGACAAGGCCGTCCGCACCAAGACCTGGCAAGACCTGCTGGCCAAGAACGGCTGGTCCGACGCCTATCTCGTCGGCGATGCATTCCAGCACTACCTTGACAATGAGATCAAGCAGACCGAAAAGATCATCAATAGCCTCGGCCTGGTCAAGAAGTAAGCCAATCCTCGGGTGGCCCGTTCTGGCCGCCCGAACCGCATCCGATTGATTGCATCTGCTTCAAAGCCGTCCTGCCGAATGCCGCAGGACGGCATCATGTTTCGCCCCGGGTGCAGAAGAAGGCGGCACTCGCCTTCCCCTGCGCGCTGGTATAGAAATATAGACATAACCATTCGAACTCTAGGTGAAAAAATGACCTCTCGTTCTCGGATCAATCCGGGGGAGCTGATGGTTTCCATCGCGCTCGCCACACTGGGGATCTTCGTGATCGCCGGCACCCAGGACATCTCTGCAGGCGGCGGATATTCGCAAGTCGGGCCGCGCGCGTTTCCCTACCTGATCGGCGCCGGCCTGCTGATCCTCGGCGGCGTTCTCTGCTGGCAGGCGGTCTCCGGCGGCTGGCGCAATGTGCCGATGGACGACAATCATGAGGAACCGGATTGGGTCGCCTTCGCCATTCTGAGCACCGCCGTAATCCTGCATATGGCCTCGATCGCCTGGGCCGGCTTCGTGCTTGCCGCGACCTTCCTGTTCACGCTGGTGGCGCGCGGCTTCGGCAGCCGGCGGCTGTTCCGCGATATCGTGGTCGGCCTGGTGCTGTCGACGATTGCCTTCTTCGTCTTCACGCGCGGCCTCGGACTGAACCTGCCAAGCGGTCTGCTGGGAGGTCTGTAATCATGGAAACTTTCAACGCTTTGATGTCCGGGTTCTCGGTCGCGATGACCATGCAGAACCTGATGCTGGGATTCATCGGCGTCACCCTCGGCACGCTGGTCGGCGTACTGCCGGGAGTCGGCCCCGCGCTCACCGTGGCGCTGCTGCTGCCCGCAACCACCGGCTTTGACCCGACCGGTGCGCTGATCATGTTCGCCGGCATTTATTACGGTGCCATGTACGGCGGTTCGACCACCTCGATCCTGCTGAATACGCCGGGCGAATCGGCCACCATCATGACCGCACTGGAAGGCAACATGATGGCCAAGCGCGGCCGCGCGGGTCCGGCGCTGTCGACCTCGGCGATCGGTTCCTTTGTCGCCGGCACCATCTCCGTCGTGATGTTGACCGTCGTCGCGCCGCTGGTGGTGGATGTCGCGATCAAGTTCGGTCCGGCCGAGTACTTCGCCGTGATGGTCCTGGCCTTCGTCACCGTCTCCACCCTGCTCGGCGCGTCGATGGCGCGCGGCCTCGCCAGCCTGTTCTTCGGCCTGTGGATCGGCCTGATCGGCATCGACGGCCAGACCGGCCAGCCGCGCTTCACAATGGGCATCCCGGAACTGCTGGATGGCATCGATGTCGTGGTCGCAGCGGTGGGCCTGTTCGCCGTGGGCGAAACGCTGTATCTCGCCACCTACCTGAACAAGACGACCGACAAGCTGGAGCAGGTCAAGGGCTCGATCTGGATGTCGAAGTCTGACTGGGCGCGCTCCTGGAAGCCATGGCTGCGCGGCACCTTCCTCGGCTTCCCGATCGGCGCAATGCCGGCCGGCGGCTCGGAGATCCCGACCTTCCTGTCCTATTCCGTCGAAAAGAAGCTCAGCAAGCATCCGGACGAGTTCGGCAAGGGAGCGATCGAAGGCGTGGCCGGTCCGGAAGCCGCGAACAATGCATCCAGCACCGGTACGCTTGCGATGCTGCTGACGATCGGCCTGCCGACCTCTGCAACGGCGGCGATCGTGCTGGCGGCCTTCCAGCAATACGGCCTGCAACCCGGCCCGCTGCTATTCGAAACCCAGCCGCTGCTGGTCTGGGGCCTGATCGCCTCGATGTACATCGGCAATGTGCTGCTGCTGATCCTGAACCTGCCGCTGGTGGGACTGTGGATCAGGCTGCTGTCGATCCCGCGCCCGCTGCTGTACGGTGGCATCCTGATCTTCGCGACACTGGGGGCCTACGGCTTGCGCAATTCCTGGTTTGACCTGCTGCTGCTCTACATCATCGGCCTGATCGGCTTTGTGATGCGCCGCTACGACATCCCGGTCGCGCCGACCATCGTTGGCATGATCCTCGGTCCGATAGCGGAACAGCAGTTGCGCCGCGCGCTGTCGATCAGCCAGGGTGACATGACGATCTTCATCACCAAGCCGATCTCGGCATCCATCCTGGCGCTGACGGTCGCGCTGGTGATCGTGCCGATCGTCTTGAAGCGCCGCCAGGCCAAGCGCGTCGAAGCGGTACCCGAACCGGCCGCTTCCTGAGCATTCTGAAGGCAAAGAAAAAGGGACTCGCTTCGAGTCCCTTTTTTGTTTCTGCGCCTGCGGGAAGTCGCAGTGCCCGGCGACCTCAAATTGCGCGCAACTGCTCGACCGCCGCCTGGATGGCAGCAGGCTCGATCGTGCGCAGGATCTTCTTCGTCTGCGCGGTGATCGCGTGCAAGTCGGTGTTGAGAATTTCCTGCTTGACGGGAAGAATCTGCGTCGGGTGCATGGAAAACTCGCGCAGTCCCATGCCAAGCAACAGCCGGGTCATGCGGGTATCACCGGCCATCTCGCCGCACACCGATACCGGTATGCCCGTCTTCGCGCCGATCGAGATCGTGGTCGACAACAGGTACAGCACGGCGGGGTGCAGCGGGTTGTAGAGATGCGCGACTTCGTGGTCCGCGCGGTCGATCGCCAGCGTGTACTGGATCAGGTCATTGGTGCCGACAGACAGGAAGTCCATGCGCTTGACGAACATCGGCAATGTAAGCGCGGCGGCCGGAATCTCGATCATCGCGCCCACCGGGATGAGCGGGTCAAACTTCTTGTTCTGTTCGCGCAGTTGGGATTTTGCCTGCTCGATCATGGCCAGCGTCTGGTCGATCTCGAACGCATGCGCGAGCATTGGGATCAACAGCTTGAGCGGGCCGTAGGCCGATGCGCGCAGGATGGCGCGCAGCTGCTGCAGGAACATCTGCGGTTCCGCCAGGCAGAAGCGGATCGCGCGCAGGCCGAGGGCGGGATTGAGCGCGGTCTGCTCAGCCGCATCGAGCGGCTTGTCGGCGCCGATATCGAGCGTACGGATGGTGACCGGACGCCCTTTCATTGCCATTACCGCCTGCCGGTAGGACTCGAACTGTTCATCCTCGGAAGGCAGCTTGTTGACGAAACCGGCGCGCCCCATGAACAGGAACTCGGAACGGAACAGGCCGACGCCCATCGCGCCACCTTCGAGCGCACCCGGGCAGTCGTCCGGCAGCTCGATGTTGGCGAGCAGGCCGATCTCTGTCCCGTCCTTGGTCACCGCCGGCGTCTTCTTCAGCCTGCTGAGCTTCTTGCGGTCGCGCATCAGGCGCTGTTGCAGTTCGCGGTACTGCTCCAGCACATTCGGCGGCGGCTCGACGATCACCACGCCGGCATCGCCGTCGATGATGATCAGGTCGTCCTGCTCGATCAGCGCCGACGCGTTCGACATGCCGACTGCAGCGGGAATGTCGAGGCTGCGCGCCACGATTGCGGTATGGGAATTCTGGCCGCCGAGATCGGTCACGAATCCGCCGAATGCGCGGTCCTTGAACTGCAGCATGTCGGCGGGCGAAATGTCGTGCGCGACGACGATCATGCGGCCGGCGTTCTCGTCGCTGCCGTCCGGCAGGGTGGCGGCACTGCCGGTCAGCACCTTCAGCACACGTTCACCGACCTGCTGGATGTCACTCTTGCGCTCGCGCAGGTAGGCGTCCTCGATTTCATCGAACTGCGCGGACAGCTCGTCGATCTGGGTGACGAGCGCCCACTCCGCGTTGTAATAACGGGTGCGAATGATGTCGAGCGGCACTTCCGCGATCATCGGATCCGACAGGATCAACGCATGCACGTCAATGAACGCGCCCAGCTCGGCCGGCGAGTCCTTGGGCAGCTCGTTCCAGATCGTCTGCAGTTCCTTGTGGACGGTTGCGATCGCCTTCTGCAGGCGCATCACCTCGGCTTCGACCTGCTCCTGCGGGATCAGGTAATGCTTGACGTCGAGCGCGGCCGGCGCGAGCAGATGCGCGCGGCCGATCGCGATGCCGCGAGAAACCGGGATCCCGTGGAGCGTAAAGGATGCCATTCTGTGTGTAGGGCCTGTCTGGGAATAGGAAGCGGCGAATGCGCTTACTCGCCTTCGCCGAACTTATTCTGAATCAGCTCGAAGAGCGCGTCAAAGCACGCCTTCTCGTCTGCGCCGTCGGTCTCCAGTACGACTTTCGAGCCCTTGCCGGCTGCCAGCATCATGACACCCATGATGGACTTGGCATTGACGCGACGCGCATTGCGGGTCAGCCAGACCTCGCTCTTGTACTTTGCTGCCAGCTGGGTGAGTTTCGCGGAAGCGCGTGCATGCAGTCCCAGCTTGTTGATGATCTCGATTTCCTGTTGAATCATTTTTCTTGTAGCTTTGTTGTTCGGTTCGGTGATCAGTTAGGCGAAAGGCGTACGCGGTTGTCCACCCGCACCGCGCCGCTTTGCCCTCCTGCGAGGGCCATTTCCACTACCACGTCGATCGTGTCGTTGCGATAGGTCAGTGCGCGCAGCAGCATGGGCAGGCTGATGCCGGCAATGACTTCGATATATCCCGGATTGCACAGCTTGAGCGTGCAATTGGACGGCGTTCCTCCCATGACGTCGGTAATCACCAGCACCCCCGAGCCGTCGTCGATCCGCGTGATCGCTTCCTGCGCGATGCGGTTGACCTCGGCCGGATCCTGGTCCGCGCGCACGTCGATCGCCTCCATCCGTTCGGGGCGCGCACGGAACACATGGGTCGCCGCATCCATGAATGCGGCCCCCAAAGGTGCATGCGTCAAAAGAAGAATCCCTACCATGATCCGCCCGGCCTGGAACAGTTGCGCGCACGGACCGGAACTCGTCCTCCCCGTGCCAGTGCTCTGTTCGTCGTTATACGCCGCGCATCCATTACGCGCAGCGATCTATTTGCACTGCCTTTCCAACGCGTCGATGAACATCCCCGCCACATCGAAGCCTGTCTGCTGCTTGATTTCCTGAAAACATGTGGGACTGGTGACATTGATTTCTGTCAGGCAGTCGCCGATCACATCCAATCCTACCAGCAATAGGCCGCGCTTCAAAAGAACTGGCGCAAGCGCTTCGCCGATTTCCCGGTCACGCGCCGACAGCGGTTGCGCCACGCCAAGGCCACCTGCGGCAAGATTGCCGCGCACTTCGCCCCCTTGCGGAATGCGTGCAAGACAGAACGGCACGACTTCACCGCCGACCAGCAGGATGCGCTTGTCCCCCTGCACGATGTCGGGGATGAAACGCTGGACCATGATGGTGTGCGAGCCGTTGGCTGTCAGCGTCTCGATAATGGAGCCAAGGTTCATGCCGTCTTCGCGAACGCGGAAGATACCCGCCCCGCCCATGCCGTCGAGCGGCTTGAGGATGATGTCCTTGTGCTCCTTGTGGAAGGCACGGATGCGCGCCGCATCGCTGGTGACCAGCGTCGGCGCGGTGAATTGCGGGAACTGCGCGATCGCCAGCTTTTCATTGTGGCTGCGGATCGCCTCCGGTCTGTTGAACACGCGCGCGCCCTGCTGCTCCGCCACTTCCAGCAGATAGGTCAGATAGACGTACTCCATGTTGAACGGCGGATCCTTGCGCACGACGACTGCATCGAATTCATGCAGGAAGGCGGTCACGGCCGCTTCGGCGCGGTACCAGTCGTTCGCATCGCCGGTCAGGGTGATGCGCTGGATGTCCGCCATCACCTTGCCATCCTGGAAAGCCATGTGCTTCTGCTGGAATGCAAAGATCTCGTGGCCGCGGCGGGCGGCCTCGACCATCATCGCGTAAGTGGTGTCTTTGTAGGTCTTGAAGTGATCCAGCGGGTCGGCAAGGAAGGCGAATTTCATGCAGGCGTCCCGTCAGTAGACTTCCGGATTCGGATCAGTCTTTTCCAGTTCGAGCGATGCGGCCAGCAGGGCCATGCGCGCGACCACGCCGTACATGTAGAAGCGGTTCGGCGGCGCCGTGCCCGGCTTGGCCTGAAGGTCGGGCAGCGCATGCTGCTGCGCGAAGGCGAGCGGCACGAAATGCGCGCCCGGCGAGTTCAGGTTCTCGTCGATGCCGCGCTCCGCATGCACACGGTAGAAGCCGCCGACGACATAGCGGTCGATCATGTACACCACCGGCTCGGCGACGGCGTCATTGATGTGCTCGAAGGTGTGCACGCCTTCCTGGATGATCACGTCGGAGACTTCCAGGCCTTCCTTCACCACCGACATCTTGTTGCGCTGCTTGCGGTTGAGATCCTTCACCTCGCTCGCATCCTTGACCGACATGATGCCCATGCCGTAGGTGCCTGCATCGGCCTTGACGATGACGAAGGGTTTTTCCTTGATGCCGTATTCCTTGTACTTCTTGCGGATCTTGGTGAGCAACGAATCGACATTCGCCGCCAGGCACTCCTCACCCGTGCGCTCCTGGAAGTTGATCTCGCCGCACTTGGCGAAATAGGGGTTGAGCATCCACGGGTCGACATCGACCAGCTTGGCAAACTTCTTGACTACCTCGTCGTAGGCCGCGAAGTGGTTGGTCTTGCGGCGCACTGCCCAGCCGGCATGCAGCGGCGGGAGCAGATTCTGCTCGTGGAGGCCCTCCAGGATGGACGGAATACCCGACGACAAATCGTTGTTCAGCAGGATGGTGCAGGGATCGAAATTCTTCAGGCCAAGTCGGCGTCCGTTGGACGAGCGCTCAAGCGGTTCCAGCGTCAGCGTCGTGCCGTCCGGCAGGTCGATGTTGGTCGGTTCCTTGACATCTTCGGACAGGGAACCGAGGCGCACATTCAACCCGGTCTGGCGGAAGATCTGGATCAGGCGCGCGACGTTCTGCAGGTAGAAGGTGTTGCGGGTGTGCCTCTCCGGAATCAGGAGCAGGTTCTTTGCGTCCGGACAATATTTCTCGATCGCCGCCATCGCCGCCTGGACAGCCAGCGGCAGCATTTCCGGCGAGAGGTTGTTGAAACCGCCGGGGAACAGATTGGTGTCGACCGGCGCCAGCTTGAATCCGGCGTTACGCAAGTCCACCGAACAGTAGAAAGGCGGGGTGTGCTCCTGCCACTCCAGGCGGAACCAGCGTTCGATCGCCGGAGTCGCTGCCAGGATTTTCTTTTCCAGATCGAGAAGCGGGCCGTTCAAGGCCGTTACGAGGTGCGGAACCATATAAACCTTCAGGGTATAAGCATTTTTGCAAACCGAATGAGCTGATTCTAACGGCAATCCCTCACTTGCGCCTGCGGGCGGTTGCTCGACGATGGCTCCGCACGGGCCGGACTTTCAGAAACGACAACATGGCCGATTGAGGGCGCATCCCAGACATCCTACATCTGGGCATTCCGCTCAATTTAAAGGGAGAAAAAAAGCGCCTCGGAAAGAGGCGCTTTGCGAAACCCGCCGGGTAGCGGGTTGGGGAAACGGGTTCCCTGATGGATCAGGAGTGGTATGCGGACTCGCCGTGGCTGGAGATGTCCAGGCCTTCGCGCTCTTCTTCTTCCGGCACGCGCAGACCGACGATCAGGTCGACCAGTTTGTAGGCGATGAACGCGACCACACCGGACCAGATCAGGGTGGTGATCACGCCTTGCGCCTGGATCCACACTTGGCCGGCGATCGAATACTCGTCCGCAACCTTGTTGGCGACGTAGTCGTAGATGCCGGTGCCGCCGAGGGACGGGGAGGCAAACACGCCGGTCAGCAGCGCGCCGAGGATACCGCCCACACCGTGCACGCCGAACACGTCGAGCGAGTCGTCCGCGCCCAGCAGGCGCTTCAGGCCGTTCACGCCCCACAGGCAGATCACGCCGGCCAGCAGGCCGATGACCAGGGCGCCCATCACACCGACGAAACCGGCGGCCGGGGTGATCGCAACCAGACCGGAAACTGCGCCGGAAGCAGCCCCCAGCATGGACGGCTTGCCCTTGCCCATCCACTCGCCGAAGCTCCAGGACAGGGTTGCGGCAGCGGTAGCCAGCAGCGTGTTGACCAGCGCCAGGGCTGCAGTGCCGCCAGCTTCCAGTGCGGAACCGGCATTGAAACCGAACCAGCCCACCCACAGCATCGATGCGCCCACCATGGTCAGCGTCAGCGAGTGCGGCGCCATCGATTCCTTGCCGTAGCCGATACGCTTGCCGATCACGTAGGCACCCACCAGGCCGGCGATTGCGGCATTGATGTGCACCACGGTGCCGCCAGCGAAGTCGAGCGCGCCCTTCTGGAACAGCCAGCCCGCAGCAGCAGTTGCCTTTTCAGCAGCGGCGGCGTCGGTGTAGGCATCCGGACCAGGCCAGAACCAGACCATGTGCGCGATCGGCAGGTAGGAGAAGGTGAACCACAGCACGACGAACAGCAGCACGGCGGAGAACTTGATGCGTTCCGCAAAGGCGCCGACGATCAGGCCGCAGGTGATGGCCGCGAAGGTTGCCTGGAAGGCGACGAACACGAACTCGGGAATCACGACGCCCTTGCTGAAGGTCGCAGCCATCGACTCCGGCGTAATACCCTTCAGGAACAGGCGGTCGAAGGAGCCGATGAAGGAGCCTCCTTCGGTGAACGCCAGCGAGTAGCCGTAGATGCACCAGAGCACGACGATCAGCGAGAAGATCATGAATACCTGCATCAGGATCGACAGCATGTTCTTCGTGCGGACCAGGCCGCCGTAGAACAATGCCAGGCCGGGGATCGTCATCAGGATGACGAGCACGGTGGCCATCATCATCCAGGCGGTGTCGCCTTTGTTGGCGATCGGAGCTGCGGCGGCCGGTGCGGCTTCTGCGGGTGCAGCAGCAGGCGCGGCGGCGGCAGCAGCAGGAGCAGCCTCGGCAGCAGCGGGGGCGGATGCCTGCGCAACGACAACGACTTGGGCCTTGGCCGAAGCGGCCTGTTCGGCCAGCGCCGGTTGCGCGAAGCCGACGGCGATCAGCATGGAGCCGGCCGCCAGGAAGCTTGCAAACAGTTTTTTCATCTCGCTCCTCCTTTAGAGTGCTTCTTTACCGGTCTCGCCGGTACGGATACGAACGACTTGCTGCAAGTCGAATACAAAGATCTTGCCGTCGCCGATCTTGCCGGTGCGGGCGGAGCTTTCGATCGCCTCGATGGCACGGTCGACGATGGCGTCGTCCACCGCAGCCTCGATCTTGGTCTTGGGCAGGAAGTCGACCACGTATTCGGCGCCGCGATACAGCTCGGTATGGCCCTTCTGGCGCCCGAAGCCCTTCACTTCTGTGACGGTGATACCCTGCACACCGATCGCCGACAGGGCTTCGCGCACTTCATCGAGTTTGAAGGGTTTGATGATCGCAGTGATCAGTTTCATGATGAACCTCTACGAGAGATTAGAAGGTCTTGGAAATCGACAATACGGCCGTGTTCTTGCTCACGTCCTTTGTCTTGGTGCCGCTTGCGTTGGAAAAGGTGTACACGGCGCTATCCGCATCGGTCGCCACCAGCGCCAGGCCGAGCGTGGCAAAGCCGAAGTCGCGCGAAACGCCGATCTTGTAGTCGGTGTAGTCGAAGGTGCCGAAGTTCTTGAACTTCTGGCGGCCGACGTGGAAGCCCAGCGTGGTCTTCTCGGCGACTTCGAAGTTGGCGTTCAGGTCCAGGTAATAGGAACCGTCGGCATTGGTGAAGCCGAAGTAATCGTCGCTCACGGCGTGGCTGTACTTGGCGGAGAACCACTGGTAGGTCGCGCCAACGTAGACTTCGAGCGCGTCCGGCTTCACGCCGGCGATGGAAGCGCCGGGATAGTAGTACTTGAGCAGGCCGACATCGGCGGTCAGGCCGGGCATCGGCTCAAACTTGTAGCCGCCGTACAGATCCATCTCGAGGCTGGCGCCGTTCGGGTACTGGTTGCCGCTCACGTTGGAGTTCCAGTTTCCAACATAAAAGCCGCTGCTATGGGCATAATCGAACCCGCCCTGCACCGCCGGGCGATCGAAAGTCTGGGAAATACCGCGGAATCGGTAGTCCGTTGCGACCGTGAGGTTGCCGGTAAAGGTATGCTCCGGCGCGGCAGCAGCTTGCTGCGCAGAAGCGGACGACGCGAATGCGGCAAGTATGGCGGTGGCAAGAACGAGTTTCTTCATGACGGGTCCCTTGTGTTTATGGCGTTGGAAAAAATAGTTCTCATTGCATTTTTCCAACTACTTAGCAGGACTCATGCCATCATTTTTCTGGGGAGATGCGTTATCATTTTTTTAATTTCTCGCATTGCTTTGGTGTCGAGCACACCGTTTTAAGGCGATGCACCACGAAATGCGCACCACGATGACGCGCACCATGAATGAGCGCACCACGGGAGTGCGCGTTTTTCACATTAGGATTGATTATGGACAAGACAAACTTTTTCAACGACCTGCAGGCGAAGATCAGTCAGGCAATCGAAAACTCGCCCGCCAAGGACATTGAAAAGAACGTAAAGGCAATGCTGACCCAGGGCTTTTCCCGGCTGGACCTGGTTACCCGCGAAGAATTCGACATCCAGAGCCAGGTGCTGGCAAAGACCCGCGCCAAGCTGGAGACGCTGGAAGCGCGCGTGTCCGAACTGGAAGCCCAGCTGCGCAAGCCGTAACCCATGAGCCTTGCAGTATTGAAGAGCCGGGCCCTGGCCGGCATGCACGCACCGGAAGTGACGGTTGAAGTGCACCTGGCCAATGGCCTGCCTTCTTTCACCATCGTCGGCCTGCCCGAAACCGAGGTCAAGGAATCCAAGGATCGCGTGCGCGCGGCCTTGCAGAATGCCCGCTTCGAATTCCCTGCCCGGCGAATCACCGTGAACCTGGCGCCAGCGGACTTGCCGAAAGAGTCCGGCCGCTTCGATCTGCCGATCGCCCTCGGCATCCTGGCTGCTTCGGGGCAGATGCCGGCCGACGAGCTCGACAAATATGAATTTGCCGGCGAGCTCTCGCTTTCCGGCGAGCTGCGTCCGATCCGGGGTGCGCTGGCAATGACCTATGCGATGCATCGTGCAGGAGACCACACGGGGCGCCAACGTGCCTTCATCCTGCCGCGCGCGAACGCCGACGAGGCGGCGCTGGTGCGGGACGCAGCGATACTCCCGGCGGAATCGCTGTTGCAGGTGTGTGCACACTTCGCCGCCACGGACAGTGAATCGAGGTTAACACGGCATCGCCTGCAAGCCGAAGCAGCGCGTCCGGCCTATCCGGATTTTTCCGATGTCAAGGGGCAGGCACAGGCCAAGCGCGCACTGGAAGTTGCCGCTGCGGGCGGTCACAGCGTACTGATGGTCGGTCCGCCGGGGACCGGGAAGTCAATGCTCGCGGCCCGCTTCCCCGGCATCCTGCCGCCGATGACGGATGAGGAAGCGCTAGAATCCGCGGCCGTGCAATCGCTGTCCAGCGGCTTTTCCATCACACGCTGGAAAGCCAGACCCTATCGGGCACCGCACCATACCGCATCGGGTGTCGCGCTTGTGGGGGGCGGAGGCACGCCCAAGCCCGGCGAAATCTCGCTCGCGCATCGCGGCGTTCTCTTCCTCGACGAGCTCCCCGAATTCGACAGGAAAGTGCTGGAAGTCCTGCGCGAGCCGCTGGAGTCCGGGCACATCACCATATCCCGTGCCGCGCGGCAGGCCGATTTTCCCGCACGCTTCCAGCTGGTCGCGGCAATGAATCCCTGTCCCTGCGGTTATCTGGGGCACAGTGCCAACCGGTGCCGATGCACACCCGATCTCGTTGCGCGCTATCAGGACAAGATTTCAGGTCCGCTGCTCGACCGCATCGACATGCAGATCCAGGTCGGCGCCCTGCCCCATGAGGAACTGCTGAAGCAGGCAGACGGCGAGCCATCTTCCGCCATCGCATCGCGTGTCGAGCAGGCGTTCGGCGTGCAAGTGGACCGGCAAGGCAAGGGTAACCATGCGCTGTCGACCGCCGAGATCGACACGCACTGCAAACCGGACGCCGCAGGAGAACAATTGCTGCGCACTGCAATGACGCGGCTGAACTGGTCGGCGCGCGCCTATCATCGCGTCCTGAAGGTGGCGCGAACCATCGCCGACCTGGCGGGCGCGGCAACGATCGGCCAGGCTCATGTGGCCGAGGCAATCCAATATCGCCGGGCATTGCGCGAGCACTGAGGCAATACGCGTTCCACGCAATGCTTCTTATTGGAGTATCAGTCGTCACAATTGAAGATGCGACGATTACGACGTTGCGTGCGGATTCCCGATGTAACGGGTGCCCATCGTCAAAGTTAAGCTCACATTTCATCAAAGTTGCGCGTGACATGTTTCGTGAAGCCGTCGCCATCGACCTCAATGGGTTTCGCGGTAAAGATGGCGAGCGAACATTTGCCGCAGCTTGGCTGTTCATTCAGGCGCTCGGCCTGGAGACGGTTCACGGTAGCGCAGTGCGGACAGACAACATGTAGAAAGTCGCTCATTGGAATCCTCCAAAAATCGCTGACATCTGCTTCATTGATGCGCCGACGGGTTCGCCGAGGCGGTCGAAGCGCCGCAAATTCCGGTCCTGAAGGTCCGCAGCTTTGATGCATTTCACCGGCTCCATCGCCCGAGCCCGCGCTTTGCGGCGGATTGGCTTCCCTTCCATTTTGCGCCGCCCTGAAGGATGTCGATGCGGCGGCCGCGTTCGACCTCCACCACGCGCTCCACGGTTTCTTCAGGAATCCCGACCGTGTTCAATACGAAAGCGCATAGCTGGAGACCCGACAATGACAGATGTGGGTAATGCTGCTGTATTGCCCGACAATATGGCGCGCCGTCTCTGGCTGGCCCACGGTCACCACGATCGCCCCAGCGCGCTCCGCCCGTACCTTGGACAATATGTCGGCAACATGTGCGCATAGAAAGTCTGCCGGGCGTTGTGCCCCGGGCTGGCTCGTACATGGGCGACTTGTCTGGCGTACTGAGACTGGAAAAGGAATTAGCCTGTCTAGTTGTCGATATCGATCAAGCCGATACGAATGGCATAACGCACCAGGTTGGCAATATCACGCATGCCCAGGCGTTCCATCAATTGGGTGCGGTGCGCCTCGACAGTCTTCGGACTGATGCCGAGACGATGGGCGATTTCCTTGGTGGCATGGCCTTGCGCAATGTACTGCAGGATTTCACGCTGCCGCGCGGTGAGCTGCACGTCGTCGCCGGCCGATGCATTCGATGTTTTCGATGCCACGCCCGTGCCGCGCTTGAGGTAGCTTTCAACCAGTTGGGTCGAGACCCTGGCGCACAGGTAAATCTCGCCGCGCATGACGGTCGTCAGCGCCCGTTCCATTTCAGCCGTTTCCGCATCCTTGAGCAGATAGCCCGAGGCACCCGCCTGCAAGGCTTGCTCCACATAGGCTTCATTGAGGTACATCGACAGAATGATCACCCGCATGTCCGGACAGCGGCGCTTGATGGCGACGGTGGCGTCCAACCCATTCATCACGTCCATGGCGACATCCATGAGCACGACATCGGGCCGATATTTCTCCACCTTTACCAATGCGTCCGCACCATTACCCGCTTCGGTAACCACTTCGACAGCGTCAATGCTCTGTAACAGCGAGCGGATGCCGGCACGCACCAATGCATGGTCGTCCACCAGTAATACGCGGCTCATGCCATCTCTCCGTTGCTGCATGGATCAATAGCCTGGTCGAGCGGGAAGCTGGCCCGTACCGAGGTGCCCGTGCCGGGCGAGGATACGATTTCGCACCAGCCACCAATTAAAGTCGCTCTTTCCATCATGCTTAACAAACCTATGCTTTTACCCTTCAATGCTTGCTGCCGCATTATCTCCGGATCGTAACCTCTCCCGTCGTCCGTCACGCGCACCCGCAACGCGCCATCCTCCAGCTTGAGGCTGATCCATACACTGTTGGCCTCCGCATGACGCATGACGTTGGTGAGCCCCTCCTGCACCACCCGGAAACATGCCGTGGCGACTACGGATGGCGGTCGGACTGGCAATGACTTTGCGTCGAAGTGCACTTTCAGGCCGCCTCGGGACGCATGCTTCCTGATGTGCGAGTCAAGTGCAGCGACCAATCCCAACTCGTCGAGCAAGGGCGGACGCAGGTCCAATGACAAGCTGCGCACCTGCTCAAGCACCTGCGCCGTCAGCTGAATGGTGTCTTCGAGGCGGGCAGCGGCTGTCTCGTCCTTGAGTGCCCTCCGGATGCTCTGCACCCCAAGCTTGACTGCCGTCAGCGTCTGTCCGATGTGGTCGTGCAGTTCTCGTGCAATGCGACAGCGCTCGGTTTCCTGCACATTGAGCAGCTGCTGCGACAGTATCTGCAGTCGTCCCGCATAGTTCTGCAGCGCTTCTTCTGCCTTGCACCGTTCTGTGACATCAATGGACAATGCAATGCTATGCGGTCTGCCGTCGATCTGCACGACATGGTGGAACACTTCGACGTCGATCGGCGACCCATCCTTCTTCAAGTTGCGCCACCGGCCTGCATAGTTCTGGCCTGATGGTATGGTATTCAGATAGTCCTGCATGCGCGCCATCTCGCCAGGGGGAAGGATGCGGTCCACCTCCATTCCGATGAATTCGGCTAGTGAATAGCCATATTGCTGTAGCAACGCATGGTTTACCTCTGTGTAACGCAAGGTCTCATGATCAAATACACAGAGCGGCACCGGGTTGGACTCGAAGAGGAATCGATAACTTTGCTCATTCGCATGCAATTCCGCTCTTGCCAGATTGCCTGCTTCGATTTCATTCGCCAGATCGCGGTTGGCTGCTTTCAGGTCAGCGGTACGTTCGGCGACGCGCCGCTCCAGCTCCGCGTTCAAGCGGCGAAGCGCTTCTTTGGTTTGTGCTCGTGCTGCGTCGAGCCGGTCGATTTTTCGTGCCGCACACCAAAACATGATTGCAGTACCTGATGCGACGAACGTCACCACAAGCGCTGTGCCGATTTCTGTTTCATACAGGCCGGCCTTTTCACCGACTATCCTGAGCCAGCCCCCCGCCACCAGAATGACAAGCACTGCCGGTTGCACTCTGCGGACTAGAAAGCCGCCGATGCCATTGCTCAGCCATGTCGCCATCGGTTGCTGCTGGCGGTGAACGAGCAAGATGCCGGCTGCAATCATCATGAAGACGCACACATCATGAATATCAGTCACGAGCATGTCATGCGTATACGTCCGCGTGGCGGTGCCGTACAGACATTCGACCAAGGTGAGCAGCGAACCTGCGAGAACTGGTATGGCCAGCATCTGGGCAAATGACACGCCTCGCCTCTGCACATTGATTAGCAGCAGGGCCATGCCTAACATGGCGACATTGAATGTGAAGGAAATCGGCATCGAGCCCGGATGAACGGTCGAGAACGCGGCAATTCCGACCAGAGCGACGGCACAAGCGCACCGCATGCCGCGGGCGCCCCACATCGATGCGAGCGATTGGCAGAAAGCCAAACCAGCGCCCAAGAGCATCAAGGCTAGCGGAAGCAAAAAGGGGGAGTTGCATTCGCTCCCGAACGTCCTACCGTACGCACATCCGCGGAGCTCCGCGCAGCCTGCAACGATTGCAACGATTCCGGCCAGACCTGACCATGTTGCCGCATTGGGCATAGGGAAACTGAAAAACTGGATTTGCCTATTTATCATTGGGAAATGCTGATTAAAAACTGTGCGTGGGGACTGCATGGGGGGCCAGGCCAGAGTCGCATCGTGGCGGAACAACCGGGTCGGGCGAGGTAATGGCGGATATGTGGGTATTGCAAGACGACAGCGATGCCCAGTTATCGAGCTTGATCTTGCGCCAGGGTACAGAAATATGGCGAGCGTGGTTTAATCGCAGGCATTCAATTCCATGATGTGCAAGCCTGGCAATTACCAATAGTAAAACAAGCTTGACGCCCTGATCTTGGGCTGATTTACAGCTAGCACACAAATAAAGCGCGTCATGGTGACCGCGAGTTACACTGCCTCGGCAGCATTCGCCTGGAAGATGTGATGTTTTTACGCGACTGCACAGACCCCGGAACGTATGCTCCAAGCGTTTCGTTTGCAGTTCAGCGTGAAAATGAATTGCGGCAAAGGTAACAAGCCACGCGAATCATGCCGCGATGGCATCGGCCTGAGCGCCTTTCATCAGTCGCTTCGTGATGCGCATTGAAGATGCCGGCAATGCCACCAGTTTTGCCGCCTGTGCACGCGCAAGATCGACCAGGTCAGCCATCGGCACGACCTTGCTGATGCGTCCCATGTCAACCGCTTATTCTCGGCGGCAAACCGAGGCCGGCTGGCACGCTTTCTCAAAAAACGGTAGTCGCGTCCCCCGGCATCTGCCGGCGGACGCGTCTTCACCTGCATGATATAGGGCAGCACCAGCGCGATGCGATACCGCCGTCGCGCATCAGAATTCCTGCCACTCGTCACTGGCGGTGCTTGCCGTGTGCGCGATCCTCGTCTTTTGCGGCAACGCGACGGCACGTCCGGCTTGTTGGGGTTTCTTTTCCGTGGCAGTGATGCGCCGGCTGACTTGCGGAGCGCTGCCGTCGGCATGACGCACATCGAGCTTGAATATGCTGACAGTGCTCGCCAGCTTGCGAGTCTGTTCCTGCATGGATGCGGCGGCGGCCGCTGCCTCCTCCACGAGTGCGGCATTCTGTTGCGTCACCTGGTCCATTTGGCCGATCGCCTGATTGACCTGTTCAATGCCGGCACTCTGCTCCTCGCTGGCAGCGGCAATCTCGGACATGATATCGGTCACGCGTTTCACGCTGTCGACGATCTCGCTCATTGTCGACCCCGCCTCGCCCACCAGCCGGCTGCCGGCGTCTACTTTTTCCACAGAATCGTCGATCAATGACTTGATTTCCTTCGCCGCTGCCGCCGAGCGCTGCGCCAGATTGCGGACTTCGCTGGCCACTACGGCAAATCCCCTTCCCTGCTCGCCGGCTCGGGCCGCTTCGACTGCCGCATTCAACGCAAGGATATTGGTCTGGAAGGCTATGCCATCAATGACGCTGATGATGTCGACGATTTTTTTCGACGACGCGTCGATAGAACTCATGGTCTGGACCACCTGCTCGACCACGTCACCGCCACGTAGCGCGACCTGGGAAGCGGACGTGGCAAGCTGGTTTGCCTGACGCGCGTTGTCGACATTCTGCCTCACGGTTGAAGTCAGCTCTTCCATCGAAGACGCCGTTTCTTCCAATGAACTGGCTTGCTGCTCGGTGCGCGACGACAGGTCTTCGTTGCCGCTTGTAATCTGGCTGGCTGCTGTAGCAATCGCATCCGTGCCCCCGCGTACTGCGCTGACGGTCCGGACCAGGCTTTCGTTCATTGCCTTCAATGCCTGGAGCAGTTGTCCCATTTCGTCGGTCGTGGTGACGTCGATGCGGCTGCTGAGATCGCCGGCGGCCACGGTATTGGCAAGGGCAAGCGCCTTGGCTACCGGGCGAGTAATGGACACCGTTATCCAGTACGCCACAACGACAGCGAAGAGCAGAATAGCAGCGCCAAGGCCGATCATCAGCGTGCGTGTATCGCTGTAGGTTTGCTCGGCATGCCTGCTCGTCTCCTGCGTAAACTCTTTCTGAACCACAATCAGTTCACCGATCGCTTTCTTGTAACTCGCAAGAACGGGGCGCAGCTCTTCGGTCAGATACACCCGGGCTTCGTCGGACGCACTGGCATTAATCAGCTTGATTAATTGGTCCGTGCCAGCGATGTATTTGGCGTTTGATTCACGTATACGTTCGACAATAGGCTTGGCCTGGGGTCTCTTCATCGTGGCCGCCATCGTTTCAATGTGATTACGGACCACCTCCCGTGCCGCCGTGATGGCATCGAGCTGCTTCTGGATGTCCGCCTGCTTATCGGTGAGCATCATGTTGCGCAATGCGATGGCGATCTCGTTGATTTTCGTATCCAGCTCGTACGACAGTTCGATCTTCGGCAACCTGTCGTTTACGATTTCGGTAGTTCCTTCGCTGACCCTGCCGAGCATCGTGATACTCAGGCTCAAAATAATGATCAGCAAAATGCCGATGAAGCCGAAACCCAGTGCGAGACGGGTGCCTATTTTCAGATTTGCGATATTCATGTAAACCTTTCGATCCGTGATGGTTTTACTGCCACGCTGCGTAGAGGAGAAATGCGCCGGCGCGTGCTTTCAGGAAGATTGCTGCATTGTTGCGATGAGCCCCATTTCGTCCGACGACATCAGTCGGTCGATATCGATCAGGATCAACATGCGTTCATCCACGGTACCCAGGCCGATCAGGTAGTCGGTGTTGAGCGCAGTGCCCATGTTTGGCGCCGGTTTGATTTGATCAGTTGCCAGTGTGGTCACGTCCGACACGCTGTCGACCACCATGCCGACCACGCGTTCTGCAATAGTGAGGATGATGACAACAGTAAACTGGTCATAGCTGGGAACGCCAAGATCAAACTTGATGCGCATGTCGACGATCGGCACGATGATGCCGCGCAGGTTGATCACGCCCTTGATGAAGTCGGGCGCATTGGCGATCCTGGTGACGTTGTCATAGCCGCGGATTTCCTGCACCTTCAGGATATCAATGCCGTACTCTTCGCGGCCAAGCGTAAAAGCGAGAAATTCGTGTGTTTTTGCGACCGTGGCTTCCGGCGCATGAATTGCAGTGGGTAATGCTGACATGGCGGCTCCTTAATCTGTCCATCTGCTCGCACTCGGCATGCGAAACCAGCCGTGCACGAAGTCAGCACAGCACTGTTTCCAGATGGAAACCAAAAAGCGATGCTACGCTTTACACGCGTCCGCACAATCAGGTTGTTCCCTAGCGAGCCGGCGCGACTAGGAAAAAGCCTTATGTCAGAAAAACAAGCCTGATTATTTGTCGATATCGATCAAGCCAATGCGAATGGCATAACGCACCAGGCTGGCAATATCACGCATGCCCAGGCGTTCCATCAATTGAGTGTGGTGCGCTTCGACTGTCTTCGGACTGACGCCGAGACGATAGGCGATTTCCTTGGTGGCATGGCCTTGCGCAATGCACTGCAGGATTTCACGCTGCTGCAAGCACCAGCGTTGACGCCAGGTTTCCAGGTCCGCCCCTTTCCAGGGCACCGATCAGGATGAATAGCGGCACCACTGCCAAGTCCTGCAGCATCAGGATGGGAAAGCTGGCCTGGCGGAGCGCCCCCCTGCATGGCGTTCGGCCATCAATTGCATGACCACGGCCGTGGACGAGAGCGACAAAACAAAGCCGAGAATCAGGGCCGACTCGAGCGCGTTGTCGAAGCGATAGGCAAGACCGCCCGCTCGGCTTCTTCCCGCTCGAACCAGGAATGCACCGTGCCCTTGAGCGTGACCTGGCCGTCAGTGGTTTCGACTTGAATATTGTTGGCATCGACCTCGGCGTTGCGCTTGAACGCCTCTTCGATCTTGCGCTTGATTTCGCTCGGCGTCACTTTCGGCTTCGCGGCGTCATGACGGTGCATGGCGCAATGTGCTGGTATGCGGGACATGCCGTCCGGCCGCAATTCGCCCTGCAGGAGGGAGAAGCGCATGCGATGCAGGATGCCGGCCGGATCACCATCACCTCGTCGGAGCGAGCGGAAGTCCATTGCATATGCGACAACAGCAAGCGGGGGGTATTCGTGGCGCAACTCAAGGATCTGCTTGCCGCCTGCATTCCCCGCCTGGCCTTTAACATCCGCCGTGGCGGAAAAAACTGGCCATTCTCCACGCCGGGCAAGAACGATTTATGATTGCAACCATGGCGCCGCGTCCATTTCCTGCAATTCTGCAAGCGGCACATCGAGGCAATCATGTTCCAGCATCCGACCGAATTCGTCACGTTCAAAGCCAGTCCGCATTTGCCGGGCGTGGAATTGTACTCGGCACGGCTGGTGGACCATGCATTCGCGCCGCATGTCCATGACGGCTACTCGCTCGGGGCGATCGAGGCCGGCGTGGAACGTTTCCGCTACCAGGGCGCGGACCACCTTGCGCCTGCAGGCACGCTGGTCCTGCTGAACCCCGATGAGCTGCACACCGGCCAGGCCGAGGTGGATGCGGGCTGGACCTACCAGATGCTGTATATCGAGCCGGAAACGCTGCGGGCGATGACGGGCAGCGAAGCCTTCTTCCCGGACGCGACTACGCATGACCCAGCCCTGGCTGAGGCTTACCGCCACGCCTTCCGGCACTTGTGGAATGCGCCGGACGACATCGCTTTCGTCTCCCGGTTCACGCAACTGGTCGATACCGTGGTGGGACGCTACGGCAAGAACGCGCGCGACGTGCAACGGTCCGGTGAACGGTGCCGGACAGCGGGCATGCAGCGCGTGCTCGACTGCATCGAAGCCCACCTGGACGACAACCTGCGTATCGAGAAACTGGCGGCCGAGGCAGGCTTGTCCCTGTTCCATTTCGTCCGCACCTTTTCCGCAACATTCCACGTCACGCCGCATCAATATGTGCAGGCGCGCCGCGCAGCCCGCGCCAAGGCCCTGCTGGCAAAGCGCATGACGCCTTCCGACGCCGCCGCAGCCGCCGGCCTGACCGACCAGAGCCACCTGAACCGCTGGTTCAAGCGTACCTACGGCGTCACGCCTGCCCAGTATCAACAGCAAATCGGTACAAGACCGGGGCAAAACCGGCGCGGATAATCCGTGCCACGGTGCGCATCCGCGCATCGATTTTTACCATTCAAGATCATGCTCATCGGTTTGCTTTGCGCGCTCGGTGCCGGCCTCATGTGGGGGCTGGTGTTCGTGGCGCCCCTGATGCTCGGCGACTATCCGGGTCTCGTCCTGTCCTTCGGCCGTTATATCGGCTTTGGCCTGATCGCCCTGGTGCCGGCGTTTTTCGATCGGCGCCGCATCGCCGCACTCACCAGGGCCGATTGGATCGTTGCGATCAAGCTGTCGCTGGTCGGGAATATCCTCTACTACGCCGCGCTGGCCACAGGCATCCAGCTGGCGGACGCACCCTTGCCGTCGATGATGATCGGCACGCTGCCGGTTGTCATTTCCATATTCTCGAACTGGTCGCCCGGACATCCGTCGGAGACGGTCGCATGGGGCAGGCTCATGCCTTCCCTGGTCATCATCTTCGCCGGATTGATGCTGGTGAACGCGAGCGAACTGGCGCATCTCGACGGCAGCCGCTCGCCCGGCGACTATGCGCTCGGCTGCTTCATCACGCTCGGCGCGCTCGCCGCATGGACCTGGTATCCGGTGATGAATGCGCGTCATATGAAACAGAATCCGCACATCGCCTCATCGACCTGGGCCACCGCCCAAGGACTCGCAACGCTGCCGCTGGCGCTGGCCGGCTTCATCGGCTACGGCATCTATGCTGCCTTGTATCCGGATGCCTATGACTACCCGCTCGGTCCTCGTCCGTGGCAATTCATCGGCCTGATGCTCACGCTCGGCCTGTGCGCGTCCTGGCTGGGCACGATGTTGTGGAACAAGGCCAGCCAACGGCTGCCAACCTCCCTTGCCGGGCAATTGATCGTGTTCGAAACCCTGTCCGCGCTGCTGTATGCGTTCATCTGGCGCGGTGCCGCGCCGGCGCCGGCAGTGATCGCCGGGATCGCGCTGCTGGTTGCAGGGGTAGTGCTGGGCATGCGGACGTTCCAGAAGGCACACGCGGATAGCGTGGACCGGCTCAGTGCGAGCACGCCGGGTGCCGACTGAACTGCGTGACATGAGGTCCCGGACGGAATGGTGCGCACCTGCTACCATGTCGCCCATGCTCACGTTTCTCCATTCCTTGCGGGGCGGTGCCGCATGCATCGCCTGCGTCGCCCTTCTGGCTGCCTGCAGTCCGAAATTCGACTGGCGCGAAGTGCGCGGCACGGACGCGCCGTTCGTGGTGCTCCTGCCATCCAAACCGGCAACACATACCCGCACCGTCAACCTTGACGGCTTGCAGGTACCAATGACGATGACTGCTGCAGATGTCGATGGCGTCACGTTCGCAGTCGGCGCCGCCCAGCTGGCTGACGCGGCGCAGGCACCGAAGGCGCTCGCGGCGATGAAGACGGCCCTGGTCAGGAATATTGGCGGGACGATCAAGCAGGAAAAGGCTTCCGCGCCCGGCGCTGTACCCGTCGCCGTCGATATCGAGGCGGCGGGTTCCGGCCGTCTGCTGCTTGCGCGTTTTCTTGCGAAGGACAATCGCATCTACCAGGTCATCATGGTCGGCAACGAAAGCGCGGTATCGCGCGATGCGGCCGATACCTTCTTCACATCCTTCAAACTGAACTGACATGCCTGCAGCGCTCCGGGGCCTGGCCGCCGCGCGGATCTTCCTGTGCTTCGCCTCCGCCTACTTCCTGTCGTACGCCTTCCGCTCCATCAACGCCGTCATCGCACCGGACCTGCAAAGCGACATAGGACTACACAATGCGGATCTCGGGCTGCTGTCCTCGGCTTACTTCCTGAGCTTCGCCGCGCTGCAGCTGCCGCTCGGCATCTGGCTCGACAAGTACGGTCCGCGGCGTACCGAATCGGCCCTCCTGGTCTTTGCCGCAATCGGCGCGGCAATCTTTGCCAGCAGTACCACGCTGACCGGTTTGTGGATCGGGCGCGCACTGATCGGGGTCGGCGTGTCGGCCTGCCTGATGGCGCCCTACAAGGCTTACCGCCAGTGGTTCGCGCCTGAGCAACAAAGCCAGCTGGCAAGCTGGATGCTCATGGCCGGCACGTCAGGCGCGCTGGCCTCCACCATACCGGTGAGCGCTGCGTTGCCGCTGATCGGCTGGCGCGGCGTGTTCTGGGTCATGAGCGGAATGATCGTCGCGACGTCGGTCGCGATCTTTTTTCTTCTGCGCAAACTTGAATCCGCGCAGGGCAATCCAAAGCCGCAACCGGCACAAGCGAACGCACCGGCGCTGGGGTACGCACACATATTCAAGGATCCCTATTTCCGCCGCATGGGCCTGCTCGGCATCGTCAACCACGGCAGCTTCTCGGCATTGCAAACCCTGTGGGTGGGGCCATGGATGACGACTGTGCTGGGAATGAGCAAACACGCAACCGCACAGGCCCTGTTCGTCTTCAATCTCTGCATGATGCTCGCCTATCTTGCGATGTCGTGGTGGGCGCCGCGTCATGTGGCCCAGGGGAAAGGACCAGGCATTCCTGCAATGCGCGTCATTGCCCTGGGCATCGGCGCGGCCGTCCTTGTCCAGGCCGCCATGCTGGCGACTACCGCCTCGTGGTCTTGGGCACTCTGGCTCATCCTTGCTGTCTGCGTCACAGTCACGACATTGACCCAGACCGGCGTCAGCCTGTCTTTCCCGATTGCATTGGCAGGGCGTGCCAACAGCGCCTTCAACCTGATGGTATTTATCGGCTCGTTTGCGATGCAATGGGGAATCGGACTGCTGATCGACCTGTTCGGGGGCTTCGGGATGCCAGCATCGGATGCGATGCGCGCGGCGTTTGCGGTGTGTGTTGCCTGCCAGGCTGCGGCGCTGGGGGTTTTCGTGCTCGGCCGCGCGCAGCCAAATGCGCACTGATTTGGCCAATAGCAAAATCCAGAAGTCATGCTATGGTTTAGATATACACAGTAGAGAGACTGCTATCGGAGGCCCCATGCTAGTCACTTTCAAGTCAAAGGCAGCGGCAGAAGTTCTTATGTATGAAGAGCATGCCAAGCGCATACTTGATTTGCTGAACAAGGACGTCAAGCGCGGCATCATCACCTCGGCCGAAGCGCCAAACGCCGTGGCGAGACTGGAGGCGGAGATTGCCGAAAGCCGCCTGCACCCTACTTCCGAAGAGGTTCGGCGCGATGTCATGGCGCATCATGGGGATGAGGGCGACGACAATGAGCATGAACCGGTCCAGTTTGTCAGCTTTGCAACCCGCGCCTACCCGCTTCTGGAAATGTTGCGTGCGGCGCGGAACGAGGGGCATGACGTGATGTGGGGCGTCTAGCAGCCTGTCTTGTGCCGCCAAGTGCGGCACAATTCCTTCGTGCATCCCGGCTGATTTCCGTAGCTGGCAGCCCTGCGCTTCCAACACGGCTACAATGATGTCTTTCCTCATTCTGCGCCGTTCGCCCGGCACGCATTGCGCATGGACATCTTCGGCATCTCCAATTTCGGCCTGTTTCTCGCAGCGGTCCTGCTGCTGAATGCCACACCCGGTCCCGATACCGCCTACATCGTCGGCAGGAGTATCGCGCAGGGACGCGCCGCGGGATTGATGTCTGCGCTGGGCATCTCAGCAGGCTGCTGTGTGCATGCGGTGGCGTCCGCGGTCGGGCTGAGCGCGATCCTTGCCGCATCGGCAACGGCATTTACCATCATCAAGCTCGCCGGGGGCGCCTACCTGATCTACCTCGGCCTCCGCATGATGCTCGCGCGCCAGGCCGATCCAGCTGCTGAAACACCGCCGCGCGACGAGCGCTCGCTGCAGACGATTTTCTGGCAAGCGATGGTCACGAACGTACTGAACCCGAAAGTCATCCTGTTCTTCCTCGCCTTCATTCCGCAGTTCGTGCGGGCCGATGCACCGCAGAAAACTGTCGCCTTCCTCCTGCTGGGCGTGGCGTTTGCCGTGATCAGCATGGGTTGGAACAGCGGCACCGCCTTCCTGGCCGGTACGCTCGCGCGCCGCGCGGGACGCAACCCGCGGGCCAGGCTGTGGCTGGAGCGCACTGTCGGCGCAACCTTCGTGGCGCTCGGCGCGAAACTGGCGTTCACCAAAACCTGATTGCTTTTCTCCTGGAGACTGCGCGCCGCAGCGCGCATGCTGATGTGTCGAAATCCCAACTGAAAACCGATTCACTGGCCTTCAGCCTGCTCGGCGCCGCACGCGCCATCGCCAAGGTCAAGGCCGGCACGGCGCTGCCACAGGCGCTCGCCGTCATCTTTGCGCAAACAGGTGCGCCGCCGCAGGCGCGCGGCGCGATGCAGGACATCGCCTACCGCGCCATGCGCCAGCTCGGCCGCACTGAATTCCTTCTCGGGCTGCTCGCGTCCAAGCCGCCTTCGCCCGCGGAGCTGCGCGGCCTGCTGTGCTGCGCGCTCGCCCTGCTCTGCGATGACGAAACAGACGGGGCATACGAGAGCTTCACGGTGGTCGACCAAGCGGTGAACGCTGCTGCGTCCGATGTCCAGCTCGTGCACGCCAAGGGCATGGTGAATGCCGTGCTGCGCCGTTTCCTGCGCGAGCGCGAGCTCCTGATGCAGCAGGCCCTGAAACAGCCGGCAGGACGCTGGAACTATCCGCAGTGGTGGATCGACTCGGTGCGCTCGGCCTATCCCGGGCATTGGGAAAGCATCCTGCAGGCCGGGAACCGCTTGCCGCCGCTTACGCTTCGCGTCAACCGCCGCAAGGCCTCGGTCGAACAGTACCTGCAAACGCTCGCGGAAAAGGAAATTGGCGCAACCCGCATCGGCCCGTCCGCCGTGCGCCTTGAACGGCCGGTCCCGGTCGCGCAAATCCCCGGTTTCACCGAAGGCGTGGTGTCAGTGCAGGATGCAGCAGCCCAGTTGGCCGCACCGCTGCTCGACCTGCAGGATGGCATGCGCGTGCTCGACGCCTGTGCCGCTCCCGGCGGCAAGACAGGCCACATGCTGGAGTGCGCCGACATCGACCTGCTCGCGCTCGACAGCGATGCTGCGCGCCTGTCGCGCATCGGCGAGAACCTCGAGCGCCTGCAGCTGAAAGCGGACCTGAAGGTGGGCGACGCCAGCAGCGGCGACTGGTGGGACGGCCGCCCGTTCGACCGCATCCTGGCCGACGTTCCCTGCACGGCGTCGGGTATCGTGCGGCGCCATCCGGACATCCGCTGGCTGCGCCGCAAGGACGACGCCGCGCAGCTTGCAACACTTTCCGCCCGAATTCTCGACAATCTGTGGCGGATGCTCAAACCCGATGGTAAATTGGCATTGGTCACCTGCTCGGTCTGGCCGAAGGAGTCCGAGCTGCAGGCCATTGCCTTCGCGGCGCGTAACAATGCCATCCGACTATCCGCGCCGGGCCAGTTGCTGCCGGTCGCGTCCGGGGACGAGGATCACGACGGTTTGTTCTACGCGCTATTCCAAAAGGGCGGGGTCTGATAGTATCTTCGCCGGAAACTCAGCCAGGCGCATGAAAAGAACTATTTGCATTCTTCCAATGCAGGATGGCATCAGGTGTCGCGACGAGAAGCCGCCCGCCCTGTTTGCAGCATGTGTGCAAGCTGCCCAGGCTGCCTTTTCCTGATCAAGACCCACTCCCTTTACCGACCTGCGCCCGTACGAGTGATTCGTCCTGCCCTTCACCTGCTGACGAGCTGGCTGCTGATAGCGCTGCTGCTGGCGGCTGTCCTGGCACCGGCGCCGGCGCGCGCCGAGGGCGTCGAAATCACGCAGGCAGCGCTTGAATATACCGACGAGGGCTACAAGCTGGCGCTCGGATTTTCGTTCGAGCTGACGCGCAGCCTGGAAGACGCGATCACGCGCGGCATCCCCCTCTACTTCACGACAGAAGTGCAGCTGACCCGCCCCCGCTGGTACTGGTTCGACGAAAAAGCCGTCTCCGCCTCGCAGACCATCCGCATTTCCTACAATGTGCTTACGCACCAGTACCACGCCTCGATCGGCGGCCACCTCAAGCAAAGCTTCACCTCGCTTGACGATGCGCTTTCCCTGGTGCGCCGCCCCAGCCGCTGGGTGGTCGCGGAAAAGGGCTCGCTCAAGTCCGGCGAAATCTACAACGTCGCCGTACGCATGGGCCTGGATGTGGCGCGCCTGCCCAAGCCGTTCCAGGTCCACGCAATGAACAGCTCCGACTGGCGCTTCTCTTCCGACTGGAAGCAATTCACCTTTAGGGCCGAATAGCCGTGCAACGGTTCCTGCGTTATTTCCTGGTGGTGGGCGGGGCGATCGTCAGCATCCTGCTGTTCCTGCTGGCGTCGGCATCGGAAAACTCCGCGTTCTTCGACCGCCACTATCCCGAACTGCTGGTGCTCAACGCGCTGATCGCCGTCTCGCTCCTGGCGCTGGTGGCACTGCTCCTGACGCGCCTGTACAAGGGATACAAGCAGCGGGAATTCGGGTCACGCCTGATGGCGCGGCTGGTGCTGCTGTTTGCGATGGTCGGCATCCTGCCTGGCACGGTCATCTACATGGTTTCCGTCCAGTTCGTGTCGCGCTCGATCGAATCCTGGTTCGACGTGCGCGTCGAGTCCGCGCTCGAATCCGGGCTGACCCTGGGTCGCACCGCACTCGACGGCTCATTGGCCGACTTGACCGCAAAGGCGCGCAGCATCGCGCTCGAACTGTCGGAGATGACGGAGTCGTCGCAGGTAACGCAACTGTCGCGCCTGCGTGATCAAAGTCAAATGCAGGAAGCAACTATTGTCACTTCCAGCGGTCATATTATCGCCACTGCTGGCGGCCGAATCGGCGCGCTGGTGCCCGAACTGCCGACGGCGGCGATGCTCCGTCAGGCGCGCGTGACGCGTGCATTTGCGACCATCGAAGGCGGTTTCGACGCCAGCGACAATCCATCGAAGGATGCCCAGGCTGCGGGTACGGAGCAACGGACCGTGCCGGGCGGCCAGACCGGAGGCCCGGCCGATTTGCGCCTGCGCGTGGTGGTGGAAATCCCCGCGTCCAATAGCGACTTGTCGCTGCAAAGCGAGACGCGTTTCCTGCAATTGCTGCAACCGGTGCCGGCACATCTCGCCGCCAATGCGGAGGCGCTGCGGGCCGCCTACAGTGAGTACCAGGAGCGATCGCTGGCGCGCACGGGCCTGCGCAAGATTTATCTCGTGACGCTGACGCTGACCCTGCTGCTGGCCATCTTCGGCGCGATCGCCGCGGCCTTCCTGATCGCGGGCGACTTGGCGCAGCCGCTGCTGGTGCTGGCCGAGGGCACAAAGGCGGTGGCGGAAGGCAACCTGTCGCCGCGCCCGATCGTTGCCACGTCGGATGAGCTGGGGACGCTGACGCAGTCGTTCAACACCATGACGCGCCAGCTGTCGGAAGCGCGCGCATCGGCCGAACGCAACCGCGCGGCGCTCTCGAACGCGAAAGCGTACCTCGAGTCGGTGCTGGCGAACATGTCGGCGGGTGTGATGGTGCTGGACAGCCAGTTCAGGCTGGTGACATGCAATGAATCCGTGGAGCGCATCCTGCTGAACGATTTCGACGCCCATATCGGCAAGCCGCTGTCGGCCATCGAAGGCCTCGAGCCGATGGCCGACGCGATCACGAAAGCCTTCTCCGAACAGCGCGCGCAGTCCGCGGGCGGGACACCGGGCGACGTGCACTGGCAGAACCAGATTGAAGTGCCGCGCCGCGGCGCCGGGCCGGACGGCGACATTACGCTGCTGGCACGCGGTTCTTACCTGCCGGTCGCCGGCGGCACCGGATACATCGTCGTGTTCGACGACATCACCGACGTGATTTCCGCCCAGCGCTCGATCGCCTGGGGCGAGGTGGCGCGCAGGCTGGCGCACGAGATCAAGAACCCGCTCACGCCGATCCAGCTTTCCGCCGAACGCCTGCAGATGAAGCTGGAACCCAAGCTGGGCGAACAGGACGCGGCCATCCTGACTAGGGGCACGACGACCATCGTCAACCAGGTCACTGCAATGAAGCGCATGGTGGACGACTTCCGCGATTACGCGAAGACGCCGCCCGCGGTGCTCTCGCCGCTCGACCTGAATGCGCTGTTGGAAGAGATCCTGCACCTCTATGTCGGTGGCGACGACCGCGCTATCATCCATGCCTCGCTCAGCCCTAACCTTCCGCAAGTGATGGGGGATGCGACGCAGCTGCGGCAGGTGATTCATAATTTGCTGCAGAACGCGCAGGACGCCATTGCTGATTGCACATTGCCGGATGACAAGCCCCGCATCGAGGTGACCACAGAAGCCGTGCACTACGATGGCTCGGACGGCGGTCGGCGAACTGCAGTCCGCCTCACCGTGACCGACAACGGGCCGGGCTTCTCGCCGAAGATTCTCGGACGGGCATTCGAACCCTACGTAACGTCAAAAGCGCGTGGTACCGGATTGGGTCTGGCGATGGTAAAAAAGATTATGGATGAGCACGGCGGCCGCATCGACATCAAGAACCGGGCGAACGGCAGTGGTGCAAAAGTGGCAATTTTGCTGTTAAAGTTAGCGCCGGACGAGAAGACGGTCTGAAACAAATCGTGACAACTCTCCTGCTCCTGTACGACGCACATCAACAATAATCAGCGACTGTGGAAGCAAACAAGGTACGCATATGGCAAATATTCTGGTAGTCGATGATGAAATGGGCATCCGGGAACTGCTCTCGGAAATTCTGGGCGACGAAGGCCACGTCGTCATCACCGCGGAGAACGCGCAACAAGCGCGCGACGTCCGCGCACAGGGCGCACCCGACCTCGTCCTGCTCGACATCTGGATGCCCGATACCGACGGCGTCACCCTGCTCAAGGAATGGCAACGCGATGGCCTGCTTACCATGCCTGTCATCATGATGTCTGGGCACGCGACGATCGATACCGCAGTCGAGGCCACGCGCATCGGTGCGCTGAACTTCCTCGAGAAGCCGATCGCACTGCAGAAATTGCTGAAAGCCGTGCAGCAAGGTCTCACGCGAACCACCGAGGTGCTGCGTCCGGTCCCCGTGTACCACGCCCGTACCGTTGTCACCCCCGCGGCGGAAGAGTCAGCGCCCGGGGCACCCGGCGCCTACCCGCCCGTGACCGCAGGCGCATCCATGCCGAATCAGGCTGCGGTCGCACCCGCAATGACGCCTTCCGATTCGCATCTGTTCGGCCTGTCCTTCGACCTGCCGCTGCGCGAGGCGCGCGATGCATTCGAGCGCGCCTATTTCGAGCACCACCTCGTGCGCGAAGGCGGCAGCATGACGCGCGTGGCCGAGAAAACCGGACTGGAACGTACGCACCTGTACCGCAAGCTGAAACAACTCGGCGTCGAACCGAGCAAGCTTTCGCGCAAAGGGTGATCACCACCACCCTCGTCGTCGGCGCAACCCCGGCCCTGCGCGAAGCGGCAATCGCTGCCGCACTTGTCCCTGCCGGCGACGCCGCGGTGATCCTGGAAGGGTTGCCCGACGCAAACTCCCCCCTCGAGTCGTCCTCTGCCCACCTTCGCATCGTCCGGATTGCACCCGGCTGCGTATGTTGTACAGGCAACCTGACCATGCGTGTCACACTCGACAGGATGATTCGCAGCAAGCCCGTACGGCTCTATATCGGATTGGCAACGTC
>CBIHRW010000020.1:0-60522 GCA_966212545.1 uncultured Noviherbaspirillum sp.
GATTCACCAGGCTGTGATCACCGGATTGTGGCGAATTTCAACAGCCTGTTAGAGCCTATCCCAGTAGGGATCGCCCGCGGCTTACGCGCCAGGAAGGCCGGATCCTGCGTTGCTCGTCGTTGCGGGGGAACCACCCCGCGGCCTCCTCGCGCCTTGTCTGCGGCCTTCCTGGCACGCAATCCACAGACGCTCCCCACTGGGATAGGCTCTTAGTGCAACTTGATGCGCGGATTACGCGCCCAGTCGATCGTTTCGGCCCAGGTCGCCAGCCAGGTCTGGAACCAGCCGTTCACCGCGATCTGGTGATGCTTGTGGAGCCACCAATACATCCATTTGGCAATATGGCCTTCGATGAAAACGGAGCCCCGTGCGATCGCTCCCATCAGGCTGCCGACCGCGCTGTAATCGCCAAGCGACACCAGCGATCCGCGGTCGTGGTAGGTAAACTCCAGTAGCGGTTTGCCCTCCAGCATGCGAGGCAGGGATTTTGCTAGCAGTGTCGCTTGCTGGTGGGCGGCCTGCGCGCGTGGCGGTACCGGGGGCTTGCCTTCTCCTTGCGGACAGGCCCCGCAATCGCCGAGCGCGAAGATCGATGGATCGCGCGTTGTCTGCAGTGTGCGATGGACAACCAGCTGGTTGATGCGGTTGGTTTCCAAGCCGCCGATGCCTTTCATGAAGTCCGGCACCTTGATGCCCGCGCACCACACCACGATTCCGCTCGGGATGAACTTGCCACTCGCCATCTGCACGCCATCCTTCCGCACCTCGATGACTTTTTCATTCGTATGAATGTCGATGTCGAGCTGGCGCAACTCGTGCGCAACCGCGGCGGACAGGCGCTCCGGCAGGGCGCTCAGGACGCGCGGCGCGGCATCGACCACCGCGATCTTCAGGTCCTTCTCCGGATCGAAATTTGCAAGCCCGTAACTCGACAGGATCTTGGTCGTCAGGTGCAGTTCCGCCGACAGCTCCACCCCGGTGGCACCGCCGCCGATGATGGTGACGGTGAAGCGGCCTTCGCCCGGTGCCTTCGATTTGGCCTGCGCCCGCAGGCAGGAGTTGATCAGGCGCTGGTGGAAGCGCTCCGCGGCTTCCGGGGAGTCGAGCATGATGGTGTTTTCATGTACGCCCGGTGTCCCGAAATCGTTGGTCTGGCTACCGATCGCAAGCACCAGTGTGTCGTACTTGATGGACTGCCGCGGAAGGATTTCCTGGCCTTCCTCGTCATAGGTGGGCGCCAGGCAGATTTCCCTGCTTTCGCGATTGAGGCCGTCAAAGCGGCCGAGGCGGAATGTGAAGTGGTTGGTGCGGGCGAGCGCGAGATATTCCAGTTCATCGGCGTGGGAATCCAGGGTGCCGGCAGCAACCTGGTGGAGTAGCGGTTTCCATAAATGGGTGCGCGCTGCGTCCACGAGTGTGATGTGTGCCTTGTTCTTTTTTCCAAGCTTCTTGCCGAGGCGCACGGCCAGTTCGAGGCCGCCGGCGCCGCCGCCGACAATGACAATATGGTGGAGTGATGCATCTGCCGGCTGATTCAAACGAGGCTCCTTTTCGGAAAGTCGGACGTAGGGTGAGTGTTCGATGATTCTATTATAAATTTGATATCAAATTGTTCTTGCGGGCCACGAATTGTCCTTGTACGACTGAAAGTCATCGATGTCATTGGTCCGCGCGACTTGATTCAAGTCAAACAAATTGCCCGAAGCGTTTGTTAGAGTCGTCCGCGACCGATCTACAGAACAACAATGAAAATCCTCATCGCCGTCGACGGCTCTGCCTGCAGCACCAAGGCGGTCAAGCGTGTCGTCAAGCTTTTCACGTGGTTCCACGCTGTCCCGGAGCTGCATCTCCTGCATGTCAAATTGTCATTGCAGTCCGGCGCAGCACGCGCCGTTCTCGGTAAGGACATGGTGAACAAGCTGATGACGGGTTCGGTTGCCACCAAGGTATTCGCCTTTACCGACGTACCTGTCCTGATTGTGCGTTGACCATGGCCGGCGGCAAGGTAAAAGTCGAGGAGTTCCTGAACAAGCTGCCCTTGTTCAATGAGGTTGCGCCGGACGAGTTGAAGCAGATCGCTGCATCGGTCACGGAGCGGCACGTCACACGCGGCGAGATCGTCTTCCGGCGCGGCGATCCCTGCGTCGGCTTTCACATCGTTATCTATGGACAGATCAAGCTCGCATTTACCTCGCCGGACGGCAACGAGAAGGTCGTCGAGATCATCGGGCCCGGCCACAGCTTTGGCGAAGCGCTCATGTTCATGGAGAAGCCGTACATCGTGACGGCGCAGGCGCTGGCGGACACACTGCTGCTGCATGTATCCAAGCAGGCAGTCTTCGATGAACTGGAAAGGGATCCGAAGTTCGCGCGCAAGATGCTGGCGGGACTCAGCCGCCGCTTGCATGGCCTGATTTCTGATGTGGAAGCATATTCACTCAGTTCCGGAGCGCAGCGCGTCATCGGTTACCTTCTGAAATTCGACGCGCAGCAGGACGGCGACCAGGTCGTTCTGCAGATCAGCAAGACGGTGCTTGCGTCGCGGCTGAACCTGACGCCCGAGCATTTCTCGCGCATCCTGCATGATCTCGCCAACAAGCAACTGATCCGGGTCGACGGGCGTACGATCACTATCCTCGATATCGAGAAGCTCCGTACCTACGAAGGGCGCTAGAAGGGACGGCTGCCGCCGTCCTTTTTCTTAATCTCATTCCACCTGCGCCTGGCGGCAACGTGACCAAGCTGCGCGTCGGCATTGCAGCAGTTTCGCAACACATTTCCCTTCGCTGCATTCATCTTCTGCACCTGCTGCGGCCAGAAGCACCAGATGTTGAACAAAATCGACTGATTGCCATTTTGTCTGTGCTATCAACAGAAGGGACAGGGTACGTTGTCCCGGCCGTCGAGTTTGCCCCCGATAAATCAAACAATACTTGGAGACAAAATGAAAAGCAGATTACTGGCGGTCCTGATTGGCTCCTGTTGCGCGGCGCCGGTGCTGGCGCAAAGCAGTATCACCATTTACGGTATTGCCGACGCCGGCATACACGTATCGCGCTTCGGCAACGGCACCCAGTACAACCTTGCCAGCGGCATTGCGGATGGTTCCCGCCTGGGTTTCAAGGGCACCGAAGACCTTGGCGGCGGATACAAGGCCATATTCACGCTGGAGTCGCGCGTCGAGCTCGATACCGGCGATAACAAGAACGGCTTTGCTGGCAGGAGCCCCGCGTTCACCCTGGTGCGCGGGGCGCCATTGCCTGCAGCGGCGTCGCTCGCGCTTGCCACGGGACTCGGGAACAATAATGCGGTGGTCAACGCGAACGGCGCCTTGTTCGATAGAACATCCATGGTGGGATTCATCACCCCGTTCGGCGGCTTCCTGCTTGGGCGTCAATATACGCCCGCCTATGAAGTTTCCGTACTCGCAGATACCTTTGAAACGGGGTCGGCCGGCCAGTGGGGACACATTATTTCCGGGCTCGGCTCGCTCTATACGCCCGGTGTCGCGATTCGATCCAGTAATGTCATCCAGTACCGGCTGCAACTGCCGAATGGCATAGGGGCTTCACTGATGTATAGCCCGGAGAACGTCGGGTCGGGCTCGCTTGGCGTCGCAGATCGTTTTCTCGGTGCAAACCTGAGGTACCAGACCGACACCATCGCTGTTGGCATCGGCTACAACACCGAGAAGGATCCGTTCGGCAACCGTTCGCTCAGGAGCGGTGTCATTGGCGGTTCTTTCAAGATGAATAGTTTCAAATTCTTTGCCGGGTACATGGACTTCAAGAACGACAGTCCCTCGATCGGTTTCGTCCTGACGCCTACCGTCACTAGCGCATTGGGTACCGCGGGAGCGGCACTGGTGCCAGGTGTCGTGGCAACCATCAATTCGAACGCACGGATCGATGCCGACAGCGCCACGCTCGGCCTGCACTATCTCATTGGCGCGGGGCGGGTAATGGCGGCGATCGCCCACACGCGGAACGACGTGCTTCCCAACAGTGATGTGACCCTGTATTCGCTTGGCTATGACCATAACCTGTCCAAGCGTACCGACGTGTACGTGTTTTTCGCGCATGCCAACAATGATCCGAATGCGCAGTATGCGCTGGGCGGTGCCGGATACGCCGGGGGCTTCACCGCGCGGCCCGGAGAGAACGCGAATGCGTTCCAGTTAGGCATTCGCCATCGCTTCTAGCGGGGATCAGAGTCCGCGGCGCGCAACGCGGACTGATCGGATGTCATGTCCCGATAGAGGCGCGCTGCCTTCAACAGATTTCGCCAAAGGCAGGCTGACGATGTCGTCAAGGCGATTGCAGAAATCTGCGAGAGCCAAGCCGGGAAGGCTGTGGCGAGCACCAGCAGCAGCACTGCCAGCAAGTGCAGGCGGAACTGCCCCGCTGCGTCATTGTCCGGCAGAATCTGACTGACGTTCGGCGCCTTGGCGCAACCGCCCTCGAGGCATTGCTGCAGGTGATACCACACCAGGAACGGCACGATCTTGTACAGCATGCCGTTGATGACCGAATAACCGAAACCGACGATTGCAAGCATGCCTGTCGCCAGCGCGTAGGCAGGATACCCGGCGACATCCGGGAAAAGTGTCCCGGCCATCCAGAGCAGCGCTGCAGCAATCGCGCTGGACAGCGCCGTGCGCCAGAAGAAGGTGGTCGCATCCGGCTTTGGCCGCTTGCGCTGCCGCAGCAGATGCAGTGTGGTGTGTCCGAACAGTACGCAGGCGACGCCAAGCAGGACGGACAGGAGCGTTACCCATGCACTGTCCGCGTTGCAAATCGAGACCGCGGTACGCAGCGCCAGCAACGCGAAGACCGACCATGCGAATCCGCGTGTCATCCACTGCGGATAAACCGGGGTGACCTGGAACATCGGGACGACCTGATAAGCGATCCCCGCGACCAGCAGGCCGACCCAGCCGAGCGCGCCCCAGGAGACGTGCAGGTCCGTCAGTTGCAGCAATGGCAGGGAAAGCGGCCAGGCAAAACCGGCTGCGGCCGATGCTCCCAACGCGACGGTCGCGGCAAGGGCGCTGAGGGCGAGCCGGATTGCCACCAGCATCGGTCCGGCATGGGAGGCTGTCCATACCCGCTTCAACAGGGCGAGCAGGAACCAGGCAAAGCACGACAGCAACAGAAGCAGGGCGGCCTTGAAACGGAAGGGGGACGCCACGAGGAATGCCGACGCCAGTGCGATCGTGCCCGATGCCAGCATGCCAGGCAGGATGATGGCACTGCGTGCACCAAAGGGATGCTCCAGACCCGCAACCACCGGCAGAATCTGCAGCAGCGCTCCGATCATGCACATGGACAGGAAGCCCAGGGTCAGCAGGTGCGTGAACGCAAGCGTCTCCGGGGTCCAGCGCGAGACAAGCATTTCCGGCCCGCGCCAGAGCAGCAGCAAGCCGGCAAGAATCCCAAACACCGGCGCAATGAGGAAGAAGCGCAGAGGCAGCGATAGCATCGGGGTCTGCTCGAAGGAGAGGACACGTTGCATGGCTGTCTGTTCGCTATTTCTTTTGCCAGACCACGACTTCGTACAGGAAATCGTCGCGGGCCTTCGTCTCGTGGGCATAGCCGTTGCGCTCGAGGATGCGGTACAGCGGGACCGGTTCGCGCGGGATCAGCACACGCAGGCGCTGACCGGGGTGCAGGCGGTCGAGCGTCTCCAGGACCCGTTCGAGCGGCTCGGGCGGCTCGAGTCCGCAGACATCGAGCTCCAGGTCGGGAATCTTCGCGCTCATGAGGTGATGCCGATATCGCGCATGGCGCCAATGATCGCTTCCTGCCGCCCATTGAGGACCCGGTCGGTCATCAGGTAGAGGATGCTTTCCTCCTTCATGTTGTGCTGTTGCATGAGCGTGTTAAGCGTTTCGGAATAGCCGAGGAAACCGTCCGCGTCGTGCTTGGACAGACACGCGTTCAGCGCGGACAGGATGTCGCGCATCTGCTGGTGTTCCATCCGCATCACGGCGGTCGGTCCTTGCGTGCTGCCCACTGCTTGCTCGAATTCGGGGAACAAGACTTGCTCTTCCATTGCGAAGTGTTGTTCGAGCGCTGCGCAGAATGTGCTCATTGCCTGTTCGGCGTTCGTCCATAGCGTACCGGCGACCGCCGTTTCAGCCTGTGCGAAGAAATCGTCGCAGCGTTTATGGTCAGTGCCGAGATAGCGGGAGATTGTTTCCATTGAACGATCTTTGAGAGGGTTGCGGTGTAGCGGATTGTCACACCCGCGTCAAATTGCAATCCTTGATTCAAGTTAAGGATTTCAAGGCACGGTCGCGACTAAAGTGAGCAAAATTGCCATGGACCGCGTGAGCTTTTTGCTTACACAGGCAAGTCTGAATTGCTTGACTGAGATCAAACAAATTGCATATTGCATTTGCTACATTCGCTCGTTGCTTATTGGAACTGGAAGGACCTCTGTGCTGAAGACTGCTTTTGAAACTTTTAATGTCAGGGGTCGGCCTCTGCTTCCCATTGTCCAGGGCGGCATGGGGGTGGGTATTTCGGCACACCGGCTGGCCGGCAGCGTCGCGCGCCTTGGGGCTATCGGTACCATTTCCAGTGTAGACCTGCGTCGCCATCATGCGGATTTGATGGCGCAGACCGGCAAGTCGCGCAACAAGGCGCTGATCGACCGCGCCAACCTGATCGCGCTCGACCGTGAGATCAAGGCAGCCAAAGTCATCGCAGACGGCAACGGCATGGTAGCCGGCAACATCATGCGCGCTGTTGCCGAGTATGCATCGTACGTGAAGCAGGCCTGCGAGAGCGGCATTGATGCCGTCGTGGTCGGCGCCGGTCTTCCGCTCGACCTTCCCGAACTCACTGTCGACTATCCCGACGTTGCACTGATCCCGATCCTGTCGGACGTGCGCGGCATTGCGCTTATCATGAAGAAGTGGATGCGCAAGAACCGCCTGCCGGATGCAATCGTCATTGAAAATCCCAAATATGCAGCGGGCCATCTCGGTGCCTCCAAGCCGGAAGACGTGGACGCGCCGCACTTCGCTTTTCCCGCCGTGCTGGAAGGCACGCTGGAGCTGTTCAAGGAACTCGGCATCGAGCGCGAACGCATTCCGCTGATTGCCGCGGGCGGTGTCAATACGCACGAGCAGGTGCGAGAGCTGTTCGAGATGGGGGCGAGCGCGATCCAGCTCGGCACCGCCTTCGCCGTCACCGAAGAGGGAGACGCGCACATCAACTTCAAGAAGATCCTGGCCGAGGCCAAACCGGAGGACATCGTGACCTTCATGAGCGTGGCGGGCCTGCCGGCACGCGGGGTGCGTACGCCCTGGCTGAGCAACTACCTCGAGAAGGAGGCCAAGCTGCAGAGCAAAGCCGGGCCGAAGCCGTGCACAGTGGGCTTTGACTGCCTGGCACAATGCGGCCTGCGGGATGGTATCGCGAAGGCGGGCCAGTTCTGCATCGATACCCAACTCGCCTTCGCGTTGGCAGGTGACGTCAAGCGCGGCCTGTTCTTCCGTGGATCGGAAAAACTGCCCTTCGGCAGTGAAATCCGTCCGGTGCGCGACCTGGTCGAATTCCTGCTCACTGGCAAGCGGCCGGCAAGTGATGGTGGCACCGGCGCGGCGAACCTCGCATCCACGGCCGCAATGCCGGCCTGATATCGGCCTGATACCGCAAGCAGCCAATCACATCGACCTGTTTTCAGGAAATGAACTCGTGCAGCAATCGACAACCCAGATGGAACTCGTAGCGCCCGCGGGAAGCCTGCCGGCGCTGAAGGCCGCCGTCGACAACGGCGCCGACTGTGTGTACCTCGGATTCCGCGACGCGACCAATGCGCGCAACTTCGCCGGCCTGAACTTCGACGACAAGGCGATCGCGGAAGGTATCCGCTACGCACACGGCAAGGGTAGCAAGGTGCTGCTCGCCCTGAATACCTACCCCCAAGCTGAGAATTGGGCGCCGTGGCGAGCAGCGGTCGACCGTGCGGCGGGGGCCGGTATCGACGCCATCATCCTGGCCGACCCCGCGCTGATGCAGTACGCCGCCGGCAAGTATCCGGACTTGCGCCTGCATCTGTCTGTGCAGGGTTCGGCGACCAACTACGAAGCGATCAACTTCTACCACAAGCACTTCAACATCCAGCGTGCCGTGCTGCCGCGCGTGCTGTCGCTGGAGCAGGTGGAGCATGTTTCAAAGAACACGCCGGTCGAAATCGAAGTGTTCGGTTTCGGCAGCCTGTGCGTGATGGTGGAAGGCCGCTGCGCGCTCTCGTCATACGTCACCGGCGAGGCGCCGAACACGCACGGCGTATGTTCGCCGGCGAAGTCGGTACGCTGGCAGCAGACACCGAACGGATTGGAATCGCGCCTGAACGGCGTGCTGATCGACCGCTACGGCGAAGGCGAGAACGCCGGTTATCCGACGCTCTGCAAGGGGCGCTTCGATGTCAACGACGAAAGTTACTACGCAATCGAGGAACCGACCAGCCTGAACACGCTGGAGCTGCTGCCGCAATTGCTGGCGATGGGCGTCCGTGCGGTCAAGATCGAAGGCCGCCAGCGCAGCCCGGCGTACGTCGCACAGGTGACCAACGTCTGGCGCGACGCCATCGACAATGCGCTCGACAGGTCGCAACGCTACTCGATCAAGCGGCTCTGGATGTCGGAGCTCAACAAGGTGGCAGAAGGCCAGCAGCATACGCTCGGCGCCTATCACCGTCCGTGGAAGTAACGGAGAAACACGTGAAGCTCTCCCTGGGTCCCATTCTTTATTTCTGGCCGCGCGATACGGTGTTCGAGTTCTACCAGTCCATGGCGACGGCGCCGGTGGATATCGTCTACCTCGGGGAAGCCGTTTGTTCGCGCCGCCGCGAACTCCGCCTGTCCGACTGGACGGACATCGCCGATATGCTGGCGGAAGCAGGCAAGGAAGTCGTGTTGTCCACGCAAGCGCTTCTCGAATCCAAGACCGACATCGGCACGCTGCACCGGATTACCGGGAACGGACGTTATACCGTTGAAGCCCCCGACATGGGGGCGGTGAATTGCCTTGCCGGCAAGTCGGCGTTTGTAGCCGGCCCGCACCTGAATGTGTTCAATCCCCCGACGCTGCAGTTCATGGCAGAGACCGGCGCGAAGCGCTGGGTGATGCCGCTGGAAATGAGCTGCACCGGTCTCTCTCACATGCAGAAGGATCGCCCTAATAATATCGAGACCGAGGTGTTTGCGTACGGTCGCATGCCGCTTGCGTTTTCGGCGCGCTGCTTCACCGCGCGCCATCGCAATCTGGCCAAGGAAGACTGTCAGTTTGCATGCATGGAGTATCCGGATGGCTTGCCGCTGAAGACCCGCGAGAGCCAGCATTTCCTGACGCTGAATGGCATCCAGACGCAGTCGGCACTCGTGTACAACCTTGTCAATGAACTCGGTGCCATGCAGGAAATGGGGGTGGACGTTGCCCGGATCAGCCCCCAAGCGCAGCATACCGGGCAAATTGCGACGCTGTTCCGCGACGTCCTTGACAGGAAGCTTGCATCGGCGGAGGCGCTGAAGCAGATGGAGGCATTGATGCCGGACCAGCCGTGCAACGGGTATTGGCATGGCAAGCCCGGCCTGGACCGGATGGTGGCCTGACCGGTGCCGTGATCGGCGCGAATTGTGCAGTCTAGAGTAAGAAGGAATTGAGATGACCCCGAACCGCATTGTTCTTCCCGAACCCGTAGGCAGACTGCTCTCAATGTTGCCGGTCTATCCCGGTTCTCTGCTGTTCGCGACCGGACCGAATCTCGCGCTCAAGAGCAAGCTTCCGGATGATGTCCAGCAGGCCCTGTCCGGCAAGAAGTTGCGCATCAAGGTGACGGATGCGCGCCTGTCATTCGATTTCCTGTGGAGCGGCGGCCGTTTTGTCGCAGGCAGTAACCAGGGCAAGCCGGACCTGACCATCAGCGCAAGCGCGCATGATTTCCTTTTGCTTGCACGCCGGCAGGAAGATCCGGATACGCTGTTCTTCAGCCGCCGTCTTTCGATGGAGGGCGATACCGAACTCGGCCTGCTGGTAAAGAACACACTGGATGCGATCGAACTGCCGGTGTTCGAGCTCGGCAAACTGGCGCCGGCCCGCGTCTTCGGACGTATCAAGCCGGGCGGAACCAGGCATTCCTGAGGTTTTCCGACATGGCTAGCCGGAATCCCAATCTGCCGCTCGTCTACTCCAGCTCGGGGTGGTCCAGTGCTGCGCAAATCGCGAATCAGGTTGCGCTGCGATTGGACCGTCTTGGCTGCTGGACAAGTATTGAAGCGGCAGGTGATCAACGGACATCCGATGGAAGCGGTGCCTCGCCGGGGCCGTAGGTTTCATCCATAAATTCGATCAGGCAGAACCCATGACCGAACGGATCAGAGAAGGTGATGCACTTCGAACCATTCCATTCGACGCATTCACTCTCGCGAACGGCCCCAGCGGCCATTGCCCGTTTTGTCGCTTCCGCAAGGTCATCCACGACGAAATCCATGTGCACCGGAGTCCAATGGCGGTTGTAATCGCGCGCCAGCGATAGCGTGGCCACGGCGGGCGAGCCGGCGGGATTCTGCAGGAGATAGATAACGGAAGACGCGCCGGTCAGTTCCGCCACGTCGCCTTCAATGGTCCGGTTCAGCGTGAGACCCAGTGCCGCGGTATAGAAACCGATTGCCGGCGTGAGCTCGGGGACGTCGATGTTGACGATCACTCGCATGGTCGTGCTCCTTGCTCGATTAAGAGCGCCTATCAGAATGCTACTGCGCGACCCGATTTCGGACCTGCGATGCTCACCGTAGCTCACGTACGGTTGCGCTTCTCGCTCCAAACTCGGGCCGCTCGCTACGCATTTTGATAGGCGCTCAAGGCTGGCGTGCGTAGCTCACCGTCAGGATCTCCCACTGATGGCCATCGGGTTCGTTCCAGTAGACGATGCTGCCGCCGAGATAACTGCCGACCTGATGGTCGACAGGGCCGTGAACATTGCTGCGGTAAGGGATTCCGGCCGCCTTGAGCCGCCCAACGATGGCATCGAAGTCGCCCTGATCCACGTGGAAGCAGTAGTGAATCCTGGGGATCGGTTCGTTCCATTCATCGAAGTCGAGAGTAAGGTTCTCATTCACATACACAGCGGAGAACGGTCCCACACTTGTTTTCGACCAGGGGACGCCCAGGAGTTCGCCCAGTAACTTCGCAGCGGCGATTTTGTTGTGAGTTGGCACCATGATGTGGTCGAGTTGAATGGTCATTGTGCTTTCCTGAGATCGGTTTCTGCGCGATGGGGTTTGCAATCCGAATTGAAGGATATGTATCTCACCGTGCTCGTTCACAGCTATAGAGGCAATAACGAACTTTTCCTTAGGGGATGGCAGTTCACGAGCTTCTTATCGGCACAAATCTGATCCTCATCATCGGCGGGCAAGGTCCCGCGACGGTGAACTGAACCGCCCCGGAAATCGAGGAGAAGAAAGTCTGGGCTAATTCCATGGCTCAACCCTTTTCCAAAGCTTAACGAGGACAGTCGATCGAAGACCAAGGCTTCGGAAACGCATTTGGGCCGGTTCGGATGCCGGCCCATTTCCTCGTACTCCCTTGGCCGCTTCACGCTGCCCTCAAATTAGCTTCCGCACTTGCCGCAGCAACCGCCGCACGAACCGTCCTGTTCGCCAAGATTGATCTTCCTGACGCCAAATCCGGCCTTGGCCAACGCGGCTGCCATTTCCTGGGGAGCGGTCTGGTCTTCGTCGAACTGCACGATCGCCCGGTTCTGCGGGTACGACACGCTGACATTGCTGACGCCGTCGATCGACTTGATCGCACGCATCACCGTCTCGGTGCAATCTTCGGAGGTCATACCGGTGACGTTCAGGACTTCGGTTTGCATGGTGTTTCCTTAATGACGAATTGAAAATGCGGAGATTTGCCAGACCGCAGCTCTCTCTGTCGATGCTAACGGGGTGCCCGCATCGCAATAAATGATCGAAATCAAGTTTCCGGAAATTGGCCCGGGCTATTCCAATTCTTCGTCGCGGGCGGGCGGCAAAGACGCGGCTGGGTACGCGGTACGGAGCAGGGAGTCCGTACCGCGTTCGTATCAATGCGCCATGAGGACCGGAACCGTCATCGATTCCAGTACGGTCCGGGTGACGCCGCCGAGGAGGATCTCGCGGAAACGGGAGTGGCCGTAGCCCCCCATGACGATCATGTCGGAACCAAGGTCGGTAGCGATCGACAGCAATGCGTTGCCGACGTCGATATCGGTCTTCTGGCGGACGACATTAACCTTGATGCGGTGGCGTGCAAGATAGAGGGCGATATCCGCACCCGGTTGCTCACCGTGCGCATCGCCACGGGACTCCGGGTTGAACACCACGACGTCGACGTTCTCCGCGCGCTTGAGCATCGGGATTGCCGCTGTCACTGCGCGCGTTGCGCTCGTGCTGGTGTCCCATGCAATCAACACGCGCTTGGGCACGCTCTCATACGTGCCTACGTACGGAACGATCAGCACCGGACGGCCGGAGTTCATCACGACGAATTCCGGAAAGTCGGCCAGCGTGGCCGTGGACGATTCATCCGGGTTGGTCTGACCGATCACGACGAGGTCGCTGTAGCGCGCCTGCAGGCTGATGCCGGCGCCGGCTTCATCGTCGACCTGACGTGTCTCGTAGGACTGTACGCCGAGTCCTTTGACCGTGTTCTCGAACTGCGCCAGGGAATCCCTGGATGCCTTGCGCAGTTCCTCGAGGTGATTGTCGAGATGGGTGGCCATCCCGCCGCCTTCGTAGATGAAACGCGATTGATAGATGAAACGGGAGATGCCGCTTGGCGCTGCGCCGATGAGGTGCGCTTCCTCTTTCATGGCGATCTGCGCGGCAAATTTCACGCGCTCGCTTGCATGCTTGTCTTTGTCCACGTGGACGAGTACCGTTTTGTATGACATGTAATCTTCCCTTTATTGATGGATAGGCCAGCGCCGCAATATGTCTTCCAGGAGTGGCGGGCGATGCACTCATTCAAGTTCCGTAATTAGCGTAGAGCCGGACATTCATGCAGTCCAGAAAAATGCTTATGCCTCAGACATTAGTTCGGTCATTTTTGACTCAGATCAAAATTTTCCGCGACATCGGTTCGTAACATCGATCGCACATGAAAATGCGATACGTATTGCCGCATTCTTTTTCCGACGCAGCGCATGGCAACGCGCCGCGATACCACAACCGAAGCGTGCGGAGATTGCGCGAGACGGGCTTGAAAGATCGACGTCTCGCGTATTCAAAGGCACTTCCCGCATCCGGTTCCCGTGCATTGCCGGTTCGCCATGCAATGGCATGCAACGAATGAACGGTGTGAACGATGTGAATTGGCTCCCCAGGATGTGACATGACTGTCAGGAACCTCAAGCAGCTCTTCGAACCAGGCTCCATCGCCATCGTCGGCGCCTCTGCCCGCACCAACAGCATCGGCCAGTCGGTACTCAAAAATGTTCTGGCCGGCGGCTTCGGCGGTGAGATCATGCTGGTGAACCCCAAGTACGAGACGCTTGCCGACCGCAAGGTGTATCACTCTGTCTCGAAGTTGCCGTCGCCGCCCGAGCTTGCCGTGATCTGCACGCCACCGGCGACGATACCCGGCATCATTGCCGACCTTGGCAAGCTGGGCACGAAAGCGGCGATTGTCCTCACGCCGGGACTGGTCTTGAAGAAGGACTTGTACGGCCGGAACATGCGGGACCTCATGCTCAAGGCCGCCAAGCCGCACCTGCTGCGCATCCTCGGGCCCGGTTCGTTCGGTCTTCTGGTGCCCAAGCTCGGCCTCAATGCGAGTGTCGCGAATACCGCCGCGTTGCCAGGCAAGATCGCCTTTGTGTCGCAGTCCGCCGCCATGGCGTCCGGCGTGCTCGACTGGGCAAGATCGCGGCATGTCGGCTTCTCCCGGTTCTTTTCGCTGGGGGACATGGCTGACGTGGATTTTGGCGATGTGCTCGACTACCTCGCCAGCGATTTCGAGACCCATGCGATCCTGCTGTATGTCGAAGCGATCAAGAATGCGCGCAAGTTCATGTCGGCAGCGCGCGCGGCGGCGCGCACCAAGCCGACCTTGATCATCAAGGCCGGACGGGCGCCGGAAGGCGCGACGGCGGCGACCTCGCATACGGGCGTGCTGGCCGGATCGGACGACGTGTATGACGCTGCCATCCGACGCGCCGGCATGCTGCGCGTCGATTCAACCGCCGACTTGTTCGACGCGGTGGAAACCCTTGCCCATGCGCGGGCGATCCGCGGCGATCGCCTGGCGATCATCTCCAATGGCGGCGGCCCGGGCGTCATGGCAACCGACGCGCTGATTGCCAGCCAGGGGCGGCTGTCAAGTCTGTCACCCCAAGTCCTGGAGGCGCTGGACAAGATCCTGCCGCCGGGGTGGTCACGCGCCAATCCCGTCGATATCGTCGGTGACGCTACGCCGGAGCGTTACGTCGCGACGGTGGAGGCCGTGATGAAAGAGCCGGAGGTCGATGCCGCGCTGCTCATCCATGCGCCTACGGCACTGGTAAAAAGCGCCGATGTGGCCGCTGCACTTGTCCCGGTTGTCGGCAAAGCCGGAAAGAACGTGCTTTCCTGCTGGCTCGGCGGGGAGTCCGTGGAAGCGGCGCGGCGGATGTTTTCCGAGGCCGGCATTCCTGCTTACGACACTCCCGAGGAGGCGGTGCGCGGTTTCATGCAGATCCTCCAGTACAACCGCAACCAGAAGTTGCTGATGGAAGTTCCCGCATCGACTTCGGCGTCGGTCGAGGAAGACCGGGAAGCGGTACGCGCAATGGTGAAGAAGGCACTCTCGCTTGGCCGCAATGCCTTGACCGAACCGGAGGCGAAACAAGTGCTCGCCGCCTACGGCATACCGGTGGTGCCGACGCGGTTGGTGGGAACCATTGAAGAGGCAGTGGCGTGCGCGGTCGAGATCGGCTTCCCGGTCGCGCTCAAGATCGTTTCGCCGGATGTGACGCACAAATCGGATGTCGGCGGCGTGGTGCTCAACCTGGAAGATGCCGAGTCGGTTGGAAGCGCCGCAACGGCGATGAACAAGCGGCTGGTCGAAATGCGGCCGGATGCGACCCTGGCCGGCTTTTCGGTGCAGTCGATGGTGCGCCGGCTCGCCGCTCGCGAGCTGATCGTGGGCGTTGCCACCGATCCGGTGTTCGGCCCGGTCATCCTGTTCGGGCAAGGCGGCATTGCCGTCGAAGTGACGGCCGACCATGCGATCGGATTGCCGCCGCTGAACATGGTGCTGGCGCGAGACATGATTTCGCGCACGAGGATATCCAGGTTGCTTGCCGCGTACCGCAATTGCGAGGCGGCCGACGTGGATGCCATTTGCCGCGTCCTGATTCAGATTTCCCATCTCGTGATCGATATTCCGGAAATCGCGGAGCTGGACATCAATCCCTTGCTTGCCGACGCCGGCGGCGTGATCGCGCTCGATGCGCGGATCGGGATCCGTCCCACAGAAAAGGGCGGCATCGACAGGCTGGCCATCAAACCCTATCCGGAAGAGCTCGAAGAGTGGGTGGACTGGCACGGCGAGCGCATCCTGCTGCGAGCCATCAAGCCGGAAGACGGGACCCAGCATGTGGAGTTTTTCGGCTCGCTCCATCCCGACGATGTACGCATGCGGATGTTCGTTCAAATGCGTGAGCTTTCTCATGCCCAGCTGGCGCGCATGACGCAGATCGACTACGACCGGGAAATGGCCTTTATTGCCACGCGCAAGCGTCCCGACGGCCGGTTCGAAACGCTCGCCGTGGCGCGGGTGGTGTGTGATCCTGATAACGTCCAGGGAGAGTTTGCCGTCACCGTGCGTTCCGACCTCAAGGGAAAGGGGCTCGGCAAGCTGGTGATGCAAAAGCTGATCCGGTATTGCCGCGACCGCGGCGTGCAGGAGATCGTCGGCGAAACGCTGAGCGAAAACCGGGCGCTGCTGGGACTGGTGAAGGCCCTGGGCTTCTCTGCGCACCGCTCCCGCGAGAACGATACCTATCTGCTCAAGATGCCCTTGAAACAGGAGTAAGTGCGGGTGTCGGAACGTGCGGCCGCTTTGTGCGGCGACATTGCTTTTCGGGCCGCTGCAATATAAGATTCTTTTCAAATGAATCTTATAGGGGCCGACATGACACTTCTGCACATTGAAGATCCGAAAGCGGTGGAGCAGGGTGGGCGAGGGCTCTCGCGCCACCCTGTCTTTCGCCTGGGTTTTCGCCCGTTCTACCTGCTCGCGGCAGCATTCGCAGCCTTGAGCATCCCGTTGTGGATCGCGCGTTACTTCGGCGAGCTTTCCGTGTTGGCACGCGTGGACCTGAACTGGCATATGCACGAGATGGTCTTCGGCTTCGCAATCGCCGTGATCATCGGCTTCCTGTTCACGGCGGGACGTAACTGGACCGGTCTGTGGACGCCGCGCCGCGGACATCTGGCAGCGCTGGCCGGACTGTGGATCGCGGGGCGGCTCGCCATGCTGCTGGCTCCGCCGATCCTGGCCGCCGTGGTCGATCTGCTGCTCCTGCCGTTCGCGGCGTATCCGATCTACCGCGTGCTGCAGCGGACGGGCAACAAGCGGAACATGTTCCTGGTCGGGTTACTGGCGCTACTGACCTTCATCAATGCTGTATTCCATGCTTCCGTTCTTGGCTGGTCGACCATCTCCTCCATCGCGTCCGTGCAAGCCGCGATCCTCGTCATCGTGATGATCGAGTCGGTGATCGGCGGGCGGGTGATTCCCGGCTTTACTGCGAATGCGATTCCGGGCACGAAACCGATTACGGATGCAAAGCGTGACAAGATCTGCCTCGCGCTCACAGCCCTGGCATCGCTGGCATGGGTTGGCCATCTGCCCGGTTCGCTGACCGGCGCGCTCGCGGTCGCCGCTGCCTGCGCCCAGACAACGCGGATTGCAGGTTGGAAGCCGCACGTCACATTGCGCAAGCCGATACTCTGGATCTTGCATCTTTCCTATGCATGGATTCCGGTCGGATTCTTCATGCTTGGCCTGGCTGCTGTCGATCTGGCATCGAGCAGCGCGGCCTTCCATGTGCTGACCATCGGCTCCATGGCCGGTCTGATTGTCGGCATGATCACGCGTACCGCGCTTGGCCATACCGGCCGTCCTCTCACTGCAGGCCGCAGCGAACTTGCCATGTACCTGCTGATCCAGGCAGGCGTGGTCACGCGCATGCTCGCCGCCGGCAATGTCATGCGATCATCGATGCTGATCGTGACCGCGGCCCTGTGGAGTGCGGCGTTCATCCTGTATATCGCGGTCTATGCGCCGTACCTTACCGCGCCGCGCGTGGACGGGCGCGAGGGTTAGATATTGTTATTCTGACGATTGACATTTTTCGCTCAGTAACGCAATCCCGGCATTTTTGACCTAGATCAAGGTCGCGATTTTGCCCGGAAACGTACACTGCAAACCAGTCTGATAGCGCCCTGTTTGTGGGGCGAACGGCAGCAGGAGCAAAACAGTCATGGCAGTCCCGGCAACAGCAGTGCCCATTTCTTCCAACGTACAGTTCGATGCTGCGCTCATCCGCAAGATGAGCCAGCAGGGGCCGCGCTATACCTCGTACCCGACCGCGGATCGCTTTACCGACGGGTTCGGCATGGGAGACTACCTGCAGGCAGTCAACAACGTGCGTTCCATGGGGGCGCGCAATCCGCTTTCGCTGTATATCCACATCCCGTTCTGCGACAAGCTCTGCTACTACTGCGCGTGCAACAAGATCATCACGAAGGTCCGCAGCAAGGCTGACGAGTACCTGACCTACCTGAAGCGCGAAATCGACATGCAGGGCAAGCTGTTCGCCGACATGAACACGGTCGCGCAGCTGCACTTCGGCGGCGGCACGCCGACCTACATCTCCGACGCGCAAATGGGCGACCTGATGGCCTACCTGCGCAAATGGTTCCGTTTTGCCACCGACGAAGTGGGGGAATTCTCCATCGAGATCGACCCCCGCACAGTGTCGCCGGAGCGCATCCATTCGCTGCGCTCGCAGGGTTTTAACCGCGTCAGCCTGGGTGTCCAGGATTTTGACCCGGACGTGCAGAAGGCCGTCAACCGCATCCAGCCGGAAGAATGCACGCTGGGCGTGATGCAGGCGGCGCGTGATGCGGGCTTCCGTTCCATCAGCATCGACCTGATCTATGGCCTGCCTAATCAGAACCTGTTCACCATGGAGCGGACGCTTGCCAAGGTGATCGCGGCCAACCCGGATCGCCTCTCGATTTACAACTATGCGCACATGCCGACTTTGTTCAAGCCGCAGCGCCGCATCAACGAAGACGAACTGCCGAGCGGCGAGACCAAGCTCGACATGCTGTCGCTGTGCATCGACCGCCTGACTGCAGCCGGTTATGTCTACATCGGCATGGACCATTTCGCCAAGCCGAACGACGAACTCGCCATCGCCCAGCGCCAGGGACGCCTGCACCGGAATTTCCAGGGCTACTCGACGCATGCGGAAGCGGAAATGGTGGCGATGGGCGTGTCGGCAATCAGCTCGGTCGGCTCGACCTACAGCCAGAACGAGAAGTCGCTGGAGGGCTATTACGAGCGCATCGAGCAGGGCGAGCTGCCGATCTGCCGCGGCATCAAGATGAATGTGGATGATTTGCTTCGCCGTATCGTCATCCAGATGTTGATGTGCAACTTCGAGCTGTCCGTCAAGTCGCTGGAGCTGGCGTATCCGATCACCTTCAGCAACTACTTCGCGACAGAACTCGAGAAACTGCGTGCCCTCGAAGCCGACGGTCTGCTGGCCATCGATCCGGAATGGATCACGGTGACACCGAAGGGCCGCCTGCTGATCCGCAACATCTGCATGGTGTTCGACCGATACCTCGCCATGCCGCGCGAAGTGAAGCTGGAACGCATGCACTATTCCAAAACGATCTGACGATCCTCGAACCCGCAAACCTTGGCCGACGGGCATCCGGCAGGACGGTTGTGCACATGGTAGTTTTCGATAAGTGACCGAATTACATCTCCTTTCCGTTTTCATGATCGGCCTTCTGGGCGGCGTCCACTGTGTCGGCATGTGCGGCGGGATCGTGAGCGCGTTTTCCGTCGCCACTCCACGTCGTCCTTTTCCCGTGCCGGTGACCAATGGCGCGGGTGTCGTCGCGCAGGCCGCCGTATACGACGGCGCCGGTCGCGTTATTGCCTATAACGCCGGCCGGCTGGCCAGTTATGCGGTCGCCGGCGCGATCGCCGGCGGTGTCGCGCAAGGCGTCAAAACTCTCTCATTCATGTCATCCCTGCAAATCGGCGGCTATTGGCTGGCCAACCTCATGCTGGTCGCGCTCGGCCTCTTCCTGATGGATGCGTGGCGCGGACTGGCCAGGCTGGAGGCTGCGGGCCAAACGATCTGGCGCCGGGTCCAGCCGCTGGTCAGGCATCTGCTACCGGTCGATAGCGCGCCCAAGGCATTCGCACTCGGCGGATTGTGGGGATGGGTACCGTGCGGCATGGTGTACAGCGTGCTGCTCACGGCCATGATGAGCGGATCGGCAAGCTCGGGTGCCGCCGTCATGCTGGCCTTTGGCGCCGGCACCTTGCCTGTGCTGCTTACCATGGGAATGCTGGGTACGCGCCTGCAGGCCTGGACTCGCCGACGCAGCGTTCGCATCGCGGCAGGGCTTGTCGTCCTGGCATTCGGCCTGCTCGGGCTGGCGCGGGCCTCCAGCGGCGTTTCGCTGGGCTGGCTTGATTCCATTTGCCTCACGCCGCCGGCAGCATCGTCGCACGGAGGCCATTGATGGCGGCATTGTCTTGCTATCACTGCGGCTTGCCGGTGCCAGCCGCGTCAAGCTGGTCGGTCCATATCGCCGGTACCGATCGCGCGATGTGCTGCCCCGGTTGCGAAGCCGTTGCACAGACCATCGTCGACAACGGCTTGTCGGGCTATTACGTCACCCGTGAGGGTTACTCGCCGACCGGCGACCAGGAAGCGCTGGTGCCCGCGGAACTGCGCCTGTACGACGCACCGGAGGTGCTGGACCAGTTTGCACAACAGAACGCGCAGGATGCCGATGCCTGCGAAGCGACGTTCTCCGTCGAAGGCATCCGTTGCGCCGCGTGTGTGTGGCTCATTGAACGCCGGCTGGCAGGGGTACAAGGCGTACAGTCGATGAACCTGAACGTCGCGACGGAACGACTGCATGTGCGTTGGAAAAAGGACAGCTGCAAGCCAAGCGATATCCTCAAGGCTGTGCGCGAAGTAGGCTACACCGCCTATCCCTTCGACGCGGTGCGTCACGGCGAACAGCTTCAACGCGCCAGCAAGAAGCTGTTCCGCCAGGTGTTCATCGCCGGCCTGTCGATGATGCAAGTGATGATGTACGCGGTGCCGGTCTACATGGCGACCGACGGCACGATGGAGGCGGACATGGAAGGCCTGATGCGCTGGGCCAGCCTGTTGCTGACCCTGCCGGCGGTGTTCTATTCGGGCCTGCCGTTCTTCCAGGGCGCGTGGGCCAACCTGAAAAGCCGCGTGCTCGGTATGGATGTGCCGGTAGCGCTCGGCATTGCCGCAGCCTTCGTCGGCAGCACGGTCGCAACATTCAGCGGGGAAGGGGACGTCTATTTCGATTCGGTGACGATGTTTATTTTTCTGCTGCTGTGCAGCCGCCACCTGGAGCTGGTCGCGCGGCGCAAGGCGGCATCCGCGCTGGAAAAACTGCAACATGCACTCCCGGCCTCGGCCGCGCGCATGCCGGGTTTTCCCGCCGACCGCAGTACGGAAACCGTGCCTGCGGCGCAATTGCGCGAAGGCGACATCGTCCTGGTCAAGCCCGGCGAGGCCATCGCTGCCGACTGCATGATCGTTGAAGGCAGCACCGCAATCGACCTGTCGCTGCTGACCGGCGAGAGCCGCCCGCAGCGCAAGGAGGCCGGTGATGTCCTGCCTGGCGGCGCAGTCAATGCGAGCCAGGCGATTGTGGTCAGGGTGACCAAGCTTGCGCGGGAAAGCACCTTGTCCACGCTGGTGAAGCTGATCGAGCGTGCCGGCCAGGCAAAGCCGCAGCTGTCATTGTGGGCAGACAAGGTTGCGGCGTGGTTCGTCGCGGCGCTGCTGGTGTTCGCCGTCTTGATCTTCGGTGTCTGGCACTGGATCGATCCTTCGCGCGCATGGCCGATCGCGATTGCCGTGCTCGTCGTATCGTGTCCCTGTGCGCTGTCGCTTGCGACCCCGAGCGCGCTTGCTGCGGCGACGGACAGACTGGTGCGGCAAGGTGCGCTGGCCGTGCAGCCGCATGTCCTGGAGACGCTGTATCGCACCACGCATGTCATTTTCGACAAGACGGGCACCCTCACGCACGGCAAACCGGTCGTACGCAATATCGCAGCTTTCGGCACGGCCGATGCGACGGCATGCGTGCAAGTGGCAGCGGCGCTGGAGGCATCCAGCGGACATCCGCTGGCGCAGGCGATTATCGATGCTGCAAGGGCTTCGTACCACGTCATTGCAACGGATATCCGGCACACGGCGGGACAAGGCATGGAAGGCTGGATCGGCGGCGTCCGATATCGCCTCGGGTCCGCCGCCTTCGTTGCGGAACTGGCGCCCGGTGTCATGCCTGCGGCGCCGGCGCCCGGATTTACGCCGGTGTACCTCGGCACGGCCGACGGCTGGCTCGCACGCTTCGACCTTGCGGACGAGGTGCGCGCCGATGCGAAAGCCGCGATCGCCCATTTCCAGGCGCACGGAAAAAAAGTCATCCTTCTTAGCGGCGACCAGGACGCAGTGACACAACGGGTTGCCGCCGAGCTGGGCATCGAGACCGTGCATGGCGAATTCCTGCCCGACCAGAAGCTCGAATTCGTGCAGCGCCTGCAGTCGTCCGGTGCTGTTGTTGCAATGGTCGGCGACGGCATCAACGATGCTGCCGTGCTGCGTGCGGCCGACGTTTCCTTTGCAATGGGAGGTGGAGCAGCGCTCGCCCAAACCCATGCCGACACTGTCCTGCTGTCGGGACGACTGTCGTCGGTGGTGGATGCCTACGAGGCTGCATCGCAGACCATGTCCGTGATCCGGCAGAACCTCGCCTGGGCCACGCTCTACAATATCGTTGCCATTCCGGCAGCGGCGGTGGGCGTGCTCAATCCCTGGCTGTCCGGCATAGGCATGTCGCTCAGTTCCGCGGTTGTCGTGGTCAATGCATTGCGTCTGCGCCGCGTACCGCGCGCCGCTGCTGCAGTCGCACGAGAGCAGAGCGTGTTCGAGCGGCAGGCGGCCTGAAGGAACGCATACGCGCATGGAAGCCCTTTACCTACTTATCCCCTTGAGCGTCCTGATCGTGTTCATCGCGATCTGGGTGTTCTTCCGCGCATCGGACGGCGGACAGTTCGACGATCTCGTTGGTCCGGGCATGCGCATCCTGCAAGACGATGACCGACCGGAGACTTCCGATTCGTCTGTCAACACGTCTTCCGAAACGGATAAAAGAGACTAGTAGCACGACACGCTTTGATTTTCGGATTGCGCTTGCTTGCGGGCTGATATGGCAGCATGCGAGCAACGCTTCCCCGTCGTTCCCGCGGAGGCGGGAACCCATGGTGAGTTTGCTCCATCAACCTGCTTATGGGTTCCCGCCTCCGCGGGAACGACGGGGAAAGGGGAGCTGAAGTTTCGGCACATGCCCCCGCAAGCAAGCACAAACCCGAAAATCAAAGAGTGACGAGCTACTAGTCCAAGACTAGTCTTTTTTGTCTATCTCCCTATGAAAATGGCCTTGCAGCGTGCAGGGCTACCTTGATTCGGGTCAATTTGACTTGGGTCAAAGTTTTTCAAAACCCAGAATCGTACTCTCCCCCCATTCGTGCTACTAACCCTGGGAGATCGTACGTGGATACATCACTGAACTACAACTACAAGGTCGTGAAGCAGTTCGCGATCGCTACTGTAGTGTGGGGCGTGGTGGGCATGTTGGTCGGCGTGTTCATCGCTGCACAACTTGCCTGGCCCGCACTCAACTTCGACATCGCGTGGTTAAGCTACGGTCGCTTGCGTCCGCTGCATACCAATGCTGTCATCTTCGCATTCGGCGGTTGCGCGCTGTTTGCCACTTCGTACTACGTCGTTCAGCGTACCAGCCAAGCGCGCCTGTTCTCCGACACGCTCGCCGCTTTCACCTTCTGGGGCTGGCAGCTTGTCATCGTCGCCGCGGCCGTCTCCCTGCCGCTCGGTTATACCTCCGGCAAGGAATACGCCGAACTCGAATGGCCGATCGATATCCTGATCGCCCTGGTCTGGGTGTCGTATGCGCTGGTGTTCTTCGGCACGCTGGTCAAGCGCAAGGTGCCGCACATCTACGTGGCCAACTGGTTCTTCGGCGGTTTCATTCTCGCGGTCGCGCTCCTGCACATCGTCAACAGCGCGGCAGTCCCGGTCACGATGACCAAGTCCTACTCGGCCTACGCAGGCGTGCAGGACGCGATGATCCAGTGGTGGTATGGCCATAACGCGGTGGGCTTCTTCCTGACCGCAGGCTTCCTGGGCATGATGTATTACTTCATCCCCAAGCAGGCCGACAAGCCGGTGTATTCCTATCGCCTGTCGATCGTGCACTTCTGGGCGCTGATCTTCACCTACATGTGGGCGGGTCCGCACCACCTGCATTACACCGCGCTGCCTGACTGGACCCAGTCGCTCGGCATGGTGTTCTCGCTGATCCTCCTGGCGCCGTCCTGGGGCGGCATGATCAACGGCATCATGACCCTGTCCGGCGCGTGGAACAAGCTGCGCAACGACCCGATCCTGAAGTTCCTGATCGTTTCGCTCTCGTTCTACGGCATGTCGACCTTCGAAGGCCCGATGATGTCCATCAAGACCGTGAACGCGCTGTCGCACTACACCGACTGGACCGTCGGCCACGTGCACGCCGGTGCGCTGGGCTGGGTCGGCTTCATCACCATGGGTTCGATCTACTACCTGCTGCCGCGCCTGTTCGGCAAGAAGGAAATGCACAGCACCGGCCTGATCGAAGTGCACTTCTGGCTGGCGACCATCGGCATCGTGCTGTACATCGCTGCAATGTGGATTGCCGGGGTGATGCAGGGCCTGATGTGGCGTGCAGTGAATGCGGACGGCACTTTGACCTACACCTTCGTCGAGTCCGTGAAAGCGACCTATCCGTACTACGTGATCCGCTTCACCGGCGGTCTCCTGTACCTGGGTGGCATGATGATCATGGCCTACAACACGCTGTTGACCGTACGCGGAGGCAAGACCGTTGACGCGCGCATCCCGGCACTCGCATCGCATGCATGATTAAAGGAACAATGATGAAGAAGTTTTCCCATGAAGTCATCGAGAAGAATCCCTGGCTGCTGATCGCACTGGTCGTTCTCGTTGTCAGCGTCGGCGGCCTGGTCGAAATCGTGCCGCTGTTCTTCCAGAAGTCGACCACCGAGCCGATCGCCGGGCTGCAGCCGTACTCCGCGCTGCGCCTGGCCGGCCGCGATGTGTACGTCCGCGAAGGCTGCTACAACTGCCATTCGCAGATGATCCGTCCGTTCCGTGCCGAGACCGAGCGTTACGGCCACTACTCGGTGGCTGCCGAGTTCGTCTACGACCGTCCGTTCCAGTGGGGTTCCAAGCGTACCGGCCCCGACCTGGCACGCGTGGGCGGCCGCTACAGCGACGAATGGCACCGTACCCACCTCGACAACCCGCGCGCGGTGGTACCGGAGTCGAACATGCCGAGCTATCCGTGGCTGGCCACGACCAAGCTCGATCCGCAGTCGGCTGCTCCGAAGATGATCGCCCTGCGCAAGCTCGGCCATCCGTACAGCGACCAGGAAATCGCAGACGCACCGAAGCAGCTCGAAGGCAAGACCGAACAGGATGCGCTCGTCGCCTACCTGCAAGGCTTGGGCATCCAGATCAAAGCCAAGAGGTAAAAGAGGTAATCATGAGTGTCGAAACGTTGATCATGGATGCGCGCAACATCGTGACCGTGCTGAGCTTCCTGTCCTTCATCGGAATCGTATGGTGGGCATATAGCGCGCGTCGCAGCGCTGACTTCGAGACGGCAGCCAACCTGCCGTTCGCTGACGAACATACGCAAGCTGCGGAGAAACAACATGGCTGATTTTACGAGTGATTTCTGGAGTATCTATATTGCGCTGCTGACCATCCTCGGGATCGCCGGCTGCGCTCTCCTGCTTTGGCAGCAGTCGCGGGTCAAGATCCTGGTGGAGGAGGGCAAGGAAGCCGAGACGACCGGTCACAGCTGGGATGAAGGTCTGTCCGAGCTGAACAACCCGATGCCTCGCTGGTGGATGTGGCTGTTCTACATCACCATCGTCTTCGGCGTGATCTACCTCGTGCTGTACCCAGGTCTCGGCTCGTACAAGGGCAAGCTGGGCTGGGCGTCGACCGGCGAGTACCAGGAAGAGTTGAAGAAGGCGGATGCGGACTACGGCCCAATCTTCGCCAAGTACCAGCAGCAGGACCTGAAAACTGTCGCAGCGGATCCGCAAGCCCATGCAATGGGTGAGCGCCTGTTCCTGACCTACTGTGCGCAATGCCACGGTTCCGATGCCCGCGGCAACAAGGGCTATCCGAACCTGACGGACAAGGATTGGCTGTATGGCGGCGATCCGGACGTCATCAAGACGACCATTCTCAACGGCCGCAACGGCATGATGCCGCCGATGGGAGCGGCCCTGGGCGGCGACAAGGAGGTGGAAGCAGTCGCCCATTACGTGCTGAGCCTGTCCGGCTCGACTGCGGACCCGATCAAGGTGGTCAATGGCAAGGAGAAGTTCGGTGCCTGCGCAGCCTGCCACGGTGCGAACGGCCAGGGTAACCAGGCGATGGGTGCACCCAACCTGACCGACAAGACCTGGCTGTATGGCGGCGGTTCGGAGACCATCATGGAAACCATCCGCAAGGGCCGCACCGGTACCATGCCGGCCTTCAAGGACTTCCTTGGTGAAGATAAGGCGCACCTGCTGGCTGCCTACGTATGGAGTCTCTCCAACAATACGTCGGTCGCACAGAAGTAAAGAGCCAATGTTGCGATCGCATGGCGGCAGCGAAATGTCGCCATGCTTATTTCATAAGGCACCGTCCGGTCCCTTATGAAATAAAAAATCCGAGGTGGTGAATCAATGAGCGAGCCTGCACCAAAGGTTTCTGTCATCAAGATGTACAAGGCGCGGGAAGAGATCTATCCCCGCGAAATCAAGGGCTGGTATGCCAGCTGGCGCTGGGTCTGCGTCTGGCTGACGCAACTGGTGTTCTATGGTTTGCCGTGGCTGTCGTGGAACGACAGGCAGGCCGTGCTGTTCGACCTCACCGCCCGCAAGTTCTACATCTTCGGCCTCGTGCTGTGGCCGCAGGATTTCATCTATCTTGCGCTGCTGCTGATCATCTGTGCCGCTGCGCTGTTCTTGTTCACCGCGGTAGGCGGGCGGCTATGGTGCGGCTATTCCTGCCCGCAGACGGTCTACACCGAGATCTTCATGTGGATCGAGAGCAAGATCGAAGGCAATCGCAGCGCGCGCATGCGCCTGGACAAGCAGCCGATGTCGGCCTCGAAGTTCGCCAAGAAGTCGGCCAAGCATCTGGCGTGGGGGGCGCTCTCATTGTGGACCGGACTCACCTTCGTCGGCTATTTCACGCCGGTTCATGAGCTGACAGCCGAAGTCATGACGCTCAGCCTTGGTCCGTGGGAATGGTTCTGGGTGCTGTTCTACGGCTTCGCCACCTACGGCAACGCCGGCTGGATGCGTGAGCAGGTGTGCATGTACATGTGCCCCTACGCGCGCTTCCAGAGCTCGATGTTCGATTCGGATACGCTGATCATCACCTACGACAAGGAGCGCGGCGAGCCCCGCGGTGCACGCAGCAAGTCCGCAGGCAAGTCGTCGCTTGGCGATTGCATCGACTGCTCGATGTGTGTGCAGGTCTGCCCGACCGGCATCGATATTCGTAACGGCCTGCAGTACGAATGCATCGGCTGCGCCGCCTGTATCGATGCCTGCAACTCGGTGATGGACAAGATTGGTGCGCCACGCGGCTTGATCCGCTATTCCACCGACAACGCGATGCGCGACCACCTGTCGGACAAGGATATCCGCAAGCGCGCGTTGCGTCCGCGCGTGCTGATCTACAGCACCATCCTGTTGGTCCTCGTGGCAGTGTTTTTCGGATCGCTGGCGACGCGTACGGAAGTGAAAATGGACGTGATCCGCGACCGCGGATCGATGGGACGGGAAGTCGAGGACGGCATGATCGAGAACGTGTACCGCCTGCAGATCATGAATACCGACGAAAAGGCGCACAAGTACAAGCTGAGCGTCACTGGCATTGAGTCCATCGTCCTTTCCACGCCAGAGATTGTCGAACTCAAAGCGACCGAATCCCGCGCTGTTCCGGTCCGTGTCCGCGTCGGGGCGGGCAAGGGCGAAAAGGGATCGAACAAGATCGCATTTGAATTGCAGGCGCTCGACGACGAGGACCTGCACGTAAAGGAAAAAGCGGTATTCATCGTGCCGCATTGAGAAGATTATGGAGATGTCATGCAAGCAGCAGCGCTTTCCCAAGAAATGAAATCGCAACAACCCTGGTACAAGCACCGTTGGCCCTGGCTTCTAATGCTGGGTCCGACCATCGTCGTGGCGGCAGGTGTGTATACGACCTACCTGGCGTTTTCGCAGCCCGATGCACTCGTCGTGGACGACTATTACAAGCAGGGCAAGGCAATCAATCACGACCTGCGGCGCGACCGCGCGGCGACGGCCATGGAGCTGGAAGCGATGCTGCGCTACGACCCGGCAGGTGGGAAACTGGTCGGCTCGATTGCCAGTCACAAGCAGCCGTTCTCCGGCAAACTGCACGTGACGCTGGTGCATTCGACCCAGCCGTCAAAGGATTTGAAATTGCTGGTCCAGGCGGACCAGCAGGGGAGGTTTGCAATCCGCCTGCCAATGCTCGACATTGCACGCTGGCGCGTGCAGATCGAGGGCGAGCAGCGCGACTGGCGGCTGAGCGGCGATTGGATGTGGCCGCAACAGCAGCAGATCGATTTGCAGGCGGATCCGACGATTCACTGACGCCGAATTAAGACGCAGGACATTGGCCAGCACGTAGCGCGAAATGTAATGCTCGTGCACAATGTCCGCAGCACGGCCGTTCTCATTCTCGTGAACAGGATTCCCAAAGTTGGGAATGTCAATTGTCCGAAAGTGGGAAGAAGACACGTGACCGTGCTGTATCCCGGTACAGGCTTTACACCGATTGTTCGGAGTGAAAGGAGGGTAGGTTGATGGCGCGACTGATGATGGTCGTCTTGTGGCCGTCGTTTCTGGTGGCTATCGTCGCGGAGGGTTTTTTCTTCTCGATGTTCGATCCTTACGACTTGTCGCTGTTCAGCACTTATCCGGATATCAAGCCCCTGGCTGTCTATACGGTCGGCTTCTTCTGTTTCTGGCTGTTCTGCGCGTTGGCCAGCATGCTGACCTGCTACCTGATCGGCGTGCCGAATGAAAAACGGCAGCTGCTCTAGCTGCCGGTATTTTCTGTAAGTTGCTGATTCTCCAGGTATTTGCCATGATGCCTGGCGGCGCTGCGTCGTGTGGTGCACCTCAGCGAAGTGCGCCTTTCCTTGCGAATTCCACCAGTCCCCAGCCGAGCTGGCGCCGGATATCCTTGCTCGAGGACGATGTGGTGAATACGGAAGGAACAGGCTGCACTACCGGCCTAGGCTCTTGCTTCCGCCTGGGTTTGGTCCGCTTTTCCATGTCACACCTCCGTTCCGTCAGTGTCGGCCGCTGTGCTTACATTGCCTATCGTCGCATTCCGCGAACATCTTGAGCGGCGTTTGGCGACAATTCTTGAGAGAACTCAGCTGCAGCTCCGGGTACCTGCCGCTACGGCCTTGAGCGTGGTCGTATCGAGCAGATCCAGTTCGCGGTTGTTGACCTTGATCCAGCCCTGCTTCTTGAACTTGGAGAGCAGGCGGCTGATGCTTTCGATCGTCAATCCCAGGTAATTCCCGATTTCCTCGCGTGTCATCCGCAGCTGGAAGCTGGTGGAGGAGTAGCCGCGCACCGAGTAGCGTGCGGACAAATTGGTCAGGAAGGCAGCGAAACGCTGCTCCGCGCGCATATTGCCCAGCAGGAGCATGACACTTTGCTCACGTGTGATTTCCTGGCTCATCATGCGGTGGAAGTGATGCAGCAGCGTCGGCATTTCCGCGAACAGCGCTTCGAGGCGTGCAAACGGGATCTCGCAAACCTCGCTGTCTTCCAGCGCAACCGCATTGCAATGGTGGCGGTCGGTGCTGATCGCGTCCATGCCAAGCAGCTCGCCGGCCATTTGGAAGCCCGTAATCTGCTGGTCGCCGCTGGGGTTGATCTGGTGGGTCTTGAAATGCCCCAACCGGATCGCGTACAGATTGGTGAACGGGTCGCCCACGCGGTACAGATGGGTGTCGCGCGGCACCTTGCGGCGGCGGCCGATGATCTGGTCCAGCTTGGCCATGTCCAATTCATTCAGGCCCATCGGCAGACAGAGCTGATGCATGCTGCAGGCGGAGCAGCGCGAGCGCAAATCATGGACCGTCGCCGTGTTGTGCTGCGGCGGCGGAAAAGGGATGGTTTGCGTCATGTCAGCGGTATTGAGTCGATGCACGATCATTTTCGGGCCTTTTTCCAAACTTAGAGAAAAATTGCTGTTATGGCCTTGAATTGAGCCAGGTCAAGCGGAGATATGCAAATCCCGTACCAAGTGCCAGTAATGCAATGAATAGGGAAATGAATAGGCGTGGTTTCCGGCCACAGCTTGCCGGTTTGTTTTCTTTCGGGCGAACGATAATAGGCTGCATGAATGACAAGCGCGGTGGCATGTCCCGCCGCGGATGCACAACCATATCAACAGGGAGAGACATGCTGACCGAACGCGAGATCGAGAGCTGCTACCTGGGACAATTCATCCCTCTGCACTATCACCACAACATGCTCATGGACGCCCGCCGGATGCAGGGTTTCAAGGCGGCGATCGACGCGGCCGTTTTCCCGGGCGCGAAAGTCCTCGAGCTGGGTGGCGGAACCGGCGTCCTGTCCTGGTTTGCGGCCGCCAAGGCCGACAAGGTCTGGTGCGTGGAGTTCAACCCGGAACTGGTCGCCGAATCGCGTCGCTTGCTTTCTCAAAATCGGGAAGGGCATAAGGTGGAAGTCATTCACGCAGACGCCTTCGAGTACCTGCCCCCGGAGCCGGTGGACGTTGTGATCTGCGAAATGATCCATGTTGGTATGCTGCGCGAAAAACAGGTGCAGATGATCGAAGCGTTCAAGCGGCGTTACCGGGCGCGATTCGGCAGCAAACTCCCGGTCTTCATTCCGGAGGCCGTCATCTTGGCGGTCCAGCCGCTGCAGCAGGACTATGATTTCTGCGGTTACCAGGCACCGATCGTGCAGTTCCAGGAGCCGACAGTCCTGATGCCGGCCAGCGTGGAGCTGGCGGCGCCTTCTGTCTACAGCATCCTGGACTTCAACCAGGATACCGGCGAGACGATCCAGTGGGAGGGGGCGTTCATTGCAGCGCGCGCGGGTACAGTGAATGCGCTGCGCTTCATCACCAAGAACATCCTGGCAGTGCTGATGAAGCAGGGCAGCACCATCGACTGGCTGAACCACTACATGGTGCTGCCGCTTGCCGATCCTGTCCGCGTTGAAACGGGTGACGCGCTTCGAGTGGGCTTCCAGTACAAGGCCGGGGGATCGATCCCGACGCTTCAGCACGCCATGCGGGCCGAGCGCATCGCAGCCACCGTGGAGCGTGTCAGACCGAAGCGCTGCCTCGCGACCGCCTGAGCGGATTGCGGGTCGGTTTAGAGGCTGATGCAAGAACGCTCTTTGCCTTGGCCAGGAACGCTTGCGCAGGTCGGGACAAAGGAGAGTTCGATGCCTGCAATGCCAGGGTTCGGAACGTGATCTTGTGCTCCAGTGGGCGCAGTGTAAGTCGATGCGTCTCAAGCCCGTCGAGCGCCTGCGGATTCACCAAACCGATGCCGACGCCGTCTCCTTCTCATTCACCTTTTTTTGTTTTTGCTCCTCGGTGAGTGAAAGGTCAAGCACTTTGTGTGAAGGGTATTCCCGTACGAACCGATGGAAAGCACCAGTTGTCACGGCAGGCAGCAGACTCATCATTGCAACGTGCATCTGCCTGACGCCGGCTCAATGCGTGGTCGCTCCGGCTGACGTTCCACGCTGTGGTCCCGGGATTACCCCTGCCATCCGACGGCATTCGTCCGCGCAGCGCTTGCAGGCTTGCGCACAATCCTGGCAGTGCTGCATCGGATGTTTGGCGCATTCATCACCGCACGCTTCGCAGATGTCGGCACAGGACTGACACACGGCGCTGGCGAACTCGCTCCCCCTGGCCATATAAGACGCGGCAAGGCGGCATATCTGTGCGCAATCCATGTCCAGTGCGATGCAGCGCGCCATAGCTTTCGGATCAGGCTCCTGCAGGCAGGATGCCGCGCAGAAATCGCAAGCATCCGCACAGGTGTTACAGGCTTCTATACAGGATTCAAACTGTTGTTGTGCCATGATGATCTCCAAGATAAGGAATGATTAAAGAAGGCGTACTTCAATTCCTCCCTGTTCTTGGCCGGCAGTGCAATCACTATGCGCCGTGCCATTTCACCGATAAGAGCGGCATCTTGAATATTTGTTCATACAAATCGCATGACAAACGACGATTTGATTCACTCCCTTCCAATAAAAAAAGCGAACGCCATTCTGGAGCTCGCTTCCATGCCAAGTAGGTACCGAGATGCCGGTCGTCGACATCTCAAGAACGCCATCTGAATGCCTGCCGATCGCGGAGATCTCTATCCTTCCGTTTCGTCGGCCGGCGGTTGCATTACTTCTTTACTTCAATCCTGGTCACAGTGAACTGGCCGCCGACCTTGTCCGCGACGAAGCTGATCTTGTTGCCGGCCGTTACCTGGTCGAGCATGGCAGGATCCTTGACCTGGAACACCATGGTCATCGGCGGCATGTCGAGGTTCTTCAGTTCGCCGTGCTTGATCGTGATTTTCCTGGCAGCCTTGTCGACCTTGCGCACTTCGCCTTCCGACATTGAGGCCGTCGATTCTGCCGATGCGGTCGGTGCCGCTGAATGTGCAGCGGAATAGACACTGAACGGCGCAGAGGCAAGGAATGCTGCCGCCATTGTGAGTTTCGCCATCTTGTTCATCTGAAGTCCTTTTAGTTTCCGTTGTCATGCCGGCAGACCGGGTGGCGGCTGCCGGCGTGTGCGATGTACATCGAAGGGATCCTGGCGATGCCCTTTCATCCGGGGGGAGTCCACCGGCATGGAGGGCACGGCCAATGGGCTATCCTTTCGTGACTTTGATTTTTCCAACCATCCCCGCTTGGAAATGGCCCGGGATCAGGCAGGCGTAGTAGAACTCGCCCGCCTTGGTGAACTGCCACACCAGGTCTTGCTTTTTCCCCGGGCTGACATGCGACATGTACGGCTCGTCATGCTCCATGCCGGGGTGCTTTTTCATCATCTCCCCATGTTCCTTCAGCTCGTCCATGGTGCCGATCACCATTTCGTGCATCATCTTTCCCTTGTTCGTGACCACGAACTTGACGGTCTCTCCCTGTTTGACGGTGATATCTGCGGGGCCGAAGCGCATCGTGTCAGACATGTCGATTGCAATGATGCGCGTCGCTTTCTTGGGATTGCCTTGCTTCCCGAATGCGTGTTCTTCAGTCGAAATCGGCGCATTTTCTTTGGTCTTATGTTCGACATCGCCGTGCGCCTGCACGGTTGTGGAGAGCGCGGCAGAAAGCGCAACGACGGCAGCAGCCATGGAAAAAGTTTGATTGGATTGTTTTTTCATTTCATTTCCTCCGGTTGTGTATTGATTTTCTAGAACGGTGATTAATGGCCGCCGTGGCCGCCATGGTCCGCCGGTTTCCGAGCCTTCAGTTCAACGCCATCCGGACTGTTCACCGGTGCTGCCAGTTGGCCGCCCGGCGACTTGTTGCGCGCCGGCTCCGGCACCGGTCCCTTCCATTCGTACGCGACGGTACCGGCCGGATGCTTGTACCAGCCCGGATCTTTGTAATCCCCCGGTTTCTGGTCTTTACGTACCTTCACGACGGTGAACATACCGCCCATTTCCACGCCGCCGAATGGACCTTGGCCGCCCATCATCGGGAGGGTGTTGTCGGGCAGCGGCATTTCCATCTCGCCCATGTCGGCCATGCCGCGTTCGCCCATCACCATGTAGTCGGGCACGAGCTTGTTGATTTTCTGGACCACGCCGCGATGGTCCACGCCGATCATCGTCGGCACGTCATGGCCCATCGCGTTCATCGTGTGATGCGACTTGTGGCAATGGAACGCCCAGTCGCCGAGATCGGTGGCATCGAACTCGATCGCGCGCATCTGGCCGACCGCGACGTCGGTCGTGACCTCTGGCCAGCGTGATGACGGGTTTGTCCAGCCGCCGTCGGTGCCAGTCACCACGAACTCGTGTCCGTGCAAGTGGATCGGGTGGTTGGTCATCGTCAGGTTGCCGAAACGGATGCGCACGCGATCGTTTTGCCGTACAACCATTGGGTCGATGCCCGGGAAGACCCGGCTGTTGAAGGCAAACAGGTTAAAGTCGAGCATCGTATTGACGCGCGGTGTCGCGCTGCCCGGCTCGATATCGAAGTTGTTCAACAAGAAAACAAAATCGCGGTCGACTTTCATGAAATCCGGGTTTTTCGGATGTGTGACCCAGAATCCCATCATGCCCATCGCCATCTGCGTCATCTCATCCGCATGCGGGTGATACATGAAGGTGCCGGGGCGTTTGGCGATAAACTCGTAGACGAAAGTTTTGCCAGACGGGATGCCAGGCTGCGTCAGCCCGGTCACACCGTCCATGCCGTTGGGCAGACGCTGTCCGTGCCAGTGGATGCTGGTATGTTCCGGCAGCTTGTTGGTCACGAAAATGCGGACGCGGTCGCCTTCGACCACTTCGATCGTCGGCCCGGGCGACTGGCCGTTGTAGCCCCACAGGTGGGCTTTCATGCCCGGCGCCAGTTCGCGCACCACCGGTTCGGCCACCAGGTGGAACTCCTTGACGCCGTTCTTCATGCGCCAGGGCAGGGACCAGCCGTTCAGCGTGACTACCGGGTTGTACAGGCGACCGCTGGCCGGCATCAACGGCGGCTGAGTGGTGGCGTCGCTCATCAATGGCGCTTCCGGCAGCGAGGCCGCACCGGCCGTGCTCACCAATCCGGCGCCCAGCGCGACCGCGCCGGCACCCATGAAGAAATTTCTACGTGAAACCATTGCCATCCCTTTCGTTTAATGTCCGCCACCTGCTTCGGCTGCCGCGGAGCCGCCACGCATTTGTGTCATTGCTCCGCCGCTGCCATTGATCGCCATCTGCAGCTCGGTATCGGCCAGCCAGTAGTCTCGTTGCGCTTCGATCGCCGCATTAATGCTGTTGACCTGGGTGCGCGCATCGGCGAGCAGTTCAAAGACGCCGACCAGCATGCCGTTGTAGCGAAGCAGCATCTCGTCCGATATTTTTTTGCGCAGCGGCACAATCTCATCGCGATAGTGCTTCGCGAGGTCGTGCGCGGTGCGGTAGGCGGAGTACGCTTCGCGCACTTCCGAACGCGCGCGGACAGCGGTATCCGCCATGCGATGGAGAGACTGCATGTAGACCGCTTCAGCCTTGGCGGTCCTGGAGCGGCCCCAGTCGAAGATCGGCAGCTCAAGCTCGATCTCGTAGCCGTTTGCACGCGGGGCTTCTGTCTCGCTCCTGTTGGCGTAGCCCGCATGCAGGACGTTGATGAAACCGGTTGCCTTGGACAAACCCAACGCGCTGGCAGTCGCCTCCGCATCGCGTTTGGCCATCTGGACATCCAGCCGCTGCTGCATCGCCTGTGCCTCGAGATCGGCACTCTCTTTCGCCGCCTTCGGCAGATCCGGCAGGCGCTCCGGCAGTCGGTAGGCGGCTTGGCTTCCCCATAACCCCATCATGCGGGTCAATTGCTCCCGCGCTGCGGCGGCGTTATGGCGCGCGCGTGCTGCCTGGGCGACCGCGTCGGCGTAGAACGCCTGTTCACGTGCCTGGTCCTGCTTGCTCCAGTTGCCGACGCGACGCATGCGCCTGGCCAGTTCGGCGCCGGCTTCGGCTGCGGTCAGCACTTGTTCCATGTACTGCTCGGTCTGCCGGGCGGCCACTGCGTTGAAATAGGCTTTGCGGGCATCGGCGGCCAAGCGCACCGCCTGCGACGCCGCCTGCAGCTTGGCCTGCTCGAAGCGGCGCGCCTCGATGTTGGTGCGCAAGGGAATGGTCAGCAAACCAACCAGGTCGAACATTATGCTGCGCTCGATCTCGACGTCATGCCCTTCTCGCAAACGGCTGAAGGTAAAACTGGGATTGCGCATACGGCCGGCTTGCACCAGATCGGTTTCGGCAATTCCCAGTTCCGCCAGCGAGGCCTGCAAGCCCTTGTTGTTCAGAAAGGCAATTTGCACGGCGCTATCAGGGGTCAGCGGCTTGCCGAGCAGTTCATTGACCGCGGCGTCCGTTGCAGATATCTCTTTGTCCGTTTTCGCCTGACGCACGCTCTGACTGGTTCGCTCCTTCACGATGGCGGAAACGCTGTCCAGGCCGCCGTCGCTGGAAAATGTCGCGCAGCCGGTCAGCATCAGTGCCGACAAGGCAAGGGCAACCGGTTTGAAGCGTTGTGTATGTTGTGTTGGTAAAGGCATGCTTACTTTCCTTTGTTCTTGTGATCCATGCCATGGCGCGCATGACCCGATGACGATGCTCCTTCGTGTTGTGGTGGCGCAGGCGCGGTATCGGAGCGGGCTATACCGGTGGTCGCCTTTACATGACCGGCGTGGCCACCGAGTTTCCCCATTTCCTCATTGGCGGCACGCCATAGGTTCTCCGGAGCTTCTTCGGAATCCGGTATCGGTTGGTAGCGGCTGAACACCGATTCGTAGCGATACGGGGCAGCCGCTGCGGCCGGATCAGTCGGATCGGCGGCGCGCGGTTTCTCTTGTGCGGTAACGGCGGCAGGTAGCGTTACCAGTATGGCAATTGCCATCCAGCGTTCAGGTGACATGATTTCCTTGAAACGGTAGGGCGGGCGCGATAGTGCGCATATCGATAGAAAAGCCCCTGGCGTGCAAGCCTTCATTACTTGACACAGCCCGGGCAGCTCGGTGAATCAGACGGCGAGCAGCCGGGGAGGGCGTTCGAGGCCGGGCGGAATGAATCCGGTGAACGAGGAGACAGGCGTGGCGACCGGCGCAAATGCGATGCTGTTGGCGGACGTCCAATGCAATGGGGCGGACGCGACCGCGGCGGCGGTGCAACACGCGGCGCATGCGCTGCAATAAGAACTCTTGAATTTGCCGGACGACTTGGACTGCTTCGGCGTTGATTGATCCCCAGCCCCGCCATCCTCCACGCCATGATGATGCGGATGATCGCGCTGGTCGTCCAAGCCGTGAGAGGAATGCTGATGCGAGATTTCAGCGTTGGCAGATACTGTTTGGTGAATCGAACCGCAAGCCGACTTGATGGTGGAAGCCGTCACCTGTGCCGGAAGCACAAGGATGAGCACCCATATCAATAATGTCTTGACTAAACGATTCATTTTTTTGTCTGGCATACGGTCGAAAGACACAAGAAACGTACTACGACGTCGCGCTCGATGTCGTGTTTCAGGGTTCGACAAGCTTCCTGCATGGGAGAGTTCCGGGATGACCTGAATGGACTCATCGGGCGCAGTGTAATGCTGGAACTGCGACGGGACTCTGACAGTATCATTACAGTTTTGTAATCTTTCCGGTGATCCGGATGATGGAAAATGGCGGAAAAGCGATCTGAGGGCGGGTATGCGTATTCTGGTAGTGGAGGATGAACCGAAGGCCGGGGAGTACCTGCGCAAGGGACTCACGGAGTCCGGCTTTGTCGTCGACTGGGCGTGCACCGGGGCCGACGGATTGCATCTGGCGCAGGCAGAAACCTATGATTTGATCGTACTGGACGTGATGCTTCCGGGATTGGACGGCTGGCAAGTCGTCCACGAATTGCGCAAAACCCAAGACACCCCTGTGCTGTTCCTGACAGCGCGCGACGACGTCGCGGATCGCATCAAGGGATTGGAGTTGGGGGCGGATGATTACCTGGTAAAGCCCTTTGCATTTGCCGAACTCGTCGTGCGGATTCGCACTCTGCTGCGACGAGGCCCTTTGCGCGACTCGGAGCGGATTGCAATTGCGGACCTGGAAATCGACGTGCTGAAGCGGCGCGTGGCGCGCTGCGGCAAGCGCATCGACCTTACTGCGAAGGAGTTTGCGTTGCTTCATCTCCTGGCGCAACGAAAAGGCGAGGTGTTGTCGCGAACGCTGATTGCGTCCCAGGTCTGGGACATGAACTTCGACAGCGACACCAATGTCGTCGATGTCGCCGTGCGCCGTCTGCGTGCCAAGATCGATGAGCCCTATCCGAAAAAGTTGATTCATACGGTGCGCGGTATGGGGTATGTGCTGGAGGAACGTGGGTGAAGCTGCCGCGTTTTACGTCATTGACGGCAAGGCTGAGCGCGTTGTTTGCCGGCGTCGCGATGCTGACCTTCGCCGCAGTCGGAATGTATCTGTACAACTCTCTGGCGATGCAACTGGCGGCGAGGGACGAAGCGGATCTTCTGGAGAAGGTCGGTTACATTCGCCATCTTCTGGAGGAGACCCCTTCGGTCCAGAACATACGCCAGGACCCCCATCGCTTCATCGATGCAGTGGCAGGGCGCGACGGATTATTCCTTGCGCTGCGCTCGGCCGACAGCCAACGCCTGATGGAAAGTGAAGCGAATTGGGAGTCGCTGCCTGCGCTGCCTGCGCTGCCTGTCGTACCTGTCCATCGGATACCTGACAAGGTCTCGTTGCGCACGTGGCAGATCAAGCCGGACCTGTCGGCACGCGTCGTGGCCGCCTGGGGCGCGCTCGGCGGACAAGGAAACGAGCAGGTCCGAATCATCGTCGCGCGCACCACATCAGCCACCAACGCGCTGTTAGGCACCTACCGCACCACGGTATGGGCGGCAGTGTTTGCCGGGGCATTATTGGCGGGACTGCTGGGATATGTGCTGGTTCGCCGGGGGCTGCGGCCGATACGGTTGATCGCGCGGCAAGCACATTCCATCACCGCCCAACGCCTGGATATGCGGCTGGATGCAACAGCCGCTCCGCAGGAATTGCAGATCCTGGTGCAATCGTTCAATGCGATGCTGGACCGCTTGCACAACAGCTTCCAGAGGCTGTCGCAATTCTCTGCCGACATGGCGCATGATTTCCGGACGCCGATCAACAACTTGATGGTGCAGACCCAGGTGGCGCTGTCCCAATCGCGTTCGATCGACGACTATCAGGCACTGCTGGCGTCGAATGTGGAGGAGTATGAACGGCTGGCCCGCATGATCGAAAGCATGCTGTTTCTTGCCCGTGCCGATCATGCGCAAGTCGCGGTGCGCAAGCAAGCGTTCGATGCCCGCACTGAATTGCAGCGCATCGCTGATTACTTTGAGGGTATTGCCGAAGATGCGGGCGTGGAGATCGCGGTGGATGCCGGGCATGTAGTGTCGGCGGACTCGACACTGTTTCGGCGCGCGGTCAATAATCTGGTGGCAAATGCAATCCGCCATACTCCGGCAGGAGGCATTATCCGTCTGGAGACGTCCCTGCGCGACGGAGCCGTCGCGGTGACTGTAACGAATCCGGGCCCGGTGATCGATCCCAGCCATATTCCACGGATATTTGACCGATTTTTTCGTGCCGATCAGGCACGTAGCGGTTCCGCGACATCGGCCGGCCTGGGGCTGGCGATCGTGCAGACTATCATGGCGTTACATGGCGGACGGGCTGAAGTGGACAGCAGTCCAAATGGGACGGTTTTTCGTTTGCTGTTTCCTGAAGGGCAGGCGTGAGGAAGCGACAGTGCATTGTTAATGGCTGATCAGGAGGCCCTGGCAAAACTCGGGGTACGCAAAACTGCGTGAACCGATCAAAGTGATGTCGACAAGCAAAAAGCCGCGTTCGCCGCACGCGGTTTTTTACCTGTCAACGAACTTTCAACTCAGGACAGCAGCGCGGTCTGCTGACGCTTCGGGCGGCACATTACTTTCTGAGGTTGAGGAAGATGTTGGCAGCGAAGACAAGGATGCCCGCCGCTGCCACGATCTCGGAGATTGCAAGCACCGGGATTACGCCGCGTTCGCCAGTCAGGACGAAGGCAAGTGAGATCGCCATGACGGGCAGGGAGACATTGTTGAGCCAGAAGTGCGCTTTCGCCAGACGGCTTTCTCCGGCCTGCGGATACACGCTGTAAATGAGGCCGGCGAGCGCCATCGTCGCCCAGCCAAGCAGGTTGATGTGCGCGTGGACCGGACGCATGGTGAAGTTTTCGCTGGCACCCATCATGATGCCGAGTCCGACGCCGACGATGAGGTAGAGGACGGCGAGCTTGAGCCAGATGGCGCCGACATTGGAAAAGGGCGCGGCCGTGGTGGATTGATTGATTTGCATGATTTTTCCTTTCCTTGTTTTCAAACGAGTTCTTCTTCACGGGCCGCAGTTGTGGCTTCCCTGCCGGCCAGTTTGGTTGCGGCAGCGACGACGGCATCCGCCTGCGGCATGAATGCCTGCTCGAGCACATAGCTTGACGGCGCAGGAGCGTCCGGGCCGGTCAGGCGCATGACGGGAGCCTTAAGCGCGTCGAATGCATGTTCCGCGACGATGGCTCCGATCTCCGCGCCGACGCCGCACATGCGGCTTGCTTCATGCACGATCAGCAGGCGGCCGGTCTTGCGGACGGAACGCAGGATTGTCTCCTCATCGAGCGGCTTGAGGGTGCGCAAGTCGATGATCTCGACAACGATTCCGCTTTCCGCGAGACGATCCGCCGCTTGAAGGCAGGTGTTGACCATCTTCGCGTAGGTGACGATCGTCAGGTCCTCACCCTGGCGGCACACTGCCGCCTTGCCGAGCGGGACGAGATGTTCGCCTTCCGGTACCTCGCCGGGCACATAGCCGAGAGGCATGTCGACGAAGAAGAGCACAGGGTTGTTGTCGCGGATTGCGGACTTCAAGAGACCCTTGAAATCGGCGGCGTTCGAGGGCATCACCACCTTGAGGCCGGGACTGTGCACGAACCAGGCTTCCAGGTTGTGGTTGTGCTGCGCGCCGACGGTCCAGCCGCCGCCGGTCATCGCCAGCACCACCATCGGGAATTCGAACTGCCCGCCGGAGATGTAGCGCAGCTTGCCGGCGCTATTGACGATCTCGTCCATCGCGAAGCAGAGGAAAGGCGCGAACAGCAGGTCCACGACCGGACGCAATCCGGTCGCCGCGGCGCCGGCGGCGGTGCCGGCGATGATGCCTTCGGCGAGCGGTGTGTTCCTCACTCGCTGCTTGCCGAATTCCTCCACGAGGTCCTTGCGCTTGGTGGCGACGCCCTCGCCGAACATGAGTACGCTCGCGTCGCGGCGCATCTCCTCGGCAAGCGCCTGGCCGATTGCTTCATTGACTGTGATCTGCGGCATGAGGTGCTCCTTACGCGTAAACGTCGGTGGTGAGTTCGGATGCTGCCGGATAGGGCGATGCCTTGGCGAACGCGACTGCCTGCTCGATGAGGGCTTCGGCGTGTGCCTGCATGCGGCCGATGTCGGCCGGGGTAATTGCCCCGCTTTTGAGCAGGCGCTCCTGCAACTTGCAGATCGGCTCGTTGGCAAGCCAGTTGGCCAGCTCCTGCGGATCGACGTAAGACTGGTCATCCGGCTCGAAATGGCCGCGCAGGCGGTAGGTATAGGTTTCGAGGAGGAAAGGTTTGCCGGTGCGGCGGATGGTGGCGACGGCTTCGGACGCCGCGGCATACACTGCTTCGACATCGTTACCGTCGAGGGTGCGGCACTCCATGCCGTAGCCGGCTGCCCAGTCGCTGATGTGGTCGATCTTCATGGTTTCGTTCCGGTGCACGAACGCCTGCCACTGGTTGTTTTCGCAGACGTAGAGGATGGGCAGGTCCCATACCGACGCCAGGTTGAGCGATTCGTGGAAGATGCCTTCGCAGGCCGCGCCGTCGCCGAAGAAGCAGGCGACGACGCCGTCCTGCCTGAGCATCTGCATCGAGAGCGCGACGCCGGTGGCCAGCGACAGTTCGCCGCCCACGATGGTGGAGGTGAGGATGACGCCAAGCTCCTTGGCCGAGATGTGGAGCGAGCCGCTCTTGCCCTTGCAGTAGCCGGTCGCGCGTCCCATGACTTCGGCCATCATGCGGCCGGCATCGGCGCCGCGGGCGAGCAGGTGACCGGCACTGCGGTGATTGGTAAGGATCCGGTCGCCGGAGCCGAGCGCGCGAACCACGCCGACCGCGGACGCTTCCTGGCCGACCGATGTGCAGGTGCCCGCCATGCCCTCGGAGGCATGCAATGCGGCGAGCTTCTCTTCGTATGCCCGGATCAGCATCATGCATTCAAGCATTGATACGGAACTGTTTCCTGTGGCTATGCGACTCATGTTGTCCCTCGTCGAATTTAGGATCGGCGAAGTCTAATGCGTCACACGCCTGTTGGATCAGTCCCGGCGCGGGCTTAAGATTTTTTTAAGATGAATTGAATGAAGTTTTAAGAAATCGGCCGGGCGCCGTTTCCAAGGAGACGCCTTTAGGGCATGTTGATGTTGTCGTCCCGCATCAGCAGGGCGATTTTCTCTTCCCAGGCCTTCAGCTCGGTGCGGTAACGTTCCATTGCCATGGCGTGCAGGTCGTACACGCAAGGGTCGCAGCCACTGTGGCAGCATTCGGAGTCATCCGGCGAATCGGGCGGGACGGGTTTCGGCGGGAGGTCGTTGAAATCGTAGGTCATTCAGGTGGCAGGCGCCGTCAGGAGGCAACCCGTTACCAAGATTGTAGCGCGGCGCTATTCGGCTTGCAGCTGCAGCGGCCGCTGGACGCACAGACGGAAGCGCCCGCGCCCGGTTTTTTCGATGCGCACCGGCGCCTGGCGGTCGACCAGGCGCTTTCCGAGCAGGATAAGGCGCGCTTCCAGGTTGTCACTGACGTCCGGCAGGCGGATGCGCGCATCCAGGCGCAACTCGCGGTTCGTGAATTCGGTACGGCCCCTGACGGCGTAATCGCACAGCAGCGTCCACAGGACGGAGCCGGCCACGCCCTTGATCAGGTAGTCGTCGCCGATGAAGACGCTGTCGTTTTCCGGAAAATGGCGCACCAGGACCGGCACGCCTTCCTGCCGCGGCGGCACGGCCGGGCTCGCTGCGGATTCCTCCGGACTGTTTGCCGCCGCGGACTGCAGCGCGTCCATCGCCATGCCGAGCTGGATGGACAGGCTGACTAGTGCATCCTCGTCGTCGTAGGTGAAGCGCAAATCCTGCGGGCTTTCGACGTATAGCACGCCGAGCAGGCGCGGGCCGGCGGTGATCGGCACGGCGAGCTGGCTGCGGGGCGAGGGCAGGCCGGGCAGGGGGATCGCCGTTTCCAGTGCGCCTGCCCAGTCGCTCTGCTCGGCGGCTTCGCGCACCGCGCGGCTGTAGGAATACTCGGCCGCCATGTGGCCGATCCGGATCGGCGTGCGTTCGCGGGCGGCGACGCCGATCACTCCTTGCCCGAGCGGGATTTCCGAGCCCGCGCCGGAGGCGTCGTAACCCATGCTGGCGATGGTATAGAGGCGTGCGCCGGGTTGATCCAGCATCAGTACCATTGCGTGACTGATGCCGAATTGCCGTTCCAGGCAGGCAAGGAGTTCCGCCAGCAGGCGGTCAAGGTCGCCACAGGCGGCAAGGCGTTCGCCGGTAGCGCGCAGGGCCGCCAGCATATTGCGTTGCGGCGCCGGCGCGGGGATCGATTCGCCGGCAAGTTTCTGGATGTCGAGCACCCGATAGACATCGGAACCGAGCAGGCGGAACACCCCGCTCATTCCGGTGTGCGACGCGATCCCGGCCAGCTTCGCCTTCATCGCTTCGAACACGGGGCCGGACGTCTCGGTGTGCAGGTATCGCACCATGAGGCGGTACTGCGTGACCGTGACCGGATGCGTCAGCAACAGCGACGCCCGGGGATTGGCCATGATGTTCTGGCGGGTCTTGTTGAAGAATTGATAAGAAAGCGCCACGTGCTCGCTGTCGACGAACTGTACCTGCGACAGGTAGGCCAGGTTGGGCGTACCGCCCGGTGAGGCGGTCGCCATCGTCCCCGGGATAATGCCTTCGAAGCACTCGCGGATGGCGTCGAGCTTGATGGTCATGCCTTCCTCGCCAGCGGTTGCCCGGCATTGGGACCGGGCGTCTGCGAATAGGCTTCGACCGGTGTGAAGCTGATGCCGACGATATCTGCCGACGGCAAGGCGAGCAGGGTATGGACCAGCTTCTGGTCATATCCGAGCGGTGCGAGTACGCGGGAAAAAGCGTTGCGGTAGTCGAAAACCAGCTGCAGGTCGCCTTCGGAAAGTCCGCTTACCCGCGCATCCTGGCCCTTTATCTGTACCGTGCGATGCGTTGGTGGTTCACTGAATACCACCGAGATCGCACCGTTGTCGCGTATGCACTCCAATACGGGCGATGCCTGCGTGGCTGAAACGAAGACCGTCAGTGGCCGGCGGTCGTCGCGCACGCGGCAGCCGGTTGCGCGGACGAGTGTCGGGACGGCATCGCGGCTGCAGGCCGCCACGCCGATGGAAACGCCGCCTTGCATGAAGGCGGCATGGCTGTCGTCAATCAGGGGGGCGTCGCTGGATGGCATTGCGAAACGGTAAGCAGGTGGAGTGTGGTTCTTTGTTCAATAGATCATACCTGCGATTGCCATGGCATGCAGCCATTTGGCGTGCCAATGACGCGAATCTGCGACCTGTCTGGTAGAGTGCCGCCATGGCTAAATTGACTTTGGATCGCATCCTGCAATCGCAGGGCTTCGGCAGCCGCAAATGGTGCCGAGAATTGGTCTCCGATGGCGAAGTGTCCGTCGGCGGCGAGACGGTGACGGACTATCGCGCGAGCTTCGACACGCAGGATCTGTCGTTCACGGTGTTCGGCGAGACCTGGGTATATCGCGAGAACGTTTACCTTGCATTGAACAAGCCGCCCGGCTTTGAGTGCTCGCGCAAGCCGAGCCATCACCCCGGCGTGCTGACGCTGTTGCCGGAACAATTCACGTGGCGCGATGTGCAGCCTGTCGGTCGGCTCGACCACGACACGACGGGCTTGCTGCTGATGTCGGACGACGGCGCCTTCATCCATGCGCAATCGTCGCCGAAGCGGCATGTGCCCAAACTCTATGTCGCCACCGCTGCGGAGACCGTGACTGACGAACTGGTTGCGCGACTGCTCGGCGGCGTGCAGTTGCATGATGAGCCGGCGCCGATCGCGGCGAAGTCGTGCCGCAAGATGGACGACCGGCACCTGGAGATTGTGCTGGAGCAGGGCAAGTACCACCAGGTCAAACGCATGCTGGCAGCTGCCGGCAATCATTGTGCTGCATTGCAGCGAACGGCGATCGGCCGACTCACCCTTGACCAGTTGGCGCTGCAAGAGGGGGAGTGGGCATACCTCGGGCCTGAAGAACTCGCGTTACTTGCACAGGAGTAACGCGCCAGTAAGGGGAACTGTATCTTTTTCGGCAAGCCGATGACATGTCTCAACGAATTGGATGCGATTCTGGTTTCCAAAAAGATACACAGTCGCGTTTTGCGAATAATATATATGCCATTGCCACATCCACCTTCGAACGCATGGCAGATACAGAATTCAAGCGACTTTTCCAGGCAGCGAAGGAGCGCGCCCTGTTCGGCTTTCTCGCCGTTGTGCAGCGCGCCATGCAGGACACCGACAAGAACATCGTCGAAAAGCTGACCGAGGCCAAGTCCGGCCTTGACCATTCCGCGCTCACCTCCGTTCGGCACTTCCTTAGGCAGGACGGCAACGTCTTCCTGCGCCGGATCGATGCACTGTTCCGCACCAATCTCGACCGCGCGATGCAGACGATGTATGTCGACCTGCGACCGGGCATGCGCAAGTTGTCGGCGGATGAGCTGTCGCTGATCGACGATGAAGTCGTCACCCACCAGATCGAAGTCGGCCGGCTGACGCAACGCATGCGCGACGCGAACGAGGAGAACATTGGCCGCCTCAATGTGATCATTGCGCAGATGCACGGACAGCATGAAGCGAAGGAACGCGAGAACCCGTTCCGCCCGTATCTGCTGGCCCGCGCGCTTTACGAAGCGATCAAGGAAACCGCAAGCGACGAGGCAAAGGCCAAGGTGCTGTTCGAACACCTGTCGAACGCGCTGGCGGAGCATCTGCCGGGCTACTACAACTCCATTCGTGAAGTGTTTGAAGCTTCGGGGGTAAGCGGCAAATTCCAGGCACAGCGCTCGCGCTCCGCGTATACGCAGCGTTATTTCGGCGCGCCTCCCGTCGATCCGCATCTCACGTCACGCGTACTGCCCGGGTTGCAGCGCGTGCTCGAAACGCTGCAGGGAATGCCCGCAAATGCGGCCGGTTTCGGCGGCGCCGGCGGTAATAGTGCGGCAAATGGCGTGGGCGGCGGCGCGGGAAATGGCGTAACGAACGGGAACGGCCCGGAGACAGTCCAGGACTTCATCCGCAAGATGTTCTCGCCGTCAAAAGCCATCCTCGGCCTGAACGGTGAAGTACCGAAGGGCCGGCCGACGGAAGGGATCGGCAATCCTCTCGTGGAGCAACTGAACCAGTTCCAGAGCAAGGCAGCGAGCGGACAGCCGGTCGTCGACAAAAGCGCGGCCGGGGCGAATATCTTGCCCGCGCTGCGCGAACGCTTGGATCTTGGCGGCGCATCGATAATGGAACGCATGACGATCGACGTCGTGTCCATGCTGTTCGAGTTCATCCAGGAGGATGAACATATTCCTGCGGAACTGCGCCGGCATATCGGGCGCCTGCAGGTACCCATTCTGAAGGCCGCGCTGCTTGAACCCGATCTGATGCATGATGAAGAGCACCCGGCGCGGCAACTGCTCAACCGTATGAGTACTGCGGCCGTAGCGGCCGACCCGGCGTCATCTGCCGGGCAAACCCTGGCGGCGGAGATCGAACGCGTCGTCGACAAGGTGCTGGCCGGATTCGACACCGATACGTCGGTGTTCGCTGAAGGCGTGCGGGACTTCGAACAATTCCTCGCCGGCTACCTGCGCCAGGACGACAGCCATATTGCGCGCGGTATCGAGGCGGTCGAGGAGGCCGAACGGTTCAGCGTGCTCCTGACCAATGCAACCAAGGGGCTGTGCGATGTGCTGGTGCCGCTGAACGTCGACAAGCGCATTTCGGACATCGTCATCATGCTTTGGCCGCATGTTTTGGTTCACGCGGCGTGGGAAGACCGGCTTGCCAACATTCCTCCGGACGAGCCTCAGAGCATGTACCGGCAGTTTCATGCCGCCTTGCCGGAACTGGTGTGGAGCGTGCAGGAAAAATCGCAGCAGGACCGGCCGGTGCTGATGCGCCTGTTGCCCGACCTCGTGAAGCGCCTGCGCAAAGCGCTCGACATCATCCAGCTGCCCGACGAAGAATCGAAGCAAATCCTCGATCTCCTGGTCGACATGCATACCCACGTACTGCGCACGCCTGCCAAGACGGCGTCTGCGCAGGCATCGCTGGATGCCCTGCGCGCGGAGTTTTCGCGGCTCGTGATCAGCTGGGATCGCGCTTCATGGGAGCTGCCGGAGCCGCCGGCCCCGCGCGAAGAGATGATCGAGGCAATATTTGCGAAGCACGGCGTAAAGGCCGAGATCAACCTCGGGCTCAATACCGTCAACTCCTCGGCGGCGGACCGCGAATTTCTGATGCAGACCTATCTGCTGGGAACGCGTGTGGCGTTCCGCGCAGTCGATGGCAGCAACATCCAGGGGCAACTTGTCTGGATCAGCACGCACCGCTCGCTCTACCTGTTCAAGCAGGACAGGAAACCGGTGCTCGTCGCCTATACACCGGCGGCGCTGCTGGAAGCCTTGCGCGAGGAAATCATCGTGCCGGTGGAATATGCGCCCGTGTTCGAGCGTGCGGTGGAATCGCTGCTGTTCGGCGCAGGATCGATCGAGGCGGCCGGCTGAGAAACAGACGGCCGCCTATTGAAAGGCTTACGCCCGCATGCTTTCGCAATTCGTCGCCCGAAAAGCCATCGTAGCCGAGAACTGCCTTACTTGATGATCGTGTAGCAGGGATTGTATTCTTTCCCCGGCAGCTTCATCCGGTGCTGGGCGACAAAGGACGTCAGCAGCGCATCCATCGGCCCCATGATGCTGGCGTCGCCGTGGATTTCGAAGCGGCCATGCTTCTCGATCGCCCGGATGCCCTGGTCCTTCACGTTGCCCGCCACCACACCGGAAAATGCACGCCGCAGGTTCGCCGCAAGCAGGTGCCGCTCCTGGTTCTTGTGCAAGTGCAGATTGCGCATGTTTGCATGCGTTGGTTCGAACGGCTTCTGGAACTCGTGGTCGATCTTCAGCAGCCAGTTGAAGTAATAGGCGTCGCTGCGTTCCTTCCTGTATTCCCGTACCTGCTTGATGCCGGCGTGCATTTCCTGCGCAACGCGTTGCGAGTCGTTGACAATGATCTTGTAGCGGCGCTGCGCTTCCGGCCCCAGGGTTTCGCCGATGAAGTGGTCGATCTGGGTGAAATAGTCTTTTGCGCTTTCCGGTCCCGTGAAGATCAGCGGGAAGGGCTGGGCCGCGTTGTCCGGATGCAGCAGGATGCCCAGCACGTACAGGATCTCTTCTGCGGTGCCTGCTCCGCCAGGGAACACGACGATACCGTGCCCGGCGCGGACGAATGCCTCGAGCCGCTTTTCAATGTCGGGCATGATGACCAGATCGTTGACGATCGGGTTCGGTGATTCGGCGGCGATGATGCCGGGTTCGGTCAGGCCGAGATAACGGCCGTTGGCGATGCGCTGCTTGGAATGCGCGACGGCCGCACCTTTCATCGGCCCCTTCATTGCCCCCGGGCCGCAGCCGGTGCAGATGTCCAGGCCGCGCAGCCCCAGCTCATAACCCACTTTCTTCGAGTAGTCGTACTCTTCGCGCGAAATCGAGTGACCGCCCCAGCAGACCACCAGATTGGGATTGGTGATCGCACGCAGTACCCCCGCGTTGCGCAGGATATGAAACACCGCGTCGGTCGTGCCTTCAGGGGTCGACAGGTCGAACTTGGGATTGGCGTTGATCTCGTCATTCACATAGATCACGTCGCGCAGCACGGCGAAGAGGTGTTCGTGTATGCCCTTGATCATCTTGCCGTCAACGAAGGCATTCGCCGGCGCGCCCTTGATGTCGAGCTTGATGCCGCGCTCGCGCTGAATGATGCTGATGTCGAAGGACTTGTAGCGTTCCAGCAGTTCCTTGCCATCGTCAAGCGCGTTGCCGCAATTCAAGACGGCGAGCGAACAATTGCGGAAGATGTTGTACAGCCCTCCCTGGCTGGTATCGAGCAGCCTGGCAACTTCGGTTTTTGACAGGATATCGAGGCGGCCTTCCGGGGAGATCAGGGTGTCGATGACTTCTGGTTTCATATGATGCTGTTTTTCATGGAACGTGAATAGGTGAAATAGCGCCGGGGCATTTCTTGTTGAACAGCTTACACGGATAAACGGCGGCTGCGTAGTCCCGCTTTTTTACGGGGATCAATGCCTGGTTGCCGCAGGGTACCCAGAACGAAGCAACGAACGTTTATGAAATGCTTGCGTCGAATAAGCTTCAATCATATGCCCCCGGTCATATTTTCCCTCTCTATCCTGCGATCCATGGAAACACCCGGTAGCTTCGTCGACGGATTGCGCCTTGAAACGCTGGCGCGGTACAAGATCATGGATACCGCGCCGGAACCGCAGTTCGACGATATCGTGTCGCTGGCTGCCGGCATCTGCAAGACACCGATGGCAATAATCTCTCTGCTTGACGAAAAGCGGCAATGGTTCAAGTCCCGACTGGGCCTGGACGTGGAAGAGACTCCGGTGGAAATCGCGTTCTGCCGCAATACCATCCGGCAGGAAGACGTGTTCCTCGTTCCGGACGCACTGGAGGACCCCGAGTTCGCCAGGAATCCGCTGGTCACGGACCCGCCCTATATTCGCTTCTATGCAGGTGCTCCGCTTCGCGCCAGAAATGGCTCGGTACTGGGAAGCCTCGCCGTGCTTGACCGCGTGCCGCGGACCTTGAGCGAGCTGCAGCTCACGGCACTGCGCGTGCTCAGCCGGCAGGTCGTGGCGCAGCTCGAACTGCGTGAGCATCTTGACCTCCTGCAGGACCAGGTCGATGAACGCGACTTGGAGCTGCGCTACGCGAACCGCAGCCTGCGGCTGGAGTTTGAACAGCGGGAGAAGGAATTGCATCTTTCGCAAAAGATCATCGACAGCCTGCCGGGTATCGTCTACCTCTTCGACGAGGACGGCCGGTATATCAGGTGGAACCGGAGTCTCGAGATCGTCAGCGGATATTCCCACGAAGAAGTGGCGAGAGCGCATCCGCTGGATTTCGTCGCCGGTGACGAGGAGAAAAGACAGGTCGCCGAACGCATCAAACAGGTGCTGCAGGAGGGAAACGCGTCGATCGAGGCCGACCTGTACACGAAGGACGGGAGGCGGATTCCTTATTTCTTCAATGGGGTACGCATCGTAATCGACGGGCGGCGCTGCGTCAGCGGGATGGGTGTCGACATTACCCAACAGAGGGAGGCAGCAGAGACCTTGCGGCTGCGTAACCGGGCCATCCAGGCGAGCGTCAATGCCATCCTGATCACCGATCTGGAAGGGAAAATCGAATATGCGAATCCGGCGTTCGAGCGCATTAGCGGCTACAGCATCGACGAGGCCGTCGGTCGGAACTGCCGTTTCCTGCAGGGCGACGACACCGAGCAGCCGGGCATCGAGATCCTCCGGGCAGCTGTGCTCCGGCGCGAGGAGGCATCGGTGTTGTTGCGCAACTACCGCAAGGACGGCTCGCTGTTCTGGAACGACATCCATATCGCGCCCGTGCCCGGTGCCGAAGGCATGGCTACCCATTTCGTCGGCGTGCTCAATGACATCACCGAGATCAAGTACTACGAAAAGGAGCTGGAGCGGCAGGCGAACGTCGACGCGCTGACCGAACTCGCAAGCCGGAGCGCCCTGAAGGAGCGGATTCGCGAGAGCATCGCCGCGGCGGAGCGTTTCGATTCGTCGGTTACGGTCGGGTTCATGGACCTCGACAACTTCAAGTTCATCAATGACAGCCTCGGACACAACGTCGGCGACGAACTCCTCAAGCAGGCGGCCCGCCGCTTGGTGGCATGCCTGCGCGGTCAGGACACCATCGCGCGCTACGGCGGCGACGAATTTGCCTTCGTTCTCGTCGGGCAGAGGGACGAAAAGGTGATAGCCGCGCTCATGGACCGCGTGCTCAAGACGATCGACCGGCCATTCGAGGTTGGCGGGCACAAGATCTTCGTGAGCTGCAGCATCGGATTGAGCTTCTACCCCAAGGACGGCAGGGACGCCGACACCTTGCTGAAGAATGCCGATGTGGCGATGTACCGGGCCAAGGAGCGCGGGCGCAACAACTTCCAGTTCTATACGCCCTCGATGCACCGGCGCGCGAGCGAGCGGCTGTCGCTGGAATCCAAGCTGCGGCAGGCGCTTGCCGGTGATGAGTTCGACTTGCACTATCAGCCCAAGGTCGACCTGCGCACCGGCCGGATCTCGGGGACGGAAGCACTGTTACGCTGGCGCCCGGAGGGGGAAAGCGTTGCTGTCCCGCCTTCAACCTTCATTCCGCTGGCGGAAGAAACGGGGCTCATCGTCCCCCTTGGTGAATGGGTGCTGCATACGGCCTGCGCACACAACAGGACACTGCAGGAAAGCGGTCTTCCGCCGCTTCGTGTTGCGGTCAACATCTCCGCGCGGCAGTTCGAACCGCGCACTATCATCGCGCTGGTGAAGGCGGCGCTGGACGATACGGGACTCGACGCCAGTCTGCTCGAACTGGAGCTGACCGAGAGCATGGTGATGCAGCATCCGGAAGAAGCGGTCAAGGTCTTGCACGACCTGAAGGACATGGGCATCCAGGTCGCCATCGACGACTTCGGAACCGGTTACTCGAGCCTGAGCTACCTTCAGCGTTTTCCGGTCGACCGGCTCAAGATCGACCAGTCATTTGTGCGCGATATCGGCGCCGATCCGAATGACGCAATCATTGCCCGCGCCGTGATCTCGCTCGGGCACAGCCTCGGCCTCGCTGTTGTGGCGGAAGGGGTCTCGAGTGAAGAGCAACTCGCCTTCCTGCGCGAGAACGGGTGCGACGAGATCCAGGGCTTCCTGTTCAGCCGCCCGGTGCCGATGGAAGAATTGAAGATAATGCTTGCGGACGGACGCCGATTGGCAGCGCACTGAGCAGTTTTGCGCCGTCCGCCTGTCACATGGTCACAGCCGGGTTGCCGTGGGCTGGGCCGGTTCCTCTGCCATGGCGACCGCCTTTTTCTGTGCGGATGTGATGGTCCAGTAATAGATCGTCTTCGAACCGACACGCTCGATTTTTTCCGGCGGCCATTCCGGCCCCATGTCGAAGTCATGCGAGACCACTCGCGTGCCGATCTTCAGCTGCTTCCAGAGCTGCGGGCGCAATGCACGGTTGACGTCCGGCAGCAGGTAGAGGGTCACCACACTTGCCTCCGAGAAGTCGGAGGTGAACAGGTCGCCGACAATGAACTTCACCTTGCCGTCCACGCCGGCCGATTCGGCATTGGCCCTGGCTTCCGCGATGCGCTGCGGATTCAGGTCGATGCCGACGCCGCGAGCGCCTCGCTCCTTCGCCGCGGTGATCACGATGCGGCCGTCGCCGCAGCCCAGGTCGTAGACCACGTCGTTCTTTCCGACCTTGGCCACCTCGAGCATCTTGTCGACCACCGGCTGCGGTGTCGGCACATACGGTACATCCGGCTTGCGCGCCGGTTCCTGTTGGGAGAATGCGGGTATGCCGGCCAGTGCCAGCAGGGCGGCTACCAGTAAAGTGAGTATTGCGGGCGTAAGCATGGCAGGAAAGGGGGCGGCGCGACGGCTCGCGTACATGGGTTTCTCCTCAGGTTGTGGATCGAAGGGCGGCCTGCCGACGGCGCGCCGAGCGTGTGCGCATGAGCAGCAGGAGAATCAGACCGATGGCAAGCACGACAACGCCTATCCATGCGGCGTTAAGCCCGCCCAGGGACTGGCTGTAGACGTAGGAGAGACTGGACCACAGCATGTATGCGCAGGTGAGGCAGAAGAGGGCCGGCAGCAGCGGATAAAGCGGCACCCGGAACGGACGATCGATATGGGGCTCGCGGGCGCGCAGCACAAACAGCGAGATACCTGACAGCAAGAAGAACAGCCAGAACACCGGTGCCGTGAATTCGACCATCGATTTGAAGCCGCTACCGGTCCACGCCCCGACGGCAACAAGGAACAGCGCCGCGATGCACTGTATGCGCAAGGCGTTGGCTGGGGTGTCGCGCGTGCTGTCCCAGGTGCCCAGTGCGGAGAGGATGGCCCAGTCCCGTCCGATCGCGTAACTCGTACGGGCGCCGACGATCATGGTGGCATTGATCGAGGTCAGCGCCGACACGGCGACGATGACAGAAATGAGCGTGGCAGCGGCCGGACCCAGGGCAACGGCGAGCATATCAGCGGCCACCGCTTCCGACTTTGCCATGCCGGCGATGCCGAGCACCTGCCAGTACGACCAGTTCACCAGGAGGTACAGTGCGGTAATGAGGACGATCGACCAAACGAGCGACCGCACCATGGTGCGAGGGCCGCCCCTCAGCTCCGCGCTGATGTAGGCGGCTTCGTTCCAACCGCCATAGGTCAGCAGCACGAAGACCATTGCCATGCCGAGGGACGCGGCGCCCGGCGCGCCCTGAGTTGCGGAAGCATGTTCGGCTCCTGGAACCAGCAGCGCCGCGGCGACGATCAGGAGGAGCCCGAGCACTTCGACTGCCGTCAGGCACGACTGTGTCCACGCACCGGTGCGGGTGCCGCGCAGGTTGACCCAGGACAGGATGAGGATGATGCCGGCGGCATATAGCGACTGGCTTCCGGTGGCGTCCATGGCGGGCAGCGGCAGGATCTGGTGCATGTAGTCGCCGAAGACGAAGGCGAGCAGGGCAATCGATCCGGTCGTGATGACCGCGAACCGTGCCCAGCCGAACAAGAAGGACACCGAAGCGCCATACGCGCGCCGCAGGAAGTGGTAGTCGCCGCCCGCATGTGCGTATGCGGTGGCAAGTTCGGCATAGCAGAGCGCGCCGACCAGGGAGATGAGCCCGCCGAGCGACCATGCGATAAACATCCAGGGCGCGCTGCCCGCCATGCCGGCAACCATGGATGGCGCTTTGAAGATGCCCGCCCCGATCACAATGCCGACGATGATTGCAACCGCTTGCCAGACACCAAGTACCTGTTGTGGCGCACCGCTGCGCGGACGTACACCGCCGGTGTCAGGGGAGTTGGGCATCATCATCGTTCGCCATTACGAAGGCCGCCAATGGATTGGATGCGAAAGCGGGACATTGAAAAAGTTTCATTGCTCCTCCGCGGTTTCGCGTTCCATCAATCTTGCTCTCGCTTGAGAGACGGCAATATGAAACAAGATGAAACAGGTCGAACCGTCGGGGCAGCTCGGGTCTAACGCCTTACCTTCTGCATTTTGCTGAGGCAATTCAATCGGTTACGTTATTCGGAGGCAGCATGAAGAAGCTATCGATCGCAGTACTCGTGTCCTTGCTTGGAGCAGGCACGGCAACATTTGCACAGAGCAGTTCCACCTCGTCGTCGACGCCGGACAGGACGATGCGCAGTGGCAGCATGAGTTCCGACAGCCCGGCGGCAACCGGTACCTCATCCGGTACCGGCTCCACCTCGGGCGGCTCCTCGATGAGCAGCGGGTCAGGCGCTTCTGGTTCATCCGGCGGTTCAGGCGGTTCTTACGGCACCTCGGGATCGAGCGGATCGAGCGGATCGAGCGGCGGCTCTGGCAGCAGCGGGGCGTCCGGCACCGGCGGGTCGAGCGCCAGCGGCGCCACCGATGCATCGGGCACGTCCGGCACGACGGGATCGTCGGGCACGCCGGGTTCCATGAGCGGTTCGGGGAGCACCGGCGGTACCTCGGGTATGGATAGCAGCAGCCCATCGACCGGCACGAGCAGCGGGTCGACGTCCGGTACCGGCGCATCCAGTGGCGGTTCGGGAAGTTCGAGCACCGGCACCATGAGTGAAGAGGAACGGCGCCGCAGCAGCGGAACCAGCGGAACGTCGGGTTCCACCGGTTCCGGCACGTCGTCCGGCGGACGCTCCAGCTTGCCGGGCCCGACCGGAACGAGCAGCGACAGCGGGCCGTCGGGGTCGACTGGGTCGACCGGCGGCGGCAGCCGTTAATGGCATAGATGCAGGCAGGCCGGCGGGCAGTGCCTGCCGGCGGCACTTCATCCTCTGGCGCAACCAATTCGTGCATGCAGGCTCATACAGCATGAACCGCATGCAAGGAATATGAATGTTGACGCCTGTCCTTGTGCTCCTCACTATTCACGGCCTGATCGGGGGAGCTGATGTTCTCATCAACCACGAGTGGCGCGAACGCCTTCCATCACGAATAGAAGCGCGCCCGGAACAAATCCTTCACAGTGCCCGCGAGCTCGTGTTCGGTATCGTCTTTGGCGGGCTTGCGTGGTTGCAATGGGGCGGCCTGCTGGCGTGGGCGATTCCCGCGCTGCTGCTGACTGAAATATCCATCTCGCTGCGTGACACCTTGCTGGAAGACCGCCTCCGCCAATTGTCTGCGCTGGAGCGTACGATGCATGTGCTGCTCTTCATCAACTTCGGCGCGTACTGCGCATTGCTTGCCCCGGTGCTGCTTCAATGGCGAACATTGCCGACAGGATTCACGATTGTGCATCACGGCATATTCACCTGGATGCTGACCGCGCTATCGATCGCCAGCTTCGCCTGGTGCATTCGGGACGGCCTGAGCTACGTGGCACTCCGCAAACGTGCCCGCGCGGCCGGCCTGGCAACCGTGCCCGGATGATTCCCAACCCCCCGCATTGCACAACGGTCCGGTCAAACTCCGGAACTATTGACGCGGTTCATGATCTTTTGTCTATGTAGCGGAAATTCCACTTCGGTTTAACGCCGATGGGCTGCTGTACCTCTTTTCGGGTCCAGGAACTCCCATCGTTGTCGTCCGGCATCGATCGCCTTCCCATGACGTTCGATGTGGGCTGTCGCATGCCTCCCATATCGGAGGCCGCTGCCCGAAACGTTCCGCGTTCTGCCGTACGGATTGCCGCCTTTCACGACAATCAACGGACTCGTCCATGCCATTCCAATCCTTCCGCCTGACTTTGCGCTTTGTCCTGCCGCTCGCGCTCGTCCTGGGGTTGTTCGCCTATGCGGTTGTGCCACTCGTGGATACGCTCACGCTCCGATGGTTTGTGCGCGACCTGGACATGCGATCCCAATCGCTCGCCAATGCCTTGCAGGAACCGCTGCTCGAATACCTGCCGCAGCGTGCGGAGAAGCGGATTGCCCAGTTATTCGACCGCGCCATGCGTGACGAACGCCTGTATGCGATCGGTTTCTGCGATCCTTCCGGAAACCTCCAGTTCAAGACCGCGACCTATCCTGTCAACCTCGGCTGCCGCGGCGTCCAGCAGCACAACGGCGTGCCGCAGTCGCTCGTAACCCTGCCACAGGGATCGCTGCATGTATCCGAAACCCTCCTGGAGCAAGATTCCCAGTACCTCGGCAAACTGATCCTCGTCCACGATATGAGTTTCATCGAGCGCCGCAGCGCAGACACCAAGAAATACGTGATCGCACTCTTCGCCATGCTGGCGATCGTAACCTCGCTCATCACGGTATTCATTGCGCACTTGAGCTGGCGCGACTGGATTTCTTCCGTCAAGCGGCTGTTGCGGGGAGAAATCGGCCAGCGGCCCCGGGAGCAGTCCGCGCCTTCCGAAGTGCATCCGCTGGAAGGCGATTTGCGCGCCTTGCTGCATGAGTTCAACATCGAGCGCCGTACGCGCGATGACTCGACCCACTTGTGGACGCCGGAGAAGCTGCGCGTCCTCCTGCACGAGGAGCTGGCCGGCGACGAGGTGCTGGTGGTGTCCAACCGCGAACCCTACCTGCACATGCGGACACGCAAGGGCATCGAGGTGCAGCGTCCCGCCAGCGGCCTGGTCACCGCCGTCGAGCCGGTGATGCGGGCGTGTTCCGGTACCTGGATCGCGCACGGCAGCGGCTCGGCAGACAAGGAAAGCGTGGACCGCAATGACCGCGTGCCGGTGCCACCCGCCAATCCCGCGTACACCTTGCGCCGCGTATGGCTGTCCAAGGAAGAAGAGAAGGGCTACTACTACGGCTTCGCCAACGAGGGTTTGTGGCCGCTGTGCCATATCGCCCACGTGCGGCCGGTGTTCCGCTCTTCCGATTGGGAGCAGTATGTCGCCGTCAACCAGCGTTTCGCCGATGCCGTCGTGAAGGAGGCGCGCACCGACGACCCGGTGGTGCTGGTGCAGGATTACCACTTCGCTTTGCTGCCGCGCATGGTGCGCGACGTGCTTCCCAAGGCCACGATCATTACCTTCTGGCACATCCCCTGGCCGAATCCGGAATCCTTCGGCATCTGTCCGTGGCGCGAGGAAATCCTTGAGGGCCTGCTGGGGAGCACCATCCTCGGCTTCCATACGCCTTTCCATTGCAAGAACTTCCTGGAAACAGTCGATCGCTATCTGGAAACCCGCATCGAGCACGAATCGTCAACCATCTCTTTCGGCGGCAAGCTGACGCAGGTCGAACACTATCCGATCTCGATCGCCTGGCCGGAAGCGACGCGCGAGCATCCGAGCGTCGAGGAATGCCGGCTGTCGGTTCGCGAGGAGCACGGTTTGCCTGCGGATCATATCCTCGGCATCGGCGTGGACCGGCTCGATTACACCAAGGGCATCATCGAACGCTTCCAGGCAGTGGAACGGATGCTGGAAGCGCATCCCAACCTGGTCGGCAAATTCACGATGATCCAGATCGCTGCGCCTTCCCGTTCATCGCTCGAGGAATACCAGAATTTTGAGGCACGGGTGCGGGCGCTGGTGCAACGGATCAACAGCCGCTTCGGCAACGGCAATTACCAGCCGATCATCCTGAAGGCCGAGCATCATGATTCGGACCAGGTGACCCGGTATTTCCGCGCAGCCGAAGTCTGCATGGTCACCAGCCTGCACGACGGCATGAACCTGGTGGCGAAAGAGTACATTGCGGCACGGGAAGACGAGCGCGGCGTCCTGCTGCTCAGCCAGTTCACCGGTGCTGCGCGCGAACTGCATGAAGCGCTGGTAGTCAATCCCTACCATATCGAGCAGAGCGCCGAAGCGCTGTACCGCGCGGTGACCATGCCCGAGATCGAGCAACGCGACCGGATGCGCAGCATGCGCTCCCTGGTGAAGGATTTCAACATCTACCGCTGGGCCGGCCGGATGCTGCTCGACGCCGCGCGCCTGCGTCAGCGCGAGCGGATCATGACGCGCATTCACGCCCATAGCCGCAAGTCCTTGCGCCGGGTGGTGTAAGCATGCAGCCCATGTTTTCCGAGACCGGCATGCAGCGCCTCACGGAGATGGCGCGGAACAGGATGCTGTGCGCATTCGACTTCGACGGCACCCTGGCGCCGATCATGCCCAGGCCTGAACAGGTGCGCCTGCCGGAAGCGGCCAGGGACTCTCTGGTCAGGCTTTCCGGCTACGCGCCGGTGGCGATCATTACCGGTCGGTCGCTCGAGGATGTGCGCGAAAGGCTTGGATTTGAGCCAGACTTCATCCTGGGCAACCACGGCATGCAAGGCGTCCCCGGATGGGAGGCCAAGGCAGCCGTCCATGCGCGGCACTGCGCAGAATGGAAGGCGCAGCTGGAGGCGATGCTGAGCCAGTCATCGGGCGCCGAAGGGATCTGGGTGGAGGACAAGCATTACTCGCTGTCCGTGCATTTCCGGATGGCGCGCGAGCCCGACAAGGCGTCGTCCTTGCTGGCGAGATTGCTTCCACAACTCGCGCCGCGCGCGCGTCTCGTGACCGGCAAGTACGTCATCAATGTTGTCGACGAGGATGCCCATCACAAGGGAAGTGCGCTTGAGGCCTTGATGCTCGCCTGCGGCGCGAAGGGGGCGATATACGCGGGCGACGACGTAACCGACGAGGACGTGTTCCGGATCAGGCGGCCCGATGTGCTGAGCGTCCGTGTTGAACGCAGCGACGAGAGTGTGGCCGAATTCTATGTTCCGCATGCCGCTGACATGCTACGCTTGCTCGAGGAACTGACCGCACGCCTGCGGGCCGCCGATGCGCGCAACTGGCTGAAGGCCGTCACGGCTGCCAGCAGCTGAGTTGCCGGTCGCTCCGATTTGCACAATTGAAAGGTCTGAAGCGATGGATGCCGAATACATTGCCGCCCTCGATATCGGCGGCACGAAAATGGCCGCCATGGTTGCCGGAAGATCGGGGCCGCTGGCGCGTATCTCCCTGCCCAGCATCAAGAGCGGATCGCCGCGAGCCTTGCCCGAGCAAGGGCTGGCATTGGTTGAGGCCGTCTGCGCACAAGCCGGCGTACCAGCCTCGGCAATCGGAGCGCTCGGGGTCGCGTCCGCCGGCCCCTTCGTCCATGAAGAGGGAAAAATCGCGCTGTACAGTCCCAACCTGTGCGGCGGGCTCAGCGGCGGCTCTGACCTGCCCAACGATTGGAAGAGCATTCCGCTGGAGAAGGTGGTACGGGAACGCTACGACAGGGTCGCCATCGAGAACGACTGCGTGGCGGCGCTAGTTGCGGAACGCAGCTTCGGCGCCGTGCTCGATGAGCCGAATTGTGTTTACGCCACGTGGAGTACCGGCGTCGGCTTTGGCCTGTGCGTTGACGGCCATCTGCTCCGTGGCAAGAACGGCAACGCCGGGCATGCCGGCCATATCCTGATGAACGAGGACGACGACGCGCTGTGCGGTTGCGGCAACCGTGGCGACCTGGAGGCCCTGGTGTCCGGCCGAAATCTTGGCCGCCGGACGAACATGACGTCGACCGAGCTATTTGACGCGGCGCGTGCCGGCGATGCGACAGCGCGGGAGATTGCCGGCTTGGCCGCGCAGCGTTTCGGACGTGCGCTCTACAACATCGCCGCGACACTTGACACCCGCGCCTTCGTCATTGGCGGCAGCGTCTGGCTGCATCACGGCGACTGGCTCGCACCTATTGTCATGCAAGAAATCGAGTCGCGTTTTCCCGCGCTGACGGCGGGCGTCACGATTCATCCGGCGGCGCTGGGCCGGCTTGTCGCCGATGTGGGGGCGCTGGCACTGGTGATTCCCCAGGAGTGGATACCGGAATGGCGGCAAAGCAAGCCGTGGGAAAAGCTTCTCACCAGCTGAACCGGATCATGCGGCGCGCTCTGGTGGCGTGATTTTGCCCAGGGGAACCTTCGGGAAGCTACCGCATCGTAGAATCTTTCCTTACACGCGACGTCGAGCGAGATGAACACTTCCGTACTACCGGCACTGCCGCAAGCCTGGCAAGCCTGGATCACTGAAAACCTCAACCGCGGGTGCAACCCCGCGGAAATGGCGCACATCATGGTGCGCGACGGCAAATTCGAAGCCACGCTGGCGCGCGCTGCAATCGAAGAAGCGCGCAGTACCAAGTTCAATCATTTGCCTGCCGCCGCGACGCCGCAACCATTGCCGGAAATCGATACATCCTCCAATGTTTTCCCTGCGCCTGACCGTGATATTGACATCCTGTTCTCGCTGCGTTCGCCGCGCATCGTGCTGCTTGGCGGCTTGCTCAGCCATGAAGAATGCGACGCGCTGATCGAATACGGCCAGACGCGCCTGGAGCGTTCGCCGGTGGTCTCCGACACAGACGGCAAGACGGAGGTCCACGCGCACCGCACCAGCCGGGGCGCGATGCTGCAGCGGGGCGAGTCGGAACTGGTCGCGCGGATCGAAGCCCGCCTGGCGGCCGTCACGCGCTGGCCGGCGGAAAACGGCGAGGGCTTGCAGATGCTGCAATATGAAAAGGGCAATGAATATCGTCCGCACTACGACTGGTTCGACGCATCGCGCCCCGGCCCTCGCAAGCATCTGGAACGCGGCGGGCAACGTGTCGCTACCATCATCATGTACCTGAGCGACGTGGAGCAGGGCGGAGGGACGTCCTTCCCGAACATCGGCCTGCAGGTGCAACCGAAGAAAGGCAGCGCGGTGTTCTTTGCCAATACCGATGCACACCGGATGCCGGATCCGCAGACACTGCATGCGGGCGAGCCGGTGGAGAAGGGCGTGAAATATATTGCGACCAAGTGGCTGCGGGAGCGGGCGTAC
>CBIHRW010000021.1:0-59351 GCA_966212545.1 uncultured Noviherbaspirillum sp.
GTCACCGACCGGCTTCAGCCTTGCCCCTTTCGGGGGAGGCGCCCATTCCATTTCTGCCAGCACAAGCGATTCAGCATGCGGGTGGCGGGGCAGTTCCTCACGCAACCCTGGAGCTCACCTCGTGGATTCTCCGCTCATACTCCGCCTCCAACCGCGTATGCGTCGGCCAGAACGAGTCCGGCGCACGATCCTCGAGGCGCGCAACCAGGATGTCGAGGTGTGCATGCCATCCGCCGGCGGCATTCATTCCTTGCGCCGCTTGTGGGTGGTTTTCGTGGCTTTCGCTGCCTCGTCTTCGCTCCGCAGGATCGCCTCGAGGGCATCGAGCCGTTCGGTCCAGAACCGCTCGTAATGACGCAGCCACTCGAGACCCGCATGCATCGGCCGCGCATCCAGTTCGCAAATATGCGTGCGGCCCTGCACAATGCGCTTTACCAAGCCCGCCTGTTCGAGCACCTTGATGTGTTTGGACGCGGCCGCCAGCGACATGTCGAATGGCGCGGCAAGCTCGCTCACGGTGCGCGGCTGTGCGGCGAGGTTGTCGATCATCCGCCGCCGGGTGGGATCGGCGAGGGCATGGAAGACGGCGTCGAGCCGTTCGGGAGAAAAGTTAACCATGTGGTTAAGTATTGTGTCTTGATCTGCATTTGTCAACCATTCAGTTGAATGATTTGTCTGTCATCGAAGTGAGAAATTTGGTTGTCCAGCGCACCAAAAGATCTCTTCAACGCACGAATGTTGAACTTATTGCACTAAAAGAATGCATTTCATCGATGAAATGCGCCGAGCCGCCTCGGATTTTTGAGGAGTTGCGCACTGAACAGGTGCGTCAATTGTGGGAGAATGATTTTTCTCAAATTCCTCACTCATGCCGAACATCTTATGAAATACACCTCTGTCCACGAATTCCTGCAACATGTCGCACAGCGCAATCCCGGCCAGCCGGAGTTCCATCAAGCCGTTACCGAAGTGATGGAAAGCCTGTGGCCGTACATCGCGAAGCATCCCAAATATGCGGAGCACGGCCTGCTTGATCGCCTGGTCGAGCCGGAGCGCGTGGTGATGTTTCGCGTGTCCTGGGTGGACGACCACGGCCAGGTGCAGGTCAACCGCGGCTACCGCATCCAGCACAGCATGGCGATCGGCCCTTACAAGGGCGGCATTCGCTTCCACCCCTCGGTCAACCTCTCGGTGCTGAAGTTCCTGGCGTTCGAGCAGACCTTCAAGAACGCGCTCACCACGCTGCCCATGGGCGGCGGCAAGGGTGGTTCGGACTTCGACCCCAAGGGCAAGAGCCCGGCCGAAGTAATGCGCTTCTGCCAGGCCTTCGTGAGCGAACTGTTCCGCCATGTCGGCGCCGACACCGATGTGCCCGCCGGTGATATCGGCGTGGGCGGCCGCGAAGTCGGCTACATGGCCGGCATGATGAAAAAGCTCAGCAATCGCGCCGACTGCGTCTTCACCGGCAAGGGCCTGAGCTTCGGCGGCTCCCTGATCCGTCCGGAAGCGACCGGCTACGGCACTGTCTACTTCGCCGATGAAATGCTCAAGACCCGCGGCCGCTCCTTCGAAGGCCTGCGCGTAAGCGTGTCCGGTTCGGGCAACGTCGCACAGTATGCGGTGGACAAGGCGATGGCGCTCGGCGCCAAGGTCGTCACCGTCTCCGACTCCAGCGGCACCATCATCGACGAAGAAGGCTTCACGCCAGAAAAGCTGGCCATCCTGATGGAGGTGAAGAACCACTTCTACGGCCGTGTCAGCGATTACGCCGAACGCACCGGTGTGCGCTTTGAAGCAGGTGTGCGCCCCTGGCATGTGCCGGTCGACGTGGCGCTGCCTTGCGCGACCCAGAACGAACTGGACGCGAAGGATGCCGACACACTGGTTTCCAACGGTGTCCTGTGCGTGGCCGAAGGCGCCAACATGCCGTCCACTATCGAAGCTGCGAAGGTCTTCGAATCCGCAGGCGTGCTGTACGCGCCCGGCAAGGCCAGCAACGCCGGCGGCGTCGCTACTTCGGGCCTGGAAATGAGCCAGAATGCTGTCCGCATGTCGTGGCCGGCGGAGGAAGTCGACGCACGCCTGCAGCAGATCATGAGGGGCATCCATGCCGCCTGCCTGCAGTATGGCAAGCGTGACGACGGCCGCTTCAGCTATGTGGACGGCGCCAACATCGCCGGCTTCGTGAAAGTGGCCGACGCAATGCTCGCGCAAGGCGTGATCTGATCTCTACCAGGGAGCGGCCGCTCCTTGTCGGGCGGGATGTCGTACGTGTTCCGCTGGAAATGCGCCCGGTAGCCTGACGGGATGAACAGGGCCAGGTCCTGCAATTCAATGTATGTTTGCAAGACCTGGCCCTGCTTTTTTACCTTTTTACACATGCACGCTCAGTGTGCGTGTGCTCCCGGATCGCCGCTTGTGCCGCTCACCGAGCGCCCGCGATTGAACAGCGCCGGCGGCCACCAACCGATTCCAGCCGTGATCCTTGCGTCGAACTGCAAGCGCACCTGCGCCGGCGGATAATTTTTGTCCTTGTAAGAAAAGCCGGCTACTTCCAGCATCCCCCCGTCCAATGCCCCGCACTCCTTGTCCAGTGCGAAAGTCGTATTCACACTGCCTTGGTTGTTGACGGTCCGCCGCGACTGCCGCGCATCGGACAGTGCCAGCGCTGTTCCCTGCGGCGTGACGACGCGCGTACTGGCCATGGCGCTTTCCATGTCCTCCGGCATCGTGATGCGAAGATAGGAAACCTTCTTCGCGGCGTAGCCCGTTGGAAAAACAGGCGGCAAAGGCACGACATAGGAAGGCGTCATGGTGGCAATCTTCGACGGACAGTCAAATTCGATCGACACCGGGACCTCGCTGTGCGGCTTCAATACCGCCTGCGCGTCCTCCGCAGGTGAATCCTTCCCATTGAAAAGAACGGTTTCCTCGGTGCCTGAGGTTGTCATGGCAACGCATCCCGACAGTAAAAGCGTTAGGGCTGGAACAAGTGTGGCGCGCATGGTTGCACCTCCTGCAAGAACAGGTGCAGGCACGAACAAGGAAAGGATGCAAACTGCGCCGGCACCCAGGTGAAGGTGTGCAGAAGTCGTGCCAGGCCCTCAGACCGGCTTACGGCGACGCCCCCGGTTGATTCACGCCGACAAGTCGAAACTGTCCGATTGATCGGCGCGCGCAGTCGCCCGCTAGTCGGGATCGAGCAATCTTGCCCCGGCACCTTGCTCCGCCAGCACATCGTACGGGTTGCGCAGCGGGCAAGCCTGTATCGAGAGGCATCCGCAACCGATGCAATCGTCAAGCTGGTCGCGCAACCTGGCCAGCATGGCGATGCGGCTGTCCAGGTCCGCTCGCCATTTCGCCGACAGCTTGCGCCAGTCTCCAGGCGTGGGCGCGCGTCCTTGTGGGAGCGCCTTCAATGCTTCCTTCTTCGGCAATGCATCCACCACGGCCCGGCCGATTGACGGATCATCGGTGAAGAACCCATCAATGCCGGCTTGCAGGAAGGCCCTCAGTTCGGCAGCCAAATCGCCGCGCTGCGACGGAGACGCCCGATCGGCGAGACGCACGTTGGCCGGCAGGAAGGGATTCTCGGGACGGAAGGTGTACGGATGCACCACCAGCTTTGCTGCATGCGCATTCCGTACCAGTGCGGTCGGCGTACCGAGATTGTTGCTCGCATCGCGAGGGATCACCATGTCCTTGGACGGGCCGATGCCGTTCGCATAGGCGGCGACCTCGAACAACCCGGCCGCGCTGGCGATGTCGGCGTAGGTGCGGTTGTCGCCGGACAGGCGAAAGTCCTCCGGCTTGCCGCTTGCGGACAGCAGCTGGACGACGGGCAGGTCGGTCATGGAGCGGATTTCCTTCAGGTTCGCGACTTCGAAGGACTGGATGAACACCGGCGCCTTCTTGCCGCGATAGCCGTTCGCATGCAGGAGATCGACCAGGCGGCGTTCCATCGGCAGGCCGATCGACTTGAAATAGCTCGGATGCTTGGTTTCCGGGTAGATGCCGATGGTGCGGCGCTTTTCCTTTGACATGCGCTGGGCGAGATCGATGACTTCCTGCAATGTCGGGATCTGGAACTTGCCGTTGTATGCGGTGTTCGCCGGGCGATTGGCGGGTATGCGTTCCTTCGCCCGCAGCGTCTTGAGCTCGGCTAGCGTGAAGTCCTCGGTGAACCATCCGGTGATCTGGACGTTGTCGATGGTTTTGGTCACCCTGCGGCTGGCGAACTCCGGCTTGCCGGCGACATCGGTCGTGCCGGAAATTTCATTCTCGTGGCGCGCCACCAGGACGCCATCCCGCGTGACGACGAGGTCCGGCTCGATCACATCCGCGCCGTCCTCGACGGCCTTGGCATAGGCTTCGAGCGTGTGCTCCGGGCGCAGCGCGCTGGCGCCGCGGTGTCCGATCACGAGTCGGTCAGGAAGATGCGCGGCCTTTACCCCGATGTCTGCACTCTGGCCGGTCGGGGGAAACACGCTCAAGGCTGCTGCGAACAATGCGGAAAACCATGGATATCTCATGTCGTCGTCCTTGTGGGTTGAAAAACATGTCGCATTATCTTGGACGTTCGTGACACGATGATGTCGCCTGCGCGCGTTTCAGATGTTGCCCAAGAGACTTGAGTGCGGGAAATCACCGATCTGCCTTGACGCCGCAATAGCATCGGGCACACCGGCGACCAGCACGGCTTCTCGCGGCAGCATACAATGAAGCGCCGGGCCGTGCCCGCAGTTGGCGGCCCGCCCATACCACTTCCCGGAGTGCCCACGATGAAACGACTCACCATCCTTGCCATGCTGGTCACTGCCCCCGCCCTTGCTCACCACGGGTGGAGTGAATATGACGACAGCCGGCCGCTGAAGCTGGAAGGCACGATCGAAGATTCAGGCTATGAGCATCCGCACGGCTTTGTCCGGCTCAAGACCAGCGATCGGAACTGGACCGTCGTGCTCGCGCCGCCGACACGCATGCAGAACCGCGGCCTGCCGAAGGAACTGCTCGTACCGGGGAACCGAGCTTCCGTGTACGGCTACCCCAACCGCAACAACGCGCAAGAAATGCGCGCCGAGCGCATTACCATCGGCGAGAAGACCACGGAGCTGCGCTGATGGAGGGCGCTGCCGGGTTTCTCGGCTGGCTCCAGACAACGCCCTTGTCGCAGGCCATGCGGTTCAGCCTGTGGCTCTATCCGATCATCGAGATCGTCCATATCGTCGGCTTCGTGATGCTCGTCGGGGCGGTGGCGATGTTCGACCTGCGCGTGCTCGGCTTCGCCAGGTCGCTTCCGGTACGGGCGCTCGGCCGCCATCTGCTGCGCTGGTCGATTGCAGCCCTCGTGCTTGTCGTGCCGGCGGGCTTGATGATGTTCTCCGCGCACCCGCACGAGTTCGTGGACAACCCGGTGTTCCAGCTCAAGCTCATGCTGATTGCGGCAGCGGGGCTCAATGCGCTCCTGTTCCACGCCGGCGTGTATCGTTCCGTCGCCACGTGGGATTCGCAGGTTTCCGCGCCGGTGCTCGCGCGAGGCCAGGCGTTGGGATCGCTCGCGATCTGGATTGCGGTGATCTCCTGCGGCCGGTTGCTGGCCTACACCTGACGGGCGGACCGGATCTTCAAGCCCTGGCCAGCGATATCAGCTGGTAGGCCGCAAACCCCGCCAGCAATACTGCCGATCCCCGGCGGATCCACTGCAGGTGCGCTGCCCGCAACCGTTCACGCATACGACCGACCATCCCCACCAGCACGAACCACCACGCTGCGGAGCCGAGGAAAACACCGGCGATCATCCATGCAGGCGAGGCCGTCGACATGCCACCGGCGAGCGACGAAAACACCGCAATGAACGACAGGATAGTGGCGGGGTTGGACATCGTCAGGAGGAAGGTCCCGCCGAAGGCATGCCAACCCTTGACGCCGCCCCTGGTCGTGGCGGCCTGTTTCGGCTCCGCGCCGCGCCAGGCGTTCCACGCAAGCCATAGCAGGAACAGTGCGCCGCCGAAGGCGAGCACCGGGCGCGCATCGGTCAGCAGCGTGATTATCGCCGTCACACCGAATGCGCCGATCGCGCCGTACATGGCGTCTGCCACCGCCGCGCCGAAGCCGGTAGCCAAGCCGATGCGCGGGCCATGGTCGAGCGTGCGCTGAATGCACAACAGGCCGATTGGCCCGACAGGCGCGGCGATCGACAGGCCGATCAGCGCCGACTTGAGGAAGAGGGGAATGAGCGAGGTATCCATGCCGGAAAGTCTAGCCAGCCGGATGGTGTCGAGGAATGCGCTTTTTCAGGCAAAATGGCTTGAACGCCTTAAAAAATTCAGGAGATCCGGCAATGAACACTGTGGATGAGAAATCCTGGCGCATCCTGACCGCCCTGCAGGAAGACGCCCGCGCCTCGCTCAAGACACTGGCCGAAATCGCCGGCCTGTCGGTGCCCGCTACCGCCGAGCGCATCAAGAAAATGGAAGAGGCCGGCATCATCCGCGGCTACCACGCCGACGTCGTGCCGGAAGCGCTGGGCTATGTGATCAAGGCCGTGGTGGCGATCACCACCCAGCATCCTTACAAGCACAAGTTCATCGAAGTGCTGCGTGCCAAACCGCAGGTCCTGGAATGCCTGCATGTGACGGGTGCGGACTCCTGCCTGTTCACGGTCGTGGCGAAGGACATGCAGGACCTCGAGCAGTTCCTCGCCAGCATCAACAAGTATGGGGAGACACGGACGTCGATTGTGATGTCGTCGCAGATTGCGCGGCGCGGCGTGCAAAGGTTTTAGCGGCGTTTTAGCGGCGTACAGGCTGCGGTCGTGTCCGGCGGAATGCGAGACAGAGAGAGGTTGTGCGAGATTTCTTTCTCGTACGGCGGCGCGCAAGGTTGGTGGCCGTTTAGACACAATCCGAACCGAAACTCTAATTAAGACGTTCCTGCCGCCAACTGCCATGGATTATTCTTATGGGACATCAACCTGACAGCACTGCAATGCTGTCGTTACTTACAGGAGCTACGGATGTCGTCCCTTACCATCAACTCGAATCTCGGTGACCTGCTCGATAACGAGGCCAGCAAGACTATCCTCGAAAAGCACCTCCCCGGCATCTCCACCCACCCCCAGATCGCAATGGGACGCGGCTTTCCGCTGAAGATGGTGGCGGGCTTCTCCGGCGGACTCATCACGAACGAGGCGCTGGAAAAGGTCGAGGCCGATCTCAAGGCATTGGGCTGAGTCGCACGTTCCTGCGAAGCCAGGTCGGATCTGATGCCAGGCGCGATCGAGTCCGACCTCAAAAACTCCCCCGGCTTTACCCAAGCGCCGAGATGGCTATTCGGCGCTTGCAGACCCATTCCAGTCGGTGGCGCTGACATGCCGAGGAACATCGGCAAACATGCGCCGCCTTCATCCGCTTCGAGGATGAGCCAGTCTTTCTCCAAACAACCGCTGCTGATCAATGCAGCGTGGTGTTCGGCGTCAGCGCCCCATGCCGGCCTCGGGGCGTTTGTTTGGTCGCAGCCCCTTTACCCTTTCCGGCCTTGACGGGTTTGACGCCGCTCTTGGCTGCCGCCTTGTTGGCGGTTTTCACGCTCGCCTTGCTGGTTCCCTGGGAGCCACCCTTCGCGCCGCTGGCTTTCTTGCCTTCCATGGAGCGCGCGGGCGTATCGGCGGCTGCATGCATGCCGGCAGTGCCCGCCTTCGCTGTCTGGCGCTCGTAGCGCGTCAGCGTTTCCTCGAAAATCCTCTCCTTCGACATCGCCTCCTTCAGACTCGCCGATGAGGCGTTGCCGCGCTGCGTGCCGGACGCAGTCTTGCCTTGCTGCCGCTCTACCTGGTCGTGATACCTGTCGAGGGCCTTGCGCGCCCGCTCCAGGCGTTGCAGTAGCCCCTTGTCGCTCAAGTGGCTGACCTGGGGTGGAAAGCTGTCATCGATGAGCCTGAATTCGGTCTCCGACACCAGCTTCTTGGCCGTCGTTCGAGGAATGGTCATTTTCATCTCCTTTCATAAAGATGAGAGTGAGATAAGGCGCAAACATGAAAGTTTCCGTCCTTGCATGCGGTACGGACACCACGCTGATCGTCAATCGATTTGCTACGATGGTTCTTGATGACGCCGGAGGTAAACATGACGAGCGAACGGTTTTCTCATTACCGGTTTGAACTGTCCGGAGCGCGGATTCCCGACAGTGAAAAGTGGGTGCCTTATCTCGAGATCAGGGACTGCACCAACAACGTGGAAGACGGCGAGGTGATTTTTCCGAAGCAAAGGATTGCCATGGAAGACGTTTTCGATTCCGAGGAAGCTGCGATGGCGGAAGCGAGGCGCTTCGCGATTTCTCACGTTTCGTCCGGCGAGTTCTGACTGCAACTGCCAGATCCCTAATCTCGCATGCAGTACATGTCGCGGGACAGCCCACATCCATTCAATTGAGCCGCGTCAACGAACCCTCGGCATCACAGCCTACATTGATCGCGTGGGCAAAGCAGTGTCTTGCCCTTCCCGGAAGGAACCCTTCCGCCCCGCGAAAAACGACGCCAGTGGAAGGACAACAGCATGAACCCGTCAATCCTCGACGAATTTCTAAGTGTGCAGCGCATCGCCTATTTTTCGATGGAGATGGCGCTCGAATCCGACATCCCCACCTACAGCGGCGGCTTGGGCGTCCTGGCGGGGGATACGATGCGCTCTGCCGCCGACCTGGAATTGCCCATGGTCGGGATCACGCTCGCGAGCCGCGCCGGTTACTTCCGGCAGGAGATCGACAGCGAGGGGCGGCAGCTCGAGCATGACGCCTTGTGGAATCCGGCGGGTCGTGCGGCGCCGCTGCCGGCCAAGTTCGCCGTGAGCATTGGCGGGCGAACTGTCTGGATCGCAAGCTGGCTTTACGTGGTCCGCTCGCAGATCGGGACCGGCGTCCCGGTCCTTCTGCTCGACACTGACCTGCCCGAGAACGCCGAGGAAGATCGCCGCATCACCGACCGCCTGTACGGCGGCGACGCGGAATACCGCCTGAAGCAGGAAATCGTGCTCGGCATGGGCGGCGTCAGGATGCTGTGCGCCCTCGGCTTCCGCATCAAGGGCTACCACATGAATGAAGGCCATGCCGCGCTGCTCGCAGTCGCGCTGCTGCGCCGGGTTCGCGCGACCGAACGGCCGGGGCCGCACGCGCAGTCGCCGATGTACAACGTCAACGAAGTGCGTTCGCTTTGCGCGTTCACCACCCACACGCCGGTCGAGGCCGGACATGACAAGTTCTCCTACGACCTCGTCGCGCGCATGCTCGATCCCACTGTCGATATGGCATTGCTGCACGAACTGGGCGGCCAGGACCAACTGAACATGACCTTGCTCGCGCTCAACCTGTCCGGCTACGTGAACGGCGTCGCGAAGAGCCATGCGGAGCAATCCAGGCGCATGTTCCCCGGCTATCTCGTGCACGCCATCACCAACGGCGCCCATCCATATACCTGGACCAGTCCCGGCTTCCGCGAGCTGTACAATCGTCACTTCCCGAGCTGGTGCCACGACCCGGAAGTGCTCGGCCGAATTCCCGTCGTCGGCGACGATGCACTTTGGGAAGCGCATCTTGCGGCAAAGCGCGAATTGCTCGCGTTCATCCAGCAGAGCAGCGGGCTGGCGCTGCGTGAAGAGGTGTTCACCCTGTGCTTTGCGCGCCGAATGACGGGCTACAAGCGGCCGGACCTGCTGTTCAGCGACCTGGAACGCCTGCGCCGCATTGCACGCGATAAGCCGATACAGATTCTCATCGCCGGCAAGGCGCATCCGCGCGATAGCGACGGCAAGCGCCTGATCGAGCTGATGCACGGCCATCTGGCAACCCTGCGCCCCGATGTGCAGGCCACCTTCATACCAGGCTACTCGATGGACATTGCCAAACTGATGGTCGCCGGCGCGGATGTCTGGCTGAACACGCCGCTGCCGCCGCTCGAAGCGTCCGGCACCAGCGGCATGAAGGCGGCATTCAACGGCGTGCCGAGCCTGTCGGTACTGGACGGCTGGTGGATAGAGGGCTGCATCGAAGGCGTCACCGGATGGGGCATCGGTTCCGCCGCCGAAGCGGCCGAATCGCACGGCGCAATCCTGTACGACAAGCTGGAGCGCGACGTGCTGCCGCTGTTCTACGACGATCGCAGCGGCTGGATGAAAGTCATGAAAGGCGTCATCAGCCACAACGCGCTGCTGTTCAATACCCACCGCATGATGCGCCGGTACGCTTCCGAGGCGTATTTGCATCGCGGGCTTTGATTATCCCTCCGTGCCGACAAGCCGGCGCCATTCTGGCGATCGCGGCCTGGGTCGCGAGCGACGCCTGCTCGCTGTCGAAATTTCTTACATTCTTCCGTGGGTTAGCGGGCGGGGAAAAAATATTGGTTTCATATCAAAGACTTGCCCCGTCCGGCCCAAGTTTTGCTTTTGAGCACGCACCCAAACTTAAACGGAGGAGTTCACAAATGAAAACCAAACTTGCCGCTTTTTTTGCAACCCTGGCCTTTGCCGCATCCAGCCATGCAGCCCCGGTCCAATATGGCGCGAACGGCCACTGGTATGAATTCATTTCGGGCAGCTACACCTGGCAAGAAGCCTTTGACGATGCAGCGACGCGAGTCCATTCCGGCCTGCAAGGCTATCTGGCGACCGTGACCACGGCGGGTGAGAACAGCTTTATCGCCGGTATCAACGGCAATCTGGGCTGGCTGGGCGGTTCCGACGACGGTGCGGCGGTGAATCAATGGACCTGGCGTTCCGGCCCCGAAGCTGGCCAGGCCTTTACATTTACCGCCTGGAATGCCGGCGAGCCGAACAACTGCTGCGGCGGTGAGAACTTCCTTCACACCAACTGGGGTGGTCTCGGCCTTTGGAATGACCATGGCGGACCGGGCAATCCGTGGCAGCGCAATGGCTACTTCGTCGAGTTCAGTCAGCAAAGTGCTGTTCCCGAACCTGGAGTCATCGCATTGCTTGGCCTGGGCCTGTTTGGTTTTGCAGCTGCCCGCCGCCGCAAGGACTAACTACCCGGAATCGTATTCAAGCCCCGCTGGTCGGGGCTTTTTTCATTTTTACGGCCCGTTTTCCTGCCGGGAAGCGTTTGCAGATATTTGTTGAACAGGATCAGCAGCCCAGCATCTCGGCCAGGTGAACGATACTCTTCGCGTGCAAGGTGTTGCCCGGCTGTGGCGAAACATCCTTGGGCTGCGTGGGACCCAATTCCAGCGGGCGCTCGATGTACGCCGTTTGCAGCCCGCAGCTGCGCGCAGCGGCGAGGTCGTCGTGGTGCGTGGCCGCCAGGATCACTTGGCCAGGCGTGACGTCAAACACGTCGGCCACGCCGAGATAGGTCGCCGGGTCTGGCTTGTATTTGCGGAAGATTTCTGCTGACAGGATGCAGTCCCACGGCAGGCCGGCATGCTTGGCCATGTTGGTCAAAAGGCCGATGTTGCCGTTGGAAAGCGTGCAGATCGTGTAGCGAGATTTCAGGCGCGTCAGCCCCTCGACGGAGTCCGGCCATGCATCGAGGCGGTGCCATACACGGTTCAGATCCTTTTTCTGCACCTCGCTCAATGAGCTTAAACCGAACTTCACGAGGATATCGTCGAGAATCATTCGATGAAGTTCATCAATGCGGGTCCATCCGAGCTCGCCCGACATGACACGCTGCATTGCCGGCACGTATCCTGCGCGCCAAGCCAATGCGAAGGCGTCGCCGTCCACGCCCAGGTTCATCGCGCTGACTTCACGGGCGATGGTACCGTGCCAGTCGACGACGGTGCCGAAGATGTCGAAGGCGATGACCTTGATGTTGCCGGCAATGGGGGACGTCATGCACAGTCTCCTGTTTTCGTTTGGTATTACGATCCGCTTTGCTTGCGTCCTGATTACCAGCGCAACTCGCCTTCACCCAACTCGATCACGCGTCCGCCGACGGCGACGCGGCCATCCTTCACTTCCAGCGTCAGCAGGTTGGGGCGGTTGATGACGGTTCCCTGCCTGACAAGGGCGAAGAGCGGCTTGTCGCCCTGGGTCGCGAGCCACCAGCCGCCCAGATTGGCGCAGGCCGATCCTGTACCCGGATCCTCGCTGATGCTGGTTGGAGAGGTCATCCAGAAATAGCGGGATTCGAAGCCGTCTTGCGTGCGTGCGAACACATAGGTCTTCCCCTGTCCGGCGCGGTTGACGCTGAATTGCGCTACCAGCGCGGGATCGGGCCGGCAGGCGTGGACATGCTCGACGCTGGCGAGCGGGATCATCGGCTGTTCGTTTCCGCTGTCAAGCCACAACGCAGGGCCGGCAATGGCGTCTTCGGGCAGGTTGAGCATGGCGGCCAGTTCGGCTGGCGTCGCCTCCATCGGCCGTGACGTGGGCGCATTGGCGTTGAGCACCCAGCGACCGCCCTCGAAGCGCACCGGGATCAGGCCGGCTTTCATCTCCAGTTCAAATGCGTCGCCTGCAGCGAACAGCGTGCGTACCACCTGCGCGGAACCGAGCGTAGGATGGCCGGCAAACGCCATTTCGTATGTCGGCGTGAAAATGCGGACGCGAGCGGCAGCGCGGTCAGACGGAAGAAGGAAGGTCGTCTCCGACAGGTTGAACTGACGGGCGACGAGTTGCATCTCCTCGTCAGACAACACGCTGCCGTCTTCGATGACGGCGAGGGGATTGCCGCCGAAAGTGGATTCGGCAAAGACGTTGAGCAGGCGATAGCGGATGGTTGGCATGGGCGCGTTCGGCTGGCGAAACGTCAATTAAACCATGGCTTCGGATTGCCGACTGGTGGCGAGGGTCCATGCCCTGGCGAATCAGGTCACGCCGGTGCATATCCACGCAAAAGCCGCAGCCGTTAATCTGGGAGATCCGCAGATCGAACTTTGCTTGGCCAACACCGACAGGTTGGTCTGGGCCTTCAGATTGGCTGGAGCGAACTTGAAAAGGGCGATTCGGGCAGTGCTTGACATGATAATCCTTCCTGTTTGAACGGGTGCGACGCCCAATGCGTTGTCCCTGGACGCGTGACGCGTCCCATTTGTGACAGGAAAAACGAAAAAGATGGATGAAAAGGAAACTGCCGGTTCAGGGTGAACGCTGGCAGGATTGATCCGCATCAGTAATCAATCAGTTCACGCCCGCTCGTCTCGTTACATTTGTTACCGTTGTGTAAGCCACGGTCGTGCCGCTGAACAATATACTTTCTGTAACGTTTTCAGCGATTTTCCTCTTTTGCAATTTCCCTCCAGAGAAGGAGTGCCCATGATTAAAAAATTCAAACAGCTATTTATTTGCTTCCTGCTCTCGACGTTTACCTTCGTCGGCTTCACGCAATCGGTCCACGCCGCGATGATCAGTACCGAACAAGCGGTCGCCGCCACCAATGCCCAGCAAAACAGGGATAAGGTCGCGGCTGCTCTTAATCGTCCCGACGTGGCAGCCGAACTCGAAAGAATGGGCGTAGCCAAGAGCGAAGCGGAAGCCCGCGTTGCTGCACTGAGCGACGCCGAAGTGGCCGCTCTCGCAGGCCGGGTCGACAGTTTGCCGGCCGGTGGCGACATCATCGGTACGGTCGTGTTTATCTTCGTGCTGCTGCTGGTGACCGACATCCTGGGCCTGACCAAAGTCTATCCGTTCACCCGCTCCATCCGTTAAGCGCAACGCTCAATGCGATTTGGCATGTCCCGCTTCCGGCATCGATGGATGCCGGGAGTTTTTATTTTTCTGGCAGTCTTGTTAACCGGTTGCGCGACGCCTGGCCGCGCACTGCTGCAACAAGCTTCGTCCAGTTTGCCGCCACGCGCCGAGCTGGCGGCGACGCCATTCTTCCCGCAAGAGCGTTACCAGTGCGGCCCGGCCGCGCTGGCCATGTCGCTGGCCACGGCAGGCATCGATGTCGCGCCGGATGCATTAAAGCCGCAAGTCTATGTGCCGCAACGCGAGGGCAGCCTGCAACCCGAGATGCTCGCCGCCGCGCGCCGTAACGGCGCCGTCGCCATGACCATCCCGCCCAGCCTGGATGCCTTGCTGGCCGAGTTGGCCGCAGGCCATCCGGTACTTGTCCTGCAAAACCTGAGTCTCGCCTGGATGCCGCTCTGGCATTACGCGGTAGCGATCGGCTATGACCTTGAGCAGGATGAAATCATCCTGCGTTCGGGCACGACCGAACGCTTGAGCATGCCGCTGTCCACCTTTGACAAAACATGGGAACGCGGTAATCGCTGGGGCATGGTCACCTTGCCGCCCGGCCATTTGCCGGCAACGGCCGGGGAAACCTCGGTCGTCGACGCGCTGCTGGCCTTTGAAAAGACCAGCGATGCGACTCGTGCGCGCAAAGCATACGCCTCGGCATTGCAGCGGTGGCCACACAATCTTGCCCTGCAGCTGGGGCTGGGCAACACGGCCTATGCCACTGGTGACCGCACCGCGGCCGCTGCGGCGTTTCGCCAAGCGACGCAAGAACATCCTGACAATGCGCCAGCCTTTATCAATCTGGCGACGGTGCTCCATGAGTTGGGGGAGGTGAAGCAGGCGAGGCAGGCGGCGGAAAATGCCCTCGCTCTCGGCGGCCCGTGGCGCGAGGCAGCTGCCGCAACCTTGCAGGCAATCGAGAGCGGGAAATAGGTACAGACCAGGCTTCCTACGGCGCAAGCTGTATTCGCGCCTTGATATGCTTGAGCTCGACCACAATGATGAACGTGAGCATGGCGAGCAGCGACCAGGAGCTCCACTTCCCGACATGTACCATTGACCAGGCGCCTGCCTGGTTAGGGTATCGCCACGCTCCGTAGAACGTGGAAATATTCTCGGCGATCCAGATGAAGAAACCGATCAGCACGAATGCCAGTACCAATGGCATGCGGCGCTCCACGTCGTAGGGGCGGAACACCACCGCCGTGCGCGCATACAAGCCGCAGACAAGCGCAATCAGATACCAGCGATAATCACCGATGAAATGATGGGTGAAGAAATTGGCGTAGATCGCGATTGCCACGCCGGCAGCCATCCAGTAGGGCGGATGGCGTTCCACGCGCAAGTCGAGCAGGCGCCAGGCCTGGATCACGTAGCTTCCCACCGCCGCGTACATGAAACCGGAATAAAGCGGCACGCCGAGTATCTTGGTGTAGGCGAACTCGGGATACGACCATGAGCCGACAGATGTCTTGAACAGTTCCAGCGCCAGTCCGATCAGGTGGAACACCAGGATTGCCCGGAACTCTTCCCATGTCTCCAGTTTTGCACGCAGCATCCAGATCTGGATACCGACGGCGACCAAGAGCAGCAGGTCGTAGCGTGGCAGGCCGAGGCCTTTCAGCTTGTGCGAGGCGAAGAGGGTAAGGAAGAACAGTCCGGCGAACAGGCAGGCACGGGCTTCCTTGATGCCGAACATCCAGAACTCGATGACGAAGCGACGAAAACCCGATATATCGGCGACCGAGCTTCGCGTGCCAAGGTAGCGGTCAACGCGGTTGATGAGTTTGGCAGGCGATAGGGAAATCGGCATAAGGACGGGGAAAGACGTGCATTGCGCGACGCGTTGGTTGTCGGGCAGCAGTATAGCGATGTGCGGGCGCTGCGAGGTGATTGCGTGGTGCAGCAAAACAAAAGGCCCGGCTGCATGCACCGGGCCTTTTGTTTGTATCTGGTTGCGGGGACAGGATTTGAACCTGTGACCTTCGGGTTATGAGCCCGACGAGCTGCCAGACTGCTCCACCCCGCGTCTGAGGGAGCGAAGTCTACCGTTGATCGCACTGCAATGCAAGCAAAACGGGTAAGAAACTCCCCGCTCGATCTACCCGAGCGATTTCAGGGAGATGCCCTGTTCCGGGCTTCCCTCCAGATAGTCATGCCCTGCGTTCGTCAGCCGCCAGAAGCCGCCTTCCGTTTCAGTGACCCAACCCTTGTCGTGAAGCAGGTGCAGGTGGTGGCGAATGACCGACTGATCCGTGTTCAACCGGTTGGCAATCCCTGTGACATTGAGCAGCGGTTCCGGAGCTTCGAGGAGCTTTCCCAGAATCGCTTCCATTAGCATTTGATCTCGCTTCATGGCTTTGAAAATGGCAAAAAGAGCCATCTTAGCGGAAATCGCAGGTTGTACTTTGCGGGCTGGTTCGGAAATAGATCAGATGCGCGACGTAGCGCTGTATTAAATGGTGCGCGAAGCGCATCCTGCGCTTGTTATTCCTTAAGCAAAATCCCTCGCACCTGCTCACACCAATATCCAACTGCGCTGAGATAACCTTCCCATACGCAACCGTTGCAGCCGCGGCCGCAACAGCTGGTGGGCTCCTCCGGCGGATCGCGAAAAGAAATTTCTCTTTGAGCTAGTTGTGCGCCGAGCTCGGCAATCCATTGTCGGGCTTGGCTGGCATTGGCAGGCAAGGGGTTTCGAGAGGCGTCGCTCATACGTCGGTAGATTTGGGGGCGCTCGAAGCGCCGATGAAGAAGTATAAAGATGATCCGGGGAATGGTGTGCGGGGCGCACCTCCACATGCTCGGTCCGTTTTGGCAACGCCCTCAGAAAAGTCCATCCATATGGACGGGAGCTGGATGGTACAAGGATGCTCTGACTTTGCAGGAGGCACACCATGGCACGCGAACCAGTCCTGTAAGACAGCCGGGTAAAAGTCGGCGAACCGGCAAAAATCACCATCAACCTTGGCCCCATCGCCCTCGGGCAGATCGACCTGCTCGTGCAAGAAGGTTTCTATTCGAACCGTACCGACCTGGTCCGCACGGCGATACGCAACCAGTTGCAGCTGCACGGCGACGTCATCCGGCAAACCGTAGCGCGCAAGAGCCTCGTGCTCGGCCTGCAGCATTACTCCAGCGCCGATCTGGAGGCCGTGCGAGACGCAGGACAGAGATTGCAGATACAGGTGCTGGGGCTGGCCAGCATCGGGGCGGATGTCTCGCCCGAACTGGCGCTCGCCACCATCGACTCCATCACCGTGCTGGGTGCCCTGCATGCCAGCCCCGCCGTCAAGGCTGCACTGGCCGGACGGATTCATTAACCGCTTTGAAAGACTTCCATGAAGATCAATGAAGGCTTCCTCGCGCAAATGCGCGAAGCCACCCAACTGCTGCAAACCGAAGGCCCGATGGCCGCCACCGCCGCGATCCAGCGAGCGTTGCCTGGCGCATCAGCCGGCTCGGGACCAACGCAGCACACCGACTGGACCGCGTTCCTGCCGCAGGCGCCGGAATTGCACGATCTCAATCAGCCGCACACGCGACCGGCAGAGGTGCAACCTGGCACAGACATGCTCGCACGCTTCCGCAAGCTGGCGGGCACACGATGGACCGGCACATCCGCGCGCCAGCCGATCGAGGACGTTGACGGGGAAAACCGCTCTAAATCTTGTTCAGAGCAAGGCGCCGAGTACGGCGACGAATTAACACCCGGGTGGCTGGGGCTGACCACGGCCCTGCGTGTATGAAATAACGAAAGGATGACGTGTTCGGCTGCGTTCCTGCCTGTTCGATTCAGCGCCGGGCGCCGCAAGGCCTATGCCTTTGCGGCGCCCGACGCAACCCGCTGAATCGAATCGCCAGATCAGTTGCTTATCGTCCCAGATACGTCGTCTTCCACAGATCGTTGTCCTTCATCCAGGCCTTCAATCCGGCCAGATGTTCGGTCTTGAACGTACCTTGATCGGACATCTCGTTGTCCTCCAGTTCGTGGCATTTCTCCACCAGCTTCTTGATCTGGGCCGGCGACAGCGACTGCAGATACCGCAGGCGTTCCGGTGACGGCACCTGCTTGTCGGCGCCTGGGTTCTTGTCGAACACGGCATGGAGCGCCACCATCGGATTCACCCCGCCCTTCCAGAACTGCGGCACGGGACCGCCGCTATAGTTTGTGACTTCCTTCGCCTGCTGCTCGGTGAATCCCATATGCCTCACCATCTTGGCGTAGCGCGGGTTGTTTTCATATTCCATCTGGTTCTTGTCCTGCGTCAGGCTGGTCGCATAGCGCGACACCTGGCCTGCCACAATACCGGCGGATGCAACCCAGCCGATGACCGGAATCCAGCCTGAAGAACTGATCGCCGCAGCGGTTTCGGCGCTGATCAGCCCGGCGGTCGCCGCGGTCCGCATGGCCAGCGGCGTAAGGGCTGCGCCGATGTCCACCCAATCCGACGCGACAAGTACGCCTGTGCCGATGGCATTGGGCGTGTTGCCGGCCTCGACGTCTTCCATAAACCACATCGTGTCGGCCACGCTCAGGAAGGTTCCCGGCCCCAGTCCGGACAATTTGCGCGCCCAATCCCATTTCAACCCGGTGAACTTGGTCGTGCCGTCCGGCAGGGTCACGGCCTGCGGCCCAAGATTATTGCCGGTCCCCAACCGATAAGCCTCGGTGATGAAGCCGGTCGTAAACGCCCATGCATACAGGTCATCACTCTGCACGCCTTCTTTTCTCGCCCCATACTCATGCAACACTGGAGCGCCTACACCGAACGCAGCGATGCCAATCGCGCGTGCCACGCACCATCCCAGATTCCCGTGACCAGGAACGCCCACATCGATCGGGTTAACTCCCCGTGCCCCCGGCTGGTTTGCCCAGAACTCCTTTTTCAATTCCTTGATGCGCGATTTCGAAAGCGTCTCACCGTCAGGCAGGGCAGCGACCTCAGCATTGACCCTCCTTTGGAAGTCCTCGATATTTCGCATGGTGCCTTCGATCACGGTCGAATCCGCAAACGTGAGATGGGCGATGTTTCGCCAGGCGCGATTGCCCATTCCCACGTTCAGATCCATTCCGTTCGGCGCATTATTGGCAAGTACTCTCGCCATTTTCCTCTTCGCATAGGTCGCCATCATGCCCTCGCCCATGGCTTCCACACAGTTGCGGCTCAAGCGGACCACGACGCCGCCTTTCTGCCATGACTCCTGGTCCCGGAGAATCCGGTAGCGAATATCCTTGGGTGAATTCTTCGGCTGTTCCTCCTGTCCCTTCAGGTTTTCCGCGAGTTTCTTTTCGAATTTTTCGGTCGCCGACGTGATCTTCGCGCCGGCATCCTTGGGATGCTCGAGCATGATGCGTTCGACTTCCGTCACCCACTCGTCGGTATCGTCACGAATGTTCTGCCCGACGGCGCGCGGCACCAGCTTGCTTTCGTTGGCGTTGAGCCATTTCATCAACGCGTCGCGTTCTTCATAAACGCCTTCCAGCGGACTCTTTGGTCCTTCTTGCGCCACCCCGAAATTGATCTGCGCTTCAAAATGCTTCTGCAGCTCCGGGTTCAGCGAAACCGCTTCCGCGCCCACCGAGCCCGGCTGCATGCTGAATTGCACCGGATCGTTGTCCCGGCTGGTGAACTTCTCGATCGACTTCTTCAGGTTCCGGACTTCCTCCGGCGCGTCTTTCGCTTCCAGGTCGAGCTTCAGACCGACCAGCTGCTGGTTGAGCGAATAGGCCTTCACCCCGCGTTCGTAGACCAGTTCCATCTTGTCGTCGACGGTGGTGTAATGATCTCCGCCCGGCTCTCCGCTAGGGTGCGCCTCGCGATCGGCCGCGACTGCTTGCATCGCCTTGACCGGATCGGAATTGCCGAAGGAGCGCCTCAGCTCGAGCGCCCGCGTATTCGACGTCTGCCAGCTTTCCATGACTTTCTTGCTCTCGGTGCTGAACGCTTTGAGGCCGAGGTCAAGCTTGCGTATCAAAGTCTCGCGATACCCTTGCGCCAACCAATCCGCGTGTTCCTGGCCCCTGTCGTAGTTCGTCTTGGCACCCATCACACGGCTGTCATTGGAATACTCGTTGATCAATGCAATCGTCAGGCTGGCATCTCCGTTCTTCACCGCATCTTCAACGCCTCCCGAGAGTCCCTCATCGACGCGAGGACCTTGCTGGTACCCGGCTTGCATCATCGCCTTGTCATTGAGTTCTCCCGGAAGCGTTGTGTCCTTGAGAACCTTGGCCAAGTCCTTCGAACGGCCCGCGCCATGCTGGTCGGCACGCCCGGCCATCGCGCTCAAACCGATGTAGAGCTGCTTGTTTCTCTCTTGCGTTACAGTCAGGGGATCCGTCCGCTCTTCCACGATGAGTTGGCTTGCGGGTTTCTTCAGCTCTTCGATGTAGACATCCACCGCCAGGTCGGCCACTTCCGCCGGCGCGTTTTCACCGATCAGCGCCGCGAGCTCCCCGGCCTTGCTCTTGCTCTTGCTCTCGATGCCGTCTTCCTCTTCTTTCAGGGCGGCATCCAGCTTGTCGCGGATGAACTCCTTGGTGAACAGCGACTTGCCAGCCGACTCGAACAGCTTGTTGCGCTCCTTGGCCGTCCCGACTGATTCCATCTGCGAATTCAGGGTTTTCAGCGCGCCGCCGAAATCCTTCTTCTCGAACAGCTTCTTGACTTCCTGCGTCGTGTAATCACGGCGGAAGTCCTCGAGCGCGCCGTTCAGCTTCTTCATGTACGCCTTGTTCTTGCCGTGCTTCTGCGACAGGCTCGTGTACGCGTAGTTCACCGGGTCGGCCTTGGCGTCGCGCCGCAACGGATCATTGATCGTCTTGTCATCCTTGGCGAATTTGGCCGCGCCGTCGACCATGGTCTTCAGGTCGGCCTTCACCGACTGCTCGGTCGGATCCTTGGCTTCCGTTTCCTTCTCCGACTGCCCGGTACCCTTGACACCATCCAGCCCATCCGCGGCCTTCGCCGGTCCCTTTGCGCTGGTCACTTGCATGTTCGGCGGCCTATCTTCATCCAACGGCGAAATCTTGCCCGGCGTGCGATCTGGAACAGGCTCGTTCATCGCGCCCGCATGTATCAGCGCCGCCTTGTAGCCGCCAGGTATCAGTCCATATTCCTCGTCGCCATACTTGACCAGTGCCAGCATGGCTGCTTCTTTATCCTCCTTGCCGAGCTGGATGAACTCCTTGGACGTCACCATCTTGACGGCGTTGTCCATGATCGTGCGCTGTTCCTCTCCGCTCGAATCCCCGTACAGCTGTCCGGCGAACTTGATCGCCCGAAGTCGGCCGAGGCCATCCGTTCGAGTCCCGGCGCTCAACCCTCCCTTCTTGGCAAGCTGATTGACGGCATCTTCAAACGCGGAATCATTCTGGTACGCCTCCAGAATCTCCATCTGGTGGCCCGATTTCTTGATGCCGTCCAAGCCGGATTTGTCGACCAGCTTCTGCAAATTGTCGAGCTTCGATGTGGAGTCCGCATATTCGCTGAACATGCCTTCGATGCGTGCTTTGGCGGATGGGCTCAGCTTGTGCAGGCTTTTCGAGACAAGCAGGTCTTCGAGCCTGCCTTCCTGGTCTACGTTGAGCCGCGTTCCGCTGCGCTCGGCTTGCGAAATGATGCGGTCGTATCCTTCGATCGCGGCGATCTGCTCGGCCTTGTTCAATTTCCCGAAGCCGCTCGTGCCGGCGAACTTGTCCAGATGCTTGGGATAGGTCCGGTCCGACTGGTGGTCGGTCTTTGACCTGTCCATCGCCTTCTTGACATCGGGATCGAGTTTGAGGCCGGGATCGATATCCGGGTTCTTGTAGTCGAAAACCTCGTTGTCCCAGACCTTGTTCAGATCGCGCCCCTTATGCTGGCCTTGCATGTTCATGACGGCCTGGTCCGTCTTGATCTCGTTGACCATGGCCTCGGACAGACCCGTATACTTCTCGTTGATCGACTTTCGCTGCTCCTTGGTCAGGAACAGGTCGGGGTTCCGCGAAACCTCATGCCAGACAGTGCCGTCATGCTTGACGCCTTCTTCGCTGGCCCAGTCCTCGACCACTACGGCCGGATGGTCGTCGATTGTCGGATCCAGCAGCCGGGCTGCATCGTTGCGTTGCTCGATGTTCCTGCCGAGTTCGCTGCCCTTCGGACCCTTCTGGCTGGCATCCACCAGGGTGTTCGTCGTTGCGTTCAGCAGCAACGGATTTTCGTCGGCCGATGCCGCGGTCAGACCGTCGCCGAACAGGCCGAGCAGATTTTTTTCCGTATTGCTCTGTTTGCCCTCAGGCATTGACGCCAGGACCTTCTTGGCGATATGGAACGCGGCCTCCTTGTCGCCCGCCATCTGGACGCTGGCTGCAACATCCTGCAGCGTGTTCTGATACTCGGTCTCGGTATTGATCGGATTCTTGTTGCCGGCATCGGTGCTGAAGCGGCCCGTCTTTTTCCAGTCCTTCTCTTCCCGGCGCGAGTTCAGGCCGATGTCCTCCCCAAGCTGGTCCAGGATCGGCTTGACTTCATGCATGATCCCCGCGCGGTCTTCGGCTTTCGCGCTGGCCAGTTCCCTTCTCAGCTTTTGCGCCGCCGCCTCGTTGCCGCCTTTCTTGAACGCTTCCTTGACGCGCTTGGCTGCAGCCTCTCTCTCTTCCTTTGCTTCCGCAGCTTTCTTCCGTGCATCCGCAGCCTTTTTTTCCGCTGCGGCCTTTCTCCTGGCTTCCGCCTCCTTCTCTTCAGCCTGACTCGTATGCGCCTTGTTCGACGTTGATTTAACCATCACACCCATGAATTTCTCCTAAGCAGACTAATGCGTAATAAATGGAAAAGGTACGGTTGATCGACACGGCTGCAATCTTCAGCACATGTCGCGAGCCTGCAAGGCTCTCATCTAACCGAATGATGCAAATAAGTTAACAATCTGCACGAAAGTCGCCTAGTGGGAAGATTCGTAGCCGGATTGAGGGGCATTCTCTTTATCGATCCACTCTGCAGGACGTGGCTTTCCTCCACGTCCTACGAATCGGAGTAGTGTAAAAATGACAACCATTGTCATATATTTAGCCCAGATGGCAAGCCATTCCCGTCGGCGTAGCCATTCCATTTCACACAACCTTTTTACATCGATAGGAAACTCATGGGCATTGCCATTCTTTCTTCCAAAGAACCTTCTCCTTACGACAAGATCTTCGATCAAATGCGTGCACACGCAATGCAGAGGGCAAAAATGAACGAGGCAATAGATAAGGAATACAAGAAACAACAGGATGCCAAGAAGCCCGCCCCATACAGCGTCGGCGTTACCGAGCTCGACAAAGCCCAAAAGGCGATGAAGGAGCTGAACAAGCTGAAGGTTAACCAGGAAACCTACGAAGACGCGGTAGACTCCAGGCACCGGCACAACTGGAACTGGATTACCGGCGACGACGCCCAAAGGGGCAAGATCGAAAAACAGACGAAACTCGAGAAAGAAGTTTTAAAGAACCTGAGCAAGATCGCGGCCGCTAATGTGCACAATCCTGACGCTGTCTCTCCAGAGACGATGAAAGCTGCCCGCGGACTTCAAACGCAGCTGCATGATCGACTGGTTTTGGATGAAAAGCTTGCTGCCAAAGCCGATGGCGATGACGACGAGATATCGTCCTATGAAAAGGCCGCCGATGAAGCATACTCGAAGTCATCCGACCTCCAGCGTGCATTGAGTGAAACAAAACCGGACGCCATTCCATTGGACAAGACACAGTCGTTCCTGGATCAGCTGACCAAACTCGAAGTCAAGATTGAAGACGTGAAACAGGACCATGCAGTGGCCAAATCCGAGAAGAATGACACCGACACGCGCAAGGCCCGCCAGGAAATGGAGAAACTCGGAAAAGAGTTGAAGAAAATGCATGATCAGCGTGGCGACCAGGTCGGTTCCAACCGCGTATACCTTGGAAATGCAGATTACAAGATGCAAGCCTTGCCTGACGGCGACGCATTGAAGACGGCCTATGCCAAACAGGACAAAGCGCTGGACAACGACGATGTCATAGCTCGCATCTACAGGAGCGAAGACAACGTCGCGGAGATAGTGAAGGACTACAACCTGTTGTAAGCATCACCCCTCAACAAACGCTGCCGTTCCTCCCGCATCCACGAATTGCGGGCGGACGGCGCATCCAGCGACTGCCGCCCTCAAATTCGGTGGAGCGCCAAACCTGTTGGCGCGAGCGTCAACCATTTCATACAAACTTGTTATATCAATAGGAAATTCCATGGGCATTGCCATTCTTTCTTCCAAAGGATCTTCGCCTTACAGCGTGGGCGCCACCGAGCTCGACAAAGCCAAAAAAAAGATGGCCGAACTGAGCAAGCTGAAGGTCACAAAAGACACCTACAGCAGCGCCAAAGACACCAAGGAATTCTTTGGCTTGTTCACCAATGAAGGTGACGGGAAGGCAAAGGGAAAGATCGAGAAACAGACGAAACTTGAGAATGAAATCTCGAAGAACCTGCGCAGTATCGCAGCAATGTACGCACGAGATCCTGACGCCGTTTCTCCAAAAATCATGAAAGAGGCACGCGATCTTTCCAAGAAGCTGGAAGAGCGAAGGGTCCAGGACTGGGACCGGGCAGATCAAGCGGGGGCTGATTCGTACGCATCGAAAGCAAATGAAGGCGCAACCGATGCACTCCGGCTTCACACGTCACTAAAAGACATGAAGAAAGATGCCATTCCCCTGGACGAGACACAGTCGTTTATTGCCGAGTTTCGCAAAGAGGAAAAAGATTACAAAGACGTATTGAAAATCTACCAGGACGCGAATGCTTCCGAGTCGGAACGCGATGAGGCGTTTGAGAAAGCCAACGAGATCGCCGATGAACTCCTCAAGAAATTTGACCTGATGACTCTTCAAACCGGCGTAGCCTACGATCCCGCAACCGGCATTTACGCAGTTTCAAAAGGAATTGCCGACCACAAGACCGAAGCGCTGCCGAATGGAGATGCATTCGAGAAGGCGTATGAGAAACAGGATAAAGCACTGACCGATCTGCAGCTCGATGTGATCTTCCGCCCATCCGAGGGTGACAGCAAACTGGCGTGACCCCTGGTCACAGGCGGCGGACGAGGGTTTCAGTCATCGTGTACATACTTCATCGGACGATGATGGAACGCACTTTCGTCCTGCCGTCCGCCGCGGCGCAATGTCGTTGCGCAGGGCATATCGATGGACCGTACGCAGGTCCGGCCTCGCCAGGTGCAGCGCCTGACATTCGCATGGTCTCGGCCCTGGTTTCGCGCAAAGTGTAGCCGGCCTGTGTCGATATCTTTCCCGGCGGTCGGACGCATCCATACAGCGGCGGGATTGCAGATGCATGCAGTTCAATAAGGCAACTACGGATGCGAGTAGTGTAAATATTGAAACTGCCCGGCTAGTTTCCCAGCGAGGCATTCCCGGCGCTCGGCTGGCGGAGGACCTGAGGACGATCAATTCCCCGCGATGCGAACAAGGAACTGGCGCCTCTCGGAGTTGTAGACTACCTTCTTAGCGATGTTCTGTCCGCAAGGTGACCGGCCGAGAGGAGGACATGGATTCCCGTGCCATGCGACGAAGATTCCGCCAAGGCATGTTGATCGCCCTGAAGGTAGTGTGGCCTGTTCTGTCGGCCGTGCTCGCGTTGATCGTCGTGCTCGGCATCGTCGTCGGCTTGCGAGAAGGCTGGTCTCTCCAGGAATCGATCTACTTCTCTTTCATCACCGGCCTGACCATCGGCTACGGAGACCTCGCACCCAAGACACTTCTCGCGCGAGTGCTCGCCGTCCTCATCGGCATGTGCGGCGTGATCCTGACCGGTTTGGTTGCGGCTGTTGCCGTCAAGGCAATCACCGCCGCGCACGGTACAAGCGATGAGTGAAGCCCCGAATTCATCCGGTTGAAGAAAACCGTCCAGTGACTTCGACAAAGCCGGGTTGCCACGATAACCATTCGATTCGTCAAACGAATTCATCCAAGCAAAAGGCACGAAGGTTGTGCGTCGTGGCAAAGACTTCGCTCCCCGCTCCCCATGAACCAAGGTCCAATAGAAGCGCGCAGCCCGGTTTCCTACAATTCTCCGGAGGACCGTACGCGAGTTCCTCCGGCGCGGCGTGCGAGCAGGGATTTCGCCGGCGGCCTGCCATGTGAACTATGCGTCCGTTTTGACACCTGCTCAGAAGAAGGAGGCCGATCCATGAACGTTCACTATAGGCCTGACATCGACCTTGAACAGCGCCTGTCCAGGAGGTTGCTGGATGTCTTTATCCGGGCCGGCCTGGTTTTCGTCATGGCGGCGCTGTGCTACCGGATTTTCTCGCCCTTCATCTCACTGATGGCGTGGGCACTGATCCTGGCGGTGACGCTCTATCCGGCGCAACAAAAGCTGGCCCGCAGCATGGGCGGGAAACAGGGGCTTGCGGCCACCCTGCTGGTATTGGTCGGCGTCGTGCTGATCGGGGTGCCCACTGCCATGCTGATGGTATCGCTGGGCGATTCGGTTCAGGGCTTTGTCGCCAGCGTGCGCGGCAACACCCTGAAGGTTCCCGCACCTTCGCCCGGCGTTGCAGAGTGGCCGGTCATCGGCGAGAAGATCCATGGTATTTGGTTGCAGGCCTATACGGATCTGCCGGCATTCGTTCAGAGCAGGCAGGCGCAACTCGGCGATCTGGCCAGGAAGGCGCTGGAGGTGGTTGCCAGCATCGCCAGCGCGGTGCTGCTGTTCCTGTTCTCTTTCATCGTTGCAGGAATCGTCATGGCCTTCGGCGAGGCGGGAGCCAGAAGCACCAGAGCCATCTTTGCTCGCATCGTGGGCATCCACCTGGGCGAAGAATTTGCAACACTTTCCACACAGACCATTCGTGCAGTGGCGCTGGGTGTCCTCGGGGTGGCCGTCATTCAGGCCATCGTCGTTGGTCTTGTGATGGTGATCGCCAGAGTGCCGTTTGCAGGCGTGCTCGCATTGGTCATCCTGGTGCTGGGAATCGCGCAGGTCCCGGCGGCCCTGGTCACCTTGCCGGTCATCGCCTATATCTGGGCCAGTGGGGACTACGGCACCGGAGCAGCCGTCACTTACACCGTGCTGCTGTTAATCTCCGGCATGCTCGACAACGTACTGAAGCCGCTGTTGCTGGGACGAGGTGTCGATGTGCCCATGCCCGTGATCTTGCTCGGTGCATTGGGAGGCCTGGCCAGCACCGGCATCCTCGGGATGTTCGTCGGCGCGGTCTTGCTGGCCCTGGGCTATCAGATATTCATGTGGTGGGTGGCCAACAATCCAGACGTCCCGACCGGCACGCCCGAGTCGAAGACGCCGGACATCGTAGCGACCGTACCGGAATCGAAGACCAAGATCTGAGCCGCGTGCGCCATGTCCGTCAGGCGATTGGGTTGTGGCGCAACAGCGCTGGCGGGCGCTGTGCTGCTCGGCGCCTGCAGCACGGCGGGGCCTGATTTCGAGCGTCCTCAAGTGCCCTGGCTGGCCGACTGGACGGGCGGCTCCCTCGAGTCCCTGGCCGCCGAATCGCGTGGTCCGCCCAGCGGACAAACGCATGCGTGGTGGCGCAACTTCAATGATCCCGTGCTCGACCAGCTGATCACCGAGGCGCAGCGCGCGAACCCGACTGTGCGGACCGCCGGACTGCGCATCATGGAAGCGCGCGCCCAACTCGGAATTGCCGGCAGCACGCGCTATCCGCAGGGGCAACAGGCGACCGGCGAATTGTTCCGCGTGGGAGAGGAGCGGGCAGGTGCACCGGACAGCAACTTGACGTCTTTCAATGCTGCATTCAGCATCAGCTGGGAACTCGATTTCTGGGGAAAATTCAGGCGCAGTATCGAGTCGGCGGACGCCGGCTACCTGGCCAGCATCGCCCAATACGATGACGTGCAGGTGCTGATGGCCGCCCAGGTGGCCAGCCTGTACTGCCTGATCCGTACCGTGGAGGCGCGATTGCTGATCGCCCGCGAGAATGCGGCCATCCAGCGGCGCAGCCTGGAGATCACGGAGCGGCTGTTCAAGGGCGGCAACGAATCCGAACTGGATGTGCAACAGGCCAGGTCCCTGTACCTGGGCACGCTCTCCACCATTCCCCAACTGGAGGTCAGCCTGCGCCAGACGCAGAACGCGTTGAGCACCTTGCTGGCCCGGGCGCCGGGCCCATTGCCTGAAATGGACCCGGATGCGAACCGGATCCCGCAGGCCGAGCTGGATCTCATCGTCGACATGCCCGCCGATCTGCTGCGCCGCCGCCCGGATGTCAGGGCGGCAGAAATGCAGTTGGCCGCCCAGTCCGCGCAGATCGGCGTGAGCGAGGCAGACCTTTATCCGTCGATCTCGCTGCTGGGATCGCTCGGCCTGTCGGACACGTCCTCGAGCCGGCCGCCGCGCACTGTCAGTTGGGCCGTCGGGCCCGGCCTGGTCTGGAACGTGTTCGACCACGGCCGGCTCACCAACACCGTACTGCTCCAGGATGCCCGCTTCCAGCAGCTCTATGAACAGTATCAGCTCGCGGTCCTGCGCGCGGCCCGCGAGGTCGACGACGCCGCTGTCGGCTTTGCCAGGACACGTGAGCAGATCGCCTTGCTCGCGGACGCCGTCGAGGCCGCGCAGCGCTCGCTGGACATTGCCACGCTCCAGTACCGCGAAGGGCTGACGGACTTCCAGCGCGTCATCGATTCCCAGCGAACGTTTTTCAGCCAGCAAGACCTCCTGGTCACCACCCGCGGCAACCTGACGCAGAGCCTGATCGCCATTTACAAGGCCATGGGCGGCGGCTGGGAGCAGGGGCGAAGCCGGCCCGTGCTGGATGACGCGACGCGCGAAGCCATGGGCCGGCGCAGCGACTGGAAAGACATCCTGACCGTCCCGTTGCCGGCGCCCGGCGCCGAGGCGCTACAAACTCCTCCATGAACGGAAAATGAGCGGCAAAACCATGAGTCAAGAATCTGCAAAGCCTGCGCAGGCCCCGGCATCGGCTGGCGAGGAAACACCATCGCCGTCGCCGTCCCAGGCGGGCAGGGGAACCCGGTTGGGCGCGATCATTGTCCTGACTCTGATCCTTGCAAGCCTGGCCTGGTATTTCATTTCAGACCGCCTGACGCCGTATACCTCTCAAGCCAGGGTCCAGGCCTTCGTGGTGCCGGTGGCGGCCGAGGTATCGGGCAACGTGCTGAAGGTGTACGTCAAGAACGACGATGACGTGCAAGCCGGCCAGCGCCTGTTCGACATCGATCCGACGCCATACCGCATCGCGCTGCAGCGCAGCCGGTCGGACTACGAGTCGGTGCAACGCTCGGTCAATTCCTCGAGGCTGGCGGTGGAAGCGGCCAAGGCGGCATTGCAGGCGGCCGTGGCTGATCGCGTCAATGCCGAGCAGGATGCGAGACGGCTGGAACAGATCTTCGCGGAAGATCCCGGCGCCATCTCCATTCGCCGCGTGCAGAGCGCGCAGGCCGTCCGGATCAAGGCGCGCAGCCAGGAGAAGGCCGCAGAGGCGGATCTGCGCCGCGCCGAGGAGGCAGCGGGCGAAAGCGGTGAAAACAACGCGCAGCTGACCAGTGCCCGCTCGGCGGTCGAGAAGGCCGAGCTGGATTTCAAGCGCACTGAGGTGGTCGCGCCCGCTCGCGGCATGGTGACCGACCTGCGTACCGATGTCGGACAGTTCGCGGCGGCCGGCGCGCCGGTGATGACCCTGATCGCCGTTCACGATCTCTGGATCAATGCCGACATGACTGAAAACAACCTCGGCAACATCAAGCCAGGCAACGAGGTGGCCATCGTGCTCGACGTGTTCCCGGGCAAGGTATTGAAGGGGCGCGTACGCAGCGTCGGCAGCGGCGTCGGTGCCGGGGAGCAGCCCAAGCCCGGCGCGCTGCCCCAGATCGAGAACAGCCGCGATTGGCTGCGCCAGGCACAGCGCTTCCCGGTGGCAGTCGAGTTCGACCCGTCCCAACGAGAGCAGCTGCGCGGCGTGCGGATCGGCGGCCAGGCCGAGGTGCTGGTCTATACGGGCGACCATGTCCTGATGAACTGGCTGGGCGCTGCCTTCATCCGCCTGATGAGTTACCTCTCGTATGTCTACTAAACGCTGGGCAATGACCCGGGCCGACAAAGCCGTACTGCGGCTTGCGACCGGCCTCGGCCTGGCTGTGCTGGTCGCCTATGGACTGGCGCTGCCGGTTCCCTACGCGGTTTGCATCATGGCTGTCCTGGTGCTGTGCAAGCCAGGGCCGCCGATCCCGTTTCTCAAGGGCGTGGTCATGGCGGTTGTCATCGCCGCATTGGTGGCAGCGGGCGTGCTGATGGTCCCGATCCTGGAAAACTATGCCCTGACCGGCGTGATGCTGACCGGCGCATTGCTGTATGGCGTGTTCTTCGCCGATGGGGGAAAAGCCAATCCGCAGACGATGATTCTGGCGATGGCCCTCACGTTGATCCCTGTCGTCGGGGTGGCCGAGCAGGCCCTGGCTCCCCTGATAGGCGTCACTCTCGCGCTGGGTATAGGCACCGGGGCTCTCGTCAGCAGCGCCTCGCACGCACTGTTTCCGGAGGCTCCCGTACCGGCGAACAAGGCCGCAACGCCTGCCATCCCTGGCAGCGAATCCGCCAACTGGATGGCCATGCGGGCCACGGTAGTCGTCATGCCCGTCTTCGTGCTGGCCCTGACCAACCCGGCCTTCTACCTGCCAACCATCATGAAAGCCGTGGCGCTGGGCCAGCAGGCCTGTTCCACCAGCGCCCGTTCTGCCGGACGGGAATTGGTGGGATCCACACTGATGGGCGCATGGATGGCGGCGCTGGTCTGGTCCGGCCTGTTGTTGCGGCCGAACCTGTGGATGTTGATGCTGTGGATGGTGGCTGCGGCGCTCTGGGCCGGCGCCGGCATGTTCGGGGTCAAGGCCACGTCCTTGCCGCCGTCGTTCTGGAGGAATGCGCTGGTGACGATGCTGATCCTGCTCGGCCCCGCCATTGAAGACAGCGCCGCCGGCAAGGACGTCTTCAGCGCCTCCCTCATCCGCGTCGGCTTGTTTGTCGGGCTGGCGCTTTACGCATGGGCTACGGTATGGACGCTGGAACGCTGGCGTGCATCGGCAGCTCGGGCGAAGCGGCCTCAAGCCCGTTAACGAGGAACTAGTTTTTCTTCGACTCAAGCGGCATGTACAGGCCGCATTGCTGCATTTCCCGAAGCCATGCTGATGGGGTCAAGCCGACACTGCCTTTGAATCGCCTGGTGAAATGGCTTTGGTCGGAAAAACCCGCCTCCGCGGCGACATCGACGATGGATTGGCCGGCCAGAAGTCGGCTTTTCGCATTTCGTATGCGAACGAAATTGAGATAGACGTGGGGCGGAACACCGTATGCCGCGACGAATGCGCGCGTGACATGTACACGTGAAACCTGTACTACACGGGCAAGCTCGTCGACGGTAATGTCACTCGCATGGTTTTCTTCAATATAGTCGCGAGCACGGGATATCCATGGCGGGATCTTATGCTTGATACCCTGAAGCGGACCCGAATCGCCGTGCCGCTCGAATAGCTGGATGAGTGCATTGGTCAACAAGGCATCGGCACGAAGACTTTCATTGGGATGCTGTATGGCGCCAATCGCGCGGTTCAATGCCAGCCATGTGGCTGGGTCATCAATGAGTGGCCGTGCGAGATGGGATCTGGCTGCACGGTGACCGGCACCGCGCAGCAGGTCAAAGATCACGGCCGGTTCGATATACAGCATCGTATATTCGAATGCCTCGTCTCCACCCCGATGCCCGTCGTGGGTCTCATCGGGATTGAAACTGACAATCCTGCCTTTCACGCTGCTTAATTCTTCGCCTCGGCAACGGAATGCCTGGATTCCCGCATGGGTCTGGCCGATGGAAAACGTTTCGTGGCTGTGCCTTTCGAACGAATGCTCGGCAAAGCGGGCATTCATGAGCGTCACGCCAGCAATGGGCGTACTCATGAAGTGGGCCCAGTCGGAATCAAAAGCAGTATTTTTCTCAGGCATGTTACAAGCGTACAAGACTTGATAGGCACGGATTGGGAATACTGTTTGCAGCGAGCGCTTCGCTGAATGAATCGTAAAGCCTAGTCGAATGGAAGTAAACGTGCCAGAAAGGAATAAATATGAACTGCAAATCGATCAACTTCAAACAAAAGTTTAGCCTTATCAATGAGCATTGGCAGCCGAAGGTAATCGCTGAAATGAACGACTACCAATTCAAGATAGTGAAACTGAAGGGCGATTTCGTCTGGCACCACCATGAAGATACCGATGAAACCTTCATTGTGATGGAGGGAGATTTGCGCATCGATTTTCGCGATGGCGCAGTCAAGGTTTCTGCTGGCGAAATGGTTGTTGTTCCGAAAGGCGTCGAACACAAGCCATACGCGGAAGAAGAAGTGAAGCTGATGCTCATCGAGCCTCGTGGTGTGCGGAACACCGGGGAAGAGGGCGGCGAGAGAACAGTTGAGAACGACGTCTGGATTTGATTTAGAGAGGTTTGCCGACCGCTACAGGTCAGCATTGACGGGTACGGGATTCCGGGGGCGTGTTACTCATACACAGAAGGCCTCATGAACTAATATGAAGCAGACAGACCAACCCGGAAGAGACCAATGACCAAGATGTACTCCGCCGCTTGCGAGCGCAATCGCGAGCCGATTCTTGCCGTGTTGCGCGATGTACTCGCCAATGCGCGCACCGTGCTGGAGATCGGCAGCGGGACGGGACAGCATGCCGTGTACTTCGGCGCGAACCTGCCGCATCTGGCCTGGCAAACCAGCGATCTGCCGGAGAATCATGCGAGCATCCTCGCCTGGCTGGACGAGGAACGGCCGTCCAATGTATTGCCGCCGCTGCCTCTCGATGTCGGCGCCGATGCCTGGCCGGCTGGACCGTTCGATGCTGTATTCAGCGCCAATACCTGCCACATTATGGCGTGGGAGCACGTTCAGGCGATGTTTGACGGCGTCGGCCGTGTGCTGAAACCGGGCGGCTTGCTGTGCATCTACGGGCCGTTCAACTACGACGGCAGGTTCACCAGCGACAGCAATGCCGTGTTCGACATGTCGCTCAAGGCGCAGGGAGAGCACATGGGAATCCGTGATTTTGAAGCGGTCGACCGCTTGGCGGAAGCACAGGGAATGGTGCTGGCGGCTGACCATGCGATGCCGGCGAATAATCACCTGCTGGTGTGGCGGCGGGAATAACGTTTGAGGCTTGTTTCCGACACTCGACAAGACCGCGAGCAGGGCGGAAGCGACATGCTCGCCCTGGTTCATTCACCCGCTTTCTTCCTAAGGAACGGGATCGGGTTTTGCAATCTGACGCATGCGTGATTGCAAAACCCGACCCCGGCATTCCTTGTGACACGCCTTGCGGCATAGGCTGTGCAAAGAAAAAGGCCGGCATCGCTGCCGGCCTTTTCGTTGGTGTGAAGGCTGCGCTTCACATTACATGCATCACTTGAACTTCCATGCACGCACGTAGTTGACCTCGAACGAGTTCTGCTTGCCCTGCGGTGTCGAATCGTCCGGCGTGCCGGAGGCGCTGCCGTACCACAGGTCCAGCATCAGATACATCGGGTCATTGAAGGTGGTGTTCACTACCAGCACTTCCTTGCCGTCGAAGTAGTAGGTCTGCTTGTTCGGTTCCCACTTCACTGCGTACTTGTGGAAGCCGGCGGACAGGTCCGTGCCGGTGTCGTACTGACGGGTGTCGACCAGCTGACCTTCCTTGTCGCCCTTCCAGACGGTCGGCGCGTAAGCCTGCGGATGCGCGACACCGTTGGAATCCTTGAAGCCCCACGGCGCTTCGCCGCCAGCATACGCTTCCATCACGTCCATTTCCGGACGGCGCTCATTGATATGGTTGAAGAGCCAGAATGCGGGCCAGGTGCCTTTGCCGACCGGGAGCTTGGCTTCGATCTCGAAGTAGCCGTAGGTCTGGTAGTAGTTGCCGTCGGTGTCGAGCGTGCGGTTGAAGAACTTGCCCGATGCATCGCGCTGCGGCCAGATCTTCAGCTTGCCATCTTCCACCGCGTAGTTCTTGGTCGGATTGGACTTCTCATACCACATATGATCATTCCAGAGGTCGCTGTTGAGCGTGTCGAACTCGTCGGAGAACGTCAGCTCGTACTGAGACGCATCCTGGCCGAACGGCAACTTGGGTTCGACGGCGGTGGTCTGGGCGGCTGCGGTACCGGCTGCGGCGATCAAGGCCGTTGCACAGGAGCAATGCAGTGCGGAAATGGCGACACGTTGGAAAGCAAATTTAAACAATATAGTTTCTCCTGATTCGAATTGGTGATAGCCAAGGTTCTTCTTGGCAAGCGCTGTTAGGAGCTTCCCTATCGGAAAATGGTTCCGGCAATCAGCGAAATTCAGGCGTCTTTTTTCGTTCTATGGTGCAAGGATTAACGATTCTGTTAGCGCCTGTGCACAAGGGGATCGTTTTGCAAACGGAGGTATGGCGGACTCAAGGAGTCGCCGGGCTGACGTTTATGTAGGAGGGGCTTAGGTGAACTGCACTGTTGAGCGGCAATTTTGCCGGTCTTCCAATCATTCTAAGCGGCAAGAAATGACTGGCGGAAATCAATGTTTGAAAGAATGGAAGGATAGGTGCACGCAGGCGTGGATTGGCTGGATCTGGCACTGCGTTCGTTCGGCGCATTGATCATTGCAACTGGTGTCGCCAGCCTTGTTCGCGACGTCATTCGCGAAGGCCGCACCTGTTACACGCAAATTGCAAATGGACCTCAAGTCTTGCAATCCGGCATGTGTGCGACTGCAAGACCTGATCGGCTCCTCTTTTTGCTCCGCTCAGTTGAGTTTGTGCTGGTCATATTTTTCTTTTATCGCGAGCATCGAACGTCAGGTGCAAGGCAATGCGAGCTGAACAGAAGAACAGAAGTGATACAACGGATAGCCAGTGCCAACGCCCAATTGTTGACTCTTCTTCCGGCGCGCCGATGTGCTGTTGCCGCAGGCTTGCGCTCATATGGCGGCCGTTTGAAGTCAGGCCTTTGGTATTAAAACTCGTCCCAATCGTTGCTTTTGCCGGCTGAGACCGCAATCCTGAGGGCAGCAGACGCCGGCTTTTTCGGCAACGGCGTGACGATCGCCCTGGCAGGCTGCGCAACGGGCGTTGCCACCGCCATTGCCGGGGCATGCCGGCCATTGAGCTTGAATACGCTGACCACTTGCACCAGTGATGCGGCCTGGTCTTGCATGGATTGCGCCGCGGCGGCGGCTTGTTCCACCAGGGCGGCATTCTGCTGCGTGACGGTATCCATCTGCGTGATCGCCTGATTGACCTGCTCGATGCCGGTGCTTTGTTCGTGGCTGGCTTCGGTGATCTCGGCGATGATGTCGGTCACGCGCTTGACGCTGGCGACCACTTCGTCCATGGTGACACCGGCCTGATCGACCAGCTTGGCGCCCGTCCCGACCTTTTCGACCGAGTCGTCGATCAGCACCTTGATCTCCTTCGCCGCGGCCGCCGATCGTTGCGCCAGGTTGCGCACTTCGGTGGCGACCACCGCGAAGCCTCTGCCTTGTTCGCCAGCCCGCGCCGCTTCCACTGCCGCGTTCAGTGCCAGGATATTGGTCTGGAACGCGATACCGTCGATCACGCCAATAATGTCGGCGATCTTCTTCGACGATTCGTTGATCGACCCCATCATCTGCACGACATCCGACACCACCGCGCCACCTTTGAGCGCGATTTCCGAGGCCGATGCCGCCAGTTCGTTGGCCTGGCGTGCGCTGTCGGCGTTCTGCTTGACGGTGGACGTCAGTTCTTCCATCGACGATGCGGTTTCTTCCAGCGAGCTCGCCTGCAGTTCAGTGCGCGAGGATAGGTCGAGGTTGCCGGAGGCGATCTGGTTTGACGCGGTAGAGATGGCATCGCTGCCGCTGCGCACCTCTCCCACGATGCGCGCCAGGCTGTCATTCATGTCCTTCAGCGCCTGCATCAGCCGACCGGTCTCGTCGCTGGAACCGACCTCGATATGCCCGCTGAGATCACCGTCGGCGACGCGCCGCGCCACTTGCATCGCCTGGTTGATCGGCCGCGTGATGCTGCGCGTCACCCAACGGGCAGCGGCGGCACCGAGCAAGAGGGCGACCAGGGTGATCGCCAGCAGACCTTTACGCATGTAGCGCATATGGTCTTGCACGCTGTCGCTGCCTTCCTCCATGGCTTTCTCCTGGAGTTCGAGCAAATCGGACAGTGCCTGGACGTAAACACGTTCGGCCTCGGCGACATTGGTGCGAAGAAAAGTCTTGGCGCGCGCCTGATCGGCGCTGGCGAGCATCTCGAACAATTCTTTCTGTGCCGCTTGATCCTTTTCGCGCGCCGCGATGATGACGCTGTAGATCGCGCGCGCGCGCGGCGCGTCGATCGTTTTGTCGAGCTGGTCCAGCACGTCCTTGTTCTTGGCACGTAGCGCCGCTATCGCCTCAGCCTCCTTCTTGACGGCATCGGCATTCTCTTCGAGAGTGACATCACGAAACTTCTGGTGGATCACCGCCACGTTGTACTTGACCAGACTTACCTGTTCGACTTTCTTGTAACGGTCGGTCAGGATGGTGTTGACCTCCTCATGCACCAAACCCGCGCGCCGCAGTGCCAGCGCAACGACAATGACCAGCAATAGCATCATCACGCCGAATGCCAATCCCAAACGTACGCCAATCTTCATTTTGTTTGTGATGGCCATTTCCTTCTCCTCGATTGAATATTTTTTGACGGCCGCGTCAATTGTTGTTTTAGGTTCTTCTTCCGTACAGCCAGATCAACTTCTCTGGTTCATAACACCCTCTAGATGCGCGTGGCGTCATACTTTTGTTGTCAAAAAATATATTCGATTGACGTGCATACTGCCGGGATGAGCCAAGGGATTATTTTCTTTGGGGAAGTGGCGGTCAATCCCACATTCATGAGATTGCAGCCTGACGATTGAAAGACGCGTTGTGCTGATTGCCGCCAGAGCAGATGTAAATGTGCGAAGCGATATGGGCGAATCAGTCCCGTGGACGGACGCAAATCACGACCACGGGTGCGTCGTCAGGACCTTGCTTGCGGACGCGGATGAAGAGTATGCGGTAGGCTGAAATAGAGCGTCTCTACAGCCAGCCCAGTCCCAGGGAGTAGACCGAAATAGCGGAGATCTTCGTCCGGACCAGCGCATGGCAGTAACGCAAACGGGAGCGCCTTGGACAAGCGAAAGCCTGCGCTGCAGACATCGCAGATGAACAATAAAATACTCCCCTGCTCAAAGCGACAATCGTCGAACGAATCGTTCCGGCTTTGCCGCTCCGACAAACATTCGCCACCCGGCTCTTTCTGACTATCCTATGTCCACCATCATCTCGAAATCATCTTCCTCCACAAACGACAGAAGGCGCTCCGTGATCAGGACGGTTCTCGTTTCCGTCGCGCTTTCCAGCAGCGCCGTCGCCGCACAGGCGCAAACATGGCCGGCGAATCCCATCAAGTTGATCATTCCGTTCCCGCCAGGCGGTGGCACCGACATCCTGTCCCGTATCGTCTCCAACAAGCTTGCCGAGACCAACAAGTGGACCATCATCGCGGACAATCGCGGCGGCGCAGGAGGCACTATCGGCGTCGCCGAAGCAGCCAAGGCCGCACCCAACGGTTATACCTTTGTGATGGGGCAGAAGGACAACATGGCCGTTGCACCGTGGCTCTATAAGAGCCTGGCCTATGATCCGATCAAGGACTTCACGCCTGTGGCGCATGTCGCTTACACGCCGGTGGTCATTGTTACCGCCGCCAACTCCAAGTTCAAAACGCTGGCCGATGTGGTGAACGCAGCGCGCAGCGCGCCCGGCACGATCACCTATGGCTCACCCGGGAACGGAACGACCATTCATCTGGCCGGGGAAGTGCTGGAAGGGGCGGCCAACATCAAGCTGGTGCATGTTCCGTACAAAGGATCGAGCCCGGCCATGGTCGATGCGATCAGCGGCACCGTGGACCTGGCGCTGTCTTCCGTTCCATCCGCTTTAGGCCAGATCAAGGCAGGCAAGCTGCGCGCCCTGGCCGTGACGTCCGCCAAGCGTAGTACGTCGCTGCCGGACGTTCCAACGGTGGCGGAATCGGGCTACAAGGGTTTCGACGTCAGCACCTGGTATGGCATTTTCGCCCCTGCCGGGACGCCGAAAGACATCGTGGCGCGGCTCAACACTGAAGTGAACAAGCTGTTGGACGCGCCTGAAATGAAAAACGCGATTCATGCGCAAGGGGCGGAGCCGCAGGCCATGACGCCGGAGAAGTTCTCGATCTTGCTGAAGACGGATTACCAGAGCATGAAGGACATTGTGAAGCAGGCGGGGGTCACGATCGAATAAGCGCTTGCTTTTCACGTCGGGGGCGGTCGTGCAATCCTGTGTATGTGCGATTGCAAGGCCGGACCCCGTATGCATACGAGAAAATCGGTCTTGTTTCTCATGCCACATTTTTATTGGGAGCAGGAAAATCCTCGCGCTTCCATAGGACAGGAAAAAGCCCGTTGCTGTCGCTGTGAAGAATTCCAAATCCGATGCAAGGCCTGAGTTGGTCTGTCCGGTCAAATGAAAAATAGAACGTCCAAACTGCCTCGAAAAGCGGGATGGAGATCAGGGCGTTTTTCCACCAATAGATGAAGGCAAAGGTTCCGGAGAGCAGCCAAAGCCAAAGGAGAACGCGGCGCTTCATATAAGAGCGTCTATCAAAATGCTACTGCGCAACCCGATTTCGGACCTGCGATGCTCACCGTAGCTCGCATACGGTTGCGCTTCACGCTCCAAACTCGGGCCGCTCGCTACGCATTTTGATAGACGCTCTAAGAACGATGCGGCCGCAGGTCATGACGGATGCGCCGGGAATCTTCTATCGCGCCGGCATTTTCAGTAACGACCTTAGCCTGCATGGGCCTGGATCCCGATCTATCGAAAAATTTCATTTGTCTTCTTCCTACAGGGATAGGCAGTCAGTCGGCGGTTATATCGAGATCAAGACGGCTTTCTCGGGTGTCGCCTACTGTGCATCATACCGAACACTGCTTCTCCGCTTAATCAGCCGGCTAGTCTCAAATGCAGCATTACAGGAGAACAACTACCGTTTGGCAACCAATGAAAAGGAGAATACCCAAATGAAGCTCTCTAATGCCATAGTGACTTTATCTCGACACTGGCGGACGCGATTGAGTGCAGTGTTGATACCGCTTGTGTCGCTCGCGGTGCTCATTGCTCCTGCAAGGGCGTGGAATCTTAGCGCGGAAGCCACGATCTATGACACGATCGGCAACCAGGTGGGGAAGGCAAAACTTACGCAGGAAGGGAGCGGCAATGTGGCCGTCCATATACACGCCCATGACCTGCCGCCGGGCTTCCATGGGTTCCATGTGCATGCAGTCGGCGTGTGCAGCGCGCCATTTACCTCTGCAGGCGGCCACTTCGATCTGGACGCACACACGCATAGAGACCATAGCGGCGACCTGCCCATTTTGTTGGTGAAGACCGACGGTACGGCGAATGCGAAATTCAATACAGATCGCTTCACGGTCGCCGATCTATTCGATGCAGACGGGAGTGCGATCATCATCCACGCCAATCCGGATAACTACGCAAATATCCCGACTCGGTATGCCACCTCGCCTGACGCGACGACACTGGCGACGGGCGATGCAGGAGACAGAATCGCGTGCGGGGTGGTGGAGAAGATCGTAAAAAGAGAATGACGCCGGCTTTAGGAAAGGCGGTGCTCCAGGTTAGGTTCGACTGCCGTCGGCAAGTGTCTTCAGCCAACGGCAGTTACCTTTGGCTGACGCGCTCGTTGGTCGAGTGCATCTTCGCCTGACTGAACCAGTTTCGCCGACTGCCATAGACACCGAGCGGCGATATCTGATCGAATTCTACACACGGGGAGTTCCTGCTGCCATCGAATCATAGGGGGCGGACAATGCCCCTTACCGTGACCCCCATACGGCCGCTCCATTGCGTTGTGCCTGCGTTGCATCCTCCCAGATCTCCAGCCGCCAACACAGTTGGTCATCGCACTTGACATCAGTAGGCGCTTCGGCCACTGGAGACTCTGCCACCAGACCTCCGCCATCATTCCGCGCTTGGTGAAATATCCGGACTGCGGTTAAGTGCCGGATCAACTATTGGTGTGGGATCGAGTCCGTTGGAGAGGCAAGAGCAAGCGTACGATGCATAGCGATGTACGCCTGTTTGCTTTCAGGCGTATCCAGCGTTTCGGACTCCAATGTTCCAAGTTCCCGTTTTCGGGCTGCCACCTCGGTAATGCTGATTATGACAGTCTATTTCTTTGGATTCCGCAGGTGAAAGAACGCCATATGGCTGAACCAGGAATTATCCCATCCATGGCAGTTGGGATGGATTTCCGGAAGAATCCGCGGCCTGCTGTTTCCGCGGTCGTCCGGCCGTCCAAGTGAAATGTCAAAGAACCAGACATGAACCTCGTCGAAAAACCGTCTGAAGTCATCCATCACGGCCGGAATGTCGTTAGTGCCGAAAGCCGCGTCACATTGACTGTTGGTGCCAACCGCATCCCATCTATTTTCAAACCAGCCAGCCTGAAGACGATCGTAGTGATGGATGTCGGTTAAAAAGGACTCGTTGACCGGCGGAGGCGTGGTCCTGCAATAGGGGTAGTACCTCGAAAAGAAAAATTGCAATGTGGCGCAACCATCCGGCTTTAGTATTCGTGTCACATCTTGAATAATGCTCGACCTCGTTTCATGCACGCAGATATGGTGAAGTGCAATTGTGCAAAAAGCGAAGTCATAGGTACTTGTCGATGCCTCGCCGCAATCCGTTCCGGAGGATAAATAAAAATTCGATCCCGGAGTGCGGACCCTGGCAGCGTTCAGCATCTTTTCCGAAATGTCGGCGCCATCGCATCGTTTCAATATGCGTGACATGCGACGAACCATTCTTCCTTCTCCACAGCCGACGTCAAATCCTACGGCCGCGGAGGGATTTGAAAGAACCGGCTTGCGAATATCCCCGTACAAATGCAAGAGGTGCGTTTCATAAGGGAAGTTCTCGTGGTAATCATAGTTGCCTACAATCTCCTCCACGCTGTGCCGCATTCTGTCATAGAACCCTTTCTGCATCTGCGCATATTTGTTCAGGAGATTTCGCATGGGATCTTCCTCGATTAAAGATTCATTGGACTGAAAGAAATCGCTGTGAAACATCGTAGTGATCATTTGTGAGACGCAATTGATCTATACCAATGGATAAAGATTCAACAGCGAAGAAATTACGTCAGCCAGTTTTACTTCAGCCGTTATCCGTGCAAAATCAATCTGACGTGAACATGGCTACCGATACGCAGTTCGAAAGATTTTCTAATGCGCATAGCAGGTTGCGCGCATGTGATTAAGTGAACGATGATCTCAAAATGGAATGTGATGAAAGGTCCTGGCCTTGCGGATCTCCGCAAGGCAATCACACTTATGCCCTTGATCGCATTCATGGCAAGAGGCGATCTTCGCGCAAGGTATAAACGCAGCGTTCTCGGCCCATTGTGGTTGACGCTGGGTACAGCGATCGGCACTTTGGGCCTTGGCATTGTTTGGGCTGAGCTTTTCAAGATGGACCGTCAGCATTTCGTGCCTGCTCTGACTTCAGGTCTCATCATGTGGCAGTTGCTCAGCGGGTGCATTGTCGAGGCAACGACCGCATATTGGCGGCAGGCGGCAATCATCAGGAACATCAACGTCCCTCTCTCCATCCACCCGATACAGCTGGTGGTCAAACACCTGATTAACTTTGCGCACAACTTTCCGGTGTTTATCGTCGTTGCCATCATTTTTGATGTGCCTGTCACCGGCCATACCTTGCTGTTTATCCCTTGCCTGCTCCTGATTACGGCAAACCTTCTCTGGATCACGCTGCTGTTCAGTATGCTCGGCGCGAGGTTTCGTGATCTCGAGTATCTTGTTGCCGCAATCATGCCGATGCTGATGTTTCTCAGCCCGGTTTTCTATCGACCGAATTATCTCCCTATAAATGAATGGATCATCTGGTTCAATCCATTCAGTCATTTCATCGAGCTGGTGCGTTACCCGTTGCTGGGCAGCGCGCCGCCTGCGTTCGTCGTTCTCACCAACCTCCTGTTCTACGCGCTTGGATGGCTGCTTACGCTGTACGCGTTCAACGCCAAGCGCGACCGGATTGCTTACTGGGTATAGGTATGGCGCGACTGAAATTTTCCAATGTGACTGTGCAATACCCGATCTATAACAGCCGGGCGAAATCGCTTCGGAACCAGATCGTCCGAATATCCACTGGCGGCCTCATTGAGCAGGAATCTGCGCGGGTCCAGATCGTTACGGCGTTAAAGGATGTTTCGTTCGAACTTCAGCACGGCGACACCGTAGGTCTGTTGGGGCACAACGGCGCCGGAAAAAGCACCATGTTGCGGACCATGGCTGGAATTTACACGCCGGTCTCGGGTTCAATCATCAGGGAAGGACGTGTTGCCACCGTTCTGGAACTGGGAGCAGGTATGGACAGCGAGCTATCCGGCTATGAAAACATCACTCGCATGGCGATGCTTCTCGGACTCTCCGAACAGGAAATCACAAGGAAGATTCCCGATATAGAGGAGTTTACGCAACTGGGAGAGTTTCTAAATCTACCCGTTCGGACCTATTCAGCAGGCATGGCGACCCGATTGATGTTCGCGGTTGCCACATCCACAGAGCCTGAGATACTGCTGGTCGACGAGGTATTCGGCGCAGGCGACGCCGAATTTCAAGAAAGAGCGAGAAGCAGAATGGAAGCGCTCATTTCGTCTGTCGGTATCTTCGTGTTTGCCTCGCACGACATGGATGCCTTGAAGCGATATTGCCGTCGATTTTTTCGACTCGAGCATGGACGAGTCGTGGAAACTACGTTAGACGAACTATCCACGACGACGCACAACCTCATTCCAGTTTTGATGTAGGTCATAAGGACTTTTCTCGCGACGGTCAGAGTTATGACTGCGTTGTAGAGAATGACCATCGCGTAGTAACTCTATGCATAGGAGGGAATTCTCTCCTGTTCAAATGCGCGCACTACTTCAGTCCGAAAATTCTGAGGCATTAACTTTTACAAGAGATTAGTGCCGTAGTTGTCGCCGGAAGAGTGACTGCATCTCCGAAAAATTGCGGGCGCAGAACCAAGCTCCATCACTGCCTGACTGTCACAAAGAAAGGATCACGAGATGCTTCTCATCCTCTCGGGGGCGTATGTTGAGTCGGAACTTTTTTCGGAGTTCGGAAAGATCCCTCCCTCCTTTCTTCCCGTTGGGAACAGACGGCTGTATCGATACCAGATCGAGCAGGTCGGAAAATTCTATAGTGATATTCACCTTACCGTCCCGAGTGATTTCGAGATCGGCGAAGCGGACAACCAATATTTGCGGGCACACGGCGTACATGTTCATCGAACTGACGTGGGTCTTTCCCTGGGCGAAGCGGTTCATGCATATTTGGGTGAAACGAAAATAGATGGCCGTCTGGATATCCTCTACGGCGACACCTTGGTTACCGACATTGATCCCGAGACCACGGATTGGCTGGCGGTCGGCACGTCAGACGAGTATTACCATTGGTATCATGAAATGCTGCGGGACGGACAACCGGGCGGCACCTGGGCCGGCATGTTTTCTTTCTCCGACTGCAAACTCCTGTGCCACAAGCTCGATGAAGTCGGCGACTTCATCACCGCGGTGAAATGCTACGGAGAGAGCGTCCCGCGAATGGAACGCAAGCATGTCAAGAAGTGGCTCGATTTCGGTCATGTCCATACCTACTTCGATTCGAAGAGGACGATCACCACAGAACGCCACTTCAACCAGTTATCGATAAGCGACGGCATCCTGACCAAGTCCAGCAAAGACACGAGAAAAATCCTCGCAGAAGCAGCATGGTATGAGCGGGCGCCATCTAAAGTCAGAGCCTTTCTGCCAAACTTCATTTCAAAGGAAGAATCCGACCCGGCGAGCTATTCGCTTGAGTATCTTCCGCTGGCGACGCTCAACGAGTTGTATGTTTTCGGGCGGCTTCCCGGACGAGTATGGAAAAAAATTCTTTCAGCTTGCGACGCCTACTTCCGTGCGGCTGCTCTTGTTGAAGTAACGATGCCCTTGGAAAAAAATTTCTCGGAGATTACCTACCTCAAGAAGACAGTCGACCGTCTCAATGATTTTTCCAGGCAGGCGAACGTCGACTTGCAGTCACCGTGGCTGTTCAACGGCGTACGAACGCCTTCCTTGCTGTTTATTACCCACGAAGCGGCACAAGCAGTGATGGCGCAACCGCCCGTACCTTCATTCATCCATGGCGATTTCTGCTTCAGCAACCTCTTTTTTGATTTTCGCAGCGGACGCTTGAAGTTAATTGATCCCCGTGGAATTGATACCCAGGGGCGAATCACGCCTTTTGGGGATTTTCGGTACGAAATCGGGAAACTTGCGCACTCCATCATTGGGCTGTACGACCATATCGTTGCCGGTCACTTTGCCATAACCAGGGACAATTACTCGATCCGCTTTAAGGTATTCACCGACAGAAGCACGCTTTTACAAGACGTTTTTCTGAAGACAGAGTTCTTAGGGAAAACGCCGGATCAATGGAACTGCTATCCCGTAATGCTTATTCTCTTTCTTTCCATGCTCCCCTTGCATGCTGATGACCAGATGCGGCAACAAGCCTTGCTTGCAAATTGTCTTCGTCTTTACCTCAAGTGGAACCATGAGAGGGAAGGGCTTAATACGCTTAACGCGATGCAGTGTTCAGCTTGAAGAACAAGATCGAGGCGGTGTAACCGTGTTATACGTATCACTCCCCGTTCACACCCAGCCCGCCGTCGTTGCGAGTCAGCTTAGAAATTTTGCCTTCTTCTTTCCGGAGGCGATCATTGTCCTGCATGTGTCGGCCGCAGCCAAGTTTGAGATGAAAGAACTGACAGCGACGCTAAAGCAAAGTAGCTGCGAGAATTTCATGATCAATCCGGAACGATTGTCGACTTCCTGGGGGAATATATTGCATGCCCATGTCGCGAATATCCGCTTTATTGCGCGTCAGGGAGATGCGACAAAGATCTGCATGCACGCATCAAACGACATGCTGGTGCGCAAAGGCTTGGCCACGCGGCTCAGATCGTGCGGACACTTGTTCAACCGCCGGGTTGTCCTTCCGGGCACGTACTGGAGATTTGGCCGGCCCGCACTGGAAGATGAATGCCTGGCGACGCTTCGCAAGCGCTTTGACGGCGCCGAGGTGATTGGCTCCCAGATTGAAGGTTCCTGCTATGGCGCTGATCTCCTGAGCGAGATCGCCAGGATTGTTATGCACGTGCCGCTCCGCCCGCCACGTATTCCGTATCCGCGCGAAGAAGTATGGTTCTCCACGCTGGCACACGCCCTCGGCGCATCTGCCTCCGGCTGCCCTTACATATTCTCCGAATTCCATCGTTTCGATCGCGTGTTCTGGAAAGTCCTCTGTTTGATAAGTCCAGTCATTGGAACGAGCACTGCCGCTTCGGAATTCACGCGGCGGGTGATTGAGTACGGAATGATCAAGAGCGGTTTTCACAAGATTAATGCGCGTGTGGTCGATGCCATCGCCGATGGCGATGTGAGCCGGCTGGCGCCCTATGAATTTTTATCGGACGGTAACAATACATGGCGCGTGTTTGATCGTTATGCCCTCTTCGGTGTCAAGCGTGTGCCAAGGCGCGTTGCCTCGCCGCTGCGTGCTTACATCGATGCCATGGCGGGGCCGGCAGCATTATCGAAGCCGCGATAAGCGTTTAGAGGGAAGAATGAGAAATTCAGACATCACCGTAGTATTTCAAGGAGCGTTCAAGCCCTACACCACAAAAGGGAAAGAGTCGTTTTTGCAAAACGTCCAGGCAATACGAAAGGTTTTACCCGGCGCAAAGATCATAGTGTCGACCTGGGAAGGCGCGGAAATCCCGCGCGGTCTCGGTGCGGTCAAAATCGTCTGTTCCAATGATCCCGGTAGTCTGGCGCCACTCAAGCTCATCGATAACAAAGCCAACAACGTCAACCGGCAGATAATATCGACTCGCGCTGGAATGGCTGCAGTGGAGACGCCATTTGCGATCAAATTGCGCACCGATTGCTATCTCGAGCATGCAGGCTTCCTGGACTACTATGCAGAACAATCCAGACGCGACAGGGGCCATCGACGTATCGTTGTCTCTTCCTTTTTCACGCTCGATCCCAGCCTTTTTGAACGCATTCCGTACCATGTGAGCGACTGGTTTCAATTCGGTCCAACTGAATTGCTTCAATCGTACTGGTCGGCACCCCTCATGAGTGCGGAAGACGCCCGGTTTTACGAATCCAATCCTCATCCTGACGATTCCACCTTGTTTGAAAGAAGGTTTCGCACCAGGTTTGCGGCCGAGCAGCATGTGTGCACGCACTACGTTCGTTTACGACAGTATGCGTGTCCGCGATTTCTGAACGATAGGTCTCCGGAGGTTATGAAAGATTTTTACCGGTTCCTGGCGAATGAAACGATGGTTCTCGACCCTTGGCAAATAGGACTGGTTTTTCCAAAGTACGCGTGGATCGGCTCTTCCTTGTTCCAGCGGATCAACAACTTGATGTATCTCGATTGGCTACGTATTAGCAAACAAGCTTCCCATGATGACGTCCTTTCCTGGCAAATGGACGCAGCATTAAAAGCGCGGATGCGTCAGAAACGCTTTGCCGAATTTGGCTTCAGACTTACCAAGCCCTTTCATTCATTGATTTTTCAGCCGACCAGGCGAGGCGATGTTGTACGAAGGGCTGCATATCGCGTGTATAGATTATTTGCATAGCCAGCACATAGGGAAGCGAAGGATAAGAGATGCAGATTACCGCCGTAGTCGTTACGCATAGCAGGCCGAAGCTTCTATTGAAGGTAATCGACGCCTTGCGGGGGCAAACGCGCCCGGTGGATGAGATCGTCATCGTTGACAACGCGAGCTGCACCGAGACCCAGGAGCTGCTACGTCGCATGAGCGACGTGGTTGTAGTACGCTCGGACGTCAATTTGGGCGGAGCGGGCGGTTTTGCGATCGGAATGAAGAAGGCATACCAGCTCGGCGCCGACTGGGTATGGCTTCTGGACGATGATGCGATTCCCAGGAATGATGCGCTTGCGGTCTTGACGAATGCGCTTGCTCATCTGCCCGGCCCCATTGGCGCGCTTTGTGGAACGGTCCGTGAGTTTGGCGACATCGCCATAACGCATCGCAGGATGTTCAGTTCGACGTTCGGCTTTGAACGTCCTGTGCCTCGATCGGCATATTCAAAAACCTGCGTACCAATCGACACCGGATCCTTTGTCGGTTTTATGGTGCCGTCGTCGGCAATCGATGCGGTTGGATTCCCCAATGCGGATTTTTTTCTCGCGTATGACGATACGGAGTATTCCTTGCGGCTGAAATGTGCCGGATTCGGACTATGGTTGAGTCCCGGCAGCATAGTCGACCACATGCGGGACGCAGGAAGCCGTCTTCGTCATTTGGAGTTTGGGCACAGACACTACTTCAATGTCCGCAATCGAATTGTGGTGAAGATGTCGTATTCCTATTTTCGGAATCTATCAGCGTTCTTCGGGATTTGCTTTGGTTGGGGGCTTTGGATTAGATGCAAAAACCGATCCCGATGGAAAACCATTCGCGTCCTTGCACGAGCAATTTCCGACGGCTATGCGGGCCGGCTTGGCCCTTTTCCGACGGTGCTTGAGCGACGTTGAAATTGCCGGACGGAGTGGTGCTTGATACGAAACAAACATCAATGCATACCTCGGCAATTTGCGCTTGAGGTGCGCTATGTTCGGAACTCCTATGACGAAGGAATCGTTGCATGATCTGCAAACAACGTTGCATCGTGATGGACGTGGATGGAACACTCTGTCCTATAAAGCGGGAGAACGAGAGCTATAGCGACCTGGAGCCGGTCGTCGAAGTTGTCGACAGGCTGAGGTGGTATCAGAGTCAGGGCTTTTACGTCATCCTGTCTTCATCACGCAATATGAACACCCATGATGGAAATCTCGGAAAGATCGTGGCCGACACCGGGAAGAACATGATGGAATGGCTGGACCGGCATGAGATTCCATACGACGAACTACACCTCGGCAAACCCTGGTCTGGACGAGGTGGATTCTATGTCGATGACAAGGCCATCCGGCCGGACGAGTTTCTACGTTTGTCGTATGAAGAGATTCTGCGCCTTCTGGAAGGCGATTCGCCAGCTCATTAGGTCATATTATGACGAACGTAATCATCACGATGGCAGGCGTGGGAAAGCGATTTCGCGATGCCGGATACAAGGTACCCAAATATTGCATCGAGGCCCACGGGAAGACGCTTTTTACCTGGTCACTGCTAAGCTTGCGCAACTTCATCCATCAGGGGGCGAGTTTTTTGTTCGTCGTGAGGGGTGAGGACCGTGCATCGCCCTTCATACATCGGCAAGCTACCGAACTCGGGATCGGCAAGCTTCGAATCCTTGAAATCGATCGTCTCACCGACGGACAGGCAACCAGTGCCTATTTGGCTGGCGAACTTATTGCCGACAATAGCGCGCCCATACTGATTTATAACATTGATACCTTCGTACACCCTGATTCACTGCCGGCAAATGCTGCACGTGGGGACGGCTGGGTTCCCTGCTTCCCGGGCAAAGGCGAGGGATGGAGTTTTGCGGCGGCGGGGCCGGACAACAAGATCGCCGAAATCAGGGAGAAAGTACGCATCTCCGACCACGCAACGATCGGCCTGTATTGGTTCTCCTCCCTGGATCTATATAAGCAGGCATACATCGAGTATTACAGCGACACGGCACACATCGAAAAGGGCGAGAAATACGTCGCTCCGCTCTACAACCATCTTATCAAGTCCAATTCTTCGGTGTATCTGCATGAAGTGCCCTTCGACGCCGTTATTCCCTTGGGCACGCCTGCAGAAGTGAATATGTTTTTGGAGAGGGAGCCCCCAAAGATTTAGATCGTCTAAGAGCGCCTATCAAAATGCTTGGCGAGCGGCCCGATCTCGGACCTGCGATGTTAACCGTACCTCACGCATGGTTAAGCTTCTCGCGACAAACTGGTAGAGCGTCCGGATGAATTTGATGAGCTTGCAAAGCTCTCCAGCGGGTTCCCTCCCCTTATAGGGGGATGAACGCGGGGTTTCGCAAAGCATGCTTTGCGCCGCGTAAATCCGAACGGCTTACAAGCCGTGAGGTGGACGGGTTAGGGTGGGGGGTGAAGGTTGAATCATGGGCTGCGATTACTCGACCTTACTACCCCCATCCCAACCTTCCCTTGCAAGGGGGCGAGTTCCATCTCCGTCTCCGGCTTCCCATGTTCATCTGGATGATCTACGAGGGCCGCTCGCTGCGCTTTTTGATTGGCGTTCTAAAGCCGCGCCAGATCCAACTGCTCGCGGTTCCCCGACCAGGCTCGATCCAGCAACTCCTCGGCCGCTGCCGCCCGCTTGGCATCGCCGCGCTTCTTGTACACTTCGGCCAACCCATACAGCGCCCAGCCATTGTTCGGTGTCTGCGCGAGACTGCCTCTGAAGGCCTGTTCCGCACCGTCCAGGTCGCCCCTTTGCAACAGTACTGCGCCCAGCGATTGTCGCACCGGGTAGTACCAGTACGGCGGTTCCATGTAGGCGAGCTGGCCTTCCAGGGCCGCCGCTTTCTCGAAATTGTCGGCTGCACCTGCAAGGTCGTCCTTGGCTTGCGCGATACGCGCCGCAACGACATGGCTGGCGATTTGCAGCACCTGGTCGGCAGGAACGCCGGCAGTGGTCAGGTTGGAAAAGTCACCCGACTGCCTGAGCTGGTCGATCACAGCCAGCTCCTGTCCCGCGCCGTCCGTATTGCCTTTGGCGGCAAGGGCGACGGCACGTGCGTAGTGCCATAGTCCTTGCACATATGGCAATCCGGTGCCAGGCGAGGGAATGGCCAGCGTGACATCGGGGGGGCTGAACTGTGCGTGGGCAAAATACGGCGCCGCTTTCACCGGCTGTGCAATGGCGAAAGCACGCGCTGTATCGTCGCTCACAAGTCCGGCCAGTTTGTCGGCTGCCGCGACGGCCGTTTTGCCATCTCCTGCCATCTGCGCGGAGACGAGCACGAAGTGAACGTTGTGCGGGTAATAGGCCAGTGGATAGACGCCTTCCGGTTTTTGGTCGGCGATGTAGGCCTCGTCGACGGCGACGGCTTGCTTGTTCGCCGCGAGCGAATCCTTGTAGCGGCCGACACGGTAGTAGATGTGGGACGGCATGTGCACCACATGCCCCGCTCCCGGCATCAACTTGCCCAGACGTTCCGCATATGGTTCGGCCCGCCTCGGATCGGTCGAAGCTTCCACGGTGTGGATGTAGTAGTGAATCGCGCCCGGATGATTCGGGTTGGCCTTGAGCACCCGCTCCAGGGTGGCGACAATTTCAGCGGTTCTTCCCTTCGGACGTGCGCCGCCCGCTTCCCAGTAGTCCCACGGTGAGAGATCCATCAGCGACTCGGCATACAGCACCCCGATATTCTCATCGTTCGGGAAGCGGTCCGCGACCTGCTTCATCGCATCCGCATAGGCGGCATCCAGTTGTGCCCGATCGGCATTCGGATCGGGCGAATAGCGCGCGGAAAGCGCCTTGATCAACGCTTGCTCGCGAGGAGTGCTGTCTTTGATCAGCTTGAGCGCCTTGCCGCTCGACACGACTGCCGGCTCGACCGCTTCAGGTTGCATCGGCAGATTGATGTTGGGCCCCAGAACCAGCGCTTCGCCCCAGTAACACATTGCGCATGCCGGATCGATCTCTTGTGCCATCCGGAATGCGCGCGCAGCTTCAGCATGATTGAAGGCGTAGGCGAGTCGCAAACCCTGGTTGAAATACTGCTGCGCCCGCGGCTTGGCGGTCGTGATCTTGAAGGAAAGCGTGCCGAGATTGTCCCACAGCGGCGGCGCGTCGGCTGACGGAGATTTCTGCTCCGCCTTTGGCAACTGGCCATACGGTTTCAACTCGGTGTTTGTAGCTGCGGCAATCTTGTAAAACAGCCGGTTATCCGTGACATTGGCGGCAGGTTGGCATAGCGGGCCGGCAATGCCGACCAGGATGGCCGGGTCAATGTTGCGCGTGCTCCGAGTGGTGTCGCCGCTTGCGCTGCCGACGACAACGCCGACGCCAATCAGGATAACAACCGGGAGCCTTCTGCTCATCATGTCCATCTCCTTTGCGAACCGATACCAGACGCAGGCCGGATGCAACGAAGCGCTCATGCGGTTCGGGTGAATATGCGATTCAGCTTAGTGGCAGGGACTCAGGTGTAAACGGGCCGCCGGCCATTCGGTTTGATGCCGGTCAAGTGGACGCAATCAGAGCAAAACGCGGTCAGGTCTTCCTGTTGTCGTGGATTCCAGGCAGAGTACATTGTGGTGCTGAGCGAGCTCGTCGAAGTGAATGTCTGATGGGGCAAGCTCGCCACCATCGAGGCATACAAGCAATGGAGCAGATCTGGAGCCGTACATCGTTTCCAGCACGCATCGATGGGAGTGCTTTCGCGTTGTCGCGGACAGCATGATCGGGACGATGTGAGGAATCCGCATCATATTGCTTTACCGTGCGATTCTCCGGGATTGCGGCCGCAATCGGCAATTGATATAGCAGGTGCCAAATGGTAGAGAGTCTCCAAAAACTTACGGAGTTGGCTGGCGGATTATCTGTTCTTTCTAAAGTTCTGTTGAGCGCGGTCTTGATTTTGGCTACCGTGCTCGCGCTGTCCATATTATGGAGTTCTCCGTCAGAGCGCGGTAAATCCAATTTGTCTTCAGGATCGGGCAATGGACATTCTGCCGATATAAGGGTGACAGGCAAAGGGATAAGCATAGGGGATATCGTCATTCAGCAGGGCGACTCTCATCAAGTCAAGCAGAAAAAGATCTCGCTGGCCAGGCGATCAATAGCCAGTGAAATCAAATCGGATATCTCTGCCATCGATGCGCGTCTTGGATACGTCGAGGAAGTCATCAGCCCTGACAAATTCGAGGAAAAGCTTCGAGAAACAAGGAAGGCAGTGGCACCATCGGCGGCCGAAGCTGCCGCTGCGGGATACCGACGCCTTATCGCGGGCGTCAATGTCAGCGCTCTTCGACAGGCGTTCAATAGCAGGGGGCTTCGTGCGGATGTTGGTCAAACACTGGTGCAAATGCTTGTCGAAGCGGGAGTCGAAGTCAAACCGATTTTATATTTTCATGACCAGCTCAGAGAAGTCGAATCGGCCGCTGAATCCTTATTAAGCGCATTGGAAGAATCCACAAAAGATCAGCGAGGCACCGAGTCAATATGGTCAGCTTTCTACACGCAGCGAATTACTCTTGCGGTCCACTCGTATCGGCTCCGAAGCGATATCGCCTATCTTGCAGGCTTGAAAGCATTGCGGGAGTTGAAAGAGGATCAATCTGACATCAGCGCAGAGCTGGCATCCTTGAAGCATCTTGAGATTCAGGACTTGTCCGATCCTGAAGCCATCGAGCGCGCATTCAGAAAGAACCTTGCCGGGATGGAGGAAGTGGTGGCAAAAAAGAAGGCGCTGAACGAAACCGGTCAGCAGCGTCTCCAGAAGGAAGTAAAAGAGTACGAGCGAATCAATGAGCAACTTCAAATCACCAAGACGGACACCTGGAGCGAAGTGGTCGGCAAAGCGATTTCCCTGCGCGAGCTCGGCCGTGTCCCGGAGGCGATCGCGGCGTTTCACCAATATGAACAGATGTTTTCGCCCATCGACCCAGGTGCGAAGTTTTACGGCGAAACGGCAAAGGCTTTTACGCAACAGATGAAGTCACTCAAGCTTGACGGCGGGATTTATGTGTACCAGGTCCTAGCCGGCGGTGCGGCGCAAGAGGCAAACTTGAAGACTGGCGACATCATTATCGAGTATGAAGGCAAGCCCGTCGCCAAGATGGACGCCATCCTAAACGCGTTGAACGATTCCCGCGAAGGTGAGGCAAACCGGATTACCTATCTTCGCCTCCAACCGGAAGCCGGTCGTTTCACTCGGCATATCAGTGTTGTCAAAGGCGGCCCGCTTGGTGCGGGCATCATGCCGATATAAGGATTAGTCGAGCCTGCGATCTCATATATGCCGGATTGCAGTAATTCAGCACTACGGCACGTTCCGGCTGGCATACAGTCCGAATCCAGTACGAATGACCGGGTACTACTGGACTGACGGAGAAGTCATGGATCGGAGCGTCAAGAACACGGATACGGCGCGGCACAAAGGGTATGACGCCGGCAAAAAGGTGTCGGGGATCAAACGGCATCTTGCGGTAGACACGCACGGCCTTCCTCATGCGATCGCCGTCACAACGGCAGAGGTGAACGATCGTAATGGAGCCTTGCTGATGTTCTTGCGCAATGATGACGACTTGTCGGAAGTGCGCAATGTTTTAGTCGATGGCGCTTACACCGGCGAGCGATTTGAAGGCATGGCGTTTCAGATACTGGGGGCGACAGAGGAAGTCCTCAAACGCAACGAGCTGCACAAGTTTGCCGTCATTCCCAAGCGCTGGATTGTCGAGCGTTCCTTTTCCTGGCTGGAAAAGTGCCGCCGGCTATGGAAGAACTGCGAGCGAAAACTGCATACCAGTGAACAGTTGATTGTCCTCGCATTCCTGTCTCTCCTGCTAAAAAGACACTGATCAGGTTCTGAAGCGATACGCTCCATGATTTGCATCTGCTCGGTCCGGAATGACTCGAGCCGACGGCGTTCCGTAATGTCCATGAAATAGACCGTCAGGCCGACGTCGGACGGACGGGCATGGATTTCAAACCATTGACCCAGGGAGCATCGCTGGCCGAGCTACGGAGAGAATGCGCTGGGCAAGCCGGACGGCCTGGTCATTCCGCATCCACATACGTGCATATTGCAGGAGGCGATGCGGCTAGGCGTGAACGGTACCGCGACCTGTTCAAAACCCGCCCGGGACAGGAAATGATCGACGGGATTCGACGATAGACCACGGAAATTCTCACTCGGAGGCAATCGTCTCAAACGGGAGAGCGACCAACGAAGAACGGAGACAGGTCTTGCATTCACACATCAGCTTGAATGCAAGACCTGCCTCCGTTTGCGTGCCGTGCCCCCAGTCTTCCTTCAGTTGGCTTCCTTGATTCCAATCACCGTCCCTTCCCGGCGACGGTCCGCGCCGCCGTACTGGCGGCCGGTCTTCAGATCGATGACGACGCCCTGTACGGAGCCGATCGCCTCCGCGCAGTTCGGTACCCCGTTCTGCAGCGGCAAGGTGTGGCCGAGTGCCAGCAGTCCTTGCAGGGTTTCGTTCGCAAATCCGGGTTCACACGTGATTCCGCCCGCGGCGCTTGTGACCGAGAAGCGCGGCGCATCGATTGCTTCCTGAATCGACATGCGGTGGTCTATCAGGTTCAGCGTCACGTTCAGCACCGAGTTGATGATGGTCGCGCCGCCGGGCGAGCCGTAAGCGGCAACCGGTTCTCCGTTTTGGAACAGCATGGTGGGAGACATCGACGAACGCGGCCGCTTGAACGGTGCGACGTCATTGGCGCCGGGATTCCCGGTTGCGGGGTTGCGCATCGGAGTAAAGTTGAAGTCGGTCAGCTCGTTGTTGAGGAGGAAGCCATAGCCGGGCACGGTGATACCAGTGCCCCAGGTGTTTTCGATGGTGGTCGTATACGAGACGACGTTGCCTTCCTTGTCGACTACCGAGAAGTGTGTGGTGTGCACGCCCTTCTCCTCGTCGAGGGCGGCCAGCGCCATCCTGGTCCTGGGTACCGTGAAGGCCACGTCGCAAGGCAGCGGGTTGCCGGCGGTGACCGTGGCGAGCCGCCGTTCCGGATTGATGAGTTGTCTGCGCGTGTCGATATAGCAGGGGGAGATCAAGCCGCGCTTCGGCACCGGAACGAAATCCTCGTCACCCATCCACACGGCACGGTCCGCGAATGCAAGCCGCATCGCTTCGGTCATCACGTGCATGGTCCGGGTTGAGCCGAAACCGTAGCCCTGGCTTGCATCGCCGATCGGGAATTGCTCCAGCATCTCCAGCATCTGGATGATCGTCAGGCCGCCCGACGATGGCGGCGACATGGACTTGATGGTGACGCCGCGATAGTCGCCCACCACCGGGGTGCGCACACTGACGTCATACGCCGCCAGATCCTCCAGCGTCATGCGGCCCACGCCGGCGGCGCCGAGTGCCGGGTTGGTACGCCTTTGCGCATCGACGATTGCTTTGGCTATCTCTCCCCGGTAGAACACGTCGCTGCCCTGTGCGGCGATCAGGCGAAACGTCTTTGCCAGATCCGGCTGCCGCAGCCGGCTTCCCGCCGGAAGGGGCGTGCCGTCGGGCAGGCGAAACACGGCACGGGTCTCCGGCTGCATCGAAGTGCGCGGGTCGTCGATGTCCTCGGCCAGGAAGCGATTGATTTCGAAACCGCTGTCGGCGAGCGTGATGGCGGGTTCGAGCGTCCGCGCCAGCGTCTTGGTACCCCATCGCTTGAGCGCGGTTTCGACGCCGAGCAGGGTGCCGGGAACGCCGACTGAATGGCCGCTGGTCGAGGCCTCCTCAAAGTCCTGGTTCAGGAACATGTTCGGCGTGGCGGCTGCCGGCGCCTTTTCGCGGGAATCGATGATGAAGGTTTCATTCGACTTGGCAAGATGAATCATCATGAAACCACCACCGCCTATGCCGGAGAACTGCGGCTCCACGACATTGAGTGCAAACTGTATCGCCGCAGCGGCATCGATCGCATTGCCGCCTTCCTTCAGCATCCTCGCACCGGCCTCAGCCGCCAGCGGATGGGAGACAGCGACAACGCCTTTGCGATAGCCCTGCTGCTTTTCCACGGTGGCGGCAGCAACGTCCGGTGCTGTGACGGTGGTGCCGTTGTTGCCATGGACGGGCGCGGCGACCAGCGCACATGCCAATGGCAGTCCGCAGAGGAAGTGGATCAGTTTTGTCTTCATGGCCTCTCTCTTTCTCTTTCAGGTTGTTTGAAGTATCCGATCCGTCGCGACATCGCGGAGCCTGGACCGACAGCTGATTTCCTCCCACACTCTCGTGCTGGCATCGACTCCAAGCACTCAACGAGCTGTCCGAGTCATTGGCGAGAATGGCCTTTGGAGTGTAGTCAATAAGCGGAATCAGGTTGAAGGCGGGAGAGAGCCTTTGTATCTGGATCAAGCAGCTTTCCGAGCAGATCGTGAGCCTGTTCGAGGCGTTGGGCGACGCGATGTCAAGAGGCCGCATTGCGAGCTGCGAAATCGCCTGCGAGCGTGGCAACGGGAATAACGATCGAGATTTGGTTTCGCTGATCGGCAATCAAGCGAGCAGACAGGAAACTGCATGCGCTTAGTGTTTCATTTACCCGAGTTCTATTCCAAAGTGATCTTCGCCCTCCCGCCAGGCCGGTCTTGAGCAGCACTTCTTGCACATGCATCCATAGGGATAGGCCCGGTTAGGCGTTATGTCGAGCTTGGCCATAGACACAATGCTTGACGAGATTCGACGGTCGACCAAAAGCAATTTTGCACTCGGAAGCGATCGTTTCAAGCGGAAGACCGAGGAAGCTCTGGACAGGTGAATGCGCCCCGGAATGCCGGGCAGGCCGAAATGCGAGAAGCGAAAGTGAAGGGAGCAGGTGGAGTTGGCAGAATGGTGAGCATCGGAAAACGTGGTCTGTTGCCTATTATTTGGCGAGGCATTTTCCAGTCGAAACTGTATCGCCGACACAACGTTGCGGAGTTCTTTACGTCACATTGTCCGCGCATTTGATAGTTATCAACCATCGAGAAAAACCTGACTGGAAGAATGTAGCCGGTAGTAACAATAAAGATGTTCATCAGGGAGCTAATCGTGTTCATTCCCAGTAGAGGCCCCTGTGTTCCAGCATCCAGTCAAAAAAGCAATACCCGCTCTTCTCTCCGCTTTACTTGTCGCTTGCGGCGGTGGCTCTGACTCTGTACCGTCAATGGCATCCGGCTCGTCTACCGACACGAATGGCAGCATTCCGGTCGCTCCGCCCCAAGATTCGAAGCCAGCAGATCCAGACAGAAATCAATCGCCGCCAGACGAGCCGACTGCGTCAAATTCGTCTGGAACAACGCCACCCGGTTCAAGCGAAAATCGCCCACCGTCAAGCGAACCGGCTGAGCCGAGCATGCCTGGAACAACCCCGCCTGACAACACTTCCGGAGGGCAAAACGGTGCTGAGACGCCATCTGCAAATCCGCAGCTTGCCGCGGCGCGTTTCTACAATCCGCGTGGTCTCACGTTTGATGCAGCAGGAAACCTCTATGTCGTGGATCGGATCAATCTTCCCAACAACATTGACAGTCGGGGACATGACATTGTCAGCAAAATTACTCCTGCTGGTGCGGTCACCCGTCTGGGCAGTTCCGGCTATGAATTTGATGGTCTCGCGGCCGATCCGGCCGGCAATGTGTATTACGCGGAAACGCGCTATGACTGGATCATGAAGCTTGACCCGACCGGGTCAAAGTCTGTTTTTGCCAGCAGCAATGGCAGCGGCGGTATCCCGGTTGATGCAGCGTCGTTCCGCCCGAAGGCAATTGCATCGGATATGCACGGCAATCTCTATTTTGCCGACACGGGCAATCGGCTCATCCGCAAGATCGCCACGGATGGCACGGTAACAACATTGGCGGGACAGACTTCGGGGATGGGAATGCCGAGCACTGCAGTCGACGGTGATGCCCCCGATGCCCGGTTTGCGCGTCCGGTGGGCATTGCCGTGGACAGGGCAGGGGATGTCTATGTTCTCGACCTGCTCGGCGAGCGGTATTACGACTCGGATCGCGGCGAGAGCGTTTCTGGATTGACCTTGGTGCGCAAGATCGACATCAGTACTGGCGCCGTTATCACCGTTGCCGGATGGCCCCAATCGTGGGGGCAGAGTGACGATCGCGGCTTGCATGGCTCGTGGGGGCCTTCCGACGCAGCGGGATTGCCGCCACGATTTACGAATGCAACGGGCATAGACGTCGATGCCGCGGGCAATATTTATGTAACGGACCAGGGACACGCCGCTGTGCGCAAGGTTTCTCCCGACGGCACCGTGAGCACCATAGCAGGTGGACCGGGTGGGAATTTTTTCCGTTCTCCGGCAGATGTTGCCGTCGCGGTCAATGGCGACCTGTACGTCACCGACAGTGTCCGCTATGTCATTTACAAGGTCGCCCAAGGAGGGCAGGTCACCGTCTTTGCGGGGAAAGAAGATGATCATGGACGGGTAGCCTGGCCGTAAGACTGACGATACGCGAGGTTGATCGGCAAAAGGAAAAGTCGGCGGTGCACGGCGCGGGCCACGCCCGGTCCGGCGGCAGCCGCAAGGAGGCGTACACGGACCCGCAAGGACCGGACGCATTGCGGGAAATGCTGCGCTTCGTCCTTGCCCATCGACGGACTGGGTAAAGCCACGCCCTCGCTGCCAGGTTGAACTGATGGGGGCGCAGCAGGTTGCCGCCGCCAAGGGCGGCGGCTTCTTTTCAACCCTGACTCGCGTCTTCGTGTACGCTTGGACATGGACAGCGAAAACGTCATCCGGCTAAGCGGCCCGTTCCGCATCAACGATTCCCTGGGGCGGACATGGGACGTCTGCGCCATCCGTATTTTCGACGAAGGCTACGGCATCATCGACGTCTATGTCGACCTGGACGCGTCCATGGAAGACGAGCCGCTCTACGACGATCCGCTTGTCATCCGGCAGATCCTGTCGCGGCTGCGCGCGCTCGGCTACGACGGACCCGACTTCGGTCCCGGCGATCCCGGTCTGCAGGACGACAAGCTGATCGTCCTTGAAGCACCGGAAGAGTTTGGCCATTTCGCGGCAAGCAAGGGCTGGAAAAACCTTGCTGAAGAGTATGCGGACGAGGACAGCCACACTGCCGTGTCCGGCGACGCTATGACAGATCCCATTGCGCGGGCCGCATTTGATGCACTGATGCGCAGGCTGGCCGTGAAGTAACGAAAGCGCTGCGCTATTCGGAAGTCGCTGGCTTTCTTAATCGAGTCTGGTCCCATATATGTGGTAGCCAACAAACTGCCACGCATCTTGCGGGGTGTGCTGGCCACGGGAAGGCGCCATGAACCGGCGGCGTTGCAGGCTACCTTGTAATGAGTCTGTATTTTTAAACGCAAGCCTTAACAACCGACTTCTCCAAGGGGCGCAAGCGAGCATCGCATGATGGCAGACCGGTAGGGCCGGGACGGGAAAATCCTGATAAGAGCATTGAACTCGAAGTTCGATTGTTAGCTGAGGAGCCCGTTAGCAAATTCCATCAGGGCCAGCAGGCACAACGACCTGCGCCAACAGGCCGGATATAAGACTGCAGCCTTACCTTGTACATCACCATGCAAAAATCGTTTGATCTCCGGGAGGCAACAATATAAGGCGATCTTAGAGGCTGTTATGAACTAGGGAGGGGGGCGCGTTCGGTCGAGAAGGGACGCAGTGCTAGGCGTGCCGCGCCGCTCAGACCGGGCGTCTGTGCAAGCGGCGCAACACCGCAATGCGTCCCTTCTCGACCGAACCCT
>CBIHRW010000022.1:0-58834 GCA_966212545.1 uncultured Noviherbaspirillum sp.
TCTCGGCGGCGACATCGATCTCGACCTTGAGCATCAGCTTGACCGTGCCGACCACCGACACCGGCGCCGGAGATTCCGGCAGGGTGTCGACGATCTGCACCTCGGACAGCTTGGCCAGTGCCTGCAGGTAGCGGCCGAAGGATTCGGCCTGTGCCTTGTCGGTCGCTTCGATGAACAGCGGCACGCGTTGCGCCGGCGACAGTTGCATTTCGCCACGCAGGTTGCGGCAGGCGTCGGTCATGGACTTGAGCTGCGCCATCCAGGCTTCGGCCTGTTCGTCGAGCTTCTCCATGTTCGGTTGCGGATACGGCTGGACCATGATGGAGTCGCCGGCCGGTTTCAGCTCGCGGCCGGTCATCGGGGCGATCTTCTGCCACAGCTGTTCGGTAATGAACGGAATGATCGGGTGCGCAAGGCGCAGCACGGTTTCCAGCACGCGCAGCAGAGTGCGGCGCGTGGCGCGCTGCTGGGCTTCGGTGCCGTTCTGGATCTGGACCTTGGCGACTTCGAGGTACCAGTCGCAGTACTCGTCCCACACGAACTTGTAGATCGCGGAGGCGATGTTGTCGAAGCGGTAGTCGGCAAAACCCTTCTCCACCTCGGCCTCGGTACGCTGCAGCAGCGACACGATCCAGCGGTCGGCCTGCGAGAAGTCGCGGCCTTCCGGTCCACAGGTGGACGGATCGAAGCCGCAGTCCTGGCCTTCGGTGTTCATCAGCACGAAGCGCGTCGCGTTCCACAGCTTGTTGCAGAAGTTGCGGTAGCCTTCGCAGCGGTTCAGGTCGAAGTTGATGTTGCGGCCGAGCGACGCGTAGCTGGCCATTGTGAAGCGCAGCGCATCGGTGCCGAAGGCGGCGATGCCGTTCGGGAACTCCTTGCGCGTCGCCTTGGCGATGCTCTCCGCCTGCTTCGGGTTCATCAGGCCGGTGGTGCGTTTGGCGACCAGCGATTCGACATCGATACCGTCGATCAGGTCGATCGGGTCGAGCGTGTTGCCCTTGGACTTGGACATCTTCTGGCCGCTGGCGTCGCGCACCAAGCCGTGCACGTACACCTTCTCGAACGGTACCTTGCCGGTGAAGTGCGTGGTCATCATGACCATGCGCGCCACCCAGAAGAAGATGATGTCGAAACCGGTGACCAGCACCGAGGACGGCAGGAACATCTTGTAGTCCGGGGTTTCTTCCGGCCAGCCGAGCGAGGAGAAGGGGACCAGCGCTGACGAGAACCAGGTGTCGAGCACGTCGGACTCGCGTGTGATCGCCTTGCCGCCGGCCTTGGCCTTGGCTTCCTCTTCATTGCGGGCGACGTAGATGTTGCCTTCCTCGTCGTACCACGCCGGGATCTGGTGGCCCCACCACAGCTGGCGCGAGATGCACCAGTCCTGGATGTTGTTGAGCCACTGGTTGTAGGTGGTGGTCCAGTTTTCCGGGATGAACTTGATCGAGCCGTCGGCGACCTTTTCCAGCGCGACTTCGGCGATCGACTTGCCGGGGAAGTGTGTGCCTTCCGGCGCCGGCTTGCTCATGGCGACGAACCACTGGTCGGTCAGCATCGGCTCGATGACGACGCCGGTACGGTCGCCGCGCGGCACCATCAGCTTGTGCGGTTTGACGGATTCCAGCAGGCCTTGCGCTTCCAGGTCAGCGACGATCTGCTTGCGCGCGTCGTAGCGGTCCATGCCCTGGTACTTGGCCGGCGCGTTTTCGTTGATCTTCGCATCCAGCGTCATGATGCTGATCTGCGGCAGGTTGTGGCGCTGGCCGACGGCGTAGTCGTTGAAGTCGTGCGCCGGCGTGATCTTCACGCAGCCGGTGCCGAATTCCTTGTCGACGTAGTCGTCGGCGATGATCGGGATTTCGCGGTCGGTCAGCGGCAACTTGAGCATCTTGCCGAGCAAAGGCGTGTAACGATCGTCGGTCGGGTCGACCGCGACGGCGACGTCGCCCAGCATCGTTTCCGGACGCGTGGTCGCCACCGTGATATGGCCGCTGCCATCCACTAGCGGATAGCGGATGTGCCACATGCTGCCGTCTTCTTCCTCGGAGACGACTTCGAGATCGGACACGGCAGTGTGCAGTTTCGGATCCCAGTTGACGAGACGCTTGCCGCGGTAGATCAGGCCCTGTTCATAGAGACGGACGAAGACTTCGACCACGGCCTTGGACATCTTCTCGTCCATCGTGAAGTATTCGCGCGTCCAGTCGGTGGAGGCGCCGAGGCGGCGCATCTGGCCGGTGATGGTGGAGCCGGAATGCTCCTTCCACTCCCAGACCTTCTCGAGGAACTTCTCGCGGCCGAGATCATGGCGGGAAATCTTCTGCGCGTCGAGCTGGCGTTCGACCACGATCTGGGTCGCGATACCGGCGTGGTCGGTACCCGGAACCCAGGCGGTGTTGTGGCCGCGCATGCGGTAGTAGCGCGTCAGGCCGTCCATCACGGTCTGGTTGAAGGCATGGCCCATGTGCAGCGTGCCGGTGACGTTGGGCGGCGGCAACTGGATGCAAAACGACGGTTTGGACGGATCGGTGCTGGCAGTGTAGTAGCCGCGCTGTTCCCATTCGGTACGCCAGTGTTTCTCAATCTCGGCGGGCTCGAAAGATTTTGCTAATTCCATGATTTCAATATGTTTTTGCGAAACTATGCATTATACGGGAGGGAAGGGCTGACATTGGCGGGGAAGGGCGTATAATTCGGCCATTGCCGTTTTAGAAGCTTTCGTCTAACGGAAGCCGCGCGGTACGACGCTAGGGGTCCTGGCTGGCAGTTTTGGCCGGGTGAGAAACACCCTCGAACCTGATCTGGGTAATGCCAGCGAAGGGAAGCATCCGGAAAGCCAGCAGTCCATCCTTTTTCCGTCCGCTCCTTCGCATACCCGTTTTTGCAAAGGAGCACCATGAACGCCAACCCGCAATTCCTCGCCGCCACCGCCAAGGTGGACGAAGCCGCGATCCAGCCGCTGCCGAATTCCCGCAAGATTTACGTCGAAGGCTCGCGCCCGGATATCCGCGTGCCGATGAGGGAGATCAGCCAGGCCGATACGCCGGCGTCCTTCGGCGCGGAAAAGAACCCGCCGATCTACGTTTACGACACCTCCGGGCCGTACACCGACCCGAATGTCAAAATCGACATCCGTTCCGGCCTCGCCGCACTGCGCGCCGGTTGGATCGCCGAGCGCGGCGACACCGAGGAACTGCCCGGCCCGACTTCCAAGTACGGCGTCGAGCGCCTGAACGACCCGAAGCTGGCCGAGCTGCGCTTCAACCTGCACCGCAAGCCGCGCCGCGCCATCGCCGGCAAGAACGTCACCCAGATGCACTACGCGCGCCAGGGCATCATCACGCCGGAGATGGAATACATCGCCATCCGCGAAAACCTGCGCCGCAAGGAATACATTGAAGGCCTGAAGACCTCCGGCCCGATGGGCCAGAAACTGGCCGACCTGATGGGGCGCCAGCATCCGGGCCAGTCCTTCGGTGCTGCGATTCCTGCTGAAATCACGCCCGAATTCGTGCGCTCCGAAGTTGCCTGCGGCCGCGCGATCATTCCCAACAACATCAACCATCCGGAATCCGAGCCGATGATCATCGGCCGCAACTTCCTGGTGAAGATCAACGCCAACATCGGCAACTCGGCCGTGACCTCGTCCATCGGCGAGGAAGTCGAGAAGATGACCTGGGCGATCCGTTGGGGCGGCGACACCGTGATGGACCTCTCGACCGGCAAGCACATCCACGAAACGCGCGAATGGATCATCCGCAATTCGCCGGTGCCGATCGGTACCGTGCCGATCTACCAGGCGCTGGAAAAGGTCAACGGCAAGGCCGAAGACCTGACCTGGGAAATCTTCCGCGACACGCTGATCGAGCAGGCGGAACAGGGCGTCGACTACTTCACCATCCATGCGGGCGTGCGTCTGCAGTACGTGCCGCTGACGGCCAAGCGCATGACCGGCATCGTGTCGCGGGGCGGCTCGATCATGGCGAAGTGGTGCCTCGCGCATCACAAGGAATCCTTCCTGTACACGCATTTCGAAGAGATCTGCGAAATCATGAAGCAGTATGACGTGGCGTTCTCGCTCGGTGACGGCCTGCGTCCGGGCTCGATCTACGACGCCAACGACGAAGCGCAGCTCGGTGAACTGAAGACCTTGGGCGAACTGACCCAGATCGCGTGGAAGCACGACGTGCAGGTGATGATTGAAGGCCCCGGCCACGTGCCGATGCACCTGATCAAGGAAAACATGGACCTGCAGCTGAAGGATTGTGCGGAAGCGCCGTTCTACACGCTCGGCCCCTTGACCACGGATATCGCTCCCGGTTACGACCACATCACCTCCGGCATCGGCGCCGCGATGATCGGTTGGTACGGCACCGCGATGCTGTGCTACGTCACACCGAAGGAGCACCTCGGCCTGCCGAACAAGGCCGACGTGAAGGAAGGCATCATCACCTACAAGCTGGCCGCGCACGCCGCCGATTTGGCGAAAGGTCATCCGGGCGCGCAGATCCGCGACAACGCGTTGTCCAAGGCGCGCTTCGAGTTCCGCTGGGAAGACCAGTTCAACCTCGGCCTTGATCCGGACAAGGCACGTGAATTCCACGACGAAACGCTGCCGAAGGATTCCGCCAAGGTGGCGCACTTCTGCTCGATGTGCGGTCCGCATTTCTGCTCGATGAAGATCACGCAGGACGTGCGCGACTTTGCTGCGTCGCAAGGCATCACTGACGACGAAGCGTTGAAGAAGGGCATGGAAGTGAAGGCCGTCGAGTTCGTGAAATCCGGCGCGGAACTGTATCGCAAGCAGTAAGGCGCCATGGAGATCGAACTGAACGGTGCACCGCACCCGGTTGCTGAGAACCTGAACGTCCAGGACTTGGTCGCCTCGCTGGATCTGGCGAACAAGTCGCTGGCGGTGGCGATCAACCGGGAAGTGGTGCCGAGAAGTAAATGGGCCGAGCGCGTGCTGCAGCCGAGCGATCGCGTTGATATCGTCAAGGCGATCGGCGGCGGCTGATCAATAAAGAACGTTCCCTCCCCTTCAAGGGGAGGGAGTGTACGGAGCTCTTATGCAGACACAACAAAACACCCAAGACCAAGGCCTCACCATCGCAGGCAAGACCTACCGCTCCCGCCTGCTGGTCGGCAGCGGCAAGTACAAGGACCTCGAGCAAACCCGCCTGGCGACGGAAGCCAGCGGTGCCGACATCATCACCGTCGCCATCCGCCGCGTGAACATCGGCCAGGACCCGAACGCCCCGAGCCTGCTTGATGTGGTGCCCCCGACGAAATACACCATCCTCCCCAACACCGCCGGCTGCTACAACGCCAAGGACGCGGTCTACACGCTGCAGCTCGCGCGCGAACTGCTCAACGGCCACAAGCTGGTCAAACTGGAAGTGCTGGGCGATGAAAAGACACTGTTCCCCAACATGCCCGAAACGCTGAAAGCGGCGGAGACGCTGGTCAAGGACGGCTTCGACGTGATGGTCTACTGCAGCGACGATCCGATCCAGGCGAAGATGCTGGAAGAGATCGGCTGCGTCGCCGTCATGCCGCTGGCTTCGCTGATCGGCTCCGGCATGGGCATCCTCAATCCGTGGAACCTGTCGCTGATCATCCAGCAGGCGAAGGTGCCGGTGCTGGTCGATGCCGGCGTGGGCACCGCGTCGGATGCAGCGATTGCGATGGAACTCGGTTGCGACGGCGTGCTGATGAACACCGCGATTGCCGGCGCCAAGGATCCGATCCGCATGGCGCGCGCGATGAAGCTGGCAGTGGAAGCGGGGCGCGAGGCGTATCTCGCCGGCCGCATCCCGAAGAAGTTCGTGGCTTCGCCGTCTTCCCCCATGGAGGGGCGCGCAACATGATGCGCCCCAGCGTCCTCGTCTTCGCCGGCTCGGACCCGAGCGGCGGAGCAGGATTGCAGGCGGACGTCCCGGCGATTGCCGCCCTCGGCGCGCATCCGCTGACGTCCGTCACCGCGCTCACGGTGCAAGACAACGACCATGTGTTCAAGGTACATCCAGTGCCGGCAGCGCTGGTGCAGCAGCAGGCGCAGGCACTGGTCGACAAGATCGACATTGCCGCCGTAAAGATCGGCATCGTCGGCAATCGTGCGAACGCAGAAGCGATTGCCGACATGCTGCGCCAGATGAAGGAGTGCAATCCCGGACTGCATGTCGTGCTCGACACGGTTCTGGCAAGTGGCCATGGCGACAAGCTTTCCGAGGACAACCCCGCGTTCGCGATCATGACCTTGCTGCCGTTTGCGACGCTGGTGACGCCGAACCTGCCGGAAGCAGCAGCTCTGTGCGGCGGCAGCCAGAGCATGGAGGCACAGGTGGAGAACCTGCTCCAGTACTGTCCGAACGTGTTGATCAAGGGCGGGCATGGCACCGGCCCGGATATCGTGAACCGGCTGTTCACCCGCGAGAACAAATGTACCTGGACCTGGCCGCGTCTGCCGGGCGGATTCCACGGCACCGGCTGCACGCTGGCCTCCGCGATTGCCGCGCTGCTGGCATGCGGCAAGACGATGGTCGAAGCCGTTGAAGAGGCGCAAGCCTATTGTCATCAATCCCTGCAATCCGCCTATGCGGTAGCAGGCGGGCAGCGCATTCCCAACCGCTGCACTTATGTCGAGGAAAATCCATGAAAGGCCTGTATCTCGTTACCCCCGACTGGGACGATACGCAAAAGATGCTGGAAGTAACGGAAGCGGGACTGCGCGGCGGTGCGGCGATCGTGCAGTACAGGCACAAGACGGCATCGCCTGAGTTGCGTCGTGAACAGGCGTCGCAATTGCAGGTCTTGTGCCGGAGTTACGGGCGTCCTTTCATCATCAATGACTTCGTGGAACTGGCGATTGAACTGGATGCGGACGGCATCCATGTCGGTGGCACCGATACGGCGGTGGCTCAGGTACGTGCAGTCGTCGGCCCCTCGAAGATCGTCGGTTCGTCCTGCTACGGCAGCATGCAGCTGGCGCGCGATGCCTATGCGGCTGGCGCGAGCTACGTCGCGTTCGGCGGTTTCTATCCGTCACGCGTGAAGAAGTACGAAGTCAGCACCCCGCCGGAAATCGTGGCGCAGGCGAAGAAGGAGATCCCGGTGCCGAACGTCGTGATCGGCGGCATGACGCAGGAAAATTCCGTGCCGCTCGTGAAGCAGGGTGCGGACATGGTTGCCGTGATCAGCAGCGTGTACATGGTGGACGACCCGGAAGCCGCAGCGCGCGCGTTCGCGAAGCTGTTTGCCGCGTAATCGCTAGGGAAGCCGCCCCAGCGCGGCGACCAGTTTGTCCAAGTCTTCAATGCTGCTGTAGAGGTGCGGCGTGACACGCACCACATCCACGCCATCGACGACGGTCGCAACGGTAAAGATGCGGTGTTCCTCGAACAGCCACGCCGCCACCTTCTGCGCATCCATATCTGTCACTCGGAATGCCGCAATCCCGCATGAACGCTCCGGCGACTCCGGAATCATCAGCTCGATGCGCGGCAGCACCCTTGCCCGGCTGACCCAGTGCTCCTTCAGGAAACGCAGGCGCGCTTCCTTGTTCCTGCCGTCGATGCGGTTGTGGAAAGCAATCGCATCTTCGATGGCCATAATCGGCGCAGGCGGCACCGTGCCGAAATGGGCCAGCTTGCGGATATCCGTGTCCGGACGCCAGATATCGCCAAACAACGGCGCGATGTCGCGGATGCGTTCACGCCGGATATAGAGCAGGCCCACACCGAGCGGCGCGCCCAGCCATTTGTGCAGGTGGGCGACCACGAAACTGCTCTTCAGGTCGGGAAGCTTGTAGTCGATGTGGGCGAAAGAATGCGCGGCGTCGACAAACACATCGATCCCGCGCTCCCGGGCCATCTGTGCGATCTTTGCGACCGGAAGAATCTGCCCGGTCCGGTGCAGCAGGTGCGTGACGACCAGCACGCGGGTCTTCGACGTGATTGCCTGCTCGTAGGCGGCAATGATTTCATCATCGCTCTTCGGATGAAACGGAAGCCGCACACGCGCCAGCCTGAACCGGCCGCGCTGCCGCATCATTTCCAGCGCTTCAACGACACTGTCGTAATCCTGGTTGCCGATGACCACCTCGTCATCCGGCCGGAAGGCATAGCCCTGGATCAGGATGTTCATGCCTTCGGTCGGGTTGCGCACGATTGCGATCTCTTCCGGCTCAACGCCAGAAAATTCCGCAAGCGCCTTCACGACACCGGCAAGGCGCTGCGGATACTTCGTCCGCATGAAGAACGCCGCCTCCCGGTTGACCAGCCGGTTGTGTTCCTCAAATGCCTCGAGCACCGGCCTGCTCGGCATGCCGAAGAAGCCGTTCTCGAGGTTGATGAAGTCCTTGCTCGGGGCGTACTGCGCACGCACGCCGGACCAGAATGCTTCGTTGGCCGGGTCAATCTGGACGAAGGGTGAAAGCGTCAAACCTGCCTCGTTCGGGAAGTGGCCGGGAGATCGTTGCATTGTAAAACGAGCGCTGTCTACACGCATTCAAGCTGCCTCAACGCCTCGTGTATGTGTTCCGTCAGGGTAGGGGATGCCTGTTGCATGGGAGTGCGTAGTTCGTTCTCCATCCAACCCATGATTGCCAATGCCGCCTTCAACGGGCCTGGATTGGGCTCCTGGAACAGCAGCCGGATTGCGGGCAACAACCGATAGAAAAGTGCCCGAGCTTCATCCAACGATCCGGAGCGGACGAGACCGGCAATGCGCACGAACAGGTCGGTACGAATATGGGCGGATGCCAGGATCGCGCCACTGCCGCCGAGTGCCAGCGTGGACAGAAACTGGTGGTCCTCGCCGGCCATCACGTGCAGACGCGTTTCGGCAATCAGCCGCATGCTCAATCCCATGTCGCCGCCGCAGTCCTTGATCGCTGCCACGCGCTCGTGCCGGGCAATGGCGGCAATCGTGGCAAACTCCATGGATACGCCGGTTCGATAGGGGATGTTGTAAAGGACCAGGGGGATGGTGGCGGCATTCGCCAGCGTGTGGAAGTACTCGACCAGCCCGGCCTGCGACGGCCGGATGTAATAGGGCGCCGGAGCAAGAACGCCGGCGATGCGGCGGCGCTGGATCCCGTCCAGCTTGCCCAGCACGGCACGCATGTTGTTTCCCGCAAGCCCCATGATCACCGGACATTCGGGAACGGCGTCCAGCACCGCGTCCAGCGAAGCCATTTGTTCGTCTTCGCTCAACGATGCAGCTTCGCCGGTCGATCCGCAGACGACCAGTCCGGCTGCGCCGGACGACCTCATCCTGCGTGCAAGTTCCTGCAGTGCGGGAAAGTCGATCTCGCCGCCACGAAAAGGGGTGACGAGCGGAACCCAGATACCTGTAAATCCTGTCATGAACAACTCCTGTACAAATGACCGTCAGGGTCACCGCCAGGAAGACTTCAAGAGACGCGTTTGACAGAGGGAGAGAAACCGGCCTTTGCGCTTGCTGTCCTGTCAGCCCACCTGACGGGACAGTGCGCCCCGGTCAGATGAGCGACTGTTTTTTCGATTTGCGTGCGCCGGCGACGTGCGTCATCGACCGGGCCGGGAGGCTCGAAGCGAGGACGGGGGCGAAGGAGGGCGCAGGCATGTCGTGATCGGAAATGTTGTCTGGCGATTATGCGCGAGCCGGTTTTGCGGCGTCAAGCTGCGGGGAGAGTCCATCGATGAACGCGCGCATCCGCGGGCGAGGGCGAGTTGCATGTGGCCGGGCGGATTGAGCGCTTCGGGGCAAACATCACGGTCGTCATTCCGGCGAATGTCGACCATCAGATCATCAATGTCGGTGACCGCCCCTTGCAGTTTGTTGCCGTGCTCGGCATGACTCCCGTGGAAGTGCGATTCCCAGATGGCGAACCGATCGCGCTGCCGTGGCCGACTTGATGCGAAGGCAAGGTGCGGCGTCCGTCGCCCGCCTTGCCATGCGTTCAATTTCTGTTGAGGAAAGCAGGTGTCCGCACGGCCAATATAGCCGCAGCCGCCATGCTTGCCCGGCTATAATCTGCAGATGCAAAATCTCCTCCACAACCTCAACGCGGAGCAACTCGCCGCGGTTACGCTTCCCAATCAATCCGCACTGATTCTCGCCGGCGCTGGCTCCGGAAAAACGCGTGTACTCACTACCCGCATTGCCTGGCTGATCCAGACCGGGCAGGTGTCGCCGGCGGGCGTGCTAGCCGTGACCTTCACCAACAAGGCGGCCAAGGAGATGATGTCGCGCCTGTCTTCGATGCTGCCGATCAATACCCGCGGCATGTGGATCGGCACCTTTCACGGCTTGTGCAACCGGCTGCTGCGCGCGCATTATCGCGATGCCGGTTTGCCGCAGACCTTCCAGATCCTCGATTCCGCCGACCAACTCTCCGCAATCAAGCGCCTGCTGAAGGCGCTGAATGTCGATGACGAGAAATACCCGCCGCGTAACCTCATGTACTTCATCAACAATGCGAAGGAACAGGGGCTGCGCGCGAAGGACGTGGAAGCCAACGACGATTACAACCGGCGCTTTGTCGAACTCTACGAAGCCTACGACCAGCAGTGCCAGCGCGAAGGTGTGGTGGATTTCGCCGAGCTGCTGCTGCGCACCTACGAACTGCTGACGCGCAACCAGCCGTTGCGCGAGCACTACCAGGCGCGTTTCAAGCACATCCTGGTGGACGAGTTCCAGGACACCAACAACCTGCAATACGCGTGGCTCAAGCTGATGGCCGGCGAGCAGAATGCCGTCTTTGCAGTCGGCGACGACGACCAGAGCATCTATGCCTTCCGCGGCGCGAACGTCGGCAACATGGTCGCTTTCGAGCGCGAGTTCCGCGTGCAGAACCTGATCAAGCTGGAGCAGAACTACCGCTCGCACGGCCACATCCTCGATGCGGCCAACATCCTGATCGCCAACAACAGCAAGCGCCTCGGCAAGAACCTGCGCACCGATGCCGGTCACGGCGAGCAGGTGCGCGTGTACGAAGCCAGCAGCGACATCCAGGAAGCGCAATGGGTGATCGAGGAGGCGAAGAGCCTGATCAACGAAGGTGCGTCACGCAGCGAGATCGCGATTCTCTACCGCTCGAATGCGCAGTCGCGCGTGATCGAACATACGCTGTTCACCGCAGGCATCCCGTATCGCGTGTACGGCGGCCAGCGCTTCTTCGAGCGCGCCGAGATCAAGCATGCGATCGCCTACCTGCAGTTGATGGACAATCCGCACAATGATTCCGCCTTCCTGCGGGTGGTGAATTTCCCTACGCGCGGTATCGGCGCGCGTTCGATCGAGCAGTTGCAGGATGCGGCGCGGCAGTACGGCATTTCCTTGTATGCGGCGGTGCCGTATGTGACCGGCAAGGCGGGCACCTCGCTCGGCTCCTTCGTGAAGCTGATCGAAGCCATGCGCTTCGAAACGCAGAACCTGCCGCTGCAGGAAATGGTGCAGGTGATGCTCGACATGAGCACACTGATCACGCACTACCAGACGGAGAAAGAGGGCGCCGACCGTATCGAGAACCTGGAGCAGCTTGTCAGCGCGGCAATGCTGTTCGTGTCGGAGGAAGGATTCGGCATCGACCAGCCGGCCTTGCTCGGGCCGCAGACGCAGGCCGCCACCGGTACGCTCCTGCCGAATGGCGATGAAGTACTGGACGCCGATGCGCCGCTGCCCACCGTGATGTCGCCGCTGTCGGCCTTCCTGTCCCATGCATCGCTGGAAGCCGGCGACAACCAGGCGCAGGCAGGACAGGACGCACTGCAGCTGATGACGGTGCACTCCGCCAAGGGCCTCGAATTCGACGCAGTATTCATTACCGGGTTGGAGGAAGGCCTGTTCCCGCACGAGAACAGCGCTCAGGAAGAGGGCGGGCTGGAGGAGGAACGCCGGCTGATGTACGTGGCGATCACGCGCGCGAAGAAGCGGCTCTACATGAGCTTCTCGCAAACAAGGATGCTGCACGGCCAGACGCGCTACAACATGAAATCGCGCTTCCTCGACGAACTGCCTGAAGAGGCGCTTAAATGGCTGTCGCCGAAAGTGCAGCCGCAATGGTTCGGCAATACCCGGAAGTCGGCTTGGGACGAGGCACCGGAAGTGGGTGCCAACAGGATTGCGCAAACATTTAATCGCAAGGACTCCGGCTGGCGCATTGGCGAAACAGTGGCGCACCAGAAGTTCGGCGAGGGTGTGATCGTCAATATCGAAGGCAGCGGTACCAACTGCCGCGCGCACATCAATTTCGGCAAGCACGGCATGAAGCTGCTGGACTTGAATATTGCGAAGCTGGAGCGGGTGAACTGAGGCTGATTACTGCGCGAGGTCGAAGAACTTCATCGGGTCCACACGCCATTTCTCCGGTGATTCGTGACTCACTATCTTGTCGCCGCCGCCCATGCCCAGCGGCTTGGACAAGTCGACATCAATCGGTTTGATATACGTGTTCGACTTCGCGCTGAAGAACGCCCGCACCTTCGGCGCCAGCAGGTTGGTCTCATGCGGTTCGATCACCACGCCAAGACGCCCGGACTCCAGGAGCACCAGCGTTCCGACGGGGTAAATGCCGACGCAGCGCATGAAGCTCTGCACATGCTGCGGGTTGAAGTGGAACTTGCTCCATTCGTAAATCTTGCGCAGCGCCTCGGCGGCGGATATGCCCTTGTGGTAGCAACGGTCGGCCGTGATCGCGTCGTACACATCGACGATGGCGGCCATCTGCGCCAATGTGCTGATCCTGTCGCCGGGAAGCTTGTCGGGGTAGCCGCTGCCGTCCATGCGTTCATGATGGTGCAGCGTAATGTCGAGCGGAATCTCGCCGACGCCCGGGGTTTTCAGCAGGATGTCGTAGCCGTCCTTTGGATGCTTGCGGATGATCTCGAATTCCTCGTCGGTCAGCCGCCCCGGCTTGTTCAGCACGTCGTCCGGTACCAGCGCCTTGCCGGTGTCGTGCAAGAGCCCGCCCAGCCCTGCCTGTCGCGTAAGCTTCGGATCCATGCCGACGGAACGGCAAAAGGCGACGAGCAACGTGCACACGCTGACTGAATGCAGGAAAGTGTAATTGTCCTTGTTTTTGATCCGCAGGAGACCGGTCAATGCACCCGGATTGCGCAGGATGGATTCGGTGATGTTCTGCACGACGGGTTCGACCTGGTCCAGCTCGATCGCCTTCCCGAGGCGGGCGTCGTGCATCACGGTGCGTACCAGCTGGTGCGCCTGGTTCTTGATCTGTTTGGCGCGGCTCATTTCCTCCGCCAGCGTGACGCGCATGACCAGTGCCGGCTGGCGGGCGGCCATGTCGGTCAGTTCCGTTTCCAGTGCTTGTTGGACCTGCTCTGCGGTCGGGGCGTCGGGGACATCGAGTCCTTTTTCGGTATCGATGTAGAGCTCGTGGATACCGGCGTCGATGACCTTCCGGATTTCATCATCGGAGGTGATCATCAGACGGTTGCGCACGAAGGGATGATCCATCCAATGGCAGCTCAAGTCGTGCACGAACATGCCGACTTTCAGCTGGCGAACGCTGATTTTCTTGATCATCCGGACCTCCGGTAAGGGCGCTGGCCGCGATGGGGCATGCGCGTCCGGGAAGTATAGGAGGTTTGTTGCTCTTCTGCAAAGACGCGCCCGGAAGGCGCGTCTTACTGCGGCAAGGAGAGGACCGGCTGCGACTCGGGGCGGCCGAAGATGTGGGTGTAGGTCGGATAGAAGGAGCAGTACATGATCACGGTCAGGACCAGCGATACCGTGAGCAGCACCACCATGACGGCAAACGCCTTGCCGACGACGAGGGCGACCACGCTGCTCAGCACGGCCGGAAGGATGATGCCGATCAGGACCCAGGACAGGCCGTAGACGAGGAAGGCCATGCCGGAGCGCTTGACGGCGAAGAAGCTGTAGAAGATCGCCTTGCCGATGCCCATGTCCTGCCAGGCAATCAGCGGCGCCGCGTACCAGAAGGCCATTGCAGCCGGCGTGTAGACGGCGGCCGAGAACATCATCGAAAGGGACAGGTTCGAGCCGCGTATGGTTTCCGAATCCAGTTTCTTCTGCCCCGACATGATTTCCCAGAACACGCCGCCGTCAACGATGGCGGAGGCTGCCACGGCGACGACCGCGGCGACCAGGTACAGGACGCCCAGCTTGAGCAGGCGCCCGAGGGCCGGGGTGCGGAAACCGGTGAGCAGCAGGTTGGGGTAGACCTTCTTGCCTTGCTCGATCTGCAGGCAGGCCTGCATGAATGCCATCGAGAAGGCTGGAATGAGCACCAGCGGCAACACCTGGCCGACCAGCGGCAGGAAGCCGATGGCCATCATCAGGAACATGTAGGCGAGGAACAGCGTGGAGATTTCGGCCGGTTGCTTGCGAAACAGCGCAAATCCTTCCTTCACCCAATTCCAGCCGGCGATTGCGGGCAGTTTGTCCATCGTCAGAATAAGTCGGGAACCGGATTGTTGATGCGTTGACGCAGGATTCGTTCGAAATGCGTCGGGTCGTGCGGCGTGAGCATCTCGGCCTCGCGCGGCAGGTAGTAATCGTACAAGCGCGAGAGCCAGAAGCGCAGCGCGCCGGCCTGCAACATCGGCCGCCATGCAGCCTTTTCGGCCGGCGTGAAATGCCGCACGCCATGGTAGGCGTCGAGCAATGCACGCACGCGTGCTTCATCCAGCGCGCCGGTCTTGAGGTCGATGCACCAGTCGTTGACCGTGACCGCGACATCAAAGATCCAGGTGTCGCAGCCCGCGAAGTAGAAATCGAAGAAGCCGGTCAGCCGCTCGCCGTCGAACATGACATTGTTGCGGAACAGGTCGGCATGGACCGGACCGCGCGGCAACTGATGGCAGGTGGGCGACGCGGCAAATGCTTCCTGGGTATGGATTTCGGCGCGCAGCAGGTGCTGCGCGTCTTCCGGCAGGTAAGGCATGACTACCGGCGTGGTTTCGCGCCACCAATCGAGGCCGCGCAGGTTCGGCTGCTGGATCGGGAAGTCCTGGCCGGCCAGGTGCATCTTCGCCAGCATTGCGCCGACGGCAGCGCAGTGCGCCGGTTTCGGATCGAGCTGCGAGACGCCCTCCAGCTTGGTCACGATCGCCGCCGGCTTGCCATGCAGGGCATGCAGGATGTCGCCGTTGCGATTGGCGATCGGTGCGGGCACCAGCACGTCGCGGTCGGCCAGGTGGCGCATCAGCTCCAGGTAGAACGGCAGTTGCTCGAACGTCAGCTTTTCGAAAATCGTCAGGACGTATTCGCCCGTTTCGGTCGTCAGGAAAAAGTTGCTGTTTTCAATGCCGGACGAGATCCCTTTGACCGCGAGCGGTTTGCCGAGGGAGAACTGCGTGAGCCATGTGCTAAGGTCATCCAGGCTGACCGGGGTGAATACTGCCATGAATTAAATTGATTAATTGTCGAAAATCGGATCGCGGACCGGCAAGGCCGTCGCTATAAGCCCAACACTATTTCTGCGCCGGTGCTTCCGGCGGGGCCGGCGTGGCGGCTTCGGCTTCTTCCTGCTCCTTCGTCTTGGGACGGACGAAGTCGAATTCCTTCACTTGCCATTGTGGAGGACGCATTGTATTACTCTGCAGGTCACCCGGGTAAGCGTTGCCCGCGCTGTCGTTCGGTTTTACAACATAGGTGCTGCCGCCGCTGGTGACGCTGATTTCGGTAACCCTGCCGCCGGGCGCACGCTTTTCTTCGATCCGACCCCTTTGCTCGGGCTTGCGGATGGTGACTGCCGGGGCTTCGCCTTCCTCGAGGTTTTCCAGCTGGGGCGGTTGCTGGGCGTTGGCTGCCAGCGACATTGCCTGGATGGCAATACAGGTCGCTGCGAGGCGCCATGCCTTGTTTGTGCGCATGATAAAGGTCGGGTGTGGTTGGAATTCCTTGGACCGGAAGCGATCGAGTCCTTCGGCAACATTTTAACAAACCCGCCCCATCATCCGGTCACAGGTAGGCACCGGGTTCCTTGCTGTCTTCGGAAAGCAGTTCGTTCCGCGCCTCGTAAAACGCAAAGATTGCGTCGACAACGTTGGCCGGCTCGTCGATCAGTTGTATCAGGTCCATGTCGGCGGCATTGATCATGCCGTCGGCGACCAGTCGTTCGCGGAACCAGTCCAGCAGGCCCTTCCAGAACGTGGTGCCCACCAGGATGACAGGAATGCGGCGCGACTTGCCGGTCTGGATCAGGGTCAGGACCTCGGTGAACTCGTCCAGCGTGCCGAAGCCGCCGGGCATGACAACATAGGCGTCGGCGTACTTGACGAAGGCGACCTTGCGCGCGAAGAAATGACGGAAGCTGATCGAAATGTCCTGCCACATATTGCTTGCCTGTTCGTGCGGCAATTCGATGTTCAGTCCGACCGAGGAAGAGGCGCCTTCGAATGCGCCCTTGTTGGCGGCTTCCATAATGCCGGGGCCGCCGCCGGAGATCACGGCCAGGCCTGCGTCGGACAGGCGGCGCGCGATGTCGACGGTCTTCTGGTAGTAGGGATCTTCCGGCTTGATGCGGGCCGAGCCGAAGATGGATACGGCAGGGCGCAACTCGGCGAGGCGTTCGGTCGACTCGATAAACTCTGCCATAATCGTGAGCATATGCCACGACTCGCGCGCCTTTTTCGCCGTTGCGCGATTGATGTCCGCGATCTGCCGCAGCCGCGGCACGTTTTTTCCCTTTGACACCATATGAACAAAACCCTGTTGTTAGTTGACGGTTCCAGCTACCTGTATCGCGCCTTTCATGCAATGCCCGATTTGAGGAATGCGGAAGGCGCGCCCACCGGAGCGATCTACGGCATGATCAACATGCTGCGAAAACTGCGCAACGATTACTCTGCAGCATACATCGCATGCGTGTTCGACGCAAAAGGAAAAACCTTCCGCGACGACCTCTATCCCGAGTACAAGGCGCATCGTCCGCCGATGCCGGAAGACCTCGCGCGCCAGATCGAGCCCATCCATGAAGCAGTGCACGCGCTCGGCTGGCCCATCCTGATGGTGGAAGGCATCGAAGCCGACGACGTGATCGGCACGCTGGCGACGCAGGCCGTCGAGCACGGCATGGAAGCGGTGATCTCCACCGGCGACAAGGACATGGCGCAGCTGGTCAACGAGCACGTCACGCTGATCAACACCATGACCAATGAGAAGCTCGACCGCGAGGGCGTGATTGGCAAGTTCGGCGTGCCGCCGGAGCGCATCGTCGATTACCTGACGCTCATCGGCGACACCGTCGATAACGTGCCCGGCGTGGACAAGGTCGGCCCGAAGACCGCAGTCAAGTGGCTCACGCAATACGGCACCCTGGATAACATCATCGCCGAGAATGCGAACATCGGCGGCGCAGTCGGCGAGAACCTGCGGCGTGCGCTCGAGTGGCTGCCGCAGGCGCGCGTGCTGCTGACGATCAAGAACGATTGCGACCTCGCCAAGCACATGGTGTCGATCCCGGAATCGCTGGTGGCGAAGCCGATGGACAAAGACGCGATGATCGACTTCTTCAAGCGCTACGGCTTCAAGACCTGGCTGCGCGAACTGGCCGGCGATGACGCGGTGGCCGCACGTCCTGCAACGCCTCAGGACGACGCCGAACCGCAAGGCAGCCTGTTCAATGCGCCCGCCCCTGTGGCAACCGAGTATGAAACCGTGCTGACTGAAGCGCAGCTCGACCGCTGGATAGATACCATCAATGCGGCGGCCCTGACTTCAGTCGACACCGAAACCACCTCGCTCGACCCGATGCGCGCGCAACTTGTCGGCATCTCCCTGTGCTGCAAGCCTGGCGTGGCCGCCTACATCCCCGTCGCGCATCGTTACCAGGACGCACCTGCGCAGCTTTCCCGTGAACTCGTGCTGGAAAAACTCAAGCCTTGGCTGGAGGACGAGGGCAAGCGCAAGGCCGGCCAGAACCTCAAGTACGACAGCCACATCTTCGCAAACCACGGCGTGACACTGCGCGGCATCGAGCACGACACGCTGCTCGAATCCTACGTGTTCGAATCGCACAAGAGCCATGACATGGACAGCATGGCGATGCGCCACCTGAACCGCAAGACGATCACCTTTGAAGAAGTGTGCGGCAAGGGCGCATCACAGATCTGCTTCGATGAAGTACCTGTGGAGCAGGCGACGGCGTATGCGGCCGAGGATGCCGACGTCACGCTGCAACTGCACAACGCGATGTGGCCCCGCGTCAACCAGGACGAGGGCCTCAGATTCGTCTACGAGAAGATCGAGGTGCCGACTTCGGTCGTGTTGCAGAAGATCGAACGCAACGGTGTGCTGATCGACGCTGAACTGCTGTCGGCGCAATCGCACGAACTCGGTCTGCGCATGATGGAGATGGAGAAGCAGGCCTACGAACTTGCCGGTCAGCCGTTCAACCTGAATTCGCCGAAGCAAATCGGTGAAATTTTCTTCGACAAGCTGCAGCTCCCGGTCGTCAAGAAGACGCCGTCCGGTTCGCCGTCCACCGACGAGGAGGTGCTGCAGAAGTTGGCCGAGAACTATCCGCTGCCAAAGATCCTGCTCGACTATCGCGGCCTGTCAAAGCTGAAGTCGACCTACACCGACAAGCTGCCCAAGATGGTCAATCCGCTGACTGGGCGCGTGCACACGAACTACGCCCAGGCAGTCGCGGTGACCGGGCGTCTCGCATCGAACGATCCCAACCTGCAGAATATCCCGGTGCGCACCGCCGAAGGCCGGCGCATTCGCGAAGCCTTCATCGCGCCGCCCGGCAGCGTGATCGTATCCGCGGACTACTCGCAGATCGAGCTGCGCATCATGGCGCACATCTCGGGGGACGACAACCTGCTGCGTGCGTTTGCAGAAGGCGAGGACATCCACCGCGCGACCGCCGCCGAAATCTTTGGCGTTGCGCCTGCCGAGGTGAGCAGCGAGCAGCGTCGTTATGCCAAGGTGATCAACTTCGGCCTGATCTACGGCATGAGCGCTTTCGGCTTGGCGAGCAACCTCGGCATCGAACGCTCCGCCGCGCAGATGTACATCGACAAGTACTTCCAGCGTTATCCCTCTGTGGCGCAATACATGGCGGACACGCGCACGCAGGCCAAGGCGCATGGCTATGTGCAGACCGTGTTTGGCCGCCGGCTCTGGCTGCCCGAGATCAATTCGCCGAACGGCCCGCGCCGTCAGGCGGCGGAACGCGCGGCGATCAACGCGCCGATGCAGGGCACGGCCGCCGACCTGATCAAGCTGTCGATGATCGCCGTGCAAGATTGGCTCGAGGCCGAGCGCATGGAATCAAAGATGGTGATGCAGGTGCACGACGAATTGGTGGTCGAAGTGCGCGAATCGGAATTGTCGTATATTCAGCAGAAGCTTCCCGAGTTGATGAGCAGCGTCGGCAAGCTCAAGGTTCCGCTGGTCGCCGAAGTCGGCGTGGGCCGGAACTGGGACGAAGCGCATTGAAACAATAAGAAGCAACAGAGACGGCTGCCCTGCGCCGGAGGGGCGGTATATACGCGACACTCGGAGGATTTATATGCGGAACATGAAAGAAGATTTCGACAGTCTCGTAACAAAAACCCCTCTGTCTGACGGCGTGGACCGCCGTGGATTCCTCAAGACCGCGCTTGGCACCGGTTTCGCAGCGGCCGTCCTGCCGGTGACAGCGCAAACCATGATCAAGACCGACACGTCCGGCCTGACGGCGGGCGTGTTGAGCATCACCGTCGATGGCCAGAAGGTGCCGGTCTATCGCGCCCAGCCCGAAGGCAAGACCGGCTTGCCGGTGGTGCTGGTCATCTCCGAGATATTCGGCGTGCATGAGCATATCGCCGATGTCGCAAGGCGTTTCGCCAAGCAGGGGTATCTCGCAATGGCGCCTGACCTGTTTGTGCGGCAGGGCGATCCGTCGAAGATGGCATCGATCCCTGAAATTCAAAAGGAAATCATTGCGAAGGTTCCGGACGCGCAGGTCATGGCCGACCTGGATGCCTGCATGGCGTGGGCAAAGGACAATGGCGGCAATACCGACAAGCTGGGGATTACCGGCTTCTGCTGGGGCGGGCGCATTGTGTGGCTGTACGCAGCACATAATCCCAAGATCAAGGCCGGTGTCGCTTGGTATGGCCGCCTCGTCGGGGACAAGACAGCATTGACGCCTGTGCAAGCGGTCGACATCGCAGCGACGCTGAAGACGCCGGTGCTGGGGTTGTACGGTGGTAAGGACGGCGGCATCCCGCTCGATACGGTCGAGAAGATGAAAGGCGAACTCACCAAGGGCAGCGGCAAGTCGGAATTTGTGATCTTCCCGAATTCCGGGCATGCCTTCCATGCCGATTATCGTCCAAGCTATGTGGAAGCGGATGCCAAGGACGGCTGGTCGCGCTGCCTCGCGTGGTTCAAGTCACACGGCGTCGCCTGACCGCTTCAATTCTTCCGAAAATTCCCGGCTGAGACCGGGATTTTTTTGGCCCATGCGAGGACATTCCAGCGCCGTCGTTTGCCGAAACAGCCAGTCTGTGCTTTAATTTGCAACTTTGTTGCATTTTTGCCGAGGCTTAAAATCGACTCCCCGCTGTTCTCCATCCTGCTCGCCACGACGCTCGCCGGTGTCATCAGCATCACCGCCGCGGCAGTATTCTCCTTTTCGCTCCTGTCGAAAATGGTCGAGCGCATGGTCAGCTTGTCGGTCGGCATCCTGCTGTCTACTTCACTGCTGCACGCGCTGCCGGAAGCCTTCGAGTCCGACGCCGACGCCCACGCCCTGTTCGCGACGCTGCTGGCGGGGTTGCTGGGTTTCTTCCTGCTCGAGAAACTGGCGATCCTGCGCCATTCTCACCATTATGAAGGCGATGGTCACGGCCATGAGCATGGCCATGATGCACATGAGGCGGGCAAGGCGGGCTGGATGATCCTGGTCGGTGACGGCCTGCACAATTTCACCGACGGCATTCTGATCGCCGCCGCGTTCCTCGCTGATCCGGGACTCGGACTGATCACTGCGCTGGCGATCGTCGCGCACGAGATTCCGCAGGAGATCGGCGACTTCATCGTGCTGCTCAATGCAGGATTCAGCCGCAGGCGCGCCTATGTCTACAACCTGTTGTGCAGCCTGATGGCGGTGATCGGCGGGGTGGTCGGCTATCTCGCCCTTGAGAAGGCGTCCGACTGGATTCCCTTCGTGCTGGTCTTCGCGTCGTCCGGCTTCATCTACATCGCAGTGAGCGACCTGATGCCGCAGATGCAGCGCCGCGCTACCGTGCGCGAAACCATTCCGCAAGTCGTCTTGATCGCCGTCGGCGTGGCGATCGTCCTATTCCTGACGAACCAGACGCACGCTCACTGATCGCCTTTTGCAATCGGGCGCGAAGGATCTGCGCACCATTCGCTCCACGAGCCCGGGTACAGTGTCGCACCCTTCAGGCCGGCGATTTCCATGGCAAGCAGGTTGTGGCAGGCGGTAGCGCCGGAGCCGCACTGCATGATGCTTTTCTCGGGCACGGTCAGTAACGCGCCAAATTCCTGGCGCAATTGATCCGGTGACTTGAAGCGGCCGTCGGCCTGTAAGTTGTCCTTGAAGAAGCGGTTCTTCGCACCTGGAATATGGCCGCCGACCGGATCCAGCGTTTCGTTCTCGCCACGGAAGCGATCAGGCGAGCGGGCATCGACGACCAGATAGACGGGATTTTTCAGGTTGGCCAGAACATCGTCCACGCTGACCGTGGTCACGAGCGGATAGTGCGGCTCCGCATTGCCGCGACGCCGGGATACCGGATTCGTTGCAAGGGGCAGGCCAAGCGCCTGCCAGGCCTGGAGCCCGCCATCGAGGACGGCGGCGGCTTCGTGGCCGACCCAGCGCAGCATCCACCACAGACGCGCTGCAAACATGCCGCCGTGCGCATCGTAGGCAACCACTTGCGAGCCGTGATTGATTCCCCAGCGCCGCATCGTTTCCACGAAGGCGTTCCGCTCCGGCAGCGGGTGACGTCCGCGGAATTCGCCATGCGGTCCCGGGCTCTTGTCGGACAGGTCTGTATCGAGCCCCGCAAACTGTGCACCCGGAATATGACCGCTGTCGTATGCAGCCTTCCCAGCCTCGGGGGCAGTCAGGTCATGACGGCAGTCGAGCACGACCCAGTCGGCATCGTGAACATGGCGTGCGAGATCTTCGGCGGAAATCAGCGTGGTGTAAGACATGGCTCCTCGAAACTCTAGACTTCTGTCGCAATCGGGTCGTTTGCATTCGCTACCGACTTGTTACCGGTCGGTGTCGCCGCTTTGCGTGCATTGTAATAGGTGGCGGCGAGTCCGCTTGCCAGAATGATCGAAATGCCCAGCCATCCGACCCAGCTCAAAACGTCGCCCCATATCAGGATACCCCACATGCTCGAGAAAACAATGCCGGTATACTGAAGATTCGCGGTCACCAGCGTGGAGCCTAACCGGTAAGCGCGCGTCATTGCCATCTGCGCCACGGTTGCCGTGATACCGATCGACAGCAGCAATGCGATGCCCTGCGCGCTATGCGCACTCCAGTCGAACGTCCCCAGGCGGCCACCCGCAATTGTTCCGGCGACGCCGGCAATGAGGCCGGCGACCGAGAAATAGAAAACCACGCGGTATTCGGGTTCCCCCATCTGTCCCAGCTTTTTCACCTGCAGGTACGCAAGTGCCGACAGGAAGCCCGAACCGAGCCCGACGAGGCCGGCGAACCATTGGTCGGCCTGGAAGGAGGGCCGCAGAAGGATGGTCACGCCGAGGAAGCCGAACACGACGGCGGCGGTCAGGCCCCATTCGAACCTGTTCTGCCCGCGCCACCAGCCGGCGGTAAAGAGGATCGCTGCAATCCAGATCGGCGCCATGTAGTTGAGGGTCATGCCGGTGGCGATAGGGAGTTTTCCGATTGCATAGAACCACATCCAGAGGGCGGTGACGCCGACCGCGCCGCGCCATGCATGGTGCCAGGGGAACGCGGTGCGGAAGGTGCCGCCTCGTATGGCAATCAGGCCAGTCATGAACAGCACGCCGACCACGCCGCGGTACATCACGATCTCCGCGATGGAATAGGTTTGCGATGCAATCTTGACGCAGACGCCCATGATGGAAAAAACGAAGCTTGCAAACAACATCCAGAGCGATTGCATGGGGATTTGACGCAGGTGGAGACTGCGGTTACGGCAGGTTTGAAGGGCCTTCGATGATACGCCGAATCAGCAGTGCAGGCGGGAGGCCGCTTGGCAGGCTGTTGAAAAACTACTGCACGGGTCGATCTCGACGCCTGTGATGCTCAGCGTACTGCTCGTACGCTTGCGCTTCTCGGCATCAATCTCGGCGCTCGGTACGTCTTTCAACAGTCCGCCAGGCGCCGGGTGAGAGGATGGGCGACGTGGCGCGTCGCCCATGTTGCATGTTTATATGGCGATGCGCGCGCGGTACCACTCGTGGAAGTGCTGCATGCCGTCTTCCATCGGCGATTGGTACGGACCGGTTTCATTGACGCCGCGTTCGAACAGGATGCGGCGACCCGCGTCCATGCGGATGCCGATTTCGTCGTCCTCGATACAGGTCTCCATGTAGGCCGCGCGCTCGGCTTCGACGAACTCTCGCTCGAACAGCACGATTTCCTCCGGATAGTAGAACTCGACGACGTTGGTGGTCTTCTGCGTGCCATTGGGCCACACGGTGGATACGACCAGGACATGCGGATACCACTCGACCATGATGTTCGGGTAGATCGTGAGCCAGATCGCGCCGTAGGGCGGTACCACGCCATTGCGGAACTTCATCACCTGTTCCTGCCACTTGCGGTACTTCGGCGAGCCGAACTTGGTCAGGCCGCTGTGGATGCCGACCGTCTGCACGCTGTAGTTCGCGCCGAACTCCCAGCGCAGGTCGTCGCATGTGACAAAGTTGCCGAGTCCCGGATGGAAGGGCTCGACATGGTAGTCCTCGAGGTAGACCTCGATGAAGGTCTTCCAGTTGTAGTCGCATTCATGGACTTCGACGTGGTCCAGCATGTAGCCGGTGAAGTCGAGATCCTTGGTCACGCCGAGCTTGGCCATCATCGCCGGGATATTCACGCCGTTCTGCTCGAACAACAGTCCGTTCCAGTTCTGCAGCGGCGTCCTGGAGAGGTTCATGCACGGCGTGTCGTTGAAGTGCGGCGCACCGATCAGTTCGCCCTTCAGGTCATAAGTCCAGCGGTGGAGCGGGCAGACGATGTTGTGCGTATTGCCGCGGCCGTCGAGCATCTTGGCCTGGCGGTGGCGGCAGACATTGGAGAGCAGTTCGATGCCCTGTTGTCCACGCACCAGCATACGGCCTTCGTTTTCCCATGCCAGCGTGGCGTAGTCGCCCGGATTGGGCACCATCAGCTCATGGCCGACGTAACGTGGTCCTTGATGAAAAAGTTGTTTGATTTCCTGCTGTAGCAGCTTGTCGTCGAAGTAGACGTGGACCGGAAGTTGCGCGTCGGAGCGCGCGAGCTTGGCAACAGTAGCCAGATCGGACATCCCCACCCCCAAATTAATTTGCACCAACCTAAGAGAGAAAGAATCCGCAAAAACCTGTATTCAAATAAGATGAAACGGAAATTTTGGACAGAACTGATAATTATACCCCACAGGCCAATCAAATCCCGGCGGCTATACATTCTGGAAAGCAAAAAGCACACGAAGTGGTGTCTTTAATATTGCAATAAACGCAAGTTTTTTGCCCCGCTCGTGACATGGCGTGGGTGCTGCGCAGGGTGAGAGTGCCACGCCGGGAGAATGCGAGCAGCACAGCAGGGCGAGTGGAGTTGATCTTGCTCAGAAACGGAGTATTTTCGCGCTCTTCCGGCCATTTCTTGTTTCTATGCCTCAACTGCATGAGATGGTTTGTTCTAAAATATCGGGCTACACTTAAACTTTGTTCACCATGTCAAAGAAAATGTCGCCAGCCGGCGAGCCGGCATCCTTCGAGGATGCGATGGCCGAGCTCGAGCAATTGGTGGCACGGATGGAAGCTGGCGAATTGCCGCTGGAAGCATCTGTGGCCGCCTACAAGCGCGGTTCCGAACTGGTCAAGTACTGTGCGGGGCAACTCGACAAGGTTGACAGCCAGGTGAAGGTCCTTGAGGGCGAAATGCTCAAGCCGTTCACCACCGATCCTTCGCCCGAGGCAGACGAAGAATGACGATTGCCCGGGGTTTTGAAGACTGGATGAAAACCGTCCAGTCCACGATGGAGGACGCGCTCGCTTCATTCCTGCCGCCCGCGTCCAAGGTGCCCGAGCGATTGCATGACGCGATGCGCTACGCTGCCCTCGACGGCGGCAAGCGTGTGCGGCCGCTGCTGGTGTTTGCGGCGGGCGAAGTGTTCGATGCGGACGCAGCGACGCTTTCACGCGCCGGTGCGGCGGTCGAAATGATCCATGCGTATTCGCTGGTGCATGACGATATGCCTTGCATGGACGACGACGAACTGCGCCGCGGCAAGCCGACCGTGCACGTGAAGTACGACGAGGCGACGGCGCTGCTGGTGGGGGATGCGCTGCAGTCGCAGGCATTCATCGTCTTGTCGGAAGGCGAGGTCACAGACGCGACGCGCAGGCTGGAGATGCTGCGCGTGCTGGCCACGGCGTCCGGGTCGGTCGGCATGTGCGGCGGCCAGGCGATCGACCTCGACAGTGTCGGACTGTCGCTGTCAATGGACGAGCTCGAGAACATGCACCGCCTGAAGACCGGCGCCCTGCTGCGCGCATCCGTGCTGCTGGGTGCGCTGGCCGGCAAGCGGCTGACGGCAGATGAGACGGCATCGCTCGACGCCTATTCGGCAGCCATCGGGCTGGCGTTCCAGGTGGTCGACGACGTGCTCGATGCGACGGCTGACTCGGCAACGCTGGGCAAGACGGCAGGCAAAGACGCGGCGGACAACAAGCCGACCTACGTATCGATTTTAGGCCTGGAGGAATCCCGGGCACTGGCGGAAAAACTGAGGAATGACGCGCATCGCGCGCTCATGCCGTTTGGCGACAAGGCACGACGCCTTCGCGAACTCGCGGACCTGATCGTGCAACGGAAAGCATAGTATGGATTTGTTGAAGAGCATCAACGGCCCCTCGGACCTGCGCAAGCTGTCGCGCATGCAGCTCAAGCCCCTGGCGGACGAATTGCGCGCCTTTGTGCTCGATTCGGTCTCCAAGACCGGCGGCCACCTGTCGTCCAACCTCGGCACAGTGGAGCTGACGATTGCGCTGCACTACGTGTTCAACACGCCGGAAGACCGCATCGTGTGGGACGTCGGCCACCAGACCTATCCGCACAAGATCCTGACCGGACGCCGCGACCAGATGCACACGCTGCGCCAGCTGAACGGCATCTCCGGGTTCCCGCGCCGTGACGAAAGCGAATACGACACGTTCGGCACCGCGCACTCGTCGACATCGATTTCCGCCGCGCTCGGCATGGCGATGGCCGCCAGGACCAAGGGCGAGAACCGCCACGCGATCGCGGTCATCGGCGATGGTGCGATGACAGCCGGCATGGCCTTCGAGGCGCTCAACAATGCGGGCGTCTACAACGACATCAACCTGCTGGTGATCCTGAACGACAACGACATGTCGATCTCGCCGCCGGTCGGCGCACTGAACCGCTACCTCGCGCGCCTCATGTCCGGCAAGTTCTATGCCGCCGCGAAGAATGTCGGCAAGCAGGTGCTGCCCGGCCCGATGCTGGAACTGGCCAAGCGCCTCGAAGAACATGCCAAGGGCATGGTGGTGCCTGCCACAATGTTCGAGGAATTCGGTTTCAACTACATCGGCCCCATCGACGGCCACGACCTCGAGTCGCTGATCCCGACGATGCAGAACCTGAAGAACCTGAAGGGGCCGCAGTTCCTGCACGTCGTGACGAAGAAGGGCCAGGGCTACAAGCTGGCCGAAGCCGACCCTGTGCTGTACCACGGCCCGGGCAAGTTCAATCCGGCCGAGGGCATCAAGCCCGCTGCTGCCAGCAAGGTGACGTATACGCAGGTGTTCGGCGACTGGCTGTGCGACATGGCTGAGAAGGACCAGCGCCTGATTGGCATCACGCCAGCCATGCGCGAAGGTTCAGGCCTGGTGCAGTTCGAGCAGCGTTTCCCGAATCGTTACTACGACGTGGGCATCGCGGAGCAACACGCCGTCACCTTCGCCGCCGGCCTCGCGTGCGAAGGGCTCAAGCCGGTGGTCGCCATCTACTCCACCTTCCTTCAGCGTGGCTACGACCAGCTGATCCATGACGTCGCGCTGCAGAACCTGGATGTCACCTTCGCACTCGACCGTGCCGGCCTGGTTGGCGCGGACGGTGCGACCCACGCGGGCAATTACGATATCGCCTACCTGCGCTGCATCCCGAACATGGTGGTGATGGCCGCGTCCGACGAAAACGAATGCCGCCACATGCTGTCGACCGCATACCAATACAACGGTCCGGCAGCGGTGCGTTACCCACGCGGCGCGGGTATCGGCGCCGCAATCGAGAAAGACCTGAAGACCGTCCCGCTCGGCAAGGGCGAAATCCGCCGCGAGGGCAAGGACATCGCGATCCTCGCGTTCGGCACCATGCTCGCGCCAAGCCTGGCTGCTGCCGAGACACTGGATGCGACAGTTGCCAATATGCGCTTCATCAAGCCGCTCGATGTCGATCTGGTGAAGCAACTGGCGCAGACGCACGATGCGCTCGTCACGGTCGAGGAGGGCTGCGTGATGGGCGGTGCAGGATCCGCTGTGGCAGAAGCGCTGGCAGAGGCAGGCATCGTGAAGCCGGTGCTCCATCTTGGCCTGCCCGACAAGTTCATCGATCATGGCGACGCGACGCAATTGCTGGCTGCATGCGGCTTGAATGCGGAAGGTATCGCGGCATCGATCCGGAAGCGCTTCGACAAGGGCGAGCCGCGGCTGGTCGTCAACAACACCTGACCGGTTAGAGAGGTTGAATGAAAAAGCGGCGCAGATGCGCCGTTTTTTTTCGGGACTACACGTCCCGTTTCCTGTCCTTCTCCCACAACACATCGCTGCCGCCCGCAAACCGGTTCAGCACCCGCGACAGCACGAACAGCAGATCCGACAGCCTGTTCATGTAGTGCCGCGGATTGGCATTGATCGTCTCGCTGTTGCCTAGCGTGACGATCGTGCGTTCCGCGCGTCGGCAGATGGTGCGGCAGACATGTGCAAGCGCTGCTCCGCGCGAGCCAGCCGGCAAAATGAAATCCTTCAGCGGCGGTAAATCGGCGTTGTACTTCTCCAGCAGCGTGTCGAGCCGCGCGACATGCACGTCCGTGATCAGCGTGTAGCCCGGGATGCATAGCTCTCCACCGAGGTCGAACAGGTCGTGCTGGATCGAAACCAGTTCCTCGCGCAAGGCCGGCGGCAGTTCCTCGCACAGTAGCAGGCCGATGTGGGAATTGAGCTCGTCCACGTCGCCCATCGCGTGTACGCGCAGGCTGTCCTTGCCGACGCGGCTGCCGTCGCCCAGACCCGTTGTGCCGTTGTCGCCGGTACGGGTCGCGATTTTCGAAAGTCTGTTGCCCATGGTCGTCGATGATGAAAGGGGAAAACGCGAGCATACGGCAAAAATTCCCGCCACGCTGTCATCCGGACGCCAATATGCGCGCTTTTGCCATCGGAGTAGAATCGAAAAGCAATAATCAACGGAGACAGGCATGAATCATCCCGCCCAGCCGGCTGCGCTCAAAAAGCCCTTCCCGGATGAATTGCTGGCCGCACTCCAGGCCATTTTCGAAGATCGTGTTTCCACCTCGCAGGCCATGCGCGAGCATCACGGCCGCGACGAATCGTCCTATGATCCGATGCTGCCGGATGCAGTCGTGTTCGCGCAGACTACGGAGGAAGTGGCGGAAGTCGTGAAGCTGTGCAACGTATATGAAATCCCGATCATTCCGTACGGTGCCGGTACCTCGCTGGAAGGGCACATCCTCGCGTTGTGCGGCGGCGTGACCATCGACCTGTCGCAGATGAACAAAGTGCTGGCCGTGCATGCGGAAGACCAAACTGTCACGGTGCAGGCCGGCGTGACCCGCAAGCAACTCAACCAGGAGATCCGTGATACCGGTCTGTTCTTTCCCATCGACCCCGGCGCCGATGCCTCGCTCGGCGGCATGGCCGCAACTCGTGCCTCCGGCACCAATGCCGTCCGCTACGGCACCATGCGCGAGAACGTGCTGGCTCTGACTGTCGTGACCTCGGATGGCCGCATCATCAAGACCGGTACGCGCGCAAAGAAGTCTTCCGCCGGCTATGACCTGACCCGCGTTTTCGTCGGCAGCGAAGGCACGCTCGGCATCATCACGGAAGTGACCGTCCGGCTTTATCCGCAACCTGAAGCCGTGTCGGCCGCCGTCTGCTCCTTCCCCAGCGCCGCCGATGCGGTGAATACGGTCATCCAGACCATCCAGATGGGCGTCCCTGTCGCGCGTGTCGAATTTCTCGATGAAAACTGCGTTCGCTCGATCAACACGCACGACAAGATGTCGCTGCCGGAGAAGCCCTTGCTGCTGTTCGAATTCCACGGCAGCGAAAACAGCGTGCAGGAGCAGGCGCAGGTGGTGCAGGAAATCGCCACCGACCACAGCGCCATCGGATTCGAATGGGCAACACGTCCGGAAGACCGTACCCGCCTCTGGGCCGCGCGGCACAATGCCTACTTCGCCATGCTTCAGATGCGGCCCGGAGCGCGCGCAATTACCATCGACTGCTGCGCGCCCATCTCGCGCCTGGCCGAATGCATCCTCGATACCCAGGCCGATTGTGAAAAGAATGGCATGATCCACGGGATCGTCGGCCATGTCGGCGACGGCAACTTCCATGTGCTGATGATGGTGGATCCGCACGATGACGCGGATGTCGCCAGGGCCGAAGGCATCAATGCGCGCCTCGTGGCGCGGGCGCTGTCGATGGACGGCACCTGCACCGGGGAGCATGGGGTGGGGATGCACAAGATGGCGTTTCTCGTTCAGGAGCACGGGGAGGGGGCAATTGAGACCATGCGTGTGCTCAAGCATGCATTCGACCCCAAAAACATAATGAACCCCGGTAAAATCATCCACTGGTAGCCGAGTCGGCCCGCAAACCTGCTGCGCGTCGCAATCTTGAACCTGCGATGCTCGCCGTACCCCAGTACGGCTGCGCTTCTCGATTCGACCTTGCGGCGCTCGCTACGGTTTTCGGGCAGACTCGGTGGCTCTTTGAGTTAAGGATCGATTCTTTATGGCCACCCGCCTTCCGCCGGTTCATGCACTGTCCGCTTTTGAAGCGGCAGCCCGTCACGGTTCCTTTGCTGTCGCGGCGGATGAGTTGTGCATCACGCCGTCCGCGCTGTCGCATCGCATTCGCCTGCTGGAGGAATTTGTCGGAGAGCGTCTGTTCCTGCGCGACGGGCGCGCTGTCACCCTGTCGGAGTTCGGGCGGCGTTATCTGGATGTGGTGAAAGCGGCGTTAAGGACGCTGTCCGATTTCCCGCTGCCGCATCGCACCGCGCCGGCGCAGCCGCGCATCAAGATCACCGTGCCGCCGACCTTTGCGCGTTGCCTGCTGGTGCCGCGCCTGGCCGAATTCACTGCGCAGCATCCGGATATCGTGATCGAGCTGTTCCTGTCAGTGCCGCTGTATGACCTGAGCCTGTCGGAAAGCGATGTCGAGGTGCGTTTCGGCGCCGGCAAGTACCCGGACCTGGTGACCGAGAAACTGTATGAGGAGCCGACCTTCGCCGTATCGAGTCCCACGTACCTTGAAAAGATTGGCGGATTGAAAACGCCGGCCGACCTGCAGAAGGCGACGCTGCTGCGTTCCGCGCTGGAACCATGGCAACCTTGGTTCGACGTCGCCGGGCTCGACTGGCCGGAGCCGTCGACTGGCTTGCGTCTCGATGACCTCGGCCTGCTGCTGGAGGCAGTACGCCACGGGCATGGCGTCGGATTGACGCGCAAGCATTTCGTGCAGAACCTCGTGGCCAACGGCGAAATCGTTCTGCTGTTCCCGAATATCCAGCTGAAATCGCCGCCGCACGCCTACTACGTCGTGTATGAAAAGCCCGTGCGCGACCGACCCGAAGTCAACACCTTCATCGACTGGCTGCTCACGACCTTTCGCGCTGCGTGACAAGAGGCCGGGGCGGTTCGTTGCCCTGACTTGAAAACTTTTCACGCCACCAGGTCAAGCTTTTCAGCAGCGGTCCCCAACGCCATTCGCGCGATTTCGCTACACTGGGCATGTCCGCAGCTGCGACTGGAATTTCCCCATGAATGCCCCCAACGAAACTGCCTTTCCCCTAGAACGCCAGCGCGAAGTGGTCGCCGCGCTGCGCCGCAAGCTGCCCGATCATTGCATTTTGTTCAATGAAGAGGACACGCGCCCTTACGAGTGCGACGGCTTGTCCGCATACCGCCAGTTGCCGATGGTCGTCGTGCTGCCCGAAAACGAAGCGCAGGTCATCGATGTCCTCAACACCTGCCGCGCACTCGAGACGCCCATCGTGCCGCGCGGTGCAGGCACCGGCCTGTCCGGTGGCGCGATGCCGATCGCCGATGGCGTCGTTTTGTCGACCGCCCGACTCAACCGCATCCTGAAGATGGACCCGTACTCGCGCACCGCCGTGGTCCAGCCCGGCGTGCGCAACCTCGCAATTTCCGATGCGGCGGGCAAGCACGGCCTCTACTATGCGCCCGATCCGTCGTCGCAGATTGCCTGCACCATCGGCGGCAACGTTGCCGAGAATTCCGGCGGCGTACATTGCCTGAAATACGGCCTGACGGTCCATAACGTGTTGCGCGTGCGCATGGTGACGATAGCCGGCGAGGTGGTCGAGCTTGGCAGCGAGGCGCTCGATGCGCCCGGCCTCGACCTGCTCGCCGTGTTCATCGGCTCCGAGGGCATGCTCGGCGTGGTGACCGAGGTGACAGTCAAGCTGGTGCCGAAGCCGCAATTGGCGCGGGTGATCATGGCGTCCTTCGACGATGTGGTGAAGGGTGGCGATGCTGTGGCGGAAGTGATCGCCGCGGGCATCATCCCCGCCGGCCTCGAGATGATGGACAAGACCTCGTCGCGCATGGTCGAACCCTTCGTGAAGGCCGGTTACGATACCGAGGCGGAAGCGATCCTGCTGTGCGAGTCCGACGGCTTGCCGGAAGAGGTCGAGGAAGAGATCGGCCGCATGAGCGAGGTGCTGAAGTCCTCCGGCGCCACCGCCATCGCCGTATCGCAGAACGAGGCCGAGCGCCTGCGCTTCTGGTCCGGCCGCAAGAACGCCTTCCCGGCCGCAGGCCGCATTTCGCCCGACTATTACTGCATGGATGGCACGATCCCGCGCAAACATCTCGCGCATGTGCTGATCAGCATTACCGAAATGGAAAAGAAGCACGGCCTGCGCTGCGCCAACGTATTCCACGCGGGCGACGGCAACCTGCATCCGCTGATCCTGTTCGATGCCAACAAGCCGGGCGAATTCGAGCGCGCAGAAGCGTTCGGCGCCGACATCCTGGAACTCTGCGTGCAGGTCGGCGGCACCATCACCGGCGAGCACGGCGTGGGTATCGAGAAAATCAACTCCATGTGCGTGCAATTCTCGCCACAGGAGCTGGACGCCTTCTTCGCCGTCAAGCGCGCCTTCGACACCGCATTCCTGCTCAATCCGGACAAGGCAATCCCGACGCTCAACCGCTGCGCCGAGAACGGCAAGATGCGCGTGACGGGCGGCCAGATGAAGTTCGCGCACCTGCCGCGCTTTTAAGGAAACGAATGGAACAGGTTCTGGAACAATTCCGCGAGAAGGTGATCGCGGCCACTGCCGGCAAGGCGCCGCTGCGCACCCGCGGCGGCGGCACCAAGGACTGGTACGGTCAGTCACTGCAAGGCGAAATCCTCGATACGCGCGAGTACCGCGGCATCATCGCCTATGAGCCGACCGAACTCGTGATCGTCGCCCGCTGCGGCACGCCGCTGGCGGAAATCGAAGCGGCGCTCGATGAGCGAAACCAGATGCTGGCCTTCGAGCCGCCGCATTTCGGCCCCGGCTCGACGATCGGCGGCGTGGTCGCTGCCGGCCTTTCCGGTCCGCGCCGGCAGGCAGTGGGGGCAGTGCGCGACTTCGTACTCGGCGCTACGCTGATGGATGGCAAGGGCGATGTGCTCCGGTTTGGCGGTCAGGTAATGAAGAATGTTGCCGGCTATGACGTATCGCGCTTGCTGGCCGGCTCGCTCGGGATGCTTGGTCTGATCACCGATGTGTCGCTTAAGGTGCTTCCGAAGCCATTCTTTGAAACGACCTTGCGCTTTGAGGTTGGTCAGAAGGAGGCGATTGAACGTCTCAACACCTGGGGCGGACAACCGCTGCCGATTTCCGCGAGCGCATGGCACGGCGGCGTGCTGATCGTGCGCCTGTCCGGCGCGGAAGCGGCAATCAAGGCAGCGGTGCAGAAACTGGGCGGCGAAGAGGAGACGCAGGCGGCGATCTTCTGGAACGAACTACGCAATCACGGCAACGAATTCTTTGCCGCCACGACAGGCCCCACGTCATTGTGGCGCCTGTCGGTGCCGTCGGTGACCCCGCCGCTCGATTTGCCAGGCGAACAGCTCGTGGAGTGGGGTGGCGCACAGCGCTGGCTGCGTACGGATGCCGATGCCGCCGTGATTCGCGCCGCAGTCCAAAAGGTCGGCGGCCACGCGACCCTGTTCCGCGGCGGCGACAAGAGCCTCGGCGTCTTCCATCCGCTGGCGCCGGCAATTGCAGCCATCCACCGTAACCTCAAGAATGCATTCGATCCGTCCGGCATCTTCAACCCGGGCCGGATGTACAAAGACTTCTAAGCATGCAAACCAATCTCGCTGATTTCATCAAGAACACGCCGGAGGGCGAAGAAGCCGACGCGATCCTGCGCAAGTGCGTGCATTGCGGCTTCTGTACCGCGACCTGCCCGACCTACCAGTTGCTCGGCGACGAACTCGACGGGCCGCGCGGGCGCATTTACCTGATGAAGCAGGTGCTGGAGGGCAAGCAGGCGACCTTCAAGACCATGACCCACCTCGACCGCTGCCTGACCTGCCGCAATTGCGAATCCACCTGCCCGTCCGGCGTGCAGTACGGTCGCCTTGTCGACATCGGCCGCAAGATCGTTGAGCAGCAGGTGTCGCGCCCGCTGTCACAGCGCGTCGCGCGCACTCTGCTGAAGGAGGCGCTGCCGCGCAAATGGCTGTTCAATCCGGCGATGAAAGCAGGACAGCTCGTCCGTCCGCTGCTGCCGCAGGCATTGAAGAACAAGGTGCCGGCAAAGCAGGATGCCGGCGCATGGCCGGCCACGCAGCATGCGCGCAAGATGCTGCTGCTGGAAGGTTGCGTGCAGCCTTCGATGGCGCCCAATATCAATACGGCGACGGCGCGCGTGCTGGACGCACTCGGCGTGCAACTCGTCGTCGCGCCGAAGGCCGGCTGCTGCGGCGCGATCCGCTACCACATGAACGATCAGGACGGCGGTCTCGACGACATGCGCAACAACATCGACGCGTGGTGGCCGTACGTCGAATCAGGCGTGGATGCCATCGTGATGAATGCATCCGGCTGTGGCGTTACCGTCAAGGAATACGGCCACCTGCTGGCGCGTGACGAGAAGTATGCGGCGAAGGCGCAACGAATTTCGGCGCTCGCGAAGGACCTGAGCGAAATCCTGCCCGATTTCGAAGCGGAGCTGCAGCAGAAGCTGCAGGGGAAAATCAAGGAGCGCGTAGCCTACCATCCCCCCTGTACGCTGCAGCACGGCCAGCAGATCCGCGGCAAGGTGGAAGGCGTGCTGCGTGCCGCAGGCGTGGATGTGCAATTGTGCGCGGACAGCCACCTCTGCTGCGGCTCTGCCGGCACCTACTCCGTACTGCAGCCAGAGCTGTCGTACCAGCTGCGCGACAACAAGCTGGCTAACCTCCAGGCAACCAAGCCGGACGTCATCGTCTCCGCCAACATCGGCTGCCAGACTCATCTGCAATCGGGCACCGATACGCCGGTCACGCACTGGATCGAGCTGGTGGACAGGGCGCTCTCAAGGACGGGTTGATGTTATTTCCATTCCCGGTATGAATAGCTCATATCGGGAATCGTAATTGGATATATATCTGGTGCATTCCTATACTGGGCTCAAGAAAGATTGAACCGTTGAATGAGGATCCCATCATGTCAGTCGCACCCTATATCGCTCTGTTTTCCCTTGTCGCAGTCGGTGTTGCCGAAGCCGTTGCCTATACCCTCATGAAGGACGATGCACCGCCGTCCCACCGCGTCCAGCCGGAGTGATTCCTTAGGTGAATCCTGCTTTGGGTCGCAGAGCCGGCACCGCTGTCCGGCCTCGGGCCGCGTCATGATGTTGCTACAATAAGCGAGTGGCAACATCCTGGCCCGAGCCGAACGTGATCCAAACTTTTGCTGTCCTCCTGATTTTCCAGACGCTGGGTGAAGGCCTCGCGTTTGCATTCTCCCTTCCCGTTCCCGGTCCGGTGATCGGCATGCTGCTGCTGTTCTGCTATCTGGTCGCACGACCACGCGCAGCAGATGCGCTGGCGCCGACCACGCTGGAATTCCTCAAGCACCTTTCGCTGCTCTTCATTCCTGCCGGCGTCGGCATCATGGTGCACGCCGAGAGGGTGGCTGCGGAATGGCTGCCGATTGTGGTTGCGCTGGTGGTCAGCGCTACGGTATCCCTGGTGGTGACCGCGCTGGTCCTGAAGTGGCTGCAGAAATGACGCCGGGCATCTCCAATGTCTGGGTCTACCTGTCGGCATCGCCGCTGCTGTGGCTGACCGCGACCCTGCTCGCCTATCAGGCCGCTTACGCGCTCTATGCGCGCAGCCGGTTCAATCCGCTGGTGAATCCGGTGGCGATTGCCGTCGCGCTGCTGGTGGCAATCCTCGTTGGTACCCGTACCGAGTACACCACGTATTTCGAAGGTGCGCAGTTCGTGCACTTCCTGCTCGGGCCGGCGACCGTGGCGCTGGCCATACCGCTCTACCAGCAATTGCCGAAGCTGCGGCGCAACTGGTTTGCGCTGCTTGCCGCTGCCCTCGTGGGTGGCGCGGCGGCGATCGCGAGCGCGATGGGCATTGCATGGGCGCTCGGCGCATCGCCGGCGACGGTATTGTCGCTCGCACCCAAGGCGGTCACCATGCCGATTGCCATGGGCGTGGCCGAGAAGATCGGCGGCTTGCCGTCATTGACGGCCGTGCTGGTGATGCTGACGGGGATCCTTGGCGCGGTGTCGGCGCGCTGGATCTTCAACCTGATGAAGATCGAAGACCATAGCGTTCGCGGCTTCGCGCTCGGCGTCACGTCGCACGGCATTGGCACCGCGCGTGCGTTCCAGGTGAGCGAGGAGATGGGAGCGTTCTCGGGACTGGCGATGGGCCTGTCCGGGGTGTTGACGGCGCTGCTGCTGCCGTTCGTGCTGAAGTTGCTCGGCGCGACTTGAACCGCGCGCCTGGTCATTCTGCCAGCAGCTTCTCGATATCCTTCATCAATTCCTTCGGTTCGGTCTGCGGCGCATAGCGCTTGTACACGCGGCCGTCCTTGCGTACCAGGAACTTGGTGAAGTTCCACTTGATCGCCTCGGTCCCCATCAGCCCGGGCGCTTCGCTCTTCAAGTGCTTGAACAGCGGATGCGCAGCGTCGCCGTTGACGTCGATCTTGCCGAACATCGGGAAGGTGACGCCGTAGTTGCGCTCGCAGAAGGCGCCGATTTCGTCCGCGGTGCCCGGTTCCTGCGCACCGAACTGGTTGCAGGGGAAGCCGAGCACTTCCACGCCCTTGTCCTTGAACTGCTCGTACACGGCTTCCAGTCCCTTGTATTGGGGGGTGAAGCCGCAGTTGCTCGCGGTGTTGACGATCAGCAGCACTTTGCCCTGAAATGCCTTCAGGTCGACGGGCCTGCCGTCGAGGTTCTTTGCGTTGAAGTCGTAAACAGTGGTCATGGTGGTCATACAATCCCCAGGTGCTCGGTGCCCTTGCTCAAGTCGCGGCCCTTCGCATCCTTGCTGTTGAGCTTGATCGCGAGGCGCAGGTCGTTGATCGAATCGGCGTTGCGCAATGCATCCTCATAGGAAATCTTGCCGGCCTCGTACAGGTCGAACAGCGCCTGGTCGAAGGTCTGCATGCCCAGCTCGCGCGACTTCTTCATGATTTCCTTGATTTCGTGCACTTCGCCCTTGAAGATCAGGTCCGAAATCAGCGGCGAGTTCAGCATGACTTCCACTGCAGCACAACGGCCCTTGGTGTCCTTGAGCGGGATCAGGCGTTGCGAAATCATTCCCTTCAGGTTGAGCGACAAGTCCATCAAAAGTTGCTGGCGGCGCTCTTCCGGGAAGAAGTTGATGATACGGTCGAGCGCCTGGTTGGCGCTGTTGGCGTGCATCGTGGCAAGGCAGAGGTGGCCGGTTTCGGCGAAGGCCACCGCATAGTCCATGGTCTCGCGGTCGCGGATTTCGCCGATCAGGATCACGTCCGGTGCCTGGCGCAGCGTGTTCTTCAGCGCGGCGAACCAGTCGGCGGTATCGACGCCCACTTCGCGCTGCGTGATGATGCAGTTCTTGTGCGGATGCACGTATTCGACCGGGTCTTCGATGGTGATGATGTGGCCGTAACTGTTCTCGTTGCGGTAGCCGATCATGCCGGCCAGCGTGGTCGATTTACCGGAGCCAGTCGCCCCCACCATGATGACGAGGCCGCGCTTGGTCATCGCGACTTCCTTCAGCACTTCCGGCACGCCCAGGTCTTCCAGCTTGGGAATGGTGGTGGTGATGGTACGCAGCACCATGCCGACCTTGCCCTGCTGCACGAAAGCCGACACGCGGAAACGGCCGAGGCCACCCGGGCTGATCGCGAAGTTGCATTCCTTGGTCGCCTCGAACTCGGCCGCCTGCTTGTCGTTCATGATCGAGCGCGCCAGTTCCACGGTGTGCGTCTGTGTGAGCGGCTGGTTCGAGACCGGTGTCATCTTGCCGTCGATCTTGAATGCCGGCGGGAAGTCCGCGGTGATGAAAAGGTCGGAGCCGTTCTTGCTGAGCATCAGCCTCAGCAGGTCGTGCATGAATTTCGTGGCCTGATCGCGTTCCATGTCTGTGCCCTTTCTTTAGCCGGGGAAGTTTTCCGGCGTCTTGGCGGCGGCGCGCGCGGCGGCGGAGGAAATGACGTTGCGGCGTACCAGGTCCGTCAAGTTCTGGTCCAGCGTCTGCATGCCGATGTTGCTGCCGGTCTGGATCGCGGAGTACATCTGTGCGACCTTGGCTTCGCGGATCAGGTTTCGGATTGCCGGCGTGCCAAGCATGATCTCATGCGCCGCGACGCGTCCGCCGCCGTCTTTGGTCTTCAGCAGGGTCTGCGAAATCACTGCCTGCAGCGATTCGGACAGCATTGCGCGCACCATTTCCTTTTCTTCCGCCGGGAACACGTCGACGATACGGTCGATGGTCTTGGCGGCGGAGGAGGTGTGCAGGGTACCGAATACGAGGTGGCCGGTTTCCGCAGCGGTCAGCGCCAGGCGGATGGTTTCGAGGTCGCGCAATTCGCCGACGAGAATGGCGTCCGGGTCTTCACGCAGTGCCGAGCGCAGCGCATTCTGGAAGGACATGGTGTGGGGGCCGACTTCGCGCTGGTTGATCAGGCACTTCTTCGACTCGTGCACGAATTCGATCGGGTCCTCAACGGTCAGGATGTGGCCGTATTCGCTTTCGTTCAAATGGTTGATCATCGCCGCCAGCGTCGTCGATTTTCCGGAGCCAGTCGGGCCGGTGACCAGCACCAAGCCGCGCGGCTTCATTGCCAGGTCGGCGAAGATCTTCGGCGCATGCAGCTGCTCCAGCGTCAGCACCTTGGATGGAATGGTGCGCAGCACGGCAGCCGCGCCGCGGTCCTGGTTGTAGGCATTCACGCGGAAACGCGCCAGGCCGGGAATCGCAAACGAGAAGTCGCACTCCAGCACCTCTTCATACGCCTTGCGCTGGCCGTCGTTCATGATGTCATAGATCATACCGTGCACATCTCGGTGCTCCAGCGGCGGCAGGTTGATGCGGCGCACGTCGCCGTGCACGCGGATCATCGGCGGCAGGCCGGCGGAAAGGTGCAAGTCGGAGGCGTTATTCTTGACTGCGAAGGCGAGGAGTTCGGAGATGTCCATTTATAATCCTTGGGCCGGCAAAGGCGCCGTGAACAAAAGAGCAATACCGGTCACAAGTGCCGGTATTGCCCTGAGTAAATTGATTATGTCTCCAATATCCCAGAACTTGCAAGCTGTGCACGAACGTATCGCGGCTGTCGCGCGGTCAGCGTTGCGTGATCCGCAAACAGTGCAGCTGCTGGCCGTTTCCAAGACCTTCGGGCCGGGTGCGGTGATCGAAGCTGCCGAGGCCGGACAGCACGCTTTTGGCGAGAACTATCTGCAGGAAGCCGTCGACAAGATGGCCGCCGTCAAAGCGATTCGTCCGGACCTGTCACTCGAATGGCACTTCATCGGCCCGATCCAGAGCAACAAGACGCGGCCGATTGCCGAACATTTCGACTGGGTGCATTCGGTCGACCGCGAGAAGATCGCGCTGCGCCTGTCGGAACAGCGGCCGGCGCATTTGCCGCCGCTGAACATCTGCCTGCAGGTCAATATCAGCGGCGAGGACAGCAAGAGCGGCGTCGCGCCGGAAGAGGTGGCCGCCCTGGCGAAGGCGGTGGCAGGACTGCCGCGACTGAAACTGCGCGGATTGATGGCGATTCCTGAACCGGCGGACGACGCAGAGCGCCAGCGCGAGCCCTTCCGGAAGCTGCGTCTGCTGCTCGAACAACTGAACTCGGAGGGATTAACGCTCGACACCCTGTCGATGGGAATGTCGGCCGACATGGATGCGGCGATCGCGGAAGGCGCGACGATCGTGCGCGTGGGAACAGCTATCTTTGGACAGAGGACTTATGCAAGGTAATTTGAAAATCGGTTTTATCGGCGGCGGCAATATGGCGACTGCGTTGATTGGCGGCTTGGCCGGCAAGCTGACCGACGGCGCGAACATCCATGTCGTCGACCCCAATGAGGATGCGTTGAAAAGACTGCAGGCCGAGTTCGGCGTGGGTGTGGCGCCATTGATCGACGAGAGGCTGGCCGGATGCGATGTCATCGTGCTTTCCGTCAAGCCGCAGCAGATGAAGGGCGTGGTGCAGCAATTGCGGCCGCAGGTTTCCTCCCAGTTGGTGCTGTCAATCGCGGCCGGCATCCGTGCGGTTGATCTCTCGCGCTGGCTGAACGGGCATAACGCCATCGTGCGAACCATGCCGAATACACCGGCATTGATCGGCAAGGGCATCACCGGCATGGTTGCCATGGCAGGCGTATCGCAGGTGCAGCGCGAGGCGGCCGACGCGATCATGCGCGCGGTCGGCGCAACCGTCTGGCTCGACGACGAGTCCCTGATCGATCCGGTCACCGCCGTGTCCGGCAGTGGCCCGGCCTACGTGTTCTATTTCATCGAGGCGATGCAGCAGGCGGCGCAGGAAATGGGGCTGACTGCGGAGCAGGGCACGCAACTCGCAATTGCAACCTTCGTCGGCGCATCGCAACTGGCGGCGCAGTCCGCGGAGCCGGTCTCGGTGCTGCGTGACCGTGTGACGTCGAAAGGCGGTACCACCTATGCCGCGCTGACCAGCATGGAGGCTGGCGGCGTCAAGGATGCGATCGTCAAGGCGCTGAAGGCGGCCGCAGCACGCGGCAAGGAACTGGGCGAGGAGTTCGGCAAGGACTGATCAGGTCTTACCTTCCAAGAGCGTCCTGATCGTCGGGTCCAGTGATCGCCAGGAGCGCAGGCCGCGAGTGCCGAGCCGGAACAGCGAAGACAGCCGGCGCGGCGTCAGCAGCAGAAAGCCGATGGCAGCGCCCGCAATCCAGCCCGGGTGCTGCCGCAATCTTGCCAGGATACGCAGGCCGGTATCCACCGATTCAAGTTGGCAGGCCAGAGGATGCAATTGCCGCACAAGTTCCGCGCGTTGCGCGTTGCTTTCGACGACCAGTTGCCGCCGCTTCCAAGCCAGAAGTTCCGCGCGTGATTTCATGTTTTCATGCGCGCGTTTGCAGCAGTTCGGCATCCCGGGCCAGTTCCGCCATCGTGTGGCCCAGCAGCCGCGGTTTCGACTGATATTGCCGGCGTACCCGCAGTGCAAATGCCGTCCCCGTGGCGCCGAAGAGCACCATGAGTATGGCGAGGACAGCAACGCGGTGCGTTTCCCAGTAGAGGATGACAGCGAGCAGGACACCGAGCACGACGGCAATGCCTATGCAGAACATCGCGGCGAGGGACAGCATGAGGCAGGAGAAGTAGCGCAGCGACTCTTCTTCCAGTTCGGTCGAAGCCAGTTCAACCCGATTCTGTAGAACTGCAAGCAGGGTCGCCGCGAGACGCGACGCGGATTCCGCAATCATCATGCTTTCAGCGCCGGCCGATCAGCAAGCCGATTGCGAGGCCGGTCAGTGCGCCGATGCCGACCGCCTGCCAGGGATTTTCCTTCACGTACTGTTGTGTCGTATCAATTGCCTCGCGCGCGCCCTCGGTAACGCGCGCTTCCAGCACCGACAGGCTGTCTTTTGCGCCGCCCAATGTCGATTCGAATCGGGCACGCGCGAGCCGGTAACCGTCGTCCATCTGTTGCCCGGTGCTGCGCAGCAGGTCTTCCGCATCCCTGACGACCAGTCGCAGATCTTCGAGCAAACGGTCGCGAAAATCGCCACCCAGTCCTGTTGTCTCCATGGTGCACTCCTGTGTTGGTAAGACCAACTTTGAGTGTAAGCAACAGGACACCAGGCATCTTGCGAGGGGTCAAATCGTATGTCGGACTAACGCAATGCGTAGTCGAGCGCGATGCCCGCAAAGATCGCCGCACCGAGCCAGTTGTTGTGCCGGAACGCCGCAAAGCAGCGCATGCGGTCGCGCTCTCGGATCAGGATGTAGTGATAGGCCGCGCAGCCGATCGCGACGAGAATGCCGGCAACGAACCAGGCACGCAGGCCGTATTCCAGGCCGACTGTCAGGATGATCACGAAGGCCATCGCATAGCACACCATGACTGCCATTACATCGAAACGCCCGAAGGTGATCGCCGAGGTCTTGATGCCGATCTTCAGATCATCGTCGCGGTCGACCATTGCGTATTCCGTGTCGTAGGCGACGGCCCAGAAGATGTTGGCGAGCAGCAGCAACCATGCCGCCGGGGGCACCGAGTCCTGCACCGCCGCGAATGCCATCGGAATGCCGAAGCCGAAAGCGATGCCCAGGTAAGCCTGCGGGATCGCGAAGAAGCGCTTGAAGTAGGGATAGCTGGCCGCGATCAGGACCGCGGCAACAGACAGTTGTTTTGTCAGCGCATTGAGCGGCAGGATCAGCGCAAAGGAAATCAATGCAAGGACTGCCGCAACCATCACCGCTTCCCATCCGGCGATCTTGCCGCTCGTTAAAGGACGTTCCGCGGTGCGTTTCACATGCTTGTCGAACTCACGGTCGGCGTAGTCGTTGATTGCGCAGCCGGCGGAACGCATCAGGATCGTACCGAGGGTGAAGATCGCGACCAGGTCCCAGTCAGGATGGCCATTGGATGCAAGCCAGAGCGCGCACAGGGTCGGCCATAACAGCAGCAGGATACCGATAGGTTTGTCGATGCGGATCAGGCGTGCGTAGAGTGCGAGTCGGTTCATGATCTGTTATTGCGCTGCAAAATCAAATTATAAGCGGCATGCAACGGGTTTAAGTTATCGTAATGCAACGGTCACTTACGATGACTAGAATAAAAATTTTACAAGGAGACAACCCATGAGAAATACCTTGAAGCCACTCGTGGCGGCCGCCGCGCTTGCATTGATGAGTACTTCTGTTCATGCCGTCACCGAAATCAGCTGGTGGCACTCCATGCAGGGTGCGCTTGGCGAGCGCGTCAATGCATTCGCGGACCAGTTCAACAAGAGCCAGTCGGAATACAAGGTCACCCCGGTCTTCAAGGGCAGCTATGACGAGGCGATGGCGGCAGCCATTGCGGCCTTCCGGGCCGGCAATGCGCCGCATGTCCTGCAAGTGTTCGAAGTCGGGACCGCGACGATGATGTACTCCAAGGGCGCGATCGTTCCCGTCACGGAAGTGATGAAAGCAGCCGGCGAAAAATTCGACTCGTCGGTCTACGTCCCCGCCGTGGCCGGCTATTACACTTCGCCCAAGGGCGACATGGTGTCCTTCCCGTTCAACAGCTCGACCACGGTGTTCTATTACAACAAGGACATGTTCGCCAAGGCCGGCCTGGATCCGAACAAGGCGCCGTCCACCTGGCAAGAGGTGCTGTCCGCCGCAGCAAAACTGAAGGCGAGCGGCGAGAAATGCGCCTACACCACCGGCTGGCAATCCTGGATTCACCTGGAGAGCTTCTCCGCTTGGCACAACGTTGAGTTCGCGACCAAGAACAACGGCTTCGGCGGCCTAGACGCTCGGCTGGCCTTCAACAGCCCGCTGCATGTGAAGCACATCGAGAACCTGTCGAACTGGGCCAAGCAGGGTTACTTCACCTACGCCGGCCGCAAGAACGAGCCGGAAGCGAAGTTCTATTCCGGCGAATGCGCGATGCTGACCTCGTCCAGTTCCGCCTATGCGAATATCAACAAGAACGCGAAGTTCAAGTTCGCTGTTTCTCCTCTGCCGTACTACAGCGAGGTGGCAGGCGCACCGCAGAACACCATCATCGGCGGCGCGTCGCTGTGGGTCATGAGCGGCAAGAAGCAGGAGGAATACAAGGCCGTCGCGAAGTTCTTCAAGTTCCTGTCGCAGCCGGAAGTGCAGGCGAAGTGGCACCAGGAGACGGGCTACCTGCCGATCACGACGGCGGCCTATGAACTGACGAAGAAATCCGGTTTCTACGAGAAATCGCCGGGACCGCAGGTGCCGGTGCAACAGATGATCGTCAAGACTACCGCGAAGTCGCGCGGCATCCGCCTCGGCAGCTTCGTGCAGATCCGCACCATCGTCGATGAAGAGCTGGAGCAGGTGTGGAACGGCAAGAAGACCGCGAAGGAAGCACTGGACACCGCCGTCAAGCGCGGCGACGAATTGCTCGTGCGCTTCGAGAAGGCAAACAAGTAAGGCACCGCAACGCGCCTTCCGTCTTAGGCGGAAGGTGCGCTTCGATTGACGCCGGAGTCCCTCGACGAGACATGGAAAAACGCGCCCGCTTCAAATCCGCCTGGCTGCCATACGCGCTGGTCGCGCCGCAGATCCTCGTGACCCTGCTGTTCTTCTTCTGGCCTGCGGTGCAGGCCTTGTACCAGTCCGTGCTGCTGCAGGATGCGTTCGGCACGTCGTCGCAATTCGTCTGGTTCGACAATTTTCGCGATCTCTTCAATGACGCGAACTACCTCGAGTCATTCAAGACAACGGCGATGTTCTCGGTGCTGGTCGCCGGTATCGGGCTGACGTTGTCACTGATCCTCGCGGTGTTCGCGGATCGCGTGGTCAAGGGCGCGGCGATCTACAAAACCTTCCTCATCTGGCCGTACGCGGTGTCGCCAGTGGTTGTGGGTGTACTCTGGATGTTCCTGATGAACCCGACGCTGGGTGTGATCGCGCATGCCTTGCGCGATATCGGCATCGAATGGAACAACCTGCTCAACGGCAGGCACGCGATGATCCTGATCGTGATGGCCGCGGTCTGGAAGCAGATCAGCTACAACTTCCTGTTCTTCCTCGCCGGCCTGCAGGCGATCCCGAAGTCGCTGATCGAGGCGGCCGCGATCGACGGCGCGGGGCCGGTACGGCGCTTCTTCACCATCGTGTTTCCACTGCTGTCGCCGACCACCTTCTTCCTGCTGGTCATTAACATTGTGTATTCCTTCTTCGATACGTTCGCGATCATCGAGGCGACGACGCACGGCGGGCCGGGCAAGGAAACGGAGATCCTGGTGTACAAGGTGTTCCATGACGGCTTCAAGGGCGGGGACCTCGGTAGTGCCGCCGCGCAGTCGGTGGTGCTGATGGTGATCGTCATTGCGCTGACTGTCATCCAGTTCAAGTATGTCGAGCGAAAGGTGCAGTACTCATGATCGAAAGGCGTCCCGTCCTCGATTTCATCAGCCACCTCGTGCTGATCATCGGCGTCGCTATCGTCGCCTTCCCGGCCTATGTCGCCTTCGTTGCCAGCACGCAGACTGCAGAGCAGGCGGCGATGGCGCCGCTCTCGCTCGTGCCCGGCGACCAGTTCTTTGCGAATTACTCGGCTGTCATCGTCGAGGGCGCGTCGGGCTATGTGACGGCACCGCCCGTCGCGCGCATGATGTGGGTCAGTCTGGTGTCTGCGCTCATCATCGCCATCGGCAAGATCACGATTTCGATGCTCTCTGCCTTCGCGATCGTGTACTTCCGTTTTCCGGGCCGGTCGGTATTCTTCTGGATGATCTTTGTCACGCTGATGTTGCCGGTAGAGGTGCGCATCACGCCGACCTATCAGGTCGTATCCGATTTGCGCATGCTGAACAGCTATGCGGGGTTGACGATCCCGCTGATTGCATCGGCCACCGCGACTTTCCTGTTCCGTCAGTTCTTCCTCACTGTGCCGGACGAACTGGCCGAGGCCGCGCGCATCGACGGCGCGGGGCCGCTGCGGTTCTTCAAGGACGTGCTGTGGCCGTTATCTCGTACTAATGTGATCGCGCTCTTCGTGATCATGTTCATCTACGGCTGGAACCAGTACCTCTGGCCGCTGCTGATCGCGACCGAGCAGGGCATGTACCCGATCGGCATCGGCATCAAGACCATGATCGCCGGTGGCGATGCCGCGCCGGAATGGAATATGGTGATGGCGACCCTGATCCTGGCGATGCTGCCGCCGGGACTGGTGGTCGTGATCATGCAGAAGTGGTTCGTGAAGGGGTTGGTTGATTCGGAAAAGTGAAGACAATGTCCAGGAGCGTGGATTGCGGATGGAGCCATTATTGTCATTCGAATCCACGACTACCGATATCGACAGAAATTTGGAACATGCGTTTGCTGGCGGTCGACTGCAGTCGATTTGCTGCATCAATCCCCCCGTCATTCCCGCGCAGGCGTGAATCCATAGGCAGGTTGAAAGAGCTGCGTCAGCATGGATTCCCGCCTTCGCGGGAATGACGGGGAAGCGGAAAGTGGGAATTCGTGCAGAAGCACCCGCATGCAAGTGGAGCTAATTTAATTTTATGGCACAAGTCCACCTGAAAAACATCAAGAAGACCTACGGCAAGGGCGGCAAGACGGTCGACGTCATCCATGGTATTTCCATCGACATCGCCGACGGCGAGTTCATTGTGATGGTTGGCCCGTCCGGTTGCGGCAAGTCGACACTGCTTCGCATGGTTGCCGGGCTGGAAGAGATTACGGACGGCGATATCGTGATTGGCGAGCGCGTCGTCAACGAACTGGAGCCGAAGGACCGTGACATTGCCATGGTGTTCCAGAACTATGCGCTGTACCCGCACATGAGCGTGTATGAGAACATGGCCTACGGCCTGAAGATCCGGGGCTTTTCCAAGGCGGACATCGACACTCGCGTGCAGAAGGCGGCGAAGATCCTGGAATTGGGCGCGCTGCTGCAGCGCACACCGCGCCAGCTCTCGGGCGGCCAGCGCCAGCGGGTGGCGATGGGAAGGGCAATCGTGCGCGAGCCGGCAGTATTCCTGTTCGACGAACCCTTGTCCAACCTCGATGCCAAGCTGCGCGTGCAGATGCGCCTGGAGATACAGAAGCTGCACCGGACACTGGGTACCACCAGCCTGTACGTGACGCACGACCAGGTCGAGGCAATGACGCTCGGCCAGCGCATGATCGTGATGAACGCCGGCCGCGCGGAACAGATCGGATCGCCGGCGGAGGTGTACGCCAGGCCGGCGACAACCTTCGTTGCAGGATTCATCGGCTCGCCGCCGATGAATCTGTTCACGGGCAAGGTCAGCAGCGACGGCATGCACTTTGAACTGGGCAATGGTGCAAGCATCCGTCTCCCGGCTGTGCAAGCGCGCTTGATGAACCGGGAATGCATCTTCGGCATCCGTCCGGAGCACATGGCGCTCGGGCGTCCAGGGCTTTCAATGAAGGTGGAAATGGTGGAGGCACTGGGCGCGGACGTGCTGGTTCACGGCAGCGCAGGCGGGCAGGCGCTCGTGGTCCGGGCGCCTTCCGGTGTGCAGGTCGAGGTCGGTCAGCTAGTCGAGGCGGGTTTCGACGCCGGGTCGTTGCATTGGTTCGACACTAATACGACCAAGCGTTTGGTGCCCTGAAACTCATGCTTCGGCGGTTTCCTCTTCCCGCAACATGGTGACGCCGTGCAAGTCGCACGACAGCACGGCATCCCGTACCGCCTCGATCGCCGGGCGGCGGGTGAAACTCTTGCGCCAGGCGATGACCACCCTGCGCGACGGACTGGGCTGGGTAAACGGCACGTAGCGCAGCATCCCATCCCTGGCCTGCATATCGGGCACGGATGCCTTCGGCAACACGGTGATGCCGATGCCCGATGCCACCATGTGGCGGATGGTTTCCAGCGAGGAGCCCTCGAAGGTGCGCGCGATGCCGTCGCCGGTGGTGGAGAAGCGCGACATTTCGGGGCAAACCTCCAGCACCTGGTCGCGGAAGCAGTGGCCGTTGCCGAGCAGGAGCATGGTTTCCGACTTCAGGTCTTCGGCACGGATCGACGGGCGGTCCGCCCAGGGATGATGCCGGGGTAGCGCGACAACAAAGGGTTCGTCATACAGCGGCTGTACCACCAGTCCCTGGTCGGAAAACGGCAGCGCCATGATGGCCGCATCCAGTTCACCCTGGCGCAGCAGCTCGATCAGGCGGGCGGTAAAGTTTTCCTGCAGCACGAGCGGCATCTGCGGCACGCGCTCGATCATTGTCTTGACCAGCGGCGGGAGCAGGTAGGGGGCGATGGTGTAGATCACGCCCAGGCGCAACGGGCCTGCCAGGGGATCCTTGTTCTGCTTGGCGATTTCCTTGATGGCGGCGGTTTGCTCAAGCACCCGTTCCGCCTGCGCGACGATCTGCGCGCCGAGCGGCGTCATCGAAATTTCAGTGCCGCCGCGTTCGAAGATCGTCACCCCGAGCTCGTCCTCGAGTTTCTTGATGGCGACGGACAGCGTCGGCTGGGCGACAAAACAGGCTTCTGCGGCATGTCCGAAATGTTTTTCGCGCGCGACGGCGACGATATATTTGAGTTCGGTAAGTGTCATAAGGTTACGCCCGCCTCCGCAAAAGGGACGCCGTGCCGCTGCGTCCGGTAATGTTCATAGTATAAAGACTATGCTAAAAAGCAAAGGATTGCTTGCGGCAATGCGGCTTGCCGTTCTGTTCACACTTTCAGGAACTCTTCCCGCCCGCCCAGCCAGCGGGCAAGATGCGCTTCGACTGCAGCCGGATCGTCACACAGCAATCTCTGGGCGAGGTCGCGTGCTTTCTCCACCAGCCACTGGTCGGTCTGCAGGTCGGCAAAGCGCAACATCGCCTGGCCGGACTGGCGTGCTCCGAGGAATTCTCCGGGGCCGCGGATTTCCAGGTCGCGCCGAGCGATTTCGAAACCGTCCGTCGTTTCCCGCATGGTCATGAGGCGCTGCTTGGCGACCGGCCCAAGCGGGCTCTGGTACAACAGAAGGCACACGCTCGCCGCAGATCCTCGGCCAACCCGGCCCCGAAGTTGATGCAGCTGCGACAGGCCGAAACGTTCTGCATGCTCGATCACCATCAGCGAAGCGTTCGGCACATCCACTCCCACCTCGATCACGGTGGTGGCGACCAGCACATGCACCTCGCCGCGCGAGAAGGCATCCATCACGGTTTGTTTCTCGGCCGGCTTCATGCGGCCGTGGACCAGGCCGACGTTCAAATCCGACAGCTCCGCTGCCAGCGTCGCGTGGGTATCGGTCGCCGTCTGCAACTGCAGCGCCTCGGATTCCTCGATCAGCGGGCAGACCCAGTAGACCTGCCGGCCTTCGAGTGCCGCCGCATGCACCCGTGCGATGACTTCGTCCCGCCTGTTCTGATCGATGGCGCGCGTGACGATGGGCGTGCGTCCGGGCGGCAGCTCGTCGATCACCGACACTTCGAGATCGGCGTAATAGGTCATCGCCAGCGTGCGCGGAATCGGCGTGGCGGACATCATCAGCTGGTGCGGCACGGTCTGCGCGTCCAGCCCCTTGTTGCGCAAGGCCAGGCGCTGGCCAACGCCGAAACGGTGCTGCTCGTCGACGATCACCAGGCCCAGCTTGGCGAACTCCACGCCTTCCTGGATCAGGGCATGGGTGCCGATCACGAGCTGCGCCTCGCCGGATTCGACGCGCGCCTGTGCCTCCGTCTTTTCCTTCTTCTTCAGACTGCCCGTCAGCCATGCGACCTTGACGCCGAGCGGTTCCATCCATTGCGCGATTTTGCGGAAATGCTGTTCCGCCAGGATCTCGGTGGGTGCCATGAGGGCAGCCTGGAAGCCGCTGTCGATTGCCTGTGCCGCTGCCAGTGCGGCGACCACGGTCTTGCCGCTGCCGACGTCGCCTTGCAGCAGCCGCTGCATCGGAAACGACTCGCGCAAGTCGGCGCGTATTTCGGACAATACACGCTGTTGGGCGCCGGTGAGCGTGAAAGGCAGTGCCTTCATGAAGGCCTGCGAGAGTGTCCCGATCTGCGGAAGGGCAGCTGCGCCCTTGGCGCGCCGTGCAGCCTGCGCGCGTTTGAGCGACAGCTGCTGCGCCAGCAATTCGTCAAACTTCATCCTTACCCATGCCGGATGCGAGCGGTCCAGCAGGGCATGCTCGCTGACATCGGGCGGCGGATTGTGCAGCAGCCGCACCGATGGCTCGAAGGCTTGCAGACGGAGTTCGGCGAGCAGTTCCGGCGACAGCGTGTCGCGCCAGTCCACACGCGTCAACGCATTGGCAATCGCCTTGCGCAGGTAGGCTTGCGACAGCCCTTCGCCGGCCGGATAGACCGGCGTCAGCGATTGCGGCAGCGGATCACCTTCCTGAACGACCTTGTAGGTCGGGTGCACCATCTCCGCGCCGAAGAAACCGTGGCGCACTTCGCCGCGCGCGCGCACCCGCGTCCCGGCGGCGAGCTGCTTGACCTGGCTGCCGTAGAAGTTCAGGAAGCGCATCACCAGTTGCCCCGAGTCGTCGGCGATGGTCACCACAAGCTGCCGGCGCGGTCGGTACTGGATATCGCACTCGGTCACCACGCCTTCAACCTGGGCCGAATTGCCGCCCATGAAGCCCGCCTCGCGGATCGGCAACACCTGGGTTTCGTCCTCATAGCGTATCGGCAGATGCAGTGCCAGGTCCATATCGGTGCGCAGACCAAGGCGCGCCAATTTGGCGGCGCCGGTATTGGCTTTGGTTTTTTCCTGTGCGGCGGGTTTTCGCTTGGCGACGGGCATGTGCTGCTGGGCGTAAAATAGCGGGTTTTATCTGTTGGGCGATTGTATGGCAATTCTGTCAAGGACGGATGCCATTCGGGCCGCGTTCATACCCGTTTGATACCCGGTATCCGGCCGAGTCCCCGACTTCTTCATCGTTCTATGCCATTCTGACGCATGTATTCGCTTTCCGACTTCGATTTTCATCTGCCGCAGGAACTGATTGCGCAATTGCCGCTGCCGGAACGCAGCGCATCGCGTCTGCTGCATGTCGACGGCGACAGGCTGGTTGACCGTGCGTTTGCCGAAATTGTCGACCTGCTCATGCCCGGCGACCTGCTGGTGTTTAACAATACCCGTGTGCTGAAGGCGCGCTTTTTCGGCACGAAGGAAAGCGGCGGCAAGGTCGAGGTGCTGGTCGAACGCGTGCTCGACACGCGGAACGTGCTGGCACAGGTGCGCGCGTCCAAGTCGCCCAAGGCGGGCAGTTCGATTCGCCTGGCCGATGCTTTTGACGTAACCGTCGGCGAGCGTGCCGGTGAGTTCTTCACGCTGCAATTCCCGTCCGACGTGTTCGACCTGATCGAAACACATGGCCGGTTGCCGCTGCCGCCCTACATCGAACATACCGCCGACGAATTCGACGAAAAGCGCTATCAAACCGTCTACGCGAAGGAACCGGGCGCAGTGGCTGCGCCGACGGCAGGTTTGCATTTCGACCAGCCGCTGCTCGACAAGTTGCGCGACAAGGGCGTGGAGTTCGCGTACGTAACACTGCACGTGGGTGCGGGTACCTTCCAGCCGGTGCGCACCGAGAACCTTTCCGAGCACAAGATGCACAGCGAGTGGTACACGATCCCGCAGGAGACGGTCGATGCGGTGCGCTCCGTTCGTGCTTCTGGCCGTAACGTGATTGCCGTAGGCACGACCAGCATGCGTGCGCTGGAATCGGCTTCGCAGTCCGGAGAGCTGAAGGCGGGCAGTGCGGATACCAACCTGTTCATCACCCCGGGCTATACGTTCAAGACCGTCGACCGCATGATCACCAACTTCCACTTGCCGAAGTCGACGCTGCTGATGCTGGTGTCCGCGTTCGCAGGCTATCGGCAGATTCGCGCCGCCTACGCCCATGCGATCGAGAAGCGCTACCGCTTCTTCAGCTATGGCGACGCGATGCTACTGACCAAAAACACACAATGCTGAATTTCAAACTCCTCAAGACCGACGGCAAGGCCCGTCGCGGCCGCCTGACGCTCAACCATGGCGTAGTCGAAACCCCCATCTTCATGCCGGTCGGTACCTACGGTTCGGTCAAGGCGATGTCGCCGGAAGAACTGCACGAGGTCGGTGCCCAGATCATTCTCGGCAATACCTTCCACCTGTGGCTGCGCCCCGGGCTGGACGTGGTCGGCAAGTTCGACGGCCTGCACCGCTTCATCGGCTGGACCAAGCCCATCCTGACCGATTCCGGCGGCTTCCAGGTGTTCTCGCTGGGCGCGATGCGCAAGATCACAGAGGAGGGCGTGAAGTTTTCGTCACCCATCAACGGCGACAAGCTGTTCCTGTCGCCCGAGATCTCGATGCAGATCCAGCGCGTGCTCAATTCCGACATCGTGATGCAGTTCGACGAATGCACGCCGTACGAAATCGACGGCCGCCCCGCGACCGAAGCCGAGGCGGCCAAGTCCATGCGCATGTCCCTGCGCTGGGCCAAGCGCTCGCGCGACGAGTTCGACAAGGGCGAAAACCCGAACGCGTTGTTCGGCATTGTCCAGGGCGGCATGTTCGAAAACCTGCGCGACGAATCGCTGGCCGGGCTGCAGGAAATCGGCTTCGAGGGATATGCGATCGGCGGTCTGTCGGTCGGCGAGCCCAAGGAAGACATGATGCGCGTGCTGGAACACATTGGCCCGCGCCTGCCGGCCGACAAGCCGCACTACCTGATGGGCGTGGGCACGCCGGAAGACCTGGTGGCGGGCGTGGCCAACGGCGTGGACATGTTCGACTGCGTGATGCCCACGCGCAATGCCCGCAACGGCTGGCTGTTCACCCGTTTCGGCGACCTCAAGATCAAGAATTCACGCTACAAGGACGACGACCAGCCGCTGGACGAAACCTGCGAGTGCTATACCTGCCGCAACTTCTCGCGCGCCTACCTGTACCACCTGCACCGCGCCGGCGAAATCCTCGGCGCGCGCCTCAACACCATCCATAACCTGCATTACTACCTGCAGATCATGCGCGAGATGCGGGCGGCGATCGACGCCGACCGCTTCCAGGACTTCGTCGTCCAGTTCAAGGCCGACCGCGCCCGCGGCGTCTGAACCTTTCCAGCCGCCGGTTCATTCCTCGAACCGGCGCTTGCCGGCTCGGTTTCGGGCCGGTTTTCGCTCGTTCCCCGGGACAATGCATCAATCTCAGGAAACCCTGCACTGAATGCTAAAATGCCGGGTTGATCCATCCCACAGCAAGGAGTAATACGTGTTCATTTCCAACGCATACGCACAGGCCGCGGCCGCCAGCCCTGAAAGCAGCTTCCTGAGCTTCCTGCCCATCATTCTGATGTTCATCGTGCTGTACTTCCTGATGATCCGTCCCCAGATGAAGCGCCAGAAAGAGCAGAAAGCCATGATGGATGCCCTGTCCAAGGGAGATGAAGTCGTGACCGCAGGCGGCATCCTTGGCAAGGTGACCAAGGTGACCGACGCCTACGTGACGCTGGAAGTGGCTGACGGCACCGAGATCGTTGTGCAGAAGGCCGCGATCGCGACCCTGTTGCCCAAGGGTACGATCAAGTCGCTGTAAAGGGACGTCGAGCCGCCTTTCCGGGCGGCGTGCTCCCCGGGCACATTGTCTTTCAGCCCGTTCACTCCGGAACTTGAATCCTTATGAATCGCTACCCCCTCTGGAAATACATCCTGATCGCCATCGCGCTGCTGTTCGGCGTGCTGTATACGATCCCCAATTTCTTCGGCGAATCGCCTGCCGTCCAGATCAGCAGTGCCAAAGCCACCGTCAAGGTAGAACCCGCCACCGCCGGGCGCGTGGAAGAGGTGCTGACACGGAACGGCATCAAGCCGGAAGGGATTACCTTTGACCTGAGCGGCACCCAAGGCTCGGTACGCGCCCGCTTCAGCGATACCGACACCCAGTTCAGGGCCAAGGCTGTGCTGGAAAAGGAACTGAACACCGACCCGGCCGACCCGACCTACATCGTCGCCTTCAACCTGATGCCGAACACCCCGCAATGGCTGCAAAGCGTCGGCGCGAAGCCGATGTACCTCGGCCTCGACCTGCGCGGCGGCGTGCACTTCCTGATGCAGGTCGACACCAAGGGCGTGCTGAACAAGCGCCTGCAGGGCCTGCAAGCCAGCGTCCGCAGCCTGCTGCGCGACAAGAATGTGCGTCATGCCGGCATCAGCCGTTCCGGCGATGCGATCGAGATCAAGTTCCGTGACCCCGAAACCCGCGCCAAGGCACGTGAAGTCCTCGCATCGCAGCTCGGCGAACTGGTGTTCCAGGAAGGCACCAACGGCGCTGACCTGACCCTGATCGCCGGCTACAAGCCGGAAGCGCTCAAACGCACCGTCGAGGAAGCCGTCGGACAGAACATCAGCACTCTGTCCAAGCGCGTGAACGAACTCGGCGTGGCCGAGCCGGTCATCCAGCGCCAGGGCGCCGACCGTATCGTGGTGCAACTGCCCGGCGTGCAGGACGTCTCCCGCGCCAAGGACATCATCGGCCGTACCGCTACCCTGGAAGTGCGCATGGTGGACGAGACCGTGATGCGCGGCACCGAAGAGACGGCATCCGTACCGTTCGGCTCCGAACTGTTCAAGGTTGGCAAGGGAGCGCCGGTCGTCCTGTACAAGGAGCCGATCATTACCGGCGACTACATCTCCAGCGCCGCCGCCAGCTTCGACCAGAACCAGCAGCCCGCCGTCAGCATCGACCTGAACGGCGATGGCGGCCGCCGGATGCGCGAAGCGACTCGTGAAAAGATCGGCAAGCTGATGGCCATCGTGCTGTTCGAAAAGAACCGTGGCGAAGTGCTGACTGTAGCTACCATCCGCGACGAACTCGGTTCCCGCTTCCAGATCACCGGCATGGGTTCCGCCGAAGCAGCCAACGACCTCGCGCTGCTGTTGCGCGCCGGTTCGCTGGCGGCGCCGATGGAAATCATCGAGGAACGCACCATCGGCCCGCAGCTGGGCGCCGACAACATCCAGAAGGGCTTCAACTCGACGCTGTACGGCTTCGCGGCGATCGCCGTCTTCATGGTCATCTATTACCACCTGTTCGGCTTCTTCAGCGTGTTTGCGCTGGCGGTCAACCTGCTGCTGCTGATTGCGATCCTGTCTACGCTGCAGGCGACGCTGACGCTGCCCGGCATGGCGGCTATCGCGTTCACGCTCGGTATGGCAATTGATGCCAACGTGCTGATCAATGAGCGTATCCGCGAGGAATTGCGAGCGGGCAATACGCCGCAGGCGGCGATTGCGGCCGGCTTCGACCGCGCATGGGCCACCATTCTCGACTCGAACGTGACGACCATGATCGCCGGCCTCGCGCTGCTGATCTTCGGTTCCGGCGCGATCCGCGGCTTTGCCGTGGTGCACTGCCTGGGCATCCTGACCTCGATCTTCTCGTCGGTGTTCGTGTCGCGCGGCCTCGCCAACCTCTGGTATGGACGCAAGAAGAAACTGACCAGCGTATCGATCGGCCAAGTGTGGAAGCCGAGTGCGTAATTGAAACTGATGCGTTCCCGGCGGCAGTAGCAAGCGCCGGGAGTCTGCGAAAGAAAGGAATGTAATGGAATTATTCCGCATCCATAGGGACATCCCCTTCATGCGCCACGCATTGATCTTCAATGTGGTGTCGGCGCTGACGTTTTTCGCGGCAGTGTTTTTCCTGTTCTACAAGGGATTGCATCTGTCGATCGAGTTCACCGGCGGTACCGTTATTGAGGTGACCTATACCAAACCGGCCGACCTCGAGGGCATTCGCAAGACCATCGAGGGACTGGATTACACCGACACGCAGGTGCAAAGCTTCGGCACGGCGCAGGACGTCATGATCCGCCTGCCGGCACGCAAGGATGTGAGCTCCGCGCAGCAGAGTGACAAGGTCATGGCGGCCCTCAAGGCGCAGGACCCGGCGGTCACGCTGCAGCGCGTGGAATTCGTCGGGCCGCAGGTCGGTGAAGAACTGGCGCAGGACGGCCTGACCGCGCTGGCAATGGTGATTGCCGGCATTGTGATCTACCTCGCCTTCCGCTTCGAATGGAAGTTCGCAGTCGCCGCCATCATCGCGAACCTGCATGACGTGATCATCATCCTCGGTTTCTTCGCCTTCTTCCAGTGGGAGTTCTCGCTGACGGTGCTTGCCGCAGTGCTGGCGATTCTCGGTTACTCGGTCAACGAGTCGGTCGTTATTTTTGACCGTGTGCGCGAGACTTTCCGCGACCGCCGTTACGGCAAGATGAGCACGGCGGACGTGATGAACCACGCGATTACCAGCACGATTTCGCGCACCATCATCACCCACGGCTCGACCCAGATCATGGTGCTGTCCATGCTGGTGTTCGGCGGTCCGACGCTGCATTACTTCGCGCTGGCGCTGACGATCGGCATTCTGTTCGGCATCTATTCCTCGGTGTTCGTTGCCGCTGCCATTGCAATGTGGCTGGGCGTGAAACGCGAGGACTTGATCAAGCCTGTCAAGGAAAAGGACGAGACCGACGGTGCTGTGGTCTGATCGGTCCGATCGACGAAAAAAGCCGGCTTTCAAGCCGGTTTTTTTCTTTTTGACAGCCCGTGCCGAACTATTTTTTCAGGCGTAGCGCGGCACCATCCAGATGTCGTTTGAGCTTGCCCAATTCACGCTCCAGCGCGCTAAAGTCCTCGTCGCCGAAATCCAGGAAAGCCTGCTTGCAGAACTTGATATGCGGCGGGAACACGCGCTGGAATTCCTGTTCGCCCTTTTCGGTGAGACGCACAATGGTGCTGCGCCTGTCTTCGGCGTGCGTGTTGCGGCACACCAGTCCTTTTGCCTCGAGCCGATCGACCACGCCCGTCAGGGTGCCCTTGGTAATGAGTGTCTTCTCGCCCAGTTCCTTGAACGACATGCCCTGGGTATTGCCGAGAGTCGCGATGATGTCGAACTGCGGCGGCGTAAGACCGAGCGTGCGGACGTTCGTCGACGAGATGTGCTCGAACGTGTGGAAGCACTCGGCCAGCAGGCGGATGCTGCGCAGGTAGCGTTCTTTCTTCATGGTCTTGCAAGAAAAAAAGCCGGCCTGAAATGGGCCGGCTTGTGGAATCGACGGGTGATGCTTAGTCTGCCTTCAGCGCTTCAACCTGGATCGCCAGCTTCACCTCAGGGGCAAAAAGCGGCGTGCCGTAGTTGAGGCCGAAGTCGGTGCGCTTGAATTCCGCTGTCGCGTCGGCGCCGCAGACTTCGCGCTTGAGCATCGGGTGCTCGATGCATTTGAACTTGCCGATCGTCAGATTCACGGGCTTCGTCACGCCGAGCATGGTCAATTCGCCTTCCACGGAAACGGGCTTGTCGCCGTCGAACTTCATCGACTTGCCCTTGTAGGTGATCGTCGGGAATTGTTCGACGTTGAACATGTCCTTCGACTTCGCGTGGTCGTTCATCTTTGCATGGCCGAAGTCGATGGAATTGGCGTCGATGGCGATGTCCATCGTGCCGGTCTTCGCGGCACGATCCAGCTTCACGACGCCGCTGGTCTTGGTGAACTTGCCGCGCCAGACGGAAATGCCAAGGTGGTCGGCTTCAAAGCTCGGGTAGGTGTGATTCGGCTCGATGTTGTAGGTCTGTGCGAAGGCGGAACCGGCGCTGACGGCCAGCAGGGTGGCGATGATGTGCTTGTGCATTGATAGCTCTCCCAGGGGTGAATTGTTTCGTTGAACTTATTGCGTCGCGACGACGCGAAATTTGATCACAACTTCATCGGCGACCATGCTGGTGTCTTTCCATTCACCTTCGCCGATGTTGAAGGCCAGCCGCTTGATCGGCAGCGAACCTTCGAAAACCTGTACTGCGCCTTCCTGCTTTACGCTGAGCGGGAAGGTGACGTCCGCCGTCTTGCCCTTGATGGTGAGCTTGCCGCTCACGTCGAGCTTGCCGGCCGCCGCGGGCTTGATCGCGCTCGACATGAAGGTCGCCTTCGGGAATTGCATCCCGTTGAACCAGTCCTTTTTCTGCGCTTCCTTGTTGAATTCCGCGTCGCCCAGGTCGAAGCTGGCGACCTCGATTTCCATGTTGGCCTTCGAGGTTTCCGGCTTGGCGGCGTTATAGTCGATCTGCGCGTTGAAGCGCTTGAACTTGCCTTCGACCGGCACGTTCATCTGCTTGAACACGGCCGACACGCTGCTTTTCGCGGGATCGGTCTTGAGCTGGGCCGCGAGCACGGGCAGGGCGACGGCCAGTGCGAGGACGGCGCTGTTGCGGAGAATAGTCCGTATGGTCATGAGCAATTCCTTCAGTCGGATATCAGGGCAGCATGCGACGGAAGACGCCGTCGCGGTCGATGACGAGATGCTTGACGGCGGCGGCGACGTGCAGCACGACGCAGGCCAGCAGCGTCATGTTCAGCACGTAGTGCACTTGCTTGAGGATGGGCTTCCACACTTCGTTCGCCTCGATCAGCACTGGCAGCGGAATGATGCCCAGGTACACGACCGGCACACCTGCAGCGAGACTGTAGAAGTAGCCGGAAACCGGGACGGCGAAGATCAGGATATAGAGCAGCATATGCAAGGCATGCGACGCCTTGACCTGCCACACCGGCATGCTGAGCGGCAGCGGCGGCACGGCGTGCGTGAGACGCCAGATCACGCGAAGGCATGCGAGGCCGAGCACGGTTACGCCCAGCCATTTGTGCCAGGAATAGTATTTGAGCTTGGTCGGCGTGATGCCCGGAATGTCGACCATAATCAGGCCGAGCGTGAAGGCGCAGATGATCAGGGCCGCGATCAGCCAGTGGAGCACAATTGCCGGAAGGGTGTAACGCTGCATAAATGTTGCAATACGCTAATTGGTTTTAACTAGGACAAATATCATAGCAGCAAAGTTGCAGCGTTGCCGTACGTAGAAGGCGGTGCCGGGTATACCGAATATTGACTGCCGGTATATATACGGAGGTGGGTGCGGGTTTATTCCGCGGGCGCGGAAGGGGAGGGGAAGCGCCGCCGGAGGCGGCGCTTCAGTGGAGCTTAGATCTTGCGTGCGAGCACTTCGGCGCGGCCGGTGTAGCTGGCCGGCGTCATCGCCAGCAACTGGTCCTTGGCCGTCTGCGGAATCGCGAGGCCGTTGACGAACTCGCGCAGCGCGTCCTTCGAAATGCCCTTGCCGCGGGTGAGTTCCTTCAACTGCTCGTACGGGTTCTCGATGCCGTAGCGGCGCATCACGGTCTGCACCGGCTCG
>CBIHRW010000023.1:0-58831 GCA_966212545.1 uncultured Noviherbaspirillum sp.
AGGGTGTTATGAACTATTTTAGGGGGCGCGCAGCCCCGAGAACCGGTCGAATGCTAGACGCGGGGCGCCGGCCTTGGTGGTGCCAAGGACAAGCCCCGCAACACCGCAGGCGACCGGTTCTCGGGGCTGCCCGAAGGGTTCGGGCCAGACGGGCGCCCCGTAGCACCGCAAGCCGCTTGCAGTGGCACGCACTGCGGCGCGTCTTGCGATGCCACGGATGCATCCCGTCTGGCTCGAACGCGCCCCCTAAAATAGCTCATAACACCCTCTGAAATGACACTAGTACCTGCAACCATACTCACCGGCTTCCTCGGCGCCGGCAAGACAACCCTGCTCAACCGCATCCTGCGCGAGCCGCATGGCCACCGCATCGCGGTGATCGAGAACGAGTTCGGCGAGGAAAATATCGACAATGAAATCCTCGTCCAGGAAAGCAACGAGCAGATCGTCGAAATGAGCAACGGCTGCATCTGCTGCACCATCCGCGGTGACCTGGTCCTCGCGCTAAGCACGCTGGCGCAGAAACGCAATGCGGGCGAACTCAGTTTCGACCATGTGGTGATCGAAACCACCGGCCTGGCGAATCCCGGACCGGTCGCCCAGACCTTCTTCATGGACGACGAAGTGGCGTCGCATTTCATGCTCGATGCGGTAATCACCGTCGTCGACGCCCGTCATGCAATGCAGCAGCTCGACGAGCACGAGGAAGCGCAACGTCAGGTCGGTTTCGCCGACCGCCTGCTGCTGTCGAAGACCGATCTGGTCAGCGCCGGCGATGTGGAAGCGCTGACGGCGCGCCTGAAGCGCATCAATCCGCGCGCGCCGGTAAAGAAGGTCGATTTCGGCCAGCTGCCGCTCAGCGATTTCCTCGACCTGCGCGGCTTCAACCTGAACGACAAGATCGAGATCGATCCCGACTTCCTCGCCGAAGAAGAGCACGATCACGAGCACCATGAGTGCGGCGCGCATTGCGGCCACGACCATGCACATGAGCATCATCATGGCCATAAGCATTCGAGCCATGCAGACGACATCGCCGCCTTCGTATTCCGTAGCGAACGCCCTTTCGATACCGCCCGCCTGGACGAATTCCTGGGCAGCATCGTCCAGGTCTTCGGACCGCGCATGCTGCGCTACAAGGGCGTGCTATGGATGGAGGGCGCCGACCGCAAGGTGGTATTCCAGGGAGTACACCAGATGATGGGCACTGACATCGGCGCCAAATGGGCCGACGGCGAAGCGCGCGGCAGCAAAATGGTATTTATCGGCAAGAACCTCCCCGAAGAAACATTTATTAGGGGATTGGAACAGTGTTTGGTATAAACTATGACAAGACGTTGATGTAGATTCAAGCAGTGGAGGTAGTCGTTTGGCAAGATGCGTCAGCGCATGCGGACGTTACGCCCGATGGTATCCAAGCCTGCCTGAAAACGGTGGGAGACGGTTTCGGGCAAGGATCGACAGGTCGGGCGGTTCATAATAGCGAGGGTACGATGAACGCAACCGTGACAAGATCCGCCATCAAGAGCACAGCGGCAAAAAGCGTCAGCAAGACACCGGCAAAGACCGCCGCACCGCCCAAAGGCAAGACGGCCGCCAAGCCGGCAACCAAATCGGCAACGATAGCGGTTGTGGCCAAACCGGCAAAGACCGTTGCGAAATCCCAGAAACCCGCCACGAAGACCTCAAGCACATCAACAAAAGCAATTGCCAAACCAGGTAAAACCACGGTAAAAAGCAGTGTTAATCCAGCGGCAGAAGCAAGCGCCAAGGGAGCAACTACAGCAAAAATAGTACCGGCCGCAACGCGGACAGCAGCTTCCAAAGCTGCTGAACCAAAATCGGCCAAGGGAGCAACAGCGCCGAAGCAAGAAGAGATGACCGCTTCGACCTCGCGTTCCAAGGAGACATCCGGCGTGTCCATGAGCAGCAGCAATGAAGGCGCCGGGTTAACAGATAAAATGGAAAAATCCGTAGTTTCGAAAGTAAGCGAAGTGGCTACCAAAACAACTAAACCGACCGCCGCCCCAGAGGGCCGCCTGCTCACCGAGGAAGAAATCCTCAAGATGAGCGACAAGGACTACATGAACGAGGCGCAGCTCGCCTTCTTCAAGGCGCGACTGCAGCAGCTCGAACGCGACTTGCTGAAGAACGCCGGCGAAACCACCGAACACCTGCGCGAAACCGTACTCGTTCCCGATCCGGCCGACCGGGCCACGATCGAGGAAGAACATGCACTGGAATTGCGCACGCGCGACCGCGAACGCAAGCTGCTGAAAAAAGTGCAGCAGGCAATCGCCAGCATCGACGCCGGCGAGTACGGTTGGTGCGAAGAGACCGGCGAGCCGATCGGCATCCCGCGCCTGCTGGCCCGCCCGACCGCGACCCTGTCGCTCGAAGCGCAGCAACGCCGGGAACTGAAGCAGAAGCTGTACGGGGACTGATCCCGCAGCAACTTCACCGCGACATGACAAGCGCACGATTCCTCGTGCGCTTGTTTGCTTTTGGGGTAGCTATTTCAGGTCCCCTGTTCCGCGCTGACTACGCGGGCGTTGGCCAAGTTATTACGAAGGCGTTCGCCAAGATATAATGCAACCATGTTGCAAATCTCCGGACTCACCTACCGCTATCCGAATTCGACGGCTGCCCAGCTGTCCATTTCCCAATTTACGCTCGAAAAAGGTATGCACGCGGTTATCCTCGGCCCTTCCGGTTGCGGAAAATCGACGCTGCTGCACCTGATCGCAGCGATCCTCACGCCACAACAAGGCGAGATCCGGGTTGCCGATACCGACCTGCGGATGCTGTCGCGGCGCGCGGCAGATGCCTGGCGCGGCACCAACGTCGGATTCCTGCCACAGAAGCTTGCGCTGGTACCGAGCCTGACCGTGCGAGAGAACATCCTGATGGCCTCCTATGCCAATGGCCGCCGCGCCGACGTCGCCCGCGCCGATGCGATGCTTGACGCACTCGGCATTGCCGCAAAAGCGCAAGCAAAGCCGCACCAGCTGAGCCAGGGCCAGCAACAGCGCGTCGCCATCGCACGCGCTCTGTTCAATCATCCGGCGCTGCTGCTGGCTGACGAACCGACGGCAAATCTCGACGACGAAGCCTGCGCTGCAGCAATCAGTGTGCTGACCGCCCAGGCAAGCAGAAATGACGCTTCGCTGGTCATCGCAACCCATGACGCCCGCGTGTTGGCGGCACTGCCCCGAGCAAAAGTGCTGCGTCTGGGCCGGCCGGGAACGGAGGCGACATGACCCGCATCAACGCGCTTTCGCTGGCGATCAAGTCACTGCGCCACAAGCCCCTGTCGACCACGGTCAACCTCGTCCTGATGGCGGTGGGCGTCGCAATGATGTCCTTCGTGCTGTCGGCGTCGCAACAGCTGGAAGAGAAGGCGCTGCGCGACGCGCAGGGCATCGACCTCGTGGTCGGCGCAAAGGGATCGCCGTTGCAGTTGATCCTGTCCTCCGTCTACCACATCGACATCCCGACCGGGAACATCCCTCTTGCCGCCGAGGCGCAACTGCGCAAGAACCGCATGGTGAAGAAGGTGATCCCGCTGGCCCTCGGTGACAGCTTCAAGGGGTTCCGCATCGTCGGCACCACGCCTGAATACATCGCGCATTACGGCGGCACACTGGCGCAGGGACATATGTTCGAGGCGCCGATGCAGGCGGTCATCGGCGCCCAGGCCGCGGCGAAAGCCGGGCTGTCGGCCGGAACACGGTTCGTCGGCTCGCACGGCCTTGCCGGCAGCGGTGATGGCCATGGCGATGCACCCTTTACCGTAGTCGGCGTGCTCAAGCCCACCGGTACCGTGCTTGACCGCCTTGTGCTCACGCCGGTGGATTCGGTGTGGCAGGTGCACGAGGTCGAGCATGGCATCGATCCGAACGACAAGGAAGAAAAGGCGGCGATGGACGAGGAGCGTGAGCTGACCGCTCTACTTGTCCAGTACGCGTCGCCGCTCGCCGCTGCGATGCTGCCGCGCGTCGTCAACGGCCAGGCCGAACTGCAGGCGGCACAGCCCGCCTTCGAATCCGCCAAGTTGTTCCGCATGCTCGGCGTCGGCGTCGACGCCTTGCGCGGCATTGCAGCGATCATGCTGCTGTCAGCGGCGCTGTCGATGTTTGTCGCGCTGTACAACGCACTCGAGGAGCGCAAGACCGACCTGGCCATCCTGCGCACCTTGGGCGCGCCGCCGCGCAAGCTTCTGTCGCTGCTGCTGGCGGAAGGGCTGCTGCTCTCGCTGGCCGGCGCCCTGCTGGGCTGGCTGGCGGGACATGCGGCACTGGAGGTGCTTGGACGCCTGATATCCGACGACCAGAACCTGTCCCTCACCGGCTGGTTTGTCGCCCCGGCTGAGGCATGGCTGGCGCCGGTCGCCATCTTCATCGGACTTGCAGCCGCAATGCTTCCGGCATTGCGCGCGTATCGCACCGACATCGCAACGACGCTTTCACACTGATTGCACTGAATTCCATTGAACAATCAAGGAGAACGAATTGAAAGTCTTGCTGTCCCTGTTACTGGCCGCAACATCGCTCATCGCACAAGCCAAGGAAGATCCCGCACACAAGAAGGCGCTGATCGAGCAGCACAAAGCCATCGCTGCCGCGCACGAAGCGGCGGCGCAATGCATCGCATCCGGCAAGGACGAAGAAGCCTGTCATGCAGAACTGGCAAAGGCGTGCAAGGGGCAGGCCATCGGCAAGCTGTGCGGGATGAAGCACAAGCATTAACGTCACCGTACAATGAGAACGCTCCAAACCCCGGCATTTTTTTCGGAGGTGTCATGAAGACATCCTTGCAATTCCTGCTCATCGCCATGCTGGCCGCGCCGGCCCTGGCGTTTTCCGCCCCTCAGGTGCCGCCCGCCCAAGGCGCGCCGGCAGGCGGCCATGTCCCTCCGCCCAACGCGCCGCCGGTCCCGATGCAGCCCTTGCCCGAGATCAAGGGCGTGGTGTCCTGGAACACGCTGGCGAAGGTCAAGCAGATCAAGACCAAGGATCGCATCCTGCCGGAGTTCTCCAAGGAGATCGCCGAGCTCAACAACAAGGAAGTGAAGGTCCAGGGCTTCATGATGCCGCTTGAACCGGGCGAAAAGCAGACCCATTTCCTGATTTCCACGACGCCGCAATCCTGCTCGTTCTGCCTGCCCGCCGGCCCTGAAGGCGTGGTGGAAGTGAAGACCAAGACACCGGTGAAGTACACCTTCGAACCGGTCGTCGTGTCCGGCAAGATGAGCGTGCTCAAGGATGATCCGATGGGCCTGTATTACCGCCTGACCGACGCCGCTCCGGTATCGATGAAGTAATCTTCATGCCTGCCGCACGAACCCAGCCGAAGTTCCGCTCCGCCATCGCATTCCTGCTGGTGGCGGTGCTGCTGTTCGCGCAATGGTCCGGCCTGGCGCACAGGATCGACCATGCGCCGCTGGCCGGCGTTCACCTGCATTCGGACGAAGCCGATCGACATGAGTCCGGCGCCGGCCACTCCTGCATCGCATTCGACGCCGCCGCGGTGGCCGATGCGATCCACCTTCCTCCCTTCATTGCCCCGCTGCTGGCAAGCGCACGCGTGCTCGGCCTGTGGGCAGCATTCCGTTCCTGGGACGCGCCGCTTGTCCGGCACTTCTCTTCCCGCGCACCACCGCTTTCCTGATGCGTTTCGACGCGTGATCGACTGTTAAAAATATTTTGCCTTGCTGTCCCCGGCAATCCTGCCGCAGGAGCAAGGCTCGATTCACATTTCATCGTTATCAGGAAGTTTCATGAACATGCAACGCACGCTGGTTGCGGGCGCAGTACTGTCCGCATTCGCCTCGTTTTCCTCTTCCACGCTGGCGCAAGAAAAAGAACTCCCTCCCGTGGTGGTGACGGCTACGCCCTTCGGTGCCGAAGAAAACGCGCAGATTCTGGCCCCCGCAAAAGTCCTCTCCGGCGCGGAATTGCGCAACAAGCTCGGTGCCACGCTAGGCGACACACTGTCTCGCGAACTCGGCGTATCCGCGTCGGGTTTTGGCGCGGGTGCATCGCGGCCGATCATTCGCGGCCTGGAAGGACCGCGCGTCAAGATCCTTCAGAACGGCATGGCCGTCTCGGACCTGTCCGCGCTGTCGAATGACCACGCGGAGGCTGTCGATGCCGCCACCGCGCGCCAGATCGAAATCCTGCGCGGTCCAGCAGCACTGCTCTACGGATCCGGGGCCATCGGCGGATTGGTCAACGTCGTGAATGACCGCATCCCGACCGAGCTCGTTCCCAAGCCCACTGGTACCGCCGAAGTACGCGTGGGCAGGGGCAATAGCGAACGCAGCGGATCGTTTTCGGTGGACGGCGCCAGCGGCAGCATCGGCCTGCATGCGGATGGCAGCGCCCGCAATACGGGCGACTACCGCATCCACGGATCGGCCGTGCGCGATGACCCGAGTTCGCCGTCCGGACGGCTGCCCTCCTCCTTCACGCACGCGCGCGACCTCGGCTTCGGCGCTTCCCATGTCGCTGGCTGGGGCCATATTGGCGCATCGATCGACAGCCGCAGCGACCGATACGGCATTCCGACCGAGGAACAGGCATTCATCGACCTCTCGCAGACACGCCTCGATGTCGATGCGCTGGTGCGGCGGCCCTTCGCCCAGGCGGACTCCGTGCGCGTGCGCGTCGGCGCGACCGACTACGAGCACACCGAAAAGGAACAAGATGGCACGCCTGCGGCCGACTTCAGCAACCGGGCGGTCGAAACCCGTTGGGAACTTGCGCACCAGCCGATCGACGGCTGGCGCGGGATGCTGGGTCTGCACACCGAACACAGCCGGTTCTCGGCCCTTTCCGCTGAGACCGGACGTCCGGATACCGTGCCGGTGACGCGTTCGACCTCGCTGGCCGCCTACCTCGTCGAAGAGCGCGATTTCGGCCCGGTGCGCGGCAGCGCCGGCGTGCGGGTAGAGTCGGTCAAGCGCAACCCGGACGACGCGGCGTCGTCGGACCGCAGCTTCGACCTCCTGTCGTATTCCGTCGGCGGCGCGTGGACCTTCGTTCCCGGCTACAGCCTCGGTACCACTGTCTCGATTGCACAACGTGCGCCGACAGCCGAGGAACTGTATTCGAACGGTCCGCACGAAGCCACCGCCACCTTCGACATCGGCGATGCGGCACTGCAAAAAGAACGCTCGCGCAACCTCGAACTGACGCTGCAGAAAACCGCAGGCGTCATGCGCTGGAAACTCAACCTGTTCCACAACAAGGCCAAGGACTTCATCTTCGGGCGCATGGACGGAACGTCCGTGGATGAGGAAGGCGTCGCTGATCCGGCCGGGGAATTCTCCCGCAGGTTCTGGGCGCAGGATCGCGCCACCATCCATGGCGCGGAGGCGGAATGGAGCTGGAACCTGCGCGGTGAAGGACCGTCGTTCCGCGCTTTTGCGGATATGTCGCGCGGCAAGCTCGACAACGCGGGTAGTCTGCCGCTGCAGCCAGCCACGCGTTTCGGCGTCGATGCAGGTTATCGGCGCGGTCCGCTGCAGGCCGGCCTCTCGGTATTGCGTGCCCGCTCGCAGAATCGCCTCGCGGCATTCGAGCCGTCTGCCGCACGGGGCTACACGCAGATCGATGCCAGTCTGTCCTGGACGATGCGTGATGCCAGCGCCAGCTGGACATGGTTCGTCCTCGCGAAGAATCTGCTGGACGAGGACATCCGCCTGGCCACGTCGATCCTGCGTAATGTTGCACCGCAACCGGGTCGGACGGTCGTGCTTGGCGTTCGCACAAGTTTCTAAGGAGGCCCGAGCAGAATGCTCCACCTGTTCACTGTGTCATTTCCATGGTTGACAAATAAACAATGTGCCGCTGTAATGGCAAGTCGGCATGCTATTTGTGTTACCTTAGGAAATTCAGAGGCTGCCCCCTCGGAACGCATGTACCAAGGGGGTACGCACAACAGCCATCTCAGGGACAACGTGGGGATTTTTTCGCTTTTCGGTAAGAAGGACGGCCGCCAGGAAAAGCCGGCGGACAAGGACTCTTCCCGCACAAGGAAGCAATCGGGCTCATCGCAAGGCAGCAGCGCCAGGAGCCCGAGCACCCACGTGCCGACCGTGAAGCGCGACGCCAAGACGGCGCTCGCCACTGCGCTGAAAATCGATGCGATCGAATCCGAGATGTCCTCGGAGTTCGTCAATCTCACGACCACGCAACCCGGCACCACGATTCAGAAAAAGCCGCCCCAATCCGCGCCAGCCAAACCGAAACCGGCAGCGCCTGTGGCGGACAAGCCACGTTCGGATTCAAAGAAGGCGGAAAAGGCGGAGAAGGCAGAAAAACCGACGACGACCTCGTCGCTGCAGCCCATGACGTCCGAACACGGCACCACCACCGATTTCCTGCTGGATGGCCAGTCCGCCATCGTCGATATCGCCTCGCCGGCGTCCGATGCGGCAGCAGTGCTCGAAGAAGCCGCGATCATGTATGCCAACGGACAGACCGACATGGTCGAGCAGATGCTCAAGTCCGCGATCGAGGAAGACATGCTCGGCGAACTCACGCGCAACGCGTGGTGGATGCTGTTCGACCTGTACCAGATCACCGGCAAGAAGCAGGAATTCGAAAATCTGTCCATCGATTACGCCAGCAAGTTCGAAACATCCCCGCCGATGTGGACTGCGGCCTCGCGCATTGAAACCGCTTCCGCGACGCCGCAGGGCGCCACCGCTCCGATGGTTCCGTTCTCCGGAAAACTCGACGAGACCTGCATCAAGCAAGTCGAGCGCGCGCAGAAGCTTGCCGAAAGCTACCGCACCTTGCGTCTCGAATTCGCGAAGGTCACCGAAGCCGCACCCGAAGGCTGCCGCCTGCTGCTCGGCCTGCTCAAGAAGCTGCAGAAGTCCGAACATGACCTGATCCTGGTCGGCGCCCCCGAACTTGCGGACAAGATTCGCGCGATCATCGAAGTCGGCCGGCGCGACGACACCGAAGATTCATGGCTGCTGCTGCTTGAAATCCTGCGCCTGCTGAATCGCGAAAAGGAATTCGAGGAAATCAGCATCGATTACTGCGTGACCTTCGAAGTATCGCCGCCTGCCTTCGTCGCACCGAAGAGCAAGATCACGACGGCCACTGCGGAGTCGCCCGCCGCTGCGCCTGCTGCGGAAGGTTTCACCATGCCGGCCGTCGTCGAAGGCCGCATCGACAACCTGATCCTGTCGATTGCCACCTATTCCGATGAACACAATCCGGCGCTGATCGACTGTTCTCGCCTGACCCGCGTGGACTTCAATGCCGCCGGTCGCCTGCTGACCGGACTCGCGCCCTTCTGCGGCGTCGGCAAGTCGATTGAATTCCACCACGTTAACCACCTGGTGGTGGAATTGTTCAATGTCATCGGGCTCAAGGACATCGTCCGCATTATTCCCCGCAAGAACTGAGCACTCCCGCCGCGCCGTTTTGTCGCCTACACTACTTGTAATCCGGCACCGCGCCCCTATCTGCGGATGAATACCTTTCCGGCGCCCGCCATGCGCCGGCAATTTCACCCAGAGGAAAGCATGGAACAATTTCACGGCACCACCATCCTGTCCGTCCGGCGCGGCAATGTCGTTGCGCTTGGCGGCGACGGCCAGGTAACGCTCGGCAATATCGTGATGAAAGGCAGCGCGCGCAAGGTACGCAAGCTGTACCAGGGCAAGGTTCTTGCCGGATTTGCAGGCGGTACGGCAGATGCTTTCACGCTGATCGAACGCTTCGAAGCCAAGCTCGAAAAACACCAGGGCAACCTGATGCGCGCGTCGGTCGAACTGGCCAAGGACTGGCGTACCGACCGCATGCTGCGCCGGCTGGAAGCGATGCTGCTGGTTGCGGATCGCGAATCGACGCTGGTCATCACCGGCAATGGCGACGTGCTGGAACCGGAAAGCGGCATCGGTGCGATCGGCTCCGGTGGCGCCTATGCGCAATCGGCCGCGAAGGCATTGCAGGAAAACACTGAACTGCCGCCTGTCGAGATCGTGAAGAAGGCGCTCACGATCGCCGGCGAGCTCTGCATCTACACCAACCTGTCGCACACCATCGAAACGCTCGAGTAACGCGCACCAATCGCGCCCTCGATCACGCGACCCAGACCAGACACAACACCATGAACATGACCCCGCAAGAAATCGTTTCCGAACTCGACAAGCATGTGGTCGGACAGAGCCGCGCCAAGCGCGCCGTCGCCATTGCACTGCGCAACCGCTGGCGTCGCCAGCAGGTAGCAGAACCGCTGCGCCACGAGATCACGCCGAAGAACATCCTGATGATTGGCCCGACCGGCGTGGGCAAGACCGAGATCGCGCGCCGCCTCGCCAAGCTCGCCGAGGCGCCCTTCATCAAGATTGAAGCCACCAAGTTCACCGAAGTCGGCTATGTCGGTCGCGACGTGGACACCATCATTCGTGACCTGGTCGACATTGGCATCAAGCAGACGCGCGAATCCGAGATGCGCAAGGTACGTGCACGCGCCGAGGATGCGGCGGAAGACCGCGTGCTCGACATCCTGCTGCCGCCGCCGCGCGACTTCGGATTCAGTGCGACGCCGAGCGCAACGGAGAGCGATGCACAGGCGGGCAACACGACGCGCCAGACCTTCCGCAAGCGTCTGCGCGAAGGCGCGCTCGACGACCGCGAGGTCGAAATCGAAGTGGCAGAGGCCAGCCCGCATATGGAAATCATGGCGCCGCCCGGCATGGAAGAAATGACCGAGCAGATCAAGTCCATGTTCTCTGGCCTCGGCGGCGGGCGCAAGAAGAAGCGCAAGCTGAAAATCAAGGAAGCGATGAAGCTGCTGGTCGACGAAGAAGCCGCCAAACTGGTGAATGACGATGAACTCAAGCAGAAGGCTATTGCCAATGTGGAGCAGAACGGCATCGTCTTCCTCGACGAGATCGACAAGATCGCCAGCCGCTCGGAAGTCGGCGGCGCGGATGTCTCCCGCGCAGGCGTGCAGCGCGACCTGCTGCCGCTGGTGGAAGGCACGACGGTGAATACGAAGTACGGCATGATCAAGACCGACCACATCCTTTTCATCGCCAGCGGCGCATTCCACCTCGCCAAGCCGTCCGACCTGATCCCGGAGCTGCAGGGCCGCTTCCCGATCCGCGTCGAACTGGAGTCGCTGTCGATCGCCGACTTCGAACGCATCCTGACCAGCACCGATGCTTGCCTGACACGGCAATATGAAGCCTTGCTGGATACCGAAGGCGTCAAGATCGAGTTCGCTGAGGACGGCATCCGCCGCCTTGCGGAGATTGCATTTTCCGTGAATGAAAAGACGGAAAACATCGGCGCACGCCGCCTGTACACGGTAATGGAAAAGCTGTTGGAAGAAGTTTCTTTCTCGGCAACCGATGCCGCCGACAAAACGGTGTCCATCAACGCGGCCTACGTCGACGAGAAGCTAGGCGCACTGGCCGTCAATGAGGACTTGTCGCGCTACGTACTGTAACGAATGGAGCCCCGGTCAGCGGGGCGAACATCATGGCAAACAAGGAACTGGCCAAGCGGCAAAAACTGATCATCCGGGCAGAGCCGTCGCAGAGGGCCCTGAAACCGCGGAACCCGATCGCAGTCGCCGCCAAGCAGCGTGTGGCAGGATCGCATCGAAAGAGCAATTCCGCGCAGCGCCAGCTGTATGAACGCTTGCTGAAGAAAGCGCTCGGCGGCTCGGACGAACACTGATCCGCATCAGCGCGGAGTCAGCGTGCCGGTGCCGTCGGCACGCCCAGCATGGGCTGCGTGCTCGGCACCGCTCCTCCCGGTGCTGCGGGCTGGACGGTGGAGCCAGGCGCTACGGGCGTTGCGCCCGGTGCAGGATTGACGAACGTCGCAGGCGGCGCGGTGGTCATGGCCGGTGAAGCCGGTACCTGGCCCGGCACCGGCTGTGGCTGAGGTGCGGACTGGACAGGCGGTGACGGCGCGTTCTGCGGCGTCAGGGGCGCAGCGGGCGTGCCAGGTACGGGCGGTACTTGTGGTGCCGGTTGGCCGGGAGGCAATCCTGGTACTGCTGGCGTTGCCTGTTGTTGCTGTGCTGCCTGCGCGGCGGCCGCAGCCTGCGCGCGCGACGGAATCGGCTGCGTCGGCACCGCGGGAGGCGGTGGCGGCGGGACTGCTCGGGGCGGCGTCGGCACGGCGGCAATACCCTCCAAGCCTTTCGCACTCTCCGGCAAATCGACACGCTTGGTCGCGCCGCCGTCGGAAAGCAGGATGTAGTCGCGGTGCACTTCCTTGATTGTCACACCCGGCGCCACTTCCTCGTCGGCACGGATCGCCTGCGGCGGTTTGCCGTCGGCGCTGATGATGGCGACGCTGTCATGCGGATTCCCCGAGAAGATCACACCGCGCAGCTGGTAATTACTGGCGACCGCAGCGGCACCCTTGCGGCTGCCGAACAGCGAGCTTGCTGCATCCGGACGTATTTCCGCCTGTGCCACCCGCGGCGGTGCCGCGACCGGGCGCACCGGCGGCTTGAACAGTTGCATCGCCCAGTACGCCGCCGAGGCGCACAGGCCGATGAACAGCAGGAAACTCACGATTAGCGGCACGCGCCTCATTGCAGTCCTTTTCTTGTTCTCGTTGTTCTTTTCTCGTTGCTGTTACCGTACCAGCTGATTGATCTCGATGATCGGCATCAGCACCGCCAGCACGATCAGCAGCACCACGACCCCCATCACGAGGATCAGCGCCGGTTCGAGCAGCCCGGCGATGGTCATCGCGCGCCGTTCGAGGTCCTGCTCCTGTGCATTCGATGCGCGCTCCAGCATGGCAGGCAGTTCGCCAGTCACCTCCCCGGCGCGAATCATGTGGATCAGCATGGGCGGGAAATGCTTCTGCGCGGACAGCGCGCGCGCCAAGCCCACGCCCTCGCGCACACTGGTCGTCGCCTCCTCCACCTGTTGGCGCATGGCAACGTTGGACAGCGTGTCGCGGCTGGTCTGCAGCGCGCGCAGGATGGGCACGCCGGAACCGGTCGTGATCGCCAGCGTGCTGGCAAAGCGCGCGGTGTTGAGGCTGCGCTCGAACTTGCCGTACAGCGGCGCATTCAGCAGCCAGCGGTGCCAGCGGTACTTGATGTCCGGATTCTTCAACGCCGTGCGCCATGCGAGGAACGCACCGACCACCATCAGCGCCACCAGCCAGCCATACGCGCGCACGAAATCCGATATTGCGAGCATGATCACCGTCAGCATCGGCAGCTTCTGCTTGGTATTCGCAAACACCGATACGATCTGCGGCACGACGTAGGCCAGCAGGAAGATCACGATCGAAAAGGCCACCACCGTGACAATCGCGGGATAGGTGAAGGCGAGCCGGACCTTTGCCACCAGGGCGTTGCGTCGCTCGATGTAGTCCGCGAGCCGTGACAGCACGCGCGACAACTGGCCGATCTGCTCGCCGGAAGCGACCAGGGCCCGGTAGATGTCGGCGAAATCGCGCGGATGGCGCGACAGCGCATCCGACAGCGACGAGCCGCCCATCACTTCCGATCGCACCGAAGCAACAAGGTCACGCACATACGGGCGTTCCGCCTGTTCGAGCAGCGCAGTGAACGCCTGTTCCAGCGGCAGGCTGGCTTCCAGCAGGCTGGCAAGTTGCCGGGTGAACAGTGCCAGTTCAGTGGTCGACAGGCGATCGCCGAACATGCTGCGGCGCGCCTGGCCGAACTCGTCGACCTGCGCGGCGATGGCATCGACAACGATCGGCACCAGCCCCTGGGAGCGCAGGTCGGAACGTGCGGCGCGCGCACTGTCGGCATTCACCACTCCCTTGCGGGTCGCGCCTGCCTCATCGACGGCTTCGTAACGAAATGCCGGCATCTCTCAGTCTTCCTACTCTTTCGTCACACGCAGCAATTCGGCCTGCGTCGTGGTGCCGTCGGCCAGCCATCGCTCGCCGTCCTCACGCATGGTGCGCATGCCGTTGCGCTGTGCGGTGACGCGGATCTCGGCCTCCGATGCGCGGTCGTGGATCTGCGAACGGATCTCGTCGGTCGTGACCAGCAACTCGTAGACGCCGACGCGTCCCTGGTAACCGGTGTTGCCGCACTTGTCGCAGCCGACCGCATGCCATTGATGACCGTCGTGACGGCGGCATACCGGGCACAGCTTGCGCACGAGGCGTTGCGCAACCACCCCGAGCAGCGAGGACGACAGCAGGAAGGGTTCGATGCCCATGTCCAGCAGACGGGTCACGGCGGAGGCGGAATCATTGGTGTGCAGCGTCGCCAGCACGAGGTGGCCGGTCAGCGATGCCTGCACGGCGATCTGCGCGGTTTCGAGGTCGCGGATCTCGCCGATCATGATGATGTCCGGGTCCTGGCGCAGGATCGCGCGCAGGGCCTTGGCGAAGGTCATGTCGATGCGCGCGTTGACTTGGGTCTGGCCGACACCGGCCAACTCGTATTCGATCGGGTCTTCCACCGTAAGGATGTTGGTTGCCGGCGCATTCAGCTTCGACAGCGCGGCGTACAGCGTGGTGGTCTTTCCGGAACCGGTCGGTCCGGTAACCAGAACGATGCCGTGCGGCTGGCTGATCAGGTTGTCGAACTGTTTCTGCACGTCGGCGCTCATGCCGAGATGGCTCAGGTCCATCCGGCCGCCTTCCTTGTCGAGCAGACGCAGCACTGCACGCTCGCCGTGGCCGGTCGGCAGTGTCGAGACACGCACGTCGACCGCCTTACCGCCGACGCGCAAGGCGATGCGACCATCTTGCGGCAGGCGTTTTTCGGCGATGTCGAGCTGCGCCATGATCTTGATACGCGAGATCAGCGAAGCATGGATGGCTTTCTTCGGACGCACCACGTCACGCAGTGCGCCATCGACGCGGAAACGCACCACCGAGATCTGTTCGAAGGGCTCGATGTGGATATCCGATGCCTCTTCGCGCAAGGCCTGGGTCAGCAGCGCATTGATCATGCGAATCACCGGCGCGTCATCGGCCGATTCCAGCAGGTCCTCGATGGCCGGCATGTCCAGCATCAGCTTGGCGAGGTCCAGGTCGGACTCGACTTCATCGACCACCTGCGCGGCGTCGTCGCCGGCGTTGGCATAGGTGCGGGCAATTGCCGCTTCCAGCTCTTCGCGCGGCATGGATCTGAGCTTGACGCGGCCAAAGCGGCGGCCGACCTCGGCAATCGCGGAGGGTGCGGTGGCTTCGGATACCCACACCTCGACGGCATTGTTGGCCGTCTCGCTGCGCCGCGCGAGCACGGCGTGGTCGCGGGCGAAGGTGTATGGCAGCAGGCGGGCGTCAGTCAGTACGGTACTCATTGCTATCTACTTACTCTGGTTCTGGTTTGCCGGCGGCGTTTCCGCTGGCGGCGGGGCGGAAGCCGGCGGCGCTCCTCCGGTTTCCGGCTTGGCTGCCGGCGTCAGGTTCAGCAGGGCACCGCCGGCCGGGCGGCCGTCCTGCATGGGCGGCAACACCGGCGTCTGCATTTGTGGAAGGATCCAGCTGTCGGTACGGGCTCCGGATTGGATGCCGCGGATGAATTCATAGCGGTCGCCGGCGACGCTGACGCTCTGTTCACTCGTGCGGATGACGCTCGGCCGCAGGAATACCATCAGGCTGGTCTTGGTCCCGCTTCGATTCTGGAATTTGAACAAGTTGCCGAGCACGGGAATGTCCCCCAGACCCGGAACTTTCTCCACGCCGTCCTCCACCCTGTCCTCAATCAGGCCGCCGAGCACGAGAATTTGCCCGTCGTCCACCAGCACATTGGTTTCGATCGAACGCTTGGTGGTGGTAATGTCCGATGCGCCTGCCTGGCGTGGAAGAACAGCTGAGATTTCCTGGTAAATCTGCATCTTGACCGTACCGCCTTCCGAAACCTGCGGGCGCACGCGCAAGGCCAAGCCCACATCGCGGCGCTCGATTGTCTGGAACGGATTGACGCCGGCTGCGCCGCCCGATGCCTGGGTGGTGAACTGTCCGGTCACGAACGGAACGTTCTGGCCGACGATGATGCGCGCCTCCTCGTTATCGAGCGTAATAAGGTTAGGCATCGACAGGATGTTTGCGTTCCCTCCCGTTTCCAATGCGCGTGCAATCGCGCCCAGCGTCAGCCTGCCATTTTCCTGGCGGAAGATGCCGAGGTTGATGCCATTACCTGGAGGCAGGAAATTGCCGTTTGTCGCATTCGCAATTGCCTGGTTGATCAGGTTGTTGCCGCCCTGCCCGAAACCGGTCAAGGTGCCGACGCGGTAACTGCTCCCGTCGTCGCCGCTCAGGCCCGCCCATTGCACGCCCAGCTCTGCCGCCTTGTTGGACGAAATTTCGACGATCAGGGATTCGACATACACCTGCGCCCGGCGCGCGTCGAGCTGGTCGATGACGAAGCGCAAGTTGCGATAGACCGCTTCGCTGGCAGTGATGATGAGCGCGTTGGTTGCGGGGTCCGCCTGGATGAAGCCGGCCGGCCCGCCCGTCGGCAGCGCCGCCGGGGTCGGTGTTGCCGTTTGCTGCAGTGATCCCTGGCCGAGCTGGTTCTGCTGACCGCCGGCCGAGAGCTGCGGCTGTTGCGGCTGCGTCGGTTGTTGCTGGCCGCCGGCCTGAGGCGTGCCGGTATCGGAGGCCACCACCGCGCGCAGGGTCTGCGCGAGACGAACGGCGTCGGCATTCTTCAGGTAGACGACGTGCACGTTGCCGGGCTGCGCGGTCGGCTGGTCCAGCTTGGCAATCAGGGACTTGGCCAGGTTGGCGCGCGCGACCGACGGCGCACGGATGATCAGCGAATTGCTGCGCGCATCGGCCAGCACGGTGACGCGGCTCGCATCCCCGCCCGGCACCTGGGGCGCACCGCCCTGGTCGAGCAGGCGGTTAACGATCTGGGCGAGGTCGGTCGCGACGGCATGGCGTACCGGAACGATGTCCAAGTCGCCCACGGCCGGCGAATCCAGCGCTGCAATGATCCGGCCGAGGCGCTTGATGTTGTCCGCGTAGTCGGTGATGACGATGCTGTTGTTGCCGGGATTGACGTTGATGGTGTTGTTCGGCGAAATCAGCGGACGCAGCACTTGCACCAGGTTGTTTGCCGACTCGTAATTGAGGCGGAAGATCTGGGTCGCGATCTGGTCGCCGCGGATGTCGCCCGCCTGTGTCGGGCCTGCCTGGAGCTTCGCATCGGCTTCGGGCACGACCTTCAGGAAACCGTCGGCCCTCACCACCGCGAAGCCGTGCAGGCGCAGCGCCGAGCTCAGCATCTGCAAGGCCTGCGCCTTGGTGACCGGCTTTTCCGATACCAGGTTGATGGTGCCCTTGACGCGCGGGTCGATGATGAAGGTATTGCGCGTATAGTGACCGATCGCCTTCACCACCGATTCGATATCGGCGCCGACGAAATTGAGCGTGGCCTCGTTGGAGGCCGGGTCCTGGGTCCAGGCGGTCGGCGCACCTGCGATTGCGCACAGCAGCACCGCTGCCGCCCCTATCCGGCGCAGTCTTGCCGGACTCTGAAATGTTTCTGCTGATCGATTTTTTTTCATTTGAACTCTAGCGCGATAACATCCTTGTCGCCTTCTCGTCGACGTTGTCCCAGCAAATTCAAGAGATTTGCCAGCCTTTCTTCCTGCCCTGCTTCCGCTTGTGCCTTTCCTGAAAACTGCAATCTTCCATTCGTCAGCGTGCCGTTGCCACTCAACAGCATCGGTCCCTTGATCGTTGTCAATGTCAGTTGCGCCTGCCTTCCGCGCCACTCCATTATCAGTTGGTAAGCCCCCAATGGCTTGACCGGTGACAGACGCGACGCAATGTCGTTCATTTGCAACGTCATCGTTCCCGCCACCTCCACCGCGTTCCCTTGCCGTGCGACCTGCAACGGCGACCACGACAGGCGCATCTGCCCGGATGGCTGGATCGTGTTCAGCGGCGCACCCAGCCCGGCGAGACGTTCCGCAGGCAGCGATACCGCTGCCGGACTGACCTGCCACTGGTACCAGTCGCCGGTGATCTTGACCGGTTGCGACAAGGCCTCGGCGTTCTGCAGGTCGATGTCAACCTGCCCCAGCAACACCATTGGCGACAGGCTCCATGCAAAACGGCCCGGCAGCAGCGGTGTCACCGGGTCGGTGCCGCTGGGCGCGCCACCAATGAATGCGGAACCGCGCCAGAGCGTACCCTGCGGGTCGCCCAGCGTGAGGCGGCCGCCCGACTGCAGTTCCACCAACCTGGCCATCCACGCCGCAGGGCAGAATACGAGCAGGGTCAGCACGACGGCGAGCATGCCCGCCAGCAACCATATCACGAGACGGCGCACCGGCTCTCCCTCACTGGTTATCGCCTCGCTGCTGCCGCAGCGTCAGGTTCGCATTCACGGTGTCGGGTTGCTGTTGCGCTTCGACCACGGCTTCGACCACCGACATACGCGCGGTCCTCTGCATCTCAGCCAGCCACTCGACAGTTGCCGAGAACGGTACACCGTTCAGCTGCAGCTTCGCCAGCTCGCCGCTGACCGTAACGCTCTGTGCCTTCAGCCCCTTCCTCGACAAGGAGGTTTCGATACTCTCACGTGTCATCGCCGGCGGCGGGCCTGACTTGGTCTTGCCGCCCAGTGCCGAGGCTTCCTTCGACAAGGCCTGCACTTCCGCCGCCTGCTGCCGCAGTGCAGGCAATTTCTTTTCGAGGTCGGCTCGGCCGCTCACTGCGGGATCGATCAGCAACGCGTATATCAGCCCGAAAAACACGACCGCGGCGGCGGCCATAAGCATGTTCTGCTCGCGTTTGTTGCGCTCGCTCCAGAACGCCGTCAGCGATTGTTTCATTCCGCCCTTGCGTGCGTTCATTTACCGCTCCTGATCTGCCAGACACCGGCGCTCGGTTGGGTGATCGACAGGTTGCGCGATGCAAGCGCACTGCTCAATTGCTCCAGCGCCACGTCGCTGCCGGGTTTGAGCTTCACGGTCAGGGCCCGGTCGCGATACTCAAGCCCGGTGATCGGCGGCGTCCCCTGTCCGGTGCTCGTCCAGGCTTCGCTAAAAGCCGCCGTGAGCGCGACAAAGTCGTCCGGCGCCAGTTGTCCCGAATCCCGCTGGACACCGGCGATCTTCTGGCGCAGCTGCGCGAGCGGATCGATCACGACCGGGTCTTTCGGGAAGGCCGCCCGGTAGGACTGGATCATGCCGTTGCTCAGGGCGGTTGCCTCACGCCTCAGGCGCAGCCAATCGACATTGAGTCCGATGACATTGATGAGCAGCACTGCCGTACCGAGGACGATCGGCCAGCGCCAGGTTCGCCAGTCGATCTTCGGCCCTGCGGCAGCGCCCCGTCCGGTCATGAGGTCGACACCCGCCTTCTCGGCACCACCGATCCAGCGCTGCCAGTTATCCGCATGCAGGGTGATACGCTCCTGCAGCGTCGAGGCAAGGCGCAGGGAATCCTGGTAATCGTTCACGCGCGACTGCGGCACGTACAGCACGATCGCGCCCTGGGGTACGACGGCACTCAGGGACTGCATGACGTCAAATGCCAGCGATTCCGGCTGATCGGCGACAATCGACAGGCCGATGCCCTCCTGTTCAGTCAGGCGAATCGCAATGTCGGCATCGGTGCCGTACTCCGATACGGCCGCAGTGGCCATCTCGGGCTGATGCGGGATGCACAGCTGAGAAGGGATGGCGGACACGTTGCGCGCCCCAAGCGTCTGCAGGGTCCTGCCCAGCAGCTCGAGCCAGTTGCGATTGACCACGGCCACGGTGCGCATGCCGCCGTGCATGGCGCCGGCGACGACCACACACTCCGCCGGGTCGCTCATCAGCCGGTCTTCGACGAGATTGGGCAGTGCGGCGCGCAGCCTGGCGCCGGACAACGGCGGCATTTTTATCCGCAGCAGGGTGACGTCGCTGGCGGCGAGCAGCAATACCACGCGCTGGGCGCGTTTGACCGGTTCGGCCAGTTCGGACAGCGCGGCGACGCCTTCGCGCTCGATCGCGCCGCCGGTCGCGGCGAGGGCGTAATGGCAGTACAGCGGCATACCAGGCTGCAGCCCTTCTGCGGCAATGTGCGATGGCAGGCGAATGTAAAGTATGCTCAAGGTTTCTCTTTCTTGTTCTTAATATTCGCGTATCCAGAGAACGGTCTGCGTCGGTCTGTTGTTGATCGTTTCACGCTTGACCAGCGCCTGCATCTGCATGCCGGCGCGATTCAGGCGGATATTACCGTTCACGAAGAAGTAGGCCGTCTTGACGTCCAGCCCGCCGGTATTGACACCCTGCCTGAAGGGCGCCTCGCTCACAGTCTGGAACGGACGGCTTTGTCTGGCAGCAACGACCGCCGCCGCCTCTGCAAGTGACAGTGTATCAACTTTGGCGGCAATCACTTCCGCAGGAGCGGTGTTGACGTTGATCTTTGTCACTTCAGGCAATACGACGACGTAGTCCTTCACCTTCTCCAGCAGTTCCGGAGTAAATCCAGGTACGGCAAGCAAGTCGTCCACATGCCGAATATCGATCGGCAAGGGTGTGGATGTACCCGTTGCAACGGGCGGCGACCCGCCCGGTGTTGCCTGCTTGGGCTGCGCCGATTGCATGAGTTGTGCGGTGGATCGCGCGAGGCTGGGGTTGACTTCTAGCAGTGAAAGCAGCGTACCGAATTGCCGGACCTCATTCTCGTCGATCGTGCCGTTATTGCAGAGATTCCGCAGGTTAAAGCGCGCCTGCGCGTCCGATATCCCACCGGACAATGCCGCGTCCGGCACCTCGCCCGCCTGTTCCTTTTCCACGTATTGGTCCAACCGGGTTTCGGCGAGCGGTACCGCCCACGGCTCACCGAGGTGATCAATGTCACCATGGCGAGTGCCGATTCGCTTGTCCTCACCGAGGATCAGCCTCGCCCAGTCCAGCGCGCCGCGCAGCACCCACTGCTTCTGCAGTTGCAGCCGCTGGTTTTCGATCGAACGCACCTGCACCTGCTGCTGCCAGAACAGGCTGGCCACGATCGTGATCGCCAGCGTCGTCAGCAGCAGCGCGGTGATCACGGCGACGCCTTTTTGATGGATATGCGGACGTAACCTCATGCCGGCCCCAGAAGGAAAATCTTGACGAGCTTTTCTGCGCCGTCGCCCCGGCTCAATGTCACCTCAAGCCCGGTCGGTGGAATGACCGTCCCCGTCGGCGAACGCATGTTTTCCATGCCGGGCGGGCGCCAATCCCGGTCGACCCAGGTGCGGATCGCCATTTCGCTCACGCCCTGATGCAAGGCCACTGAAGGCACCGCTGCGGAATCGGATAGCGCCGCAGCCCATGCGGTGTCCAGCTCTGTGAGATCGCGTGTTGCGACCGATTCACGCCGCGTCAGAACGCCTCCGTCAATCCGGTATGCAACGACCTGCACGCGCGAGGGCTGGTTTTCAGCGAACACCATCCGCACGAGAGTCAGCCGCCCCGGCTGCACGGAGAGGAATGGCCGCCTTCCGATGTCTTCCGTCTTCGCGATATGTCCGGTATCGCTCTGCATCTGTGCAAACGCCAGCTGCAAGCCGCGTGTTTGCGCGAGGTCTTCGTTAAGGGAAACCCGCGAACGAATGATGGTATCCAGCCCGCGCCAGCCAAGCACCGCGACAATGGACATGATGGTAATTGCCACCAGCAACTCGATGAGTGTGAAACCGCGCGCTTTCATCGGTTCGACACGATCTGCGCCAGCTTGATGATCTGCCGGCCGGGGTCGTCTTCGTTGTACACGCTCACCTCGACACGCCGGAAAAACGGGTTCGGCGTGGCGAACACTTCTTCGCCGCAATTCAGCCGCAACTCGCCCTGCGGGCAGGCAAAGCTGCGCTTGCCGATAGCCGGATACTCCTTCCGCAACCGGATCTCGGCCAGACGGTTTTCCGCCGACCAGGTGGCCATCATCGAGGCGCGCAGGCCGCTGCTGTTCTGCGTGAGGCTACCGACCGCGCGCAGGCTCGCACCCAACGCGGTGCCGACGATCACGAGCGCCACCAGTACCTCCAGCAAGGTGAAACCGGCTCGTGCACGCAAGGAAACGCGACGGCGCATGTCACTCCACCTCGAAATGACCGACGCCGTCGGCGCGGATCGCCACGCTGGCATCGCCGAGGGTGAAGGTGAGGACGAAAGGTTTGTCGACAGGCTCGCGCCCGAACACGATGCGCATCGGGTTGGATTCCGCCGCGGTGGGAGGATTGATGGAAACGTCGACAGGCGCGCGGCGGAATTCACGTTCGCGCAGCAGGTCGTCCTGCGTGAACGGCTCCCACTTGGCGCCTTCACGGATAAGGAAACGGTAATGCTCGGGATCCGCCTCAAAGGCAACCGGCCGGTTGCGTACGATGGCTTCGTCGCGCGCCAGCTGCAGCAGCAGGGCAATGCGCTGAACCTCGCCCTGCAGGACCTGGCGTTCGCCCTGCATGGCATTGAGGCCGACCATGCCGAGCAGGACGCCGGCGATGACAAGCACCACCAGCAGTTCGAGCAGGGTAAAGCCGCGCGCGAACGCAGCTTGCGTTGCGCGCTTGAAAGGAATGGATGACCGGACTATGACTATAAATCCCACGAACCGATGTCTGCGTCGTTGCCGGAACCGCCCGGCTGGCCGTCTGCGCCATAGGAGAACACGTCTACCTCACCCTTGACGCCCGGTGAGAGGTATTGGTACTGGCCGCCCCAGGGATCCTTGGGCAATTTTTCCACGTAGCCGCCGTTTTTCCAGCCGTTGGCAGCGGGACCGCTGGTCGGCTTGCTGACCAGCGCCTGCAGTCCCTGTTCGGTCGTCGGGTAGCGCTGGTTGTCCAGCTTGTACAGCTTGAGCGCCTGCATCATGGTCGCGATGTCCTGCCTGGCGGCGGTAATGCGGGCATCGTCCGCGCGGCCCATCAGCTTGGGCACCACCAATGCGGCAAGGATACCCATGATGACGACCACCACCATGATTTCGATCAGGGTAAAGCCGCGTTGAACGGCACGGCCGAGCGAGCGGCGAGAGGAAAGGACTTTGGTATGCATCGAGTAGATTTTCAAAGGATGACAAACAAACCACTAGTATAAGGCCAACATGCGGCCGCGACCGGCCGAATAGGCAAGTCGCGGTGGCAGGGGCATTATCAGGCGGGAACGACAGCGGACAGGAAATAAGTGCTGCGCGGCACTCGTTTCAGGAATATGTGAGCCGCCTTGTTACAGACCGCAATCCCTCAATCAGGGTTCCCCGATCGCAAGAGTTTCCTCATGCGCGTCCCGAGTATTTCCCGCGGAACGCGCACGGATCGGATTACGGACAGTTGCCTATGACGTAATAGCCCGGGCTGGTCTGTGCCAATGTGGTGGTGTAGAAGGTATTGTTCAAGCCCATGTTCTGGTTCGAGCCCTTGGCATAAGCATATCCTCCGCTTGCATAGGCGCGACCTGCGGTGACGTGCGCATAGTTGGTCGCTGTCGTCTGGGTGCAGGCGGACAGCGTGGTGGCGCTGACGCCGGCGGACAAGGCGCTCTCGCGGCCGGAACTGACGGACGACACCGCATAGCTATAAGTGGTGCTTGGCGCAAGGCCGGTATCGGTGTAGTTCGTCGCCGCGACCGGGCTTGCCGTGACCTTGGTGCCGTTGCGATACACGTTGTAGCCTGCGGCGCCGCTTGCCGCGCTCCAGGTCAGCGAGACCGAACTCGAGGTCGTGCCGCTGACGGCGAGATTGGCCGGCGTCGCCAGTGGCGGCGGATTGCCGGTTGTGCTGGCGGTGACGCTGGCCGAATCCTGGCTCGTCGCGCCGCTTGAAGTCACCGCGCGCACTGTATAGGTGTAGCTCGTGCCGGAAAGCAGCCCGCCGTCGGTATAGGTCGTGCCCGTGACGGGGCTGCTGTTGAGCTGGCTGCCCATGCGGTACACGTTGTAGCCGGCAGCACCGGACACGCTGTTCCAGGCAAGTGAAATCGAGGTGTCGGTCGAGCCGGTGGCACGCAGTCCCGTCGGCGCCGGCAGGGCCACATAGCCGCTGGTGATCTTGTCGACCATGCCCTTGATCGCCACCATCTGGCGACCGCTCTTCTTCGCGTAGTTGGGGTCGTCATAGCCCCACCAGTCCCAGCAGCCGTTCGGATTGCCGGTGCTGCTGGGCGCGGTCTGCGGGTACAGCACGACGATGTTATTGGTGTCGGCCCACTTGTTGTAACCGGTGTTGCGGTAATACTTGTCCTGGATCTTGGTCGGATCCTGCTGGCAGCCGTGTATCGCAACGTGCAGCTTGCACGCCTGATTGCTGTCGCAACTGGCCGGCACGTACAGCCATCCGGTATTGGCCATGCCGTGCGACGGCGGATTGGCGATGAAGTCGGTCTGGTTGAATTCGACGTAGGTGCCACCGAGGGTACCGGAGTTTTTGGCATTCAGCGGGCCATAGATCCACTTGAGCATTTCGCCCGCGAGGTCGAAGTTGCAGTTGTTGATGTAGGGGCTGCCCTTGACGCTGCAGCTGCTGCCGAAGTAGTCCGTCACCATCGCATGTTCCGATGCGATGTTGTTCTTGTAGAAGATGTTGGCGGCACTGACGTAGTTCTTGTAGTAGTTGTGCGCTTCGTTCATCACCAGCTGCTTCACGGTGCTGTCGATCGTGCCCGAGTACAGGTAGACCTTGGAGTTCGCGAGATTGCTGGTCGGGTCGATCAGGCCCTGGCTGGCCCAGCTGTTGGTGGTCGAGATGAGCGTCGACGTCGCCGGCTTGCTGGTGCTGGTCGCCGCCATGCAGGGGCCGACGGCGGTGCTGAGGCTGCCCTGCGCGCAGAAGAACGGCCCGCCCGCCACGATGCCGGCCCCGGCCTTGAAGAGCGATGAATAGGCTACGTGCAGCTGCACCGCCATGAATCCCCCTGACGACAGGCCGGACACCGACGTCTGCGCGGGATCGACGTTATAGGCGGGCAGCGTCACTGCCGCGTGGGCCTGGAGAATGACACTGGAAAGGCTTGCTGCAAGAATCGCGGGAATGCGTCCGCCCATGCGGCGGCCATGCGGGATGGAACCGGTCATGAATTGTCTCCTGGTTGTATTTTTCTTTGTAGTTTTCCCGTGAACAGCCCGGCTCGCCCGGCATTGTTCGGCAGGAAAATCCATCTTAGTTTTTAAATCCCGGAGTTCAACCCACCCTCGTATTTCTACTGTATTGAGGCAACTCAACGCTTTTAACCGTGGGTCGAAAATCGCGGCGCAGCATGTAGTAACCGGCGATTACCCTGAACGCGCCCACAAGGCGAACAATGGTCGTCCCCATCCACCCTATCCACCCTATCCACGATAAGGAGACAACCATGGCCGCGAAAACCATCCTCATGCCCGTCGGCGACTTCGGCGAAGACTATGAAATCATGGTGCCCTTCCAGGCCTTGCAGGCCGTGGGCCATGCGGTGCATGCGGTGTGCCCCGGCAAGAAGGCCGGCGAGTACATCGCCACCGCCATCCACGATTTCGAAGGCCACCAGACCTACTCCGAAAAGCCGGGGCACCGCTTCACGCTCACGCACGACTTCGATGCGGTCCAGCCTGCCGAGTACGACGCCCTGCTGATCCCGGGCGGTCGCGCACCTGAATACCTTCGCCTGAATACCGCCCTGCTCGAAACCGTCCGCCATTTCGCCAAGGCGAACAAACCGATCGCGGCGATCTGCCACGGCGCGCAACTGCTTGCCGCGGCGGGCGTCCTGGAAGGCAAGCGCTGCTCCGCCTATCCCGCATGCCGTCCGGAGGTGGAACAGGCCGGCGGGCATTATGCGGAGATCGAGATCGCCGCGGCCGTCACCGACGGCAATCTGGTGACGGCCCCGGCATGGCCTGCCCATCCAGCCTGGATCGCGCAATTCCTCAAGCTGCTCGGCACGCAGGTTGTGCTATAACCAGAGAACCGGAGCGCACATGCCAACGCGAGTGCGCTCCCTTGCTCGGGAGGAACCATGTGCGAAATCTTCGTAAAAGCCGATCCGGCCCTCTATGCGTGCCGCGCCCGTTCGATGCGCCTGCACGGGGCGGTGACCTCGATCCGGCTGGAGAAGCTGTTCTGGAATGTGCTCGAAGAAATTGCGCAGCGCGACGGCATGAGCACCAGCCAGCTGATCACGAAGCTCTACGATGAGCTGGTGGAATACCGCGGCGAGGTCGACAACTTCACATCCTTCCTGCGCGTCTGCTGCCTGCGTTACCTGTCGCTGACGGTGGAAGGTGCGATTCCGGCGGACAAGAACCTGCCGCTGGCCGGCGTGAGTGCGGCAGCAGGCTTCATGCAAGGCAAGAGAGGAACAAACCCGCTGCTGGCACAGTCTCCATGACAACAACAATGGCGCTGCATGAGTCGCCACAAAACAAAGGAGAATGCCATGTCCCAGCACCATCCCGCTCCCGGAGAACTGATCGATATCCGCCCTCTGGGAGACCGGTTGACGGATTCTGCCTCCATTGCCCTGGCAAGGACGGATGACCTGGAGGTGATGCGTGTAATCATGCTGAAAGGCAAGTCGATTCCGACGCATAGCATCCCCGGAGAACTCACCCTGCAGTGCATTGAAGGAACAGTCGAAGTCCAGGCGCTTGGCCGGACGCTACCCCTCCAGGCAGGCCGGATGATCTACCTGCTCGGCAATACGCCGTATGCCTTGCACGCATTGGAAAACTCCTCGCTCCTGATGACGGTATTGCGCAAGGAGAACATGAAGTATTGAGATCCGGCGGCACACCTGCCGCCGGCGTCCGTCAGGAGCACAGGAGATCAGGCCGCTTCGTCGCGGGGATCGCGCGAAAGCAGGCGTTCGACCATCGCACGAGGTGAATCGCCGTCGAACAGCACGGCGGCGACCGCGTTCGCAATCGGCATCTCGACGCCGACATCCTGTGCCAGCGCGCGAACAGCTTGGGCGCAGCGCACGCCTTCGGCGACATGGCCGAGTTCCGCCACGATCGTATCCAGCTTCTTGCCTTGTGCCAGTCCCAGCCCGACCTGGCGGTTGCGCGAGAGGTCGCCGGTGCAGGTAAGGATGAGGTCGCCAACCCCGGCCAGCCCCATGAAGGTTTCGGTCCGGCCGCCGAGCGCCACGCCGAGGCGCGTGATCTCGGCAAGGCCGCGAGTGATCAGCGCGGCACGCGCATTCAGGCCGAGACCCATACCATCGATCACGCCGGTAGCGATTGCCAGGATGTTCTTCACTGCGCCGCCGACTTCGACGCCGACCAGGTCATCCGACGAATAGACGCGGACGGAGCGGCCATGTACCGCTGCGACCACGCATTCGCGCAGCTGCGCGGACGCCGATGCGACCGTCAGCGCGCATGGAAGCCCTGCAGCCACTTCCTGAGCAAACGAAGGGCCGGAAAGCGCGCCATGCGGCATCTCCACACCGAGTTCTTCACGCACGACCTGATGCGGCAGCAGCCGGGTCTTCTCTTCGAATCCCTTGCACAGCCAGACCAGGCAGGGGATGTTCTTCCCTTGCAGCCGTCTGGCTAACGGGCGCAGGCCGGCCACCGAAGAGGCGATGATCAGCAGGCTTTCGCCGCTGCCGACATGGTTGACCGCGGCATCGAAGTCGGCGGTAAGTTGCACGCTCGGAGGGAGAGGAAACCCCGGCAGGTAGGCGGCATTTTCGCGCCTGGCCGCGGCCTCGCGCATTGCGCCCTCCTCTCGCCCCCACAAGACAACCTTATGGCGGTCAGCGAGCAGGATTGCCAGCGCCGTTCCCCAGGCGCCTGCACCGAGGATCGAGACATTCATCGTCCTGCATTGGGAAGCCGACGGCATCGCTTACTCGCCCCAGATTTCAGTGGTGCGAACAAAGCCGGTCTGCCCGTCGCGATGGCGTACCTTGGCCCAGCCGCCCGACACGGGATCGACCAGTTCGAGGAGCACGCCCTTGTCCGCCGTGAAGGTCACCGGCGCAGCATCCTCTGCCGACGCACGCACCCGTGCGCTTGCTACGTTGACCATGACATTGCGGCGCGGGACGAGGGAACGCGACTGTATCCAGGCGAGGTCGCCCGACATGTCGCGCACCTTGGTCCATTCGCCATAGGTCAGGACGACCTCGACCGGCATGCCGCGCGGCGCGACGAACACCTTGCGTCCCTTGGGGGACGGGGCGTCATAGAGGACGGCCGGCGCGGCGCCGACCGATTTGAACTCGAGTGCATGCGCGACGCCCACCACTCCCGACAACGCTGCCGACAACACGAACAGACGCGCAGATTTCATCCAATCTCCCTGCGAATACGATGCGGCTGTCTTAGTGTTTTGCCGGCGAGCCGTCGGGCATCACGAGACCGGAACCGCCCTGCGGTGGTTGCTGCTGCTGTTCCTGCAGCTGCTGCAGGCGCTGCTGGTAGAAGGCCTCGAAGTTGATTTCGGCCAGGTGCACCGGCGGGAAGCCCGCGCGAGTGATCATGTCGGCGATGTTGGCGCGCAGGTAGGGATAGATGATGTTCGGGCAGCCGATGCCCAGCAGCGGGTCGAGCTGCTCCGGCGGGATGTTGGCGGCTTCGAAAATACCGGCCTGCTTGCCCTCCACCAGGAACGCAACCTTGTCCTTGATCTTGGCCGTCACGGTGATGGTGACGGTCGACTCGAAGATCGTCTCTGCCAGCGCCTCCGCACCGACGTCCACGGCCACCTCGATGTTCGGACCTTCCTGCTCGAGGAAGATCGCCGGGGAGTTCGGCTGCTCGAGGGACATGTCTTTCAGGTAGACGCGCTGGATCTGGAAAATCGGTTGGTTGTTTTGCTCGGCCATGGAAGTCTTTCGTTGAAGATAGGAAGGAAAAAGGACGGCAGCCTGCCGTCCTTCCAGTAGAAGATTGCTAAGTTTAAGCGCCCTGCAGCAGCCCGTCCAGCTTGCCTTCGTGCTCGAGCTTGCTCAGGTCGTCGAAACCGCCGACATGTGTGTCGCCGATATAGATCTGCGGCACTGTGCGGCGGCCGGTTTTCTGCATCATCTCGACACGCTGTTCCGGCTGCAGGTCGACGCGGATCTTTTCGATGTTCTGGACGCCCTTGGACACGAGCAGGCGCTCTGCCATCACGCAATAGGGGCAAACGCCGGTGCTGTACATTAAAACGCGTGCGGTCATGATCACTGCTCCATTACTTGGCCAGCGGCAGCCCTTGCGCCTGCCATGCGGCAATACCGCCATCCAGGCTGTACACCTCGTTGAACCCGGCCTTCTTCAGCTGCGCAGCGGCCTTGGCGGCGCGCGCGCCGGTCTGGCAGACGATGATGGCCGACCTGGACTTGAACTTGTCGAGCTCGCCGATCCGGTTCGACAACTCGCCCAGCGGGATGTTCTTGGCGTCACGCAAATGCCCCGCAGAGAACTCCGCCGGCTGGCGCACGTCCACTACAATGGCCTTGCCCTGGTTGATCAGCTGTGTCGCTTGCAAAGTGGAAACCCTGGCGCCGCGACGCTGCAGGTTTGGCCAGAGCAAAGCACCGCCGGAGAGGAATGCGATGCCGATCAGCCAGATGTTATCAAGGAAGAATTTCACGGTAAGTAAGGTCTTTCAATGGTTTTAAGCAATCCCGCCATTATAAAATAGATGCGGATGCAGCATTTCAAAGTCCCCAATCCCCTTATTTCTCTTCATTTCCTGACATGTACAAGATCGTATTCATGCGCCACGGCGAATCGACGTGGAACCTGGAAAACCGTTTCACCGGCTGGACCGACGTCGACCTGACCGAAAAAGGCGTCAACGAGGCTCGCCAGGCCGGCAAGATCCTGAAAGAAGCCGGTTTCGAGTTCGACCTCTGCTATACCTCGGTGCTCAAGCGCGCAATCCGCACCCTCTGGCTGACTCTGGACGAGATGGACCTGATGTGGCTGCCCGTGAAGCACGACTGGCGCCTGAACGAGCGCCACTACGGCGCGCTGCAGGGTCTGAACAAGGCGGAAACCGCCGCCCAGTACGGCGACGAGCAGGTACTGATCTGGCGCCGCAGCTACGACGTGCCGCCGAAACCGCTCGATCCAAACGACCCGCGCACCTCGTACAACGATCCCCGTTACAAGGGCCTGAAGCGCGAGCAGATTCCCCTGACCGAGTGCCTGAAGGACACCGTCGCCCGTGTCATGCCGGCCTGGGATGAGGAAATCGCCCCCGCCATCAAGGCCGGCCGCAAGATCCTGATCTCCGCCCACGGCAACAGCCTGCGCGCACTGATCAAGAGCCTGGATGGCATCAGCGACAAGGACATCGTCGGCTTGAACATCCCCAACGGCCAACCGCTGGTCTATGAGCTGGATGCCAACCTGAAGCCGATCAAGAGCTACTACCTGGGTGACCAGGAAGCGATCGAAGCCGCCATGAAGGCGGTTGCCAGCCAGGGGAAGGCGAAGTAACGCTTCTCCATGCAGTTCTTCCGTCATCCCGGAAACCGACAGGAATCCCCCTCCCTCATCCGGCATCTCCGCCATGCCGGCTGGGTCACCGTCGCGGTTCTCGGGGTGGCGCTCCTCATGGGCAACGCCCCTGCCCATGCCAACAAGGTTACCGAACGCACCCGCCAGAAGCGCGCCGCCGAGGCGGAACGCGCCGAACTCCAGCAAAAGCTGGAAGCACTCAAGCGCGACATCAGCAAGACCGAGACTGCCAAGAGCCATGCTGCCGACGCGCTGGCCGTATCCGAGGCCGCGATTTCCGAAGCCAACCGCGCGCTGCACGAACTGGACCGCGAACAGAAGGACGCGGAAGCGAAACTGGTCAAACTGTCCCAGCAACAGGACCAGCTGGCAAAAACCATCGCCTCCCAGCAGAAACGCCTGTCCCGCCTGCTGCGAGACCAGTATGTCGCCGGCAACGAAGACCGGATCAAGCTGCTGCTTTCCGGCGACAACCCGAACCGCATCAACCGCGAGCTGCAGTACATGGGCTACGTGTCGCAGGCCCAGGCGAAGCTCATCGACTCGCTGCGCGCCAACATGAAGGCGGTCGAGGACAACAAGGTAGCAGCCCAGGAAGCCCGCGACGAGCTTGAAGAAATCGCCCAGGAACAGCGCCAGCAGAAAGCCCAGCTCGAGAAGGAAAAAGCCCGTCGCGCCACCCTGCTGGCCCAGTTGTCGAACAAGCTGGCGGCGCAGCGCAAGGAAGCCGGCAACATCGAACGCGACGACCAGCGCCTGGCCGGCCTGGTCGACCGGCTCGCAAAGTTAATCGAAGAACAACGAAGGGCCGAAGCAGCGGCCCGCGAGAAGCGTCGGCAGGAACAACTCGCGCGCTCCAAAGACAAATCCGACACGCCGGCTGACAAAAAAGTGAGTTCCGTCAAGACGCCGGCGAATAATCCTGATGCAATTGACGATGACGAGCCGCCGCAGAAATTAACGGCCCGAAATGAACTCACGCCCGAAGGCAACGTCCAAGACCGGGGCCTGGAGCAGGCCTTCGCTTCGTTGCGCGGCCAACTCAGGCTTCCGGTCAAGGGCGATCTTGTTGCCCGATTCGGCAGCAAACGGGGCGACGGACCGAACTGGAAGGGTTTGTTCATCCGGACGACCGAAGGCGCCGAAGTCAAGGCGGTCGCCGCCGGCCAGGTGGTCTTTGCGGAATGGTTGCGCGGATTTGGCAACCTGATCATCATTGACCATGGCGGGCAGTACATGACCATCTATGGCAACAACCAGGCCGTCCTGAAGCGAGTCGGGGATGTGGTCAGGACAGGCGACATCATTGCCAGTGCCGGCAATAGCGGTGGCAACGAAAATTCGGGTTTATACTTTGAAATGCGGCATCAGGGCCGTGCAATTGATCCGCTGGGGTGGGTCACAGTCAAGTAACCGCCTCCGGATAACTATGGGTGAGACATGAGCAGCAAACTGAAGAACTTCGGCCTTATCGGTCTAGGCGTCATTGCAGGCATCGCTGGATCGATGCAATTCGAGGCAAGCGCGCAGAAACACACCTCACCTCTGCCACTGGAAGAACTGCGCCAGTTGGCCGACGTGTTCGGCCTCATCAAGACCGATTACGTCGAATCGGTCGAAGACAAGAAGCTGCTGACCGAGGCAATCTCGGGCATGGTGTCCTCCCTCGACCCCCATTCCGCCTATCTCGACAAGAAGGCCTTCAAGGAGCTGCGTGAAGGCACCCAGGGCAAGTTCGTCGGGCTGGGCATCGAAGTCGGCATGGAAGACGGCTACGTCAAGGTCATCTCGCCGATCGAAGACTCCCCCGCGTTCAAGGCCGGCCTGAAGGCAGGCGACCTGATTACCCGCCTGGACAACACGCCGGTCAAGGGCTTGACGCTGGATGAGGCGGTCAAGCGCATGCGCGGCGAGCCCAACACCAAGATCACCCTGACCATCGCCCGCAAGGACGAAGACCGTCCGATCATCGTTACCATCGTGCGCCAGGAAATCCGCGTGCAGAGCGTGAAGTCCAAGGTCATCGAACCCGGTTACGCCTGGCTGCGCGTGTCGCAATTCCAGGAGCCGACGGTCGAGGACATGGTCAAGAAGCTGCAGGCGATCTACCAGCAGGAACCCAACCTGAAGGGCCTCGTGCTCGATCTGCGCAACGACCCGGGCGGCGTGCTGCCGGGGGCGATCGGCGTGTCCGCGGCCTTCCTGCCGAAGGACGTGCCGGTGGTGTCGACCAACGGCCAGCTGCCGGATTCGAAGCAGACGTTCTATGCACGCCGCGAGTTCTACACCTCGTCGCGCGTAGCCACCAGCGACCCGCTGGCCAAACTGCCGGAAGCGGTGAAGAACGTACCGATCGTGGTGCTGGTCAATACCGGTTCCGCCTCCGCCTCGGAAATCGTGGCCGGCGCACTGCAGGATTACAAGCGCGCCACCATCATGGGTACGCAAACCTTCGGCAAGGGCTCTGTGCAGACCATTCGCCAGTTGTCGGCCGACACCGCCGTCAAGCTGACCACCGCGCGCTACTACACCCCGAACGGCCGTTCCATCCAGGCCAAGGGCATCGTGCCGGACCTGCTGGTCGACGAAACCGCCGACGGCGACGGCCTGAACGGCCTGCGCCTGCGCGAGGCCGACCTGCAGAAGCACCTGTCCAACGACAAGGAAAAGGATGAAGCGGCGCGCAAGCTCGACGAACTGGAAGAGGAACAGCGCATCGCCGCCCTCGAGAAGAAGCGCAAGCCGCTTGAATTCGGCAGCAAGGAAGACTTCCAGCTGGCCCAGGCGCTGAACCACCTGAAGGGCCTGCCGGTTCAGCTCTCCAAGTCCGCCAAGATCGAGAGCAAGAAGGAAAACACCATCAACGAGAAGAAGAATGGTGACAAGAATGGGAACGGGAACGGCGAGAAGAAGTAATTTCACCGCCCGATGACTGAAAAGGCCGCAGCGATGCGGCCTTTTTCATTTTCACTATACGGCGGGCGATCTGGCCTCCCCGATCACCGGACGGGTACAATCGCCCTATCGCTATCCCTGCCCTCGTTGCACGCCTCATGAACGACAACCAACTGCTTCGCTATTCCCGCCACATCCTGCTCGATGAAATCGGCATCGAAGGCCAGGAAAAGATTCTTGCGGCGAGCGCGCTGGTCATCGGCGCCGGTGGACTGGGATCGCCGGTGGCGTTTTACCTGGCCTCCGCCGGCATGGGCAGGATCACGCTGGTCGACAACGACACGGTCGACCTCACCAACCTGCAGCGCCAGATCCTGCACACGACCGAGCGTGTCGGCCAGCCGAAGGCGGCGTCGGGCAAGGAAACGCTCGCGCGCATCAATCCCGAAGTGGAAGTGGTGGCATTGAAGGAACGCCTGGAAGGCGAGCGCCTGTCCGAGCTCGTGCAGCAGGCGACAGTGGTGCTCGATTGCAGCGACAACTTCGCGACGCGACACGCAGTCAACCGGGCGTGCGTGCAGCACAAGGTCCCGCTGGTGTCCGGCGCGGCGATTCGCATGGATGGCCAGATTTCCGTGTTCGACCCGCGCCATGCGACGTCGCCCTGCTACGCCTGCCTGTTTCCGCCGGAGCAGCAGTTCGAGGAAGTGCTGTGCTCGACCATGGGCGTGTTCGCGCCGCTGGTCGGCATCATCGGCACGATGCAGGCGGCGGAAGCACTGAAGCTGGCTGCCGGCATCGGCGAGTCGCTGGCGGGCCGCCTGCTGCTGCTCGATGCGCGCAACATGGAATGGACGAGCATCCGTATCGCGCGTAATGCTGGCTGCCCGGTTTGCGGCAGTTAGTCTTGCACCAGAAGCGCGCGCATCGAACAGCCGGAAAGGCCACCGATGTCATCGTCGCTCATCACTGCCTGTTGAAGGCCCTCTCCATTGACGCGGGACCGGAACACGTTCGGCGAATCGTCAAACAACACCCGGTAGGCACTGTAGATCGCGAAATGGCGGTGCTCGACCTGCGTCGGCAAGATTACCTCAGCCGGTTCGCCGGCGGCTCTCACCAGCACCGCCGTAGCGGTCGATTCCGGAACAATGTATTGACTCGAGTCCGTCCTTGACGGCATCGGACCAGCTTCCGCCCCCGGTTCAACTCTCCCGCAGGACGCTAGTGAAATCGCGAATGCAATCGCCGACGCGTGGATGAATACATGGATGAATTTGTTGTTGTCGATACGCTTTGGCATGTCAATCTCCCCTGCCATGATTATTAATGCTTCGACAACGGCCCCTTTGGCTTGTATCAATTGCATTACAGCTTGCGACTTGTTTTGACACAGGGAATGGCTTTGCTACAACAAGGGCACAGCTTTCAGTCATCCGGGCCGCTCCTTTTCTTCGCGCCTCAGCGACGGGCCAGACCGGGTGCTACAATCGGTCGGCCGTACTTTCCCTATCGCAACTCCATTCCAATGTCTGCCTCCGATCTTGCCAAGCTGGTATTCCTTTCTGCGATCTGGGGTGGCTCATTCATCTTCCTGCGCGTCGCCGCACCCGAAGCCGGGCCGCTGCTGACGGCCACGCTGCGCACCACCATCGCGGGCGTCTCCCTTGTTGCCTTCGCGACGATGACCAGAGTAAAAATGGACTGGCGGGCCAACCTCAGAACCTTTACGGTAGTGGGCCTGTTTGCAGTGGTGATCCCGTTCTCCTGCTTCGCGTTCGCCGCGCTGCACCTGCCCGCCGCGTACTCCGCGCTGCTGAATTCAACAGCGCCGCTGTTCGGCGCCGTGTTCTCGATGATCTGGCTGGCCGAACGCCTGACCATGCAAAAGCTTGCCGGCCTGCTGCTCGGGATTGCGGGCGTGGGGATCCTGGTCGGCGCCGGCACGATCACGATGGACATGACGACGCTCGCCGCAGTCGGCGCCTGCCTGATGGCGGCGGCGGGCTATGCGTTGTCGAGCATTATCGTCAAGAAAACCGGCCATCCGAACGGCATTCATCCGATCGCGATGGCAGCGGGCTCCATGGCGGTCGGAAGCGTCATCATGCTGCCCACCGTGCCGTTTTCGCTGCCGGCGGCCATGCCGTCGATGGCGGCTCTCGGCTGCATCGTGGCGATGGCCCTGCTCTCGTCCGGCCTGGCACAGGCCTTGTTCATTCCGCTGATCGTCAAGATCGGACCGACCCGTGCGATGAGCACGTCTTTCCTGATCCCCCTGTTCAGCATGCTGTGGGCATTCATGTTCCTGCATGAGCCGATCGGCGCCTCGACGGTGGTCGGCGGCGCGGTGGTCCTGGCTGCGATGGCGCTTGTGCTGACCGCACCGCATGGCGAGAGACCGGGCAAGAACGCATGAGCGCGATGCGCGCGGACCAGTTCGCCATGCGCCATCCGTTGCTGACCGCGCTCGCGCTTTCATTCGGCGCGGCAATCTCACTGGGCATCTCGCGCTTTTCCTACGCACTCCTTCTCCCGCCGATGCGCGCGGACCTGGAGTGGTCTTACCTGCTTGCGGGAGGGATGAACACCGCGAACGCCTTCGGCTACTTTGTTGGCGCACTGGCGACGCCCGCCGTGATGCGGCTGCTCGGCGCACATGCAGCGCTGATCGGCGGCGCGCTCCTGACCGGCGTGTTCATGCTGCTATCGGGTTTCGTCGTCGATGCCGGCATGCTCTTGCTGCAGCGGGTGCTGGCCGGCATCGCGAGCGCCTTCATCTTCATCTCGGGCGGCCTGCTTGCGGCCCGCCTCGGCACCTTGCATGCGAAACGCGCAGGTTTCCTGATCGGCCTGTATTACGGCGGCACGGGCTTTGGCATCACGCTGTCGGCGCTGCTGGTGCCCGCTGCGCTGGATGCCGCCCACCATACCGCGCATGCCTGGCAGTGGGCATGGCTGGTACTGGGAGGACTATGCCTGCTGATGACCCTGCTAATGGCCGTCCCGGCGCGCCAGATCGACGGCGCGGTTGCGGCGGCGGGCGGCCATGCACGCTTCCGCCTGCGCGCATTCGGTTTCGGCCTGGCGGGGTATTTCATGTTTGGCGTCGGCTATATCGGCTACATGACCTTCATCATCGCCCTGTTGAAGGAGCAGGGCATGCACGCGACGTCGATCACGGCCTTCTATGCGGTGCTCGGTCTCGCGGTCGTCGCTTCCTCGCGCATCTGGGCACGCATGCTGGACCGTTTCAAGGGCGGGCAGTCGCTGGCGATCCTGAATGCCCTGCTCGCGGCGGCCACGCTCCTGCCTGTGCTGACGGCCGCGCCCGTGGCGGTGTTTGCATCGGGCATCCTGTTCGGCGCCGTGTTCCTGTCGGTGGTGGCATCCACCACGGCGCTGGTGCGGCACAACCTGCCTTCGGACGCCTGGTCGGCGGGCATCAGCGGCTTCACCACGGTGTTTGCCTTCGGGCAGATTGTCGGGCCAACGATCGTCGGATGGATTTCGGACGGCGCCGGGGGCTTGCAGCGAGGCCTGGTGTTCTCCGCATTCGCATTGCTCGTCGGCGCATTGCTCGCCTCGCGGCAAAGGCAACTGCCCCGCTGATCGCATGTCCGAATGCGGCCAGCGCCGGCCGGGCATTCGCGTTAAGCTGTCGACTCGTCCAATCCGGAAATTTCCATGTGCAGTGCCGACCTCGTCCGTCTCCTGATCCTTGCCGCCATCTGGGGCGCGTCCTTTCTTTTCATGCGTATCGTCGCGCCCGTACTGGGCGCGCTGTGGACAGCGGAAGTGCGCGTTGCCATTGCCGGCGTCGCGATGCTGGCGTTCATGCTGTTCACCAATCGTGGCATGGATTTCCGCGCCAACTGGAAGCACTATCTTGTTCTCGGCACGCTGAACTCAGCCTTGCCATTCGCGCTGTTTTCCTACGCGGCGCTGACCTTGCCCGCGGGCTATTCCGCCATCCTGAATGCCACCAGTCCGCTCTGGGGCGCGCTGGTCGGCGCAGCCGTGCTCGGCGAGGTGCTGACATCGCGCAAGATCGCGGGTCTCGTCACCGGCGTCGTCGGCGTCGCCTTCCTCGTCCGGCTGGGACCGGCGCAGTTTTCGCCGGCGGTCATGTTGGCTGCGCTTGCCTGTGTCGCCGCAGCGCTTTGCTATGGCATTGCCGGTGCATATTCGAAGAAGAAATCCTCCGGCATCGCGCCGCCCCTGATGGCAACCGGTTCGCAACTCGGTGCGGCCCTGGTCCTGCTGCCCTTCCTGCCGCTGTCGCCGGTGCGCGGCGAGATCACGCCCTTCGTGATGCTGATTGCATCGCTGCTTGCTTTGCTATGCAGCGCGGTCGCCTACTTCATCTATTTCCGACTGATCGCGGATATCGGGCCGACCAAAGCGCTGACGGTGACCTTCCTGATCCCGTTATTTGCGCTGGTGTGGGGAAGCGTTTTTCTGGGCGAGGCAATCAACTTCAACACCTTGATCGGTTGCGCGTTGGTGGTGCTGGCGACTTGGCTGGTCGTGTTTCAGCCTAATCAGGCTGTCGTCAAGGAAGCCTGATCCCACACAACGGTTGCCGGGAGCGCCCCGCGCAATGCGTTGCAGACGACGACTTGCTCAGCACGGCGCAAATCATCCAGCGTGACCGTACGTTCGGCCGCATTCCATGTCGCATCGGCGAGCATGACCGCGCGCATGACGCCCGGCAGTACGCCGGATGCAAGCGGCGGGGTGTACCAGCGTCCGTCCAGCTTGACGAACAGGTTGCTGCGCCCGCCTTCCGTCACCTCGCCTCGCTCATTGCAGAACAACATGTCGAAGGCACCGTGCGCTTCGGCCATGCGCCAAGCCGCATCGTACTGCGCGCGCGCCGTGGTCTTGTGACGAAGGAAGAGGTCATTCGAAGCCGTCTTTTGTGCCGCCAGCAGGAGCTTCACCGGCGTGGCGATCGGCGTCATGACCGCGGTCTGGATCGAGCAACTGCCGTCCTGTTTCAGGGCAAGGCGCAGCCGGCGCGGCGCATCGTCACCGAAAGCATCGCAGACACGTTGCAGCTCCGTGCGAATCGCCGTGTCATCGAACGCGAAACCGAAATATGCCGCCGATGACTGGAGGCGTCGCAGGTGGAGATCGACGTGCCGGCAGCCTTCCATGCGCGTCGCATGCATCGTCTCCAGGAGTTCGAACTCGTTCCGCAGCCCGGTCAGGAATCCGGCCTTCAGCCGGCATTCCGCAATCTCCTCCGCTGCCACGCTGTCGTGCACAATGCCGGCGCCCACACCCAGTTCTCCTTCACGAATGCCGTCATCCCGAAGCGGCTGCAGCGTCAATGTGCGGATCGGTACGGAAAGGCAGAAATCACCCAGGCGGCGATCGCCAGACGGCGCATCGAACCAGCCGATGGCTCCCGTATAGATACCGCGCGGATCGGATTCCAGTTCGCGAATGATCTGCATCGTCCTGCGCTTGGGTGCGCCGGTGATCGAACCGCAGGGGTACAGCGCGTCAAACACATCCGCAAGGCCGATATCTTCCCTCAGCTGCGCTTCCACTGTCGACGTCATCTGCAGCACGCTGCTGTAGCGATCGACGCTGAATAGCCTGGGCACCTTCACCGTGCCGAACTTCGCCACGCGTCCGAGGTCGTTGCGCAGCAGGTCGACGATCATCAGGTTTTCCGCGCGGTTCTTCGGATCGGCAGCCAATGCCGCAGCGCGTTGCGCGTCGAGTTCCTTGTCGCCGCTCGCCGCCGCCGTCCCCTTCATCGGGCGTGTCGTGACGATGCCCTGCTCGTGCTTTACGAACAGTTCGGGCGACAGGGAGAGTACGGAACGGCCATCGGGCAGCATCAGCAATGCGCCGTAGGGCACAGGTTGACGCTCGCGCAGGCGGCGATACAGATCCACCGGCGAGCCGAAGGCATCGAAGCGCAGGCGGTAGGTGTAATTGATCTGGTAGGTGTCGCCCGCCTCGATGTACGCATGGATGCGTTCAATGGCTTGCTCGAACTGTGCATCGGTAACGCTTGCGCGTACGTTGGCAATGCCCGACGGCGTGGACTGTGCTTGCCCGGAAAGCCATTGCATGGCCTGTGCCGATGACAGGCGTTCGCAGCGATCGAACAGCAATACCTGCGCCAGCGGCTGCGTGCCGTCGTGGGGCGCAATGCGATGCATCTGCCCGCCCAGTTCATAGCTGAACACGCCGACTGCATGCTTGCCTTGTCGCAGTGCATCTTCCATCCGCGCCAATATGTCCGGCAGCTCGCGTGCATCGTGGCAGGCAAGCACGCCGGCCAAGCCGGTCAGCAGGCGCGAGCGAGGATCGTTCGCGCTGGCATCGCAATCGTCGAGCAGCGCGAAACAATCGTCGGCGGGATGGAAGGAGGCATTCAAGGCGGTGTCACACGTAGGGAACAACAGGCCGCGCCACCAGCAAGGCGGGCAAACCGATATTGTATCCCCGCCGGCTTCAGCTGCCCTTCTTGGAAAGATAGATCCCCCAGAGCAGCAGCGCCCCGCCCGCCATCTGCACCGGACCGATGGCTTCCTGGAAAATCAGCCATGCCGCGACCGCCGCGGTGAGCGGCTGGATCAGCAGACTGACCGAGGACAGGGAAGCCGGCAGATGCGCCATGGCGTAGGCGATCACCGTCTGGCCGCCAATCTGCGCAACCAGTGCGAGCGCCAGCAGCGGCATCCAGCCCGCCGCATCCGCAGGCCAGAATGCGCCGGGGGCGGTCAACGCAAACGGCAGCAGTGCCAGCCCGGTGACGGTGGTGCTCCACGCCATTAGGCGCGCAGTGGAGTATTCGTTGCGCGCGCCTTTGACCACCAGCTGGTAGGCGGCGTAGAAAATCGCACTGGAGAGGCCGAGCGCATCGCCGAACAACTTGCTGTTGCCGCTGCTTTCGCCACCGGAGGCATTGGGACCGACCAGCATGACGGCGCCGACCAGGGCGATCACCATGCCGACGATGAAGATGCGGGCGAAGCGTACGCGGTAGGCGATCCACATCCACAGTGCGATGAAGATCGGCGCGAAGTTCGACAGCAGGGTCGCGTTGGCCACCGTGGTGTAGTGCAGCGACAGGTGCCAGAGCCCCATGTCGGCCGCGAAGTAGATGCCTGCAAGGAGCAGCGCCTTGGTGAAGCCGGTGCGCTTGCCGGCGGCATCGTCCTGCTTGCGGACGGCGAACGCCCAGGCCCACAGGAACGGCGCGGCCAGTGCCATGCGCCAGAAGGCGGATGCGATCGGATTGACGTCGGACAGGCGCATGAAAATGCCGGCGAAACCGATGGCCATGCCGCCCACCAGCAGCGCTGCGAATGCGGCAACGGGAAATTCTTTTTCTAGCGTGGCGTCCATGCAATGCGGGATGTGAATTGTGAAGACACAGAGTGTACTGATGTTTGAATGCGGGTGCAGGGCACAGCCCGGCAGCTGCATTGCTCAGAGTGAATGAGAGGGGCGGCGCGGCACAGGCGCCAAACAGGGCTGCAGTTTCAGGGTAGGCAAACCCAATGAAGAGATGGGAACGGTGGGAAGAAGCAAATCAAATTCGGGACTGCCCCGGAAAAAACGGGATTCTTTCAGCACTCACGCCAGCAGCATGCCGATCTGCGCTTGCGCGTTCTCGGACGGGCTGTGCTTGAAACCGCTCTTCGCATAACGGTGCCATTTTCCGACCACCAGGCTGGTGATCATGCCGGCACGGGCGGCAACTTCATTCTCGCGCGCCTGGCCCTGGGTTGCCGCGATCCGCAAGGACTGCTTGATCGCCAGCTCCACCCGTTCGACGAACTGGTTCATGCGCAACTGCAGGCGCTCATCCTCGTTGACCAGCGCATCGCCGATCAGCACTCGGGTCATGCCGGGATTCTTTTCGGCGAAGCTGAGCAGCATCGCAACGATCGCCTGCACTTGCGACAGGCCGTTTTCCTGTTGGCCGCTGATCTGGTTGATCAGGCCGAAGACGCTGGTCTCGATGAACTCGATCAGGCCTTCGAACATCTGCGCCTTGCTGGCGAAGTGCCGGTACAGCGCGGCCTCGGACACGTCCAGCTTGGCGGCCAGGGCCGCCGTGGTGATCTTTTCCCCTTTTGGGTGCTCCAGCATGGTGGCCAGAGTCTGCAGGATTTGAAGCTTGCGTTCGCCCGGTTTGGTGGTTGCCATGATCTTTTAGGTGTAAGCAATCGAGAAGGATCTACCTCAGCCTGTGCAACATCTCCGGAAGTTGCCTTACGGATTGTACTTTGACATCGACAAAAATGGGGCGCTTTGTGAATCGTGGTATTGGACGGCCGCCGGCAAGCTGTCGCAGGTTGGGGCTGGACGCCAGGTATTGGGTGACCCAGGCGGTGCGCATGCCCAGCGCCTTGGCCGCCTTCAGGTTGTCGGCCGTGTCCTCGACCAGGATGCAACGACGGGCCGAAACGCCCTCCCTCGCGAGGAGTTTGCGCAACAGCTGCCTGGACGGTTTGGGTCGCAACTGGCCATGGACGCGCATGGATTCGATCGGGATGTGCTGGGCGAAATGACGGTGCAGTCCGAGGTGGCGCATCACGTCGCGCGAATAGCGGCGCGGAGCGTTGGTGAGCAGGATCTTGCGTCCCGGGAGGCGGCGCAGCAGGCGTCCCAAGCCGCGCTCGGCGCGAATCATGGAGCTCAGGTCCTCGAAGATGTGCGCCTCGCGCAGGAAGTCCTCCATGCGCACATTGTGGTGCTTGACCATGCCCAGCAGCGTCGCGCCATAGCGCTTCCAGTACGCCAGACGGGCGGCGTTCACCGTCTCGGGGTCGGCCGGTGTGTCGCCGTCGCCGAGCACCCTTGCCATAAATGCATTCATGTTCGCGTTAATGGCCGGGAAAATCGCGTGGGATGCGTTGTGCAGTGTGTTGTCGAGATCAAACAACCAAATAGGGGAAGGCATCTGATACAGTGAATTGAGCCATTGCAAGAATGGCGGTCAGGGAGAAAAATGAAGTCCGGCGTTATCGTTTTGTTAAGCGCATGGCTTGCATGTTGGCTCGGCTTCGCGCATGCAGGCAATGATGCAGCACCGGCCACCGCCGCACAAGCTGCAGTGCCGCAGCGCGGCACCCTGTATCGCGTGAAGCATCTGGGTAATATCACCTATTTGTTCGGCACCATCCACGTCGGCAAACCAGCGTTCTTCCCCCTCGAAGACGAAGTGACACGCGCTCTGGCACACGCAAGCAAACTTGTGCTGGAGATCGACATCCGGAAACCGGAACCCTTCCGGCAGGCGCTGTACAAGCACGGCCTGTATCCCGTCGGCGAAACAGTCGAGCGTCACGTATCGGCTGATACGCTCGCGCAGCTGGTGACCGCGCTGCGGGCATTCGGCATCGAACTCGAGAATGTCCGGCACATGAAGCCCTGGCTGCTCGCCAACATGCTGGTCGGTCTCGATCTCGAGCGCAACGGCTACGAGCGCAGCCATGGCATCGAGACCTTCCTGCTCTCGCTCGCCGACAAGCAGGCCAAGGACGTGCACGAACTCGAATCGGCGGAGTATCAGATGTCGCTGTTCGACAGCATGCCGGACGCGATGCAGGAGGAGTACCTGCGCGAGAACCTGGCGGAGCTGGGCGACGGCAATGCGCTGAAGAAGGCGCAGGCACTGATCGATGCGTGGGCCAAGGCAGACAGCGAGGCCGTCGACGCCTTCATGCGCGAATCGCTGCGTGAAAAGACTACCTCAGCCGAGTTCACGCATCGCGTGCTGCTCGAGAAACGCAATCCGGAGATGGCGAGCAAGATCGAAGCGATGCTGCTAGATGAAGGCACGACCTTTGTCGGGGTGGGCCTGCTGCATATGGTGGGCGAGACGAGCGTGCCGGCCTTGTTGCGGCGGAGGGGGTATGCGGTGGAGAAGCTGTATTGAGGATGCCGGGTGCCGCTGCGCACCCGGCGCCATCATTAATGCGACCGGATCATCGTGCCGAACGCCTGTTCCGTCAGCACTTCCAGCAACAGCGAATGCTCGATGCGGCCGTCGATGATGTGCACGGTGTTGACGCCCGACTTCGCCGCGTCCAGCGCGGACGAGATCTTCGGCAGCATGCCGCCGGAGATGGTGCCGTCGGCGAACATCTCGTCGATCTGGCGCGCGGACAGGTCGGTGAGCAGGTTGCCTTTCTTGTCCATCACGCCCGGGATGTTGGTCATCATGATCAGCTTTTCCGCCTTCAGGATTTCCGCGATCTTGCCGGCCACGAGGTCGGCGTTGATGTTGTAGGCCTGGCCGTCTTCGCCGAATCCGATCGGCGAAATGATGGGGATGAAGGCATCGTCCTGCAGCGCCTTCACCACTGCCGGGTTGATCGCATCGATCTCGCCGACGAAGCCGATGTCGAGGAACTGGCCCGGGTTCTCCTTGTCCGGCATCTGCATCTTGCGCGCACGGATCAGGCCGCCGTCCTTGCCGGTCAGGCCGACCGCCTGCCCGCCATAGTGGTTGATCAGCATGACGATGTCCTGCTGCACTTCGCCGCCCAGCACCCACTCGACGACTTCCATGGTCTCTTCGTCGGTGATGCGCATGCCCTGCACGAAGGTGCCCTGCTTGCCGATCTTCTTGAGCGCATTGTCGATCTGCGGACCGCCGCCGTGCACCACGACCGGGTTCATGCCCACCAGCTTCAGCAGGATCACGTCGCGCGCGAAACCGTGCTTGAGACGCTCTTCGGTCATCGCATTGCCGCCGTACTTGACGACGATGGTTTTGCCGTGGAACTTGCGGATATAGGGCAGTGCCTGGGCGAGAATTTCGGCCTTGATCTGCGGCGAGACGCCGGACAGGTCGGTATTGGGATCTGCTAGGTCGGTCATGGCGGGTCCTGAAAAACGATTTTCGCGATTTTACAGGGAAAGCGAGGTGATTTCCCGGCAGATTTCTTGTCATCCCCCGATCAATCCTATAGGCTTTGCTCAATTGACAATGAGTGTTACATGAGTGCCATCCTTCACGCCGATCTGGAGGCCCTGCGCCCCGCGCTGGTGCGTTTCGCCGTCTTGCAGCTTCGTAATGAGGCGGCCGCGGAAGACGTGGTGCAGGACACGCTCATCGCGGTGCTGGAGAAGCCCGACAGCTTCGCCGGCCAGTCGTCGCTGCGCACCTACGTCACCGGAATCCTGAAGCACAAGATCATCGATGTGATGCGCGCCTCGAAGCGCGAACTGCAGATCGAAGCCGGGGAGGACCAGAGCGACGCCGACGTGATCGACGCACTGTTCAAACCCGACGGCCATACCGTCGACATGCCCCGGCAGTGGGGCGATCCGGACGCGACACTGGAGCAGAAGGACTTTTTTCGTGTGCTGGAGGTCTGCCTTGAAAAGCTCCCCGCCCGGACCGCCCGCGTTTTCATGATGCGGGAATGGCTGGAACTGGACACCGATGAAATCTGTAAGGAAATGCGGATCAGCACGTCTAATGCATGGGTCATGCTGTACCGGGCGCGCGTGCAGTTGCGCGAATGCCTGGACCTGAATTGGTTCGGAAATCGTTAATGCCTATCAAACCCACTTGCAAGGAAGTCCATCGGCTTACGTCGGAAGGCTTGGACCGCGAGCTGACCGTGGTCGAGCGCGCCCGGGTGCACATGCACCTGCTGGTCTGCAATGCCTGCCGCAATTTCACTGACCAAATGCGCCTGATCCGCAACGCAATGCGGAAATTGGCCCCGGACAACGACAAGGACGCTGATTCCCCATAAGCTGCGCGCCCTCCTCCAGCCCCCCCCTCATCGCAGCGCAACACCCTTGCCCGAAGTACACGGCCTGACATGCGGGAGATCCACTCGCCATGCGCCCTGCCGCGGTTTTCGCACTCGCAGCAAATTTTCATCTGCAAACCAATAAAGACGCACGTCAAATCATCCATTCATGGCGCAACTCACCGAATTAAAGTTTGCGTCGCTAACAATAATCAGAATTTAATCCCAAACCACCTCTCCTACTATCAGCCTGCACAATTCCAATAACAGGAGGAGACATGAAACATTTCGCTCGCATCGCCTGCGCGCTGGCGGCACTTCTGCTGCTGGGCGCATGCAGCCGCCAGGTTACGGTGAAGATCGGCGTGGTCGCGCCGATGTCGGGACCGCTCGCGCAATACGGCAAGGACATCGCCAACGGCGCGCAGGTGGCCATCGATGAACTCAACAGTGACCATTTTTCCATCAACCGCAAGCGCGCCCGCTTCGAGCTGGTGATCGAGGACGACAAGGCCTCGCCCGATGAAGGCCGGGCGGCGGCCAAACGCCTGATCGATGCCGGTGTCTCGGCGGTGTTCGGGCATTTCAATTCCGGCGTGTCGATCGCGGCCGCACCCTTGTATGCGGAAGCCGGCATTCCGCAGCTATCGGTGTCAACCAATCCGAAGTACACCCGCATGGGCCTCAAGACAGCCTTCCGCATCACTGCCGACGACATCCAGCAAGGCGCGACGCTGGCGCGGCTGATCAGCGAAAAATTGCGTACCAAGTCGCTCTACCTGGTCGATGACCGCACCACCTTCGGCATGGGCATCGCGGACGAGGTCGAACGCGGCGTCAAGGGAAAGAAGCTGCAGGCGGCCAGGGAAAGCGTCGACGGAAAGGCGACCGACTTCGACGCGCTCGCCAAGAAGATCATGGACGCGCATGCCGACGTGGTCTTCTTCGGCGGCGACGAGGCAGCCGGCCTGCCGCTGCTGAAGGCGCTGCGCAAGACCGGTTCCACGGCGAAGTTCGTGGTCGCGGATGCGATGTGCGATATCTCCACGATCAAGGGTGCGGAAGGCAGCGCCAACGGCAACTACTTCTGCACAATCGCCGGCGTGCCGCCTTCCTGGCTGTCCTCGGGGATCGGTTTCATGGACATGTACAAGTCCAAGTTCGGCACGCCCGGCGCCTACTCCACGCTGTCGTATGACGGCGTTCACATCCTGGCGCAGGCAATGCAGGAGGCCGGTTCCGCCGATCCCGGAACCTACCTGCCGGTGCTGGCCAAAGGCTCGTTCTCCGGCAAGATCCAGGGGGCGATCGAATTCGACGGCAAGGGAGACATCAAGGATGGAACAGTGGTGATCTACCAATCGATCGGCGGGCAGTTGATCGAGCAGCGCAATCTCCTCTGACAGCGACAAAGAAGCCCGGCGTTGCCGGGCTTCTTTGTTTTTGCATCCACGCCATCCGCGTTAATCGCACTTGCGCACGTCCTGTTTCGGAAATCCTGCCTTGATCTTGTCCAGCGCGGCTTTCGTATCTTCATCGAGTTCGCGCACCTGGTAGGCCACCTGGTTCGACGTCACCATGCGCTGGACGATGCGGGCGCTGCGCACACCTTTCTGGCCCAACGCTGCCAGGTGCGCACGCGCTGCTTCCTCATGCTTGAATACGCCGAGCGAAATGCCCCAACGCATGCTGGAGTTGTCCTGGATGATGAAGAAATCATCGACACCAAGCTTGCGCAGCTCCCCGGCTTTCTTCTCCGCGCCTTCCTTGTCGGCCTGCGGCGGGATGTACACCATGTGGCTGCCCACCTCCTGCAGCGCGCGCTGCTTCACGCGGTCGCCCAGTGACAGGGAAGCGAGTTCAGCGCTGAAGCGCTTGGCTTCGTCGGGGAGAAAATTGCCGATCTCGGTGCATGCGACGACAACCGGCTTCTTTGCCTCCGGCGCGGCTGCCTGTGCAGGGGCGGGTGTCGGTGCGGGGGCATCTGCCTGGGGTGGCGGTTCGGCCGGCGGTGCGGACGGTTTCGGCGCAGGAGGAGAAACCAGCCGGACCTTGTCCGCATTCACCTGCTCCTTCATGCGCGCCGGCTCGCGTCCGGTCGGCAGCAATGCATCGAAATGCCCCTGGTGGTAGGCGAACAGGCCGGCATTCCCCAACAACAGCAGCCAGAAGAAAATTTTCAGCATCATGTATTCATTGCGACCTTATGCAGGCCGATCAGCACGAGATTGTCGACACGCGTATGCGGCACGGACAGGTGCGGCGCAATCAGCGCGGCCGCGCCGCCGGACAGGATGCATTGCACCTCGCCGCCGTGGCGCGCGTGGGCTGCGACGGCGCGCTCGATCGCCCCGGCCTGCGCGGCGATGCAGCCGCTGACAATGGCTGCGTCGGTATGGTCGGCAAACGGCTCCGCAATGTCGAGGTTTTGCGCGACCTCCGGCAGCTGCGCCGTGTTCCTGGCGAGCGAACTGGCCATCAGCCCGAGTCCGGGCAAGATCATACCACCCAGGAATGTCCCGTCCGCAGCAATGGCGTCGACAGTAGTCGCCGTGCCGCAGGTGGCGACCACCAGCGGCCTTGCGGGAAACAGCGCGTGCGCGCCGATGGCGGAGGCAAATCGGTCGCAGCCGAGCTGCGCAGGGTTGCGATAGGCGTTGCGCACGCCGCCCAGTGCCGGGACGGAGGCAAACCACTCGAGAGGAACCGGCTGCATGCCGAACGCGCCGAGCAGCGCCTGCTCCAGGCTCTCGCGCATCGCCTGTCCTGCCACGTTCGACGCAAGCACGCGCATGACCTTGTACTTGCGCCATGTCTCGCTCAGGCTGCGCACCTGCGCATGCTCCACCATGCCCCATTCGGTCCATTGGCCGAGGGCACCCGGGCTGCGCTCCCTGCTGGACACGACAGCCCATTTCACGCGCGTATTGCCGGCATCGATCAGGAGCAGCATCGTTAACCTCTCGGGCGCAGCGATACGTCGCCCGCCACAATCGCCCGGCGTCCGCTCGGTGTATCAAGCAGGAACCGGCCGACGTCGTCGACGCCGATTGCCAGGCCCTCATGCTGAAGCTTGCCGTTGTCGAGAATCATCACCGGCTGCCCGGTGTAGGCATGCAATGCATTCCACCGCTGCGTGAAGGCGCCCAGCCCCTCGTGTTCGAACTGCACCAGCGCCTCGGCCAGCCCGCTCGCCAGCGTCGCCATCAGCATGTCCTGGTCGAGTTCCGCCAGCCAGGGAATGCTGGCGACGGGGCGTCCGATTTCGGCCACCATGCTTTCGCCGAGTGCCATGTTGATGCCGATGCCGGTCACAGCCCAGCTCGCGTCATGCGGAACGCTTCCGGCGCCGGCAGATTCGATCAGGATGCCGGCCAGCTTCCGGCCCTCGTGCAGCACGTCATTCGGCCATTTCAGCTTCACCTGGACATTGAACATCGCCAGCGATTCGGCAATCGACACGCCGACCGCCAGCGGAAGGCCGACCAGCGCGTGGACCGGCAGGTTGAATTTCCAGGCCAGCGAGAAGGTTAGCGATTTGCCGGGCGCCGACAGCCAGCTGCGTCCTGCCCTGCCCCTGCCAGCGGTTTGGGAGCGGGCGATCAGCAGCATTGGCCCGGTCAGCGAAGGAAGCGCGGCCAGCAGGTCGGCATTGGTGGAACCGGTTTCGTCCACCACGCGGACAGTAATGTGCTGGGCGGCGGGCCGGCAGAGCGTGGCAATGCGCGCGGAAGTGAGAGATGCGGTCATCTGCACATTGTAACGGGATGCTTGCTGAAGGTTAATCGCGTTGACGCGCGTCATGGCCAGGCGGATGACCCGTATGGCAATCTCCCTTACACTATCCTGATGCCAAATGACCAAGCGCCAACACTGACGATCACGAAGGGAACGCCACTCGCCGTCGCGGCTTCGGGCCGTTGGCAGGTTCATGCGCTGGCCCATCAGGCGACCATCCGGGAAATTCAGTCCGTCCTGCACTCACTGCCCCGGGATGGCGCCACCACCTGGGATCTGTCGCAGGTGTCGGGCCTGGACCATATCGGCGCACAATTACTCTGGAATGCCTGGGGCAAGACACGCCCGGCCCACTTGGCGCTGACACCGGCCCATGAGGAAGTCTTCTGCCGCATCGAACAGGCGGGAACCCTCACATTGCCGCCACAGCCCAAGCAAGCCTGGTACTCGCCCCAGTCGGTCGCCCAGTTCCTGCACAACCTGTCCGGCCACCTGATCGGCTTCATCGGTCTGATCGGGCAGCTCACGCTCGACCTGCGCACCTTGCTGCTGCATCCGCTGCGCGGTCCGTGGCGGGAAATTTCAGCGAATGTCTTCCATATCGGCTACCAGGCACTCGGCATCACCGCGCTGGTGGGTTTCCTGATCGGTGTCGTGCTGTCCTACCTGTCGGCGCAGCAATTGCATACCTTCGGCGGCGATGTTTACCTGGTCAATATCCTCGGCATGAGCATTGTTCGCGAACTCGGCCCGCTGCTGGCCGCCATCCTCGTTGCCGGCCGCTCGGGCTCGGCCATCACCGCGCAGCTCGGCGTGATGCGGGTAACGGAAGAGCTGGATGCCATGCTGGTCATGGGTATGCCGCACGGTTTCCGCCTGATCCTGCCGCGCGTGCTGGCGCTGGCGGTTTCCATGCCCCTGCTGGTGGTCTGGACCGATGCCATCGCGCTGATTGGCGGCATGGCGGCGGCCAAGGTCGAGCTCGGGCTCTCGGCCACCTACTTTCTGCAGGAATTGCCGGCCGCGGTGCCGCTGGCAAACTACTGGATCGGGCTGGGCAAGGGCGTGGCCTTCGGCTGTCTCATCGCGCTGGTGGCGTGCCACTTCGGCCTGCGCATCGAACCGGATACGGCCAGCCTCGGACAGGGCACTACGCTGTCGGTGGTGACCGCGATCACCGTGGTCATCCTCGCCGACGCCGTGTTCGCGATCGTGTTCAAGGGGGTCGGGTTCTGATGACGGCACCGCTCATCCGGATTCGCAACCTGTGGACGCAGTTCGACCACTTCGTGATCCACCAGGATCTGAACCTTGAAGTACAGCAAGGCGAGATCCTGTCGCTGGTGGGCGGATCGGGTTCAGGCAAGACGACACTGCTGCGGCAGATGCTCGGGCTCGAGCAGCCGACGCGCGGCTGCGTGGAAGTGTTCGGCGAGGACATCCACAACGTCGGCGGCGCCCGCCTGCGCCAGCTGCGCAACCGCTGGGGCATGCTGTTCCAGCACGGTGCGCTGTTTTCCGCGCTCAGCACATTCGACAATGTCGCCCAGCCGATGCGCGAGCTGCGCGCATTGCCCGAAGACCTGATCCGCGACGCGGTGCTGTTGAAGCTGGACATGGTCGGCATTACGCCCAAGGATGCGCAAAAGATGCCGGCGGACCTGTCGGGCGGGATGATCAAGCGGGTCGCACTGGCGCGTGCGCTGGCGCTGGAACCTGAACTGCTTTTTCTCGACGAGCCGACTGCAGGGCTCGACCCCGACCTGTCGGAGAGCTTCGTGTCCTTGATACGAAGCCTGCACCAGCAAATGCATTTGACGGTGGTCATGGTCACGCACGATCTCGACACGCTGTTTGCACTGTCGACCAAGATCGCCGTGCTTGCCGAGAAGCAGGTCATCGCACTGGGTACGCCGCAGGAAGTGATTACATTGCCGCATCCGTTCATTCAGCGTTTCTTCCTCGGCGAGCGCGGCCAGCGCGCGCTCGAGGTGTTGCATGAAAAGGATAACGACAAGGAAATGGAAACCAACCATGGAAAATAAGGCGCATGCGCTCATCGCCGGCCTGTTCACCATCGTGCTGCTCACGGCCGCGATCTTCGTCGGCCTCTGGCTCAACCGCGACCAGGTGGAATGGGTGCCTTACCAGATCGCGACCAAACTGTCGGTCCCCGGGCTCAATCCGCAGGCCGCGGTCCGCTACCGCGGCCTCGACGTGGGCAAGGTGGACGACATTACGTTCGATCCGCTCGAGGTCGGGCAGATCCTGGTGCACATCAGTGTCAAGCCGGACACGCCGATCACTCAATCCACATTTGCGACGCTCGGTTACCAAGGCGTCACGGGTATTGCCTACATACAGCTCGACGACGATGGCAGCAGGCCGGTGAAGCTCCGCAGCACGCCACAGGAAGTCGCACGCATCGAAATGCGCCCCAGCCTGTTTGACGAGTTGCAGTCGCGCGGCCTGGCTATCCTGCAGCAAACCGAAGAAGTGGCCAGGCGCGTCAACAACCTGCTCAATCCGGACAACCAGCAGGCGATCCTGCGTACTTTCGACAATGTCAGCCAGGCGGCGACCGAAGTCGAAAAGATCCCGCGCCAGCTGCAGCCGACGCTATCGAAACTGCCGGAACTCACCGCGCAGGCGCAACGCTCGCTGGCCTCGATCGATGCCCTGTCGAAAGACGCCAGTGCGCTTGCCACCAGCCTTAACAGCATCGCAACGAAAATGAATGCGCCCGGCGGCACGATCTCGACGATCACCGATACCGCCGCCCGCCTCGGTGCAGTGGCGCAGCGGATCGAACACGACACGCTGCCGCTGGCAAACGATGCACGTTCGTCCATACGCGCATTCAATCGCACGCTCGAAAGCCTGAGCGAGAACCCCCAAAGCGTGCTGTTCGGGTCCCCGGAGACGTCTCCCGGCCCGGGTGAGCCGGGTTTTGCGGTGCCGTCAAAATAAGGGAGGACAAGAATGAAACGAATGATCGCGGCTTTCGTGGCCCTTGCCGCCTGCACAGTGTTGTTGCCCGCGTGTTCCAGCATCGGCAGGTCGGCTCCGACGACGCTGTACGACCTCGGACCTTTGCGCACGCAACAGACAGCATTGCCGGCGTTGCCGCCGATAAGTGTTGCAGGCGTCCAGGCGCCAGTCTGGCTGGACGGCAGCATGATGTTTTACCGACTCCATTACGCGAACAGCCAGCAGCCGCGTCCGTATTCGCAGGCGCGATGGACAATGACGCCGGCGCAGCTGCTTACGCAACAGCTGAAGGCCCGAATTGCGCAGGTCGGCGGCGTTGCATTGTCCGCCTCCGACGGCGCTGTCGACGTGCCTGTGCTGCGCATTGAAGCGGACGATTTCACGCAGCATTTCGAGTCGCCGCAACAGAGCACCGGCCAGGTGGCGTTGCGCGCGTCGGTGTACCGCGGACGTTCGCTCGTCGCACAGCGCAGCTTCATCCGGCAGGCGCCCGCACCAAGCGCGGACGCGGCAGGCGGCGTCTCGGCGCTGGCCGCGGCGAGCGACGCTGCGATTGCCGACATCATCCTCTGGATGCATGGACTCGCCCTGAAATAATTTCGCTTGCCGCAACAGGCGCATCTGCAGACAATACCTTATCTACGCTGAAACAACGAAGGCGCAAGCTTGCTCACCGAGGAAAACCCGCAGACAACCGCCAGCGAACCGGTCCAGACAGCGAGTGTATCGACATTCGCGCGGGTCGGCCTGCTGATGTACACCTTCCTGATCGTTTACGCCAGTCTCTACCCGTTCTCCAACTGGAACGATATCGGCCTGCCTCTATGGGCATTCCTGATCATGCCGATGCCGCATTACTGGACCGGCTTTGACGTGGCGGCCAATATCATCGGCTACCTGCCTTTCGGGATACTGGTGGTGTTTGCGCTGTATCCGGCCCTGCGCGGCCTTCCCGCCACCATCGTCGCGATCTTCGCCGGCATGCTGCTGTCAGGCACGCTGGAGGCGATCCAGACCTTCCTGCCCAACCGCGTCTCGTCCAACCTTGACTTCCTGACCAATCTGGCCGGAACCTGCATCGGTGCCTTCCTCGGCGCATTCCTGACGCGTGCCTTCCTGGAGCAGAGCCGGCTGCTGCAATTGCGGCGCGCGTGGTTCATTCCGGAGGCAGGACGCGGTCTCATCGTCGCCGGTTTGTGGCCGCTTGCCCAGATCTATCCGCAAGGCTACCTGTTCGGCCACGGGCAACTGATGCCGGCCCTCTCCAACTGGATCTCCGACTGGATCGAAACCCCGGTCGATCTTGCCGCCTTGCTCACCCGTGATGTCCAGTTGTCGGTGCAGGAATACTGGCTGTCAGAAACGCTGATCACGGCTTTCGGCATGATCGGTGCGGTGCTGACCCTGTCCATCCTGCTGCGCAAACAGGCGCCGAAACCATTGCTGCTGCTCCTGTTCGTGATCATCGCCGTCGCCGTCAAGGTGATGGCGAATGCCCTGCTGTTTGCCCCCGCCAATGCACTTGCATGGCTGACACCGGGCGCAAAGGGCGGCCTCCTGATCGGCATGATGATGGTTGGCGGGCTTTCCTATGCGCCGCCCGTCGCGCAGCGCCGGCTGGCGGTAATCGCACTGGTCCTGGGGTTCATCGCAATCAACCTGGTACCGGCAAATCCGTATTTCGTAGCGACCTTGCAAGCCTGGACGCAGGGCAAGTTCCTGAATTTCAATGGCGCGGCGCACTTCCTGTCGATCTTCTGGCCGCTCTTCGCGCTCTGGTTCCTTTTGCATCCATCGCACCGCATGAAGCGCGCCTGAGCGGGGTGTATCATGGCGCCTTTACTTCCCGATTGGCATTGACATGTCTGACAAGCCTTATTATCAACACCACGTCTTTTTCTGCCTGAATCAGCGCGAAGAAGGCCGTCCTTGCTGCCATGACAAGGGCGCGCAGGCTGCGCAAGAGCATGCGAAGGCACGCATCAAGCAGCTCGGGCTGAGCGGACAGGGCAAGGTGCGCATCAACAAGGCCGGCTGCCTGGACCGCTGCGAAGAAGGCCCGGTGCTGGTGGTGTATCCGGAAGGCACTTGGTATACCTATGTGGATCAGCATGACATCGATGAAATCATCGATGAGCATATCGTCAAGGGCAAGGTCGTCGACCGTCTCAAGATCTAGCGATAAGAAGAATGAATTCCCAGACTCAACGCTTCTCCCTGCACGGCGCTGCCGGCAACATCGAATGCGCACTTGACCTGCCGTCCACGACGCCGCGCGGCGTTGCGCTTGTCGCACACCCGCATCCGCTGTACGGCGGCACCATGGACAACAAAGTGGCGCAAACGCTGGCGCGCGCCTTTGTCGCTATCGGCTACGCTACCGCGCGCATGAATTTCCGCGGCGTCGGCAAGTCCGAGGGCGAACACGACGCAGGACGCGGCGAAACCGACGACATGGCCGTGCTGCTGCAGCACATGCAGCAACAATATCCGGGCCTGCCTGTCGCGCTCGGCGGCTTCTCTTTCGGCACCTTCGTTCAGTCGCAACTGCAACAACGGCTTGTCGCCAATGGAACACCGGCCGAACGGCTGGTTCTGGTTGGCACTGCTGCAGGCAAATGGGCGATTCCGCCCGTTCCTGCCAACACCATCCTCATCCATGGCGAGCATGACGAGACGATCCCGCTGTCCGATGTGCTCGATTGGGCGCGCCCGCAAGACCTCCCGGTAATCGTGATTCCCGGGGCGGATCACTTTTTTCACCGCAAGTTGCAACATATAAAGAGTTTCGTGGTCGAAATGTGGCACCGGTGAAAGCCCGAAGGAAAGCCGTGGAAAAAGCCCTCCGGGGCACTACGGTTTCCGAACGCAAGCTTTCTGCGGGGCTATAATTCGGACCTTGTTTACTCTTGTATCCGCGCGGTCTCCGGGCGGGGTTTCCTTCTGCACATCCCATGAAAAAGCTCATCGCCGCCCTTGCGGCCACCCTACTCACATTCTCTGTTGCATTTGCGCAAGCATTGCCGCCGCCTACCATTGCTGCCAAGTCATGGCTGCTGCTCGATGCGACGAGCAGCCAGGTGCTCGCATCGCAGGATGCCACCACGCGCGTCGAGCCGGCATCTCTGGTGAAGATCATGACTGCCTACCTTGCCTTTTCCGCAGTGAAGGAAAAGCGCCTCGACTTGAACCAGACGGTGAACGTGTCGGTCCGCGCCTGGAAGGTCGATCCGAGCAGCTCGAAAATGTTTATCGATCCGGCCACCCCGGTGAAGATCAACGACCTGCTCTATGGCTTGATCGTGCAATCCGGCAATGATGCGGCGGTCACGCTGGCTGAAGCGGTGGCCGGCACCGAAGACGCCTTCGTCACGCTGATGAACCGCGAAGCAGAGCGCATGGGCCTGAAGAACACGCGCTACGCCAACCCGCACGGCCTGCCCCATCCAGACAACTACACCACGGCGCAGGACCTGGCGATTCTTGCGACGCGCATGGTCCAGGACCATCCGGAGCTCTACAAGATTTACTCGACCAAGGAATTCACCTACAACAAGATCAAGCAGCCGAACCGCAATCGCCTGCTGTGGCTGGATCCGACGGTTGACGGCATGAAAACCGGCCACACTGCTGCTGCCGGCTACTGCCTGATTTCCACCGCCAAGCGTCCGAACGGCACCGGCGACCGCCGCCTGATCTCGGTGGTGCTGGGCACCGTGTCCGACCATGTGCGCGCGCAGGAAAGCCAGAAGCTGCTGAACTGGGGCTTCCAGAACTTTGACACCATCAAGCTGTACGCCAAGGGCCAACCGGTTGCAACGCCGGAAGTGTGGAAGGGCTCGCAGAACCAGGTGAAGATCGGCTTCACCAACGATGTGTATGTCACCGTGCCCAAAGGCATTGCCGACAAGATGAAGCCGATCCTCGAGCGCATGGATCCGCTGGTAGCACCGGTTGCGCAGAACAGCAAGGTCGGCACGCTGAAGATGATGGTCGACGGCAAAGCGCTGACCGAACTGCCGGTTGTTGCGCTGGAGCAGGTGAACCAGGCCAGCATCATCGGCCGCGCCTGGGATTCCATGCGCCTCTGGATGAAGTAATGCGTGGGCTCAAGGCAACTTGAGCACACGAGTCCCACTGTTTTACTGTAGGTCCCCGCGGGGCGCGCATGCGTCCCGCCTTCTCCCCCGCAAGGAGATCGCCATGCCTGCATACATCATCGGCCATATCACCATCAAGGACGCCGCCAAATGGGCGGAGTATCGCGACAAGGTGGGCCCCATCATTACCGCCTGGGGCGGCGAGCTTGTCTTCCGCGGCAAGAAGCTCAAAGTCCTCAACGGCTCCCACCCGCACACCGACACCGTCGTCGCCCGCTTCCCCGACAAGGAAACTTTACTGGGATGGCACGAGTCTTCCGAGTACCAGGCCTTGATCCCGATACGCGACGCCGGCGCCGATGTCACACTCATCAGTTACGAAGCTTGAAGCATCCACGCAAGACCCGCTCGTCTACCTGAACGGCGAGTTCACGCCCCTGTCCGAAGCGAAGATCCCGGTGCTCGACCGCGGCTTCATCTTCGGCGACGGGGTGTATGAAGTGATCCCGGTATACAACCGCAGAATGTTTCGCGCGAAGCAGCACATGGCGCGGTTGTTCCGAAGCCTCAATGCGATCCGCATTCCTAATCCGCACACGGAAGACGAATGGATGGCGCTGATCGACAAGGTGACAAGCGCGCATCCGGCGGACACGCAGCTGCTCTACATGCAGGTCACGCGCGGTGTCGCGAAACGCGCGCATGCCTTCCCTGAAAATGCGAAGCCGACGGTTTTCATCATGACCAATCCGTTTTCACCGCCAGATGCCGATACCGTCGACAAGGGCGTGGCATGCGTGACGGTGGACGACCTGCGCTGGCTCCGCTGCGACATCAAGTCGATTTCATTGCTGGGCAATGTGCTCGCGGCACAGCATGCTGCCGAGAACGGGGCGCTGGAAGCCGTCCAGTTCCGTGACGGCTCGCTGACGGAAGGCGCTTCGTCGAATGTGTGGATCGTCAGCAAGGGCAGCGTGTACGGGCCGCCCAGGAGCACGCGCATCCTCGAGGGTATCCGCTACGGGCTTGTCGAGGAACTCTGCGCGGCGTGCGACATTCCTTTTGAGGCAAGAGATATTTCCCATGAGGAGGCCGTCGCCGCCGATGAAATCCTGCTGACGTCCGCCGGACGCGAAATCCTCGCGGTCACGAGGCTCGATGGCAAGCCTGTAGGCAATGGCAAGCCCGGGCCTATCTTCCGGAAACTGTACGACGCTTATCAGGAAGCCAAGAGGGCGTAAAATACCGGCATTGAAGATTTGCCGTTCCGCCTTCCGGAACGGACCAGCGAGCAACGCCATGAGTCAGCCCACCAGCAAGCCCACCGACAGCCTCATCGAATACCCGAGCGACTTCCCGATCAAGATCATGGGCGTCATGCAGGAGAACTTCGCCCAGACCATGGTGGATGTGGTGACGGTCCACGACCCCACCTTCCATGCCGGCAAGATGGAAATGCGCCCGTCGTCGAAAGGCACCTACCTCTCGCTTACTGTCACAGTCCGTGCCACCAGCCGCGAGCAGCTTGACAACCTGTACCGGGCGCTGTCGTCGCACCCGATGGTGAAGGTCGTTCTGTAATCGGTTTATACAGTCGGTTGCGGCAGCTTCGCGACTTCCTCCAGAAGCCACTTCCTGAACGCCTGCACCTGCTGCTTCTGCAGGGCTTCCGGTGGGCATACGAGGTAGTAGGACTGCGGACATCGAATCGCCACATCGAACAGACGCACCAGTTCGCCCGATTCGATATCGGAGACCGCAATTGCATGACGCACCAGCGCGATACCGTGCCCCTCAACTGCAGCGCGGGTAAGCATCGATGAATCCTGGAACACCAGTCCACCGGTCGGCTCCAGGAAATCCAATCCCGCTGCCCTGAACCAGGGTGTCCACGGCTCTCCCTCGCAACGCAGCAGCGGATGCTGCAGCAGCTTGTCCGGCGAACGCGGCAGCTTGCCGCGGTTGAAGCGCGGACTGGCGACCGGGTAGTAATAATCGTCGGTGAGCTTTTCCACCGCCAGGCCCGGATAGTTGCCGCGTCCGAAGCGAATGCCGATATCCACCGACTCGCGCACGAAGTCGGTCAACTGGCCGCTCGACTGGAGCATCACTTCAATGTCCGGATGCTGCTCGATGAATCGTCCCAGGCGCGGCGACAGCAAGCGCGCAGCGAACGAAGGCAGGGAAGTCACCGTCAGCCGCTTCTGCTTGCTGCCGGCCTGTAGCGCATCGGCGGCGGCAGCGATATCGGACAGTGCCTTGCGCACGGTCAGCGCAAACCGCTCGCCTTCCGTTGTGATGGCAATGCGTTTGCCATGCCGGACGAACAGCGCCACCCCGAGCTCCTCCTCCAGCGCTCGTACCTGATGACTGATGGCGCCGTGCGTGACATGGATTTCCTCGGCCGCGCGCGAGAAATTGCCATGTCGCGCGGCTGCCTCGAAGGCGCGCAGTGCAGCCAGATTAGGAAGTCTTCGGAAGTCCGCCATGTGAATTAAATTAACAATAGAATCAAAAATATATCGTTTAGACAAGCGAGCCGCAAGGACTATTATGCTCTCACGGCAGAGGAAAAAGCGATCCTGCAACCCCGCAGCGGCATCCTCTCCGTCAGACCAGGAGCAATATCATGAGAGGGCTATTCACAAACAAGACGCTGACCATTGCCGCCGGACAGGCTATCTCCGGCACCGCTTCCCGCGCCGAGACGCTGCGTATCCAGCGCGGTCGCGTGTGGATTACCGTCGAAGGCATCAACCACGATTATTTCCTGCATGCCGGCGACACTTTCACCGCCGTGCCCGGACGCCTGACCGTCGTCGAAGCCGACCAGGAAGCGAGCGTCGAAGTGCGCCGCGCGAATCCCGGCCTCTTCCTGAAAGGCATCAGCCAGCGGCTGGCCGTCTTCCTGGAAGGCATGTCGAACCGCGCCGTGGTTCAGACCTCACTGAAACGCCATCGCACCTGCGACGCGTGCTGAACAGGA